>CAVRCD010000013.1:0-318738 GCA_963719475.1 uncultured Actinomycetota bacterium | reverse complement strand
AGAATCGGTCTGAAGGCCGCCAGCGAGCGGATCACTGTCGCTTCCATCGGCGTCGGCATCATGGGTAACGGGAACCTTCGACGGATGGTCAGCAACCCGGACCTTCAGGTGGTCGCCGTGTGCGACGTCGACGATTGGCGCCTGAATGACGCCAAGAACACGGTCGAAACCGCGTACGCGGCCGAGACCAAGCGTGGCAACTACAAGGGCTGCGCGGCCACCAAGGACTTCCGCGAGATCCTGGCGCGTCCGGATATCGATGCCGTCCTGATCGCCACGGGCGACCGATGGCATGCGGTCATCTCGACGATGGCCGCAAAGGCCGGTAAGGACGTCTACTGCGAGAAGCCCGTTTCCCTGACGATTCACGAATCGCGCGTCATGGTCGATACCTTCCGCCGCCATAATCGGATCCTCCAGGGGGGCTTCCAGCAGCGCTCCACGGACGACTTCGCGGCCGCCCGCCACCTCATTCAGATCGGCCGGATCGGGACGCTGAAGAACATCTACTGCAACTGGTACGGAACGAGCAACGTCCTCAATCTTCCGGCGGAGCCCATACCTCCCGGCCTCGACTGGGATATGTGGCTCGGCCCGGCGCCCTACCATCCCTTCAACAGCCGCTATCACCCGGTCGGGCAACGGGGCTCGCGAACGGTACCGTGGGATATCCAGCGAGATTTCGCGGGCGGCAGCATCACCTCCAATGGCGTGCATCACCTGGACATCGCGCAGTGGGTGATGGGCATGGACGACAGCGGCCCGGTGGAGATCGTTCCCGGGACGCCCGAGCGTCGGATCATCGACTACAAGTACGCGAACGGCGTCCTCGTGCAGTCGTTCCAGGGCCAGCTCAATCCCAAGTTCCAGGAAATTCCGGCGGGCTTCGATCCGGCGACGCGCTTCATGTGGGAGATCCTGTTCGTCGGCGACCGCGGATGGATCGTCGCCGGACGCCAGGGCCCGCTGAAAGCCTCCAACCCGGCCATCCTGGCGGACGTGCTGCTGACGCCGCCCGAGCCGCTGCAGGCGGCCGACGGGAAGACCGGTGCCACCTCGCCGCAGGACCTGGCCGAGCAGATCTATCGGGCGCGCGGTTACGCGCACCACGACAACTGGATTCAGGCGATTCGGCTGCGCTTGCAGCCGGTGTCGAATGTGGAGGCCGCGACGCGATCGTCAAACATCGGGCACCTCGCGAACATCGCCACCTGGACGGGCCGCACGCAGAAGTGGGATCCGATCAGCGAAACGTTCATCGGCGATGAGACCGCCAATCAGATGCGCCAACGGGCGATGCGCGCGCCCTGGACCGTGTGACTCGAGGAAACACGACGATGTGCTCCAAACACCACAGCACCGCCCGACCCTCGAGCTCAGCGCCAGCGCACTTACCGCTGTCAGACGCTCCGGGTCAGGTACAGATAGCGGCGAGCGCTCAGAGGCACCTCCCGCGGACCTCGACCAGGCCTTCGAGGCGCTGAAGAGTACAAGTCGGCCACGATCGCCGGTCCGAGCCCATCGACAAGGCGGTCATGGCCGTGCAGGGGAACACGGCGAATCGCGCGGCGCTCGAACGGCGCCTCGCGGCGACACTCACCCCCGCCTATTCGCACGTGGCCCGGTCCTTCGTGTGCCGCCAGTTGGCCCTCATCGGCACGCCGGCGTCGGTGCCGGCCCTGGCGCCCCTGGTCCTTGAAGAGGAGCTGTCGGTCCATGCCCGGAATGCGCTCGAGCGCATTCCGGGAACGGAGTCCGAGAAGGCCTTCCGCGATGCGCTCGGCCAGGCCAAGGGGCGCACGAGGATCGGTGTGATCAATTCCGTTGCCGCGCGACGGGATGCGGCGAGCACGCCAGCCCTCATCAAGATCCTGAGGGAGGATCCCGAGTCCGCGGCGGCAGCCGCCAAGGCCTTGGGAGAGATCGGCACGTCCGAGGCGGCCAAAGCGCTCGCGGCCGCTCGCGGGAAGGGACCCGCGCCGGTGCAGCAGGCCCTTGTGGACGGCACGCTGATTTGCGCCGAGCGACTCGTGGCGGCCGGCCAGCGAAGTCAAGCGATCGCACTGCTCGAAGGCTTGACCGATGCGTCCCAGCCGGAGCATGTGCGCGTGGCTGCCAAGAGGGCGCTGTCCGCTGTGGCACGCAAGTAATTGCGGCGCGGCACCGACATGGCGAAGAAGCCCAGGGCGAAAATCGTGAAGTGGTCCCTATGCTGGTGCGCCTTTTCCCTTCTGCCTGTTCTGTTCCCGCTTCCCGTCCCGCAGGCGGAGGAACAGCCCGCCAGCGAGCGACATGTCAGCGAGTTTCGCGGTCTCACGATGGGCGGGACCTTTTCAGTGAAGGTCGTCACCGCCAAAGACGAGCTGGAAACTCCCGGTCTTGACGATGTGGATCGGGCGCTCCGCTCCAGCCTCGATCGCATCGAAGGGCTCATGTCCACCTGGGACCCGGACTCGGAGCTCTCTCGATTCAACCGATCCACGAGCCTCGAACCGTTCGTCGTCGCGCCCGAGACGTTCGAGGTGTTCAAGTGGTCGCTCGATGTCGGGGTCCTTTCCGGCGGCGCGCTCGACGTCACGATCGGACCGCTGGTTGACGCCTGGGGTTTCGGCCCCAGCGGTCCCCGGAACACGCTGCCGACGAACGACGAGATCGACCGGCTGCGGGAGGCGATGGGCCCGGGCCGGGTGGAGCTCAACCCGACGGCCGTGACCGTGCGGAAGACGAGGCCGGACGTGCAGTGTGACCTCTCGTCGGTGGTTCCCGGTTATGCCGCGGACCGGCTCGCGCGAGAACTGACGGATCGAGGGTTTACGGATTTCCTGGTGGACGTCGGCGGCGAAGTGCTGGCCCGCGGCCGCAACGAGGCCGGCGCGCCCTGGCAGGTCGCCATCGAGCGTCCGGAGCTGCACGGCGAGACGATCCAGCGCCTCGTGCCGATCTCGGATCTGGCGATCACCACCGCGGGCGACTACCGGAAGTATCGTGAAGTCGACGGCCAGCGGATCGCGCACATCCTGGATCCGCGAACCGGGCGTCCGTTGACGCACCGGCTGGCATCCGTCACCGTCATCGACCCGCTCGCGGTTCGCGCCGACGCCTTCGACACGGCGCTGATGGTGCTCGGGACAGACGAGGGCATGGCGCTGGCGACCAAGCTGAACCTCGCCGCGCTGTTCATCGAACGCACGAGCGACGGCTTCGCCGAACGCGTGACGCCACGCTTTGAGGAAATCACCGCGAAACGATAAACCCTGTCGAGGATTGCACCGTGTGGCCGGCCCGCAACAGACTTGCGCATCGCGCAAATGATATTGCGCCATCTCACCGGCCGCCTATCGAACCGGCTGCACGGCTGGTCAACCGGCACTCGTCTGTTGGCAAGCCCGATACGTGAGTCTCTGGAGCTCCGCGCCATGAAACTCGTTCGCCCCGCCCTCGAGAGACTCGTCGCTCGTCGTCATGTCACCGCCACCAACGTAGGCGATGCCCTTTCACATCCCCGCGTCCTCGATGATTGCCACCGCCCTGACCGGCGCTGCGGATGCGCCCCGCCACTTCACGGGCAGCACGCTGACGATGAAGGAATGGTACGGGCGCGCGGGATTTCGTGCAGGTTGCACAGATTCTCGAGGTGGTAGTACTCGCGCTCCCGCATCACGCGGTGTGCTTCCCAGAACTTACGCCGCTCGAACATCTGCGCCACTGGCGGGTCGAAACCGATGGCGTCGATGCCCATGACCTTGACGCCGCGATCGAGCACGGCGTGAACCGCTTCCTTCGTCATTCCCGGATGATTCGTGAGGTAGCTCTTTTCGGTGCGCTGCCGCGCGGCGTCGGTCCGGAGCAGCACGATGTCCAGCGCCTTGATCGGTAGCCCTCGAGGTTCCGTTCGGCCTCGTCGATGTCGTCCGGGGTGATCTCCTCCCCCGCTCGCTTGTGGGTCAGGTCGAGCACGACCCCGTCGCCGTAGCAGTAGTCGATTGGAATCCCTTCGGCACGCGGGGCGTCGGGCTTCACGTGGCCCCACGAATCGATGTGGGTGCCGATGTGATCGCCGGTGACGATCATGCAGTGATTGGTGATCTCGTCGACGCCGTACTGATCGGTGCCGACGCTGCGCGCCATCTCGCTGTGGCTCTCCATCTCGATGATGACCGGCTTGGCAACGTTGGGATAGGTCATCATCCCCTTGTAGACCTCCATGCTGAGGTCGATGAGTTTGCGCTGCTCACTTTGCCCTCCCAGTGCGCCGCCGTCCGCGAAGATCAGACTGCCCCGTCGCCAGAGAATCCCCGCGCGGTCCGAGTGCTCGGACCGGCTCGCCACCGCGCCCGACTCTATTCAGTCCGGCTCTCTGGATGCCCGGCGCCTGCGTCGTTTATCCAAATCGTCTTGACGTTGACAAACTCGCGGATGCCATACACGCCGAGCTCGCGTCCGTATCCGGAGTTCTTGATGCCCCCGAACGGCAGGCGCGGATCGGACACCACCATGCCATTCACGAATACCTGCCCTGCCTCGATCTCGTCGATGAATCTGCGCGCGTTCCGCAGCATCGTTGGTCCACACGCTCGAGCCGAGACCGAACGAGGTGTCGTTGGCGACGCGGATCGCCTCGCCGGCGTCGCGCACCCGGAACAGGGCCGCGACCGGCCCGAACAGCTCCTCTGCGTAAGCCGGCGAACCCGGCTTCGATATCCGTGAGCACCGTCGGCGCGTAGTAGTTCCCCGGCCGCTCGAGCGGGTGGCCACCGGCCAGCACGCGTGCACCGGCGGCAATTGAACGTCGCACCTGATCGTCGAGGTCCGTGAGCGTGGTTCTCGTCGCCAGCGGCCCGACTTCAGTGGCGGGATCCAGTGGATCGCCGACCTTGAGCGCCTGCATCTTCTCCGTGAAGCCGCGCTCGAACGCGTCCGCGACAGCCTCGGCCACGATGAAACGCTTGGCGGCGATGCACGATTGGCCGCTGTTGACGACGCGCGCCTTGACCGCCGTCTCGATGGCCGCGCGCATGTCGGCGCTCGGCATCACGATGAACGGGTCGCTGCCGCCGAGCTCGAGCACGGTCTTCTTGATCTGCCGGCCGGCGGCGCGGCGATGCTGCGGCCGGCCTGCTCGCTCCCGGTCAGCGAGACCGCCGCGACGCGTGGATCGTCGAGGACGCGCTGAACCTGGCCCGGAGGAATCAGCAGGGTCTGGAACGAGCCGTCGGGAAAGCCCGCGCGCCGGATGATGTCCTCGATCGCCAGCGCGCACTGCGGCACATTCGAGGCGTGCTTGAGCAGCACGACGTTGCCAGCCATCAGCGCCGGGGCCGCCAGGCGGAAGACCTGCCAGAACGGGAAGTTCCAGGGCATCACCGCGAGGATGGGACCGAGCGGCTGATAGCGGACGAAGCTCTTCGTCGCCGTGCTCTGCGCCGGTTCGTCGGCGAGCATGCGCGGGGCCTGCTCGGCGTAGAACCGGCAGCCCCACGCGCACTTGACCGCTTCCTCGCCGCCGGCTTTGACCAGCTTGCCCATCTCGGTGGTCATCAGGCGGCCCAACGCGCTTTGCTCTGCTTCGAGGATCTCCGCGGCCCGCAGCAGCCAGGCGGCGCGCTCGGCGAGCGGCGTCCGGCGGTAGGTCTGGAACGTCTCGCGCCGCGTGCGCGATTTTGTCGTCGAGCTGGCGTCGGTCAGTGCATCGAACGTCCGCAGCGTTTCCCCGGTTGCGGGATTGATCGTGGCGATCGGCATTCAGATAACTCGATTCCTCAACGTGCCAAGGCGTTCGACTTCGAGCTCGACGACGTCGCCGCGGCCGAGAAACGTGCCGCGCTCGGCGCCCGATCCGCCGCCGACCGTTCCGGAGCCGAGGATCTCGCCCGGGCGCAGCGGTCTCATCGGTCGAGGCGTGGGCGATCATCTGCTCGAACTTCCAATGGATCGTGCCGGAGTTGCTCTCGCACCAGACTTCGCCGTTGACGCGAGCGACCATGCGGAGGTTGTAGATATCGGGAACCTCGTCTGCGGTGACCAAGCACGGTCCCATCACGTGGCCGCGCAGGAAGTCTTTCCCCTTGGCCGGACCAAGGCCGACCGACATTTCGCGGGCCTGAATCACCCGCTCGCTGAAGTCGTTGTAAATCATGTAGCCGAAGATGTGGTCGAGCGCGCGCTCGGCGGGATGTTGATGCCGCCGCGGCCGATGACCATCGCCAGTTCGAACTCGATGTCGAGCGCCGTGGCGTAGGAGGGGATCGGAATGTCGTCCCCGTGCGTGCCCAGGCTGCCGGGGTTGCCCTTGTAGTAGACCGGAATCTTGTACCATTCGGGCGGGATCTCGCGCCCCAGCTTCGGATAGATGTTGCGCAGGTGGGTCTCGAACCCCATGAAGTCCCGCAGTAAGGGCGGCCGCGGGACCGGCGGGAGGAATTGAAGTCCCTCCGCCTGATGCACGACCGGTACGCCGCCGGCGTCCGGCCCCTCGTCAGCCGCCCACTGCATGGCACGGCGCGCGGCGTCGAGTGAGCGTTCGCCTCCTTCGATCAGCGCCACCATGTCGCCGGGCAACAGCGCCTCGCTGATCCGCACGGCCGCCCCCTGAGGAAGCCCCTCGCCGATCAGCAACGCACGGAAGGCCCCGGCGAGATCGACGATGCCGCCCGCGGCGTCGATCGCTCCCGTGCGGATCTGTGGTCCCATCGGCGACGGCAGGAAGAACGACACCAGCTTCATGTCGGACGGCTACGCGATCACCGACTGATACAGCTCACGCTCCCGCTTCTCGAGGAGCGGGACGATGACGCCCTCGATGATCTCCTTGAAATGTGGCGTGTTGCGATGGGCGTCGAGCGCGGCCTGGTCGGCATAATGCTCGTAGAGCAGGAAAATATCGGGATTATCGGCGGATCGATTGGCGTGGTAGAGCTTGCAACCGGGTTCATTGGCGCTGACGAGCGGCGCCATCCGGCGCAGCAAGCCCTCGACCTCGTCTCCCTTCCCTGTCTTCGCAAAGTACTTCGCTGTCAGAACAATCATTCCATCCTCCAAAGTTGTTAACGTTTCGCGGCGATCGCCTCGAAGCGTGGCGTCGCCCGCTCGGTGAATCCCGCAGCGGTGCGCTCGATGAACAGGGCAGCGAGGTCCAGCTTTCTCGCCAAAGCCATTCCCTCGTCCATCCCGAGCACCATCAGCGCGGTGTCGAACGCGTCGGCGCGGACCGCGAGCGTGTCGATGACGGTGACGATGCCAGCCGTGTGTCAGTGGAGGTCCGGTCCGCGGATCAGTGGCGGACCCGCTGGATCACGGTTGCCTAGACGCGATCGTAGCCGGGTCCGCAATTCGCGAGCATGCTCGAGACGTGAGAAGCGGCAGAACGCAACCGTTAGGGCTGATCGTTTCGCGAAAACGCTGAGGTTCCCAGCATGTAACCCAGCTTCTGGAGATACCACTTGCTGATTTCCGCGGTCTGACGCGGCGTGTAGGGCATGTTTCGCGACGGGTCGAGCTCGTGCATGATGTTCGCCTTCGGATTCGCCTGCTCCATCGTCTCGAGGATCGCTTTCAGATCGACCATGCCGATGCCGAGCGGGGAATAGCCGCCCATGTGCGGACCGTTGACGAAATCCTTCAGGTGCATGTGCACGGTGATCGAGGCGAAGTCCTTGATGACCTTCGCGGCGTCGGCACCGCCTTTCTGCAGCTGACCGACGTCGGGCGCGAATTTGAAGACCCGCGTGTCGACGCTTTCCATGACCGCATAGACCTCGTCGCGGGTTTCGATCGCAGTCCCGGTATGCTGGTGCAAGCCCGAGCCCACGCCGAGATCGGCCAAGGCCTTGCCGTAGTCGTTCAGCGCCGCCACGATGTTGGCGCGGTGCGCGGCGAAGTCGTAGCCCGTGCGTTTGGCGCCGCCGGCCTCGATCACGATGAAGTTGGCGCCGTACTTCTTGAGAATGTTGCCCCAGCGGACGATCGTGGCAATTTCGTTCTTGCGAACCGAGGGATCGATCACGTTCAGGGGGGCGTACGCAGAGATGAGCGGAATCTTGTACTGGGAGATCAGCTTTTCCAGCGTGCCTTTCTTGTCCCAGTCCTCCAGCGACCTGGCCAAACGTCTCGAAGCCCTTGTAGCCGAGCTCCGACATGTCGCGCACAGCGGTTTCGAGCGGCTCCGGAGCGCGGGGAAAGACGCCCCACACCAGGGAGGTGCAACCGATGCGAAGCTGCTTCGCGGCGCTGCTCTGGCTCGGTGGCAGCCGGCTGGCTGGCGGCGCCGGCGGTCACCTGCGGCATCGCCGCCGCGCCGAGCCCGGTGAGTACCGCCTTGGTGAACGTCCGACGATTCACTGAACCTGCCACGGAAAACCTCGCTGTTTCCGACGCTCCGCTGATTGGCCGGCGCGGGAAGGGCCGAGAATTTTTTTGAACCCTTGTTTGCGCATTGCGCAAACTGACTGCGCAGCTCTTATACTAACGGCGCCGCCGGGTGTCAAGCCAGACGCTCGCGTCCCATGGGAGGAAAGAGTGTCGACCATCCCTCCGGCTCCGCGTTCGCAGGTGAATCGTCGCGATTTCCTGCGCGCCGCAACGGCCGCGGCCGTGGCGCCGATGATCGTGCCCCGGCACGTCATCGCCCGATCGCAGGCGACGCCGCCGAGCGATCGCATCACGATCGGGCACATCGGCGTCGGCAGGATGGGCGGCGGCCACGTGCAGCGGCTTCCTCAAGATGCCGGACGTCCGGATCCTCGGCATCTCCGATGTCCGTCTGGAAACCCTCGAACGCGCGCAGGGCGCGGTCAATCAGCAGTATGGCGATTCGAAATGCGCCGCGCATCCCGATTTCCGCGAGCTGCTGGCGCGGCCGGACATCGATGCGGTCGTCATCGCCACCGGGGAACGCTGGCATCCGCTGATCGGCATCGAGGCGGCGCGCCGCGGGAAGCACATCTACTGCGAGAAGCCGCTCAGCGTCACGCTGGCCGAAGGCCTGGCGCTGCGCGACGCGGTGAAGAAATACGGCGTGGTCTTCCAGTGGGGCACGCAGCAGCGCTCCAGCGTCAACTACCGGCTCACCGCGGAGCTGGTCCGGAACGGCTACATCGGCGACGTGCGCAACATCATGATCGGCTCGGCCGGCGGCTCACCGCCCAAGCCGGAGCCCCCCGAGACGTTGAAGGATCCACCCGCCGGGTTCGACTACGACCAGTGGCTCGGGCCCTCGCCGTACGTGCCGTACAGCGACGTCCGCGTCTCGCTCACCTGGCTGTTCATCCGCGACTACGGCCTCGGCTGTCTCGGCGGGGCCTGGGGCATTCACGACCTCGACGCCGCGCAGTTCTTCTTCGACACCGACGACACGACGCCGACCGAGATCGAAGGGCGCGCGCGCTATTACGAGGACATCCGCGACGTGCCGTACTCGTGGACCGTCGAACAGAAATACGCGAGCGGCCCCACCGTGATCCACATGGATCTCGTCACCGCCAAGAAGAGAGCCAAGCAGTTCGAGCTGGGCGGCATGGCCAGCCTGGTCACCGGGTCGAAGGGCTGGATCTGGGTCAGCCGTCAGGGGGTGAAAACCGAGCCCGAGTCGCTGGCGCAGACGGTCATCGGGCCGAACGAGAAGCACGTCATCTTCTCGGACGACCACAAGCAGAACTTCCTCGACGCCATCCGGAAGAAAGCGCAGCCGATCTCGCCGATCACGGCGGCCGTGCACGCGGAAACGATGTGCCAGCAATCCGCCATCGCGATGCAGCTGCAGCGCAAGCTGCGCTGGGATCCGAAGGCGGAACGATTCATCGACGACGAGCAGGCGAACCGCATGCTCTCACGCGCCATTCGAGCGCCCTGGAGCTACACGATATGAGAATCTCCGTGTTTGCTCTCACCACCGCTGCTGCGGTGATCCTCACGGCTGCAGGTCCACACGAGCGCGCAACTGCGGCGCAGACGCCAGCGCCGGCCGCCCAGCCGCAGGCGCCGACGGCGGCGGGCCAGGCGCAGGAGCCACGCCGGCGGCGCGAAGTCTCGCCCGAGGAACGCGCGAAAATCGAGGCCGCCCTGCCCGCGAAGGCGCCTGCCACTCCGAGGAAGTCCCGGAAACTCCTCGTCTTCGATCGGCAGGGGATTTACAACGGCAAGCCTTACGGCGGCCACGCCTCGATTCCTCACGCCAATCTCGCGGTGCAGTTGATGGGTGAGAAAACCGGGGCCTTCACGGCAACGCTGTCGAGCGAACCTGGCGCCATCTCCGCGGCAAACCTGCAGCAATACGACGCGGTGTATCTGAACAACACCGTCGGCGACATCTTCGACACGCCGGAGATGCGCGCCGCGTTCGTCGCGTTCGTGGCCCGGGGCGGCGGCGTGATCGGCAATCACGGCACCAGCGTCGCGTCGCCGCAGTGGACCGAGTTCGGCGAGATCCTCGGCGCGGCCGGCGCCTCGCACCGCGAGCCGACGGAGAAAGCCACCATCAACATCGAAGACCCGACCACACCCGATCGCCCGCGCCTTCGACGGCAAGCCGTTCGAGTACGTCGATGAGTTCTATCGCCTGGGGCCGCCGTATTCGCGCGACAAGGTGCGGGTGCTCCTGAGCATCGATCCGATCGCGACCGACATGATGCAGGGGCGATGCTCCGGCCAGTGCCTGCGCGACGACAACGATTATCCCGTCGCCTGGATTCGCCAGCACGGCAAGGCGCGGGTCTTCTATACCACCCTTGGACACAACCCTGACCCGTTCTGGGACCCGCGGATGCTGGCGATGTTCCTCGCCGGCACGCAGTACGCGCTCGGCGATCTCGAGGCGGATGCGACGCCGCGCCCGCGCGGCACCAGCCAGTTCGACACGGCGCTGGCGGCGATGACGAGCTATGACTTCGGGCAGGATCGCGCCCAGGTGCGGCGGTTCGAACGCGAAGTCAGCGCTGGCCGCGGCGACGAAGGCAGGCGCGGCCGATGCCGAGCAGAAGATGTTGAAGGTGCTGCAAAGCCAGGCCCCGCTCGGCGCCAAGGATGCCATCTGCCGGCAGCTGGCGATCTTCGGCTCATCCCGTTCCGAACCGGTCCTCAAGGCTATGCTGAAGAACAAGAACACGGAGGCCATGGCACGGTACGCGCTGCACGGCCTGCAGGCGAAATGAAGTCGATCAAAGAGCGGGATGAAGCGGTAACGAGTGAGGCGCGCACGCCAGGTCTGCGCTCGCGTGCGACGTCGCTGAAAGCGGAGCGGAACGACATGGGGAGAAGAACAGTGGACCGTGGCCACCAGAGCGTTGGCGAAGGCGGAAAGCGCGCCAGAGTCAGGAGAGGGGCGGTGGAGACGCCGCTCGTACAAAGCGTGGAACGCGCGCTATCGCTCCTGGAAGCGGTGGCGGGGTCGGCCGATCCCGTTCCGCTGGCCCGACTGACCGAGATTCTCGGGATCGACCCGAGCAGCGTCTTTCGCTTGGCCAATACGCTGAAGCGCCGGGGGTTCCTCGCCAACCCGAATGGGCGGAAGCACTATGTGGGATTGCCGGTCAGCAGGTCGCTGCTGGTCGAGGCGACCGCGCCGGTGACGGCGCCGAGGGCTGCCATGCCGACCGTCCAACCGATCAACGAACCGCGGTGCAGTCGCGCGGCGAGCGCCCCCGCGCTGGACATCCTCGGGTTGTCGGCCGGACCCAACCTGGCCGGGAACATCGCCAGTCCCAGATCACGCCGGTCGAGCAGCCAGCCGGCGACCACCAGCGCCGCGACGGTGGCGACCAGGAACAGACCGAGCACCGCGAAGTTGTTGTCGCCGTACGGCTCCGACGTGGTTGGCCCAGCCCTGCGGACTCAGCCAGGTCAGCCAGCTCAACGACGGTTGGACGTCACCGATCGCCCGCAGGCCGTAGCCGGCGGCCAACACGCCGCAGGCGATGCCCAGCGCCGTCCGTGAACTCTCGGCGAGTTGGGCGGCGATCGCGGCGACGCCGCCGAAGACCAGCCCGCACCCGGCCATCGCCGCGCCGAAGGCGATCGACCCCGCCGCATCCTGACCACTGCCGATACCGGCCGCTGCGATCAGCACGCCAATGGCCAGGCTCGCCCCGATCGCCACGGTGACCGCCGCAACCAGCGGAGCGGCCCTACCGACGACGGCCGAGGACAGCAATTCGGTGCGTCCGGTTTCCTCGTCCGCCCTGGTGCGCCGGATCACCGTGAAGATCGCCATCAGCCCGACCAGCGAGGTGCCGACCGCGCCGACCCGCCATGCGCTGATCGCCCCGACCGAGGTGTCCGAAATGGGGCCGGTGATCGCCAGGAAGGCCGGGTTCGTCGAGATGCTCAGCGCGAGCGCGGCGCGCTCGGCCGGTTCCGGGTACAACGCCGCGATGGTCGAGAACGTCGACGCCGCAACGGCACCGATGCCAAGGATCCAGGCCAGCAGCGGGATCCGTTCCCGCCGCAGGTTCAATCTGATCAACGCGCCGGTTCCGGTCAGTTTGTTCCGGGTCGACCGGCTGGTCGTTGCCGCAGGTCTCACGGCGAGGGTGGCAGTCATCGCGCTGCCGCTTCCTGCTGATGGCGTCCGGCGTGCCGGGCGGCCGCGGCCGTGTCGGCCGGCTCGTCGCCGCTGTCGACCCGTTCGCCGTAGTGCCGCAGGAACAACTCCTCGAGCGTGGGCGGCGTCGCGGTCAGGCTGCGCACCCCACCGTCCACCAGCACTCGCAGCACCCGGTCCAGTTCGGCGGAATCGACGTCGAACCGCACCCTGGCGCCCTCGGCGACCAGATCGTGCACGCCGGTGGCCGAGGTCAGCGCCGGCGGGACCGCGTCGAGCTCGGCGGTGATCGCGGTGCGGGTGAGATGCCGCAGCTGGGCGAGGGTTCCGGTCTCCACCACCGCGCCGGAGCGGATGATGCTGACCCGGTCGCACAGCGCCTCGACCTCGGACAGGATGTGGCTGGACAGCAGGACGGTCCTGCCCCGGTCCTTTTCGGCGTTGATGCAGTCCTGGAACACGGCCTCCATCAACGGGTCGAGGCCGGTCGTCGGCTCGTCCAGGATCAGCAGTTCGACGTCGGAGGCCAGTGCGGCGACGATCGCGACCTTCTGCCGGTTGCCCTTGGAGTAGGCGCGACCCTTCTTGCGCGGGTCCAGCTCGAACCGTTCGATCAGCTCGTCCCGCCGACGGATGTCGATACCGCCGCGCAACCGGGCCAGCAGGTCGATCACCTCGCCGCCGGACAGGTTCGGCCAGAGGTTCACATCGCCCGGGCACGTAGGCGAGCCGGCGGTGCAGCTCGACCGCGTCGCGCCAGGGGTCGCCGCCGAGCACCTGCGCGGTACCGGAATCGGCGTGCAGCTGGCCGAGCAGCACCCGGATGGCGGTGGACTTGCCGGCGCCGTTCGGGCCGAGAAATCCGTGCACCTCGCCGGTCGCGACCGAGAGGTTCAGGCCGTCGAGGGCCCGGACGTGGCCGAACGTCTTGACGATGTCGTTCATGATGATCGCGTCGGATTCCGTACTCATGTCGTGGTGCCTTTCTCCTGATCACCCGGCCGCGGCCGGGTGTCCTGCTGGTGCGCGACGAACGCGTCCAGGTAGTCCGAGTTGGTGAACAAGCCGTAGGTGAACAATTCGAGACTGGGAATGGTGAACTTCTCGGCGACCGCCACGATGTCGAAATCGGGGGGTTGCCGGCCGGTCCCCTTGTCCGCCGGTGAACCTGTGGGCGGCGATCCGGCGATCGCACCGTCGTGATCAGCGGCGTCGCCCTCGGTGTCACCGTCGTTCGGCGGCACGATGTACCGGGCGAGCATGTAGGCACCGAGCTTGAAGACGCTCAGCATCTCGGCGCGACTCCGCTCGTCGGCGGTCGGTCGCACGATCCCCGCCGCGGTGGCGGCCCGCAGGTAGGTCTCGGCGTCCTGCACCAGCCGGTCCCAGAGCTTGCCGGCGAACGGCCCGCCCTCGGTCACGGCTTGGATCATGTACGGCACCAGCGGCGACAGCGCGGGAGCGCGGGTCATCAGGTCGAGCAGGTCGCGGGGCTGCAGATGGGTCGAGGCCTGGTCGGTGAGCTCGTCGATCGAATCGGTGACGTACTGGTCACAGGCCTCGCGCAGGGCGTCCTTGGAGCCGAAGTGGTGGATCACCAGGGCGGGGGAGACGCCGGCGTCGGCTGCGATGGCGCGCACGGTGGCCGACTGGAATCCGTGCCGCCCGAAGTACACGATCGCCGAATCCCGGATCCGGGCCCGGGCGGTCAGGTCGTCCATCGCACGCTTCGCTGAACACATGGACAGTATGCTAAACGCGTGTTCAGTGCGTTGGCAAGAGCGAAGCCGGATGACCGCCGTCACAGGGCTGGCGTGTCTCGCTGGATGCGATCTACTCGCCGGGGTAGATCACGCCGATCTGGCGGCGGATCCGGTCGATGGTGTCCAGCACGGCGACCGTCTCGTCGAGCGGTAGCAGCGGAGATTCGGTTGCCCCCTGCGCGATCAAGGTGGCGAAATGAGCAGCCTCGAAGCACAAGCCGTGATGACCGGTGATCACGTCCCCATCGCGGACCAGCCGCTGTTCGGCGCCGGCGGTCAGGGTAGATCGTGCCCGGCTCGTAGAACGGACCCGAGATCTCCAGGCGGGCCGCACTGCCGGAAATCGACGCCGTCGTCGGGGTTCTGGCCAACAAGGTGGTGTTGATGCAGGCCTGTGCGGCACCGGTGGACAGCACCACGCCGACCTGGGCATCGACCCCGGTGGCGGTCCGGGTACCGGTCGCCACGATCTCGTCCGGGTTGCCCAGCACGAAGGATGCGAAAGAGATGGGGTAGACCCCGAGGTCCAGCAGGGCCCCGCCGGCCAGCGCCGGGTTGAACAGCCGCCCGTTCGGGTCGAAGTCGAAACTCTGACCGTGATCGGCGAGCACCGTGACCACCTCGCCCAGCACCCCGTCGGCCAACAACTGGGCGATGACGTCGGACTGCGGCAGGTAACGGGTCCACATGGCTTCCATCGCGAGGACGCCGGCCGCGCGGGCGGCGCCGACCACCTGCCTGGCCTCGGACGCGTTGCGGGCAAACGCCTTCTCGACCAGTACCGGCTTCCCGGCGCTGATCGCGAGCAGCGCCTGGGCGGCGTGCTCGCTGTGCGGCGAGGCGACGTAGACGGCATCGATGTCGGGGTCGCCGACCAGCTGCTCGTAGGACGAATAGGCGCGCTCGATGCCGAACCGATCGGCGAAGGCCCGGGCCCGGTCGAGCGAGCGGGAGCCGGCGGCGACCACCTGCTGGCGGGTGTGCCGGGACAGGGCGTCGACGAACGACCCGGCGATCCGGCCCGGAGCCAGCACGCCCCAGCGCAGCGGCGGGGCATCCATCGGGTTCGGGGTGCGGGCGGTCGGGAAGGACGCGGGGAAGTCGGTCACGCATGGCATGCTGCCATGCGCGTGCGATCGGCGCGTTTTCTCCTCCCGACCAGCCCGCGATCGGCGTGCCGCGGCCGACACGCCGTCGCAGCGAGAAACTTCGATTGCGACACGCCGACCCCGATATGTGGGGGTTGCGCGGATCACCGACCACCAGATGTATGTTCATCTCGCTGAAGGTTCCCCCGGCCGAAGATCATCGGGTGGGGGAGGCAAGAGGGAACCCGGTGCGAATCCGGGACTGCCCCGCAGCGGTGAGTGGGAACGACAGCCGTCCCACCGGGCCTGCCAGGTCCGGTGCGTCAGCACTGGGGGCTCGAGCAGCAACGCCCCCGGGAAGCGACGGCCAGTAGGCCCGCGGGATCACCCGATCCCGTTGCCCACAAGTCCGAAGACCTGCCTTCGCGACGCATTTCGAACCTGGAATGCGTCTGTTGCTCGACCCCGAGGGAGGGTCGGTGCGAAGCGAGCGACCCCTGCGGTCGCCGCCGCATCCCCTCCGTGGTCCTCGGTGTCGGGCAGCTGACCGTCGGCGCCAGCAGGTGCCGGCGGGAGAGCGGGTCTGGCAAAACCGGCAGACACGCTCTCGTGCTTGATTTGCGCCTGACGACTTCGTCGCAGGCGACTGAGCTCGCGAGGAGAGAGCGATGACCAGCACTGCAGTGATCACCACCGCCAAGGACGGCTCGCACCAACAGATCTCGGACCCGCCCCGCCAGCTCGCGCCCGCCGCGGCCGGGATGGGGGTGCTCCGCCGGAACGGCAGCATTGCCGAGTTCGACCCTGGCCGGATCGCCGTCGCGATCACCAAGGCCTTCCTCGCGGTGGAGGGTGAATCGGCCGGCCGATCGTCGCGATTGCGGGCGCAGGTCGTCGAGCTGACCGACGCCGTCGTCGGCACGCTGAGCCGCCGGTACGGAGCCGATGCCCCCGGTCGGCCGGTCGACCTCGAAGAGGTCCAGGACCAGGTCGAACTCGCGCTGATGCGCGGCGGTCACGCAGCCGTCGCCCGCGCCTACATCCTGTACCGCGAGGAGCACCGCCGTGCCCGCGGCGAGCGCACCCAGCTGCCCGCGGGCGAAAGCGTCAGCGGCACCGCTGGTTTCACGGTCAACCGGGCCGACGGGACGCACAGTTCCGCTGGACACCGATCCGGCTGTCGACGGTGATCGCCGAGGCCTGCGCGGGTCTGGACGACACCGATCCGGCGACCGTGCTGGCCGGGACCCAGGACAACCTGTACGACGGGATCTCCGAACGCGAACTGGGTCTGGCGCCGATCATGGCCGCCAGGGCCCTGGTCGAGACCGAGCCGCAGTACTCGCAGGTCGCGGCCCGGCTGCTGAACGACACCCTGCGCGCCGAGGCCCTGAGCTTCCTGGCCGGAACGCCGCAGCAGGCGTCGGCGACCCAGATGAACGAGCGGTACGCCGGCTACTTCGCCGCCTTCGTCCGGCGTGGTGTCGAACTGGGCCAGCTCGACCCGGTGCTGGCCGATTTCGATCTCGACCGGATCGGCGCAGGCGCTCGACGGCGAGCGGGACAACCAGTTCACCTTCCTCGGGCTGCAGACCCTGTACGACCGCTACTTCCTGCACGACCACGGGACCAGATACGAGCTGCCGCAGGCGTTCTTCATGCGGGTGGCGATGGGTCTGGCCATCCGGGAGATCGACCGGGAGGGCCGGGCGATCGAGTTCTACCGGCTGCTCTCGTCGCTTCGATTTCATGTCCTCGACACCGACCCTGTTCAACGCCGGCACCACCCGGCCGCAGCTGTCGTCCTGCTTCCTGACCACCGTCGCGGACGATCTGGACGACATCTTCCAGGCGCATCAAGCACAACGCCCTGCTGGCCAAGTACTCCGGCGGCCTGGGCAACGACTGGACCCCGGTCCGCGGGATCGGCGCACACATCAAGGGCACCAACGGGTTGTCCTCCGGGGTGGTGCCGTTCCTGAAGATCGCCAACGACACCGCGGTCGCGGTGAACCAGGGCGGCAAGCGCAAGGGCGCGGTCTGCGCCTACCTGGAGACCTGGCACGTCGACATCGAGGAGTTCCTCGACCTGCGCAAGAACACCGGTGACGACCGCCGCCGCACCCACGACATGAACACCGCCAACTGGATTCCCGACGAGTTCCTGCGCCGGGTGGAGGCCGACGGCCAGTGGACGCTGTTCTCGCCGGACGAGGTGCCGGACCTGCACGACCTGGTGGGCAACGACTTCGCCGAGCGATACGCGGAGTACGAGGCCGCCGCCGACCGCGGTGAGCTCCGGGTGTTCCGGCGGGTCCGGGCGGTCGAGCTGTGGCGCAAGATGCTGACCTCGCTGTTCGAGACCGGGCATCCGTGGATCACCTTCAAGGACCCGTGCAACCTGCGGTCCCCGCAGCAGCACGTCGGGGTGGTGCACTCGTCGAACCTGTGCACCGAGATCACCCTGAACACCCGCTCCGGTGCCGAGGCCGAGACCGCCGTGTGCAACCTGGGTTCGGTCAACCTGCCGGCCCACGTCGGGCCCGACGGTCTCGACGTCGAGCGGCTCCGGCAGCACGCGTCACGACGGCCGTGCGGATGCTCGACAACGTCATCGACATCAACCTGTACACGGTGCCGCCGGCCCGCCGGTCGAACCTCGCGCACCGGCCGGTCGGGTTGGGGCTGATGGGATTTGCCGACTGCGCTGTACAGGCTGGGGGTGCCGTACGCGTCCGATGCGGCGGTCGAGTTCGCCGACACCTCGATGGAGCAGCTGTCCTACTTCGCCATCGAGGCCTCGTCCGACCTGGCCGTGGAACGTGGCCGCTACGCGTCCTACGACGGGTCGCTGTGGAGCCGGGGCATCCTGCCGATCGACTCGGTCGAGATCCTGGCTGCGCACCGGGGCGGCGATCTCGAACAGGACCGCACCCAGCGGCTGGACTGGAACACGCTGCGCAGCAAGGTGCTTCGACAGGGCATGCGCAACTCGAACGTGATGGCGATCGCGCCGACCGCGACGATCTCGAACATCATCGGGGTCTCCCAGTCCATCGAGCCGACCTACCGCAACCTGTTCGTGAAGGCCAACATGAGCGGCGACTTCACCGTGGTGAACGAGTATCTGGTCCGCGAGCTCAAGCGTCGCGACCTGTGGGACGAGGTGATGATCGCCGACCTGAAGTACTTCGACGGCTCGCTGCGGCCCATCGAGCGGATCCCCGACGACGTCAAGGAGCTGTTCGCGACCGCCTTCGAGATCGACGGTTCGTGGTTGGTGCAAGGCGGCGTCCCGGCGGCAGAAGTGGATCGACCAGGCGCAGTCGCTGAACCTCTACGTCGCCGCGCCGAACGGCCGCAAGCTCGACCAGCTGTACCGGCTGGCCTGGCACCTGGGCTGCAAGACCACGTACTACCTGCGCTCGACGTCGGCCACCCACGTGGAGAAATCCACCCTGCGGGGGACCGACGGCCGGCTGAACGCGGTGTCCCCGGTCGGTACGCCTGTGTCGGGCACCCCGCGCGACACCCTCGCCGGCCGCAGGTCGGCCGGTCGTCCGGTGAGCCACTGCCGCTGCTCGGCGGAGCCGTCGGCGGATGCCCTGGCCTGCTCGATCGACAACCCGGACTGCGAAGCCTGCCAGTAGCCCGTTCCCCAGGTTGGCGCCGATCATCGTCGTCCGCGCCGATCATCGTGCCAATTTTGTGGCTGGTGTGACGGGAGTCAACGACTTCCTCCGCGCCGGCCGAACCACCGACCATCACGAAAGGCATCACCATGAGCGATTTCTGGAACTCCTTCGACGAGCCGCCGCCCGCGACCGACCGCGCGCCGGCCTCCGGCGGCGCGCGGGCCGGAACCCTGGAGGCACCGGCCGCCGTTCCCGAACCGACGCCCGCCCCGGTTCCCGCGGCGGCGCCGGTGCCCGATCCGATCCTGCCGACACCGGAGACCGTCACGACCGGTCTCGGCACCATCGACCGCGACGGCGGGCGGGTCTCGGTGGGGGAGAAGTCGATGATCAACGCCCGGGCCGACGTCAACCAGTTGCTGCCGCTGAAGTACCACTGGGCGTGGGAGAAGTACCTGGCCGGTTGCAACAACCACTGGATGCCGACCGAGGTGTCGATGCAGGCCGACATCGCGCTGTGGAAGAGCGAGGGCGACGGACCCAACGCCCTGACCGACGCCGAGCGCACCATGCTCAAGCGCAATCTCGGCTTCTTCGCCACCGCGGAGTCGTTGGTGGCCAACAACATCGTGCTGGCGGTGTACCGGCAGCTGACCAATCCCGAATGCCGGCAGTACCTGCTGCGGCAGGCCTTCGAGGAGGCCGTGCACACCCATACCTTCCAGTACATCTGCACCTCGCTCGGCCTGGACGAGGGCGAGCTGTTCAACATGTACCGGGAGGTCGACTCGATCACCGCGAAGGACGCCTGGGCCCTGCAGTACACCCAGCACCTCGAGGACCCGGATTTCCGCACCGGCACCCCGGAGACCGACCAGGCGTTCCTGCGTGATCTGGTGGCGTTCTACGTGATCTTCGAGGGCATGTGGTTCTACACCGGGTTCGCGCAGATCCTCTCGCTCGGCCGGCGGAACAAGATGGTCGGCATCGCCGAGCAGTACCAGTACATCCTGCGGGACGAGTCGATCCACCTGAACTTCGGCATCGACGTGATCAACCAGATCAAGATCGAGAATCCGCACCTGTGGTCGGCGGAGTTCCAGGCGGAGGTCCGGCAGATGCTGACCACCGCGTGCGAGCTGGAAATCGCCTACGGCCGGGACACCATGCCGACCGGAATGCTCGGGCTCTCGGCCGAGCAATGCGAGCGGTACATGCATTTCATCACCAACCGTCGTTGCACCCAGATCGGGCTGGAGCCGCTCTACCCGGACACGGACAACCCATTCCCGTGGATGAGCGAAATGATGGATCTGAAGAAGGAGAAGAACTTCTTCGAGACCCGGGTCATCGAATATCAAACAGGTGGCGGATTGGCCTGGGAGTAGCCCGTCATGACGACCGGTGGGCCGTTGTCAGGCGAAATGGGCAACGGCCATCGGCCGACGCTGAGCCGGCAGCGGCTTGTTCTCCAACGAGCCGAGCCGGGAGGGCGTGGCGGGATGGAGCGGACCGGTCGGGTAGTTGTCGGCGGCGGCCAGGACCAGATCGGTGACCCGGCGCTTGGCCTTGCGCAGCGATTGGACCTGCTCGCGGGAGACGACACTCGTCGCCGTAGTAGAGCACCGCCCACAGCGCGCCATCGGGGTCCCGTTCGACCTGTCCGACGTAGCGTGCCGGCGCAGTCTCTGGGCACTCATTCGAACTCGACCTCCCTCCGCGCAGCTCGTGTTCTGACTCTGCTGGTCAAGTCTGAGCCATCAACAGCGGAGGTAACAGTCCCCATCTGTACTGACACTTTTGCTCGACAGTCGTCACGCACTGTCGCATTTCACCCCCATGGTATGTCGGATTGGGGAAGTAGTGTCTCCTTTCGGGGGCGATCCGAGGTCGCTGACAGCGAAAAGGCGTCGATCGGATCGCAACGACAACCCTCGGAAACGTCTGTCAGCGTCGATTTCGAGCTGCGGTCGGGCAGTCGATACCTGCGCTCGCTCGCGACCAGCCGTCGGACGTCGGCCCCGCGCAGCCACGAGTAGGTACAGCGATGAAGGACCATGGCACGGTGAAGCCCGGCGACCGCAGCGAGGCGGCCAACCCCGCCGACGACATCGGGGCGAATCTCGACGTCAGTCGGTCGCGGCGGTTGGCGATCCGGGTCGGCATGCTCGGTCCGGCCTTCGTCGCGGCGGTCGCCTATGTCGACCCGGGCAATGTCGCGGCGAATCTGCAGGCCGGTGCGCGGTACGGCTACCTGCTGGTCTGGGTGCTGGTGGTGGCGACGGCGTCGGCCGGGGTGGTGCAGTTCCTGTCCGCCAAGCTCGGCCTGGCCACCGGCGCCTCGCTGCCGGAACTGGTCGGTCGCCGGCTCGGGCGACACGTCCCGGCTGTCGCTACTGGCTGCAGGCCGAGGCCGTCGCGATGGCGACCGATCTGGCCGAGGTGATCGGCGGGGCGATCGCGCTGAACCTGTTGTTCGACCTGCCGTTGCTGCTCGGCGGGCTGATCGCCGGGGTGGTGTCGCTGGGGTTGCTGGCCGTGCAGAACCGCCGCGGTCAGCGGCCGTTCGAGCGGTTGATCACCGGGTTCCTGCTGATCATCGCGGTCGGGTTCCTGGCCGGCCTGTTCGTCTCGCCGCCGTCGCCGGCGGGGGTGATCGGCGGCCTGGTCCCGCGGTTCGACGGGCTGGATTCGGTGCTGCTGGCGACCGCGATGCTGGGTGCCACCGTCATGCCGCACGTCGTCTACCTGCATTCGGCGCTGACCCGGGACCGGTTCGGCGAGGTCGAGCCGGGTCCGGCGCGGCGCCGGCTGCTCGGCGCCACCAGGACCGACGTGGTGTTCGCGATGATCCTGGCCGGCAGCGTGAACATCGCCATGCTGTTGCTGGCCGCGTCGTCGCTGCGTGGCCAGGAGGGCGTCGACACCATCGAGGGTGCGCACGCCGCGGTGCACGAGCACGCTCGGCCCGGTCGTCGGGGTGCTGTTCGCCGTCGGACTGCTGGCCTCGGGCCTGGCCTCCACCTCGGTCGGGTGCTACGCGGGCAGCGTGATCATGGAGGGCCTGCTGCACCGCAAGGTCAACCTGCTGTTGCGCCGGGTGATCACCCTGATCCCGGCCCTGATCGTGCTGGCGGTCGGTGCCGACCCGACCACCGTGCTGGTGATCTCCCAGGTGGTCCTCTCGTTCGGGTTGCCGTTCGTGCTGATCCCGCTGCTGCGGCTGACCTCGGACCGGGCGCTGATGGGCGACCGACGCCAACGGGCCGGCGGTCAAGGCCGTCGGCTGGCTGATCACCGCTGGCCATCGTTGCGCTGAACGCGGTGCTGATCATCGGCGTCTTCACCGACTTCTGACCCGCTGTCCGCGGCCTCTTGACGACCGTGCGGCGGTTGTCGGTGGCCGCTGCCAGGATCGAGCATGACCGGCCGCTCGACGGTGGCGGTTCGGGGAACTGGAGAGTCATGACGACGTACGAGAGCTACCACGCGGTTGCCGATGCCGGGCGGGCCGAGCTGCTGGCCGACACCGACGTCTCCGTTCACCATCGAGGTGCGGTTCCTCGGTGGGTTGACCGAAGCACAGCAGGCCGCCTTCACCGCCGCGGCCGACCGCTGGACGACGATGATCGTCGGTGACCTGCCGCCGGTGGTCGCCGACGGCGAAACCATCGACGACGTGCTGATTCTCGCCCAGGGCACGGATATCGACGGGCCGGGCGGGATCCTCGGCCAGGCCGGTCCGACGGTGCTCCGTCCCGCCTCGGCCGGAACCGCAGCGCTGCTGCCGGCCAAGGGTGTGATGTCGTTCGACACCGCCGACCTGGAACAGATGGAGGCCGACGGCACGCTCGGCGACGTCATCACCCATGAGATGGGGCACGTGCTGGGCATCGGCTCGATCTGGCAGGACAAGCGGCTGCTGCAGGGCGTGTGCGGGCAGCAATCCGACCTTCTCCGGGCCGACGGCGATGGCCGAGTACGCCGCTCTGCTCGAGGTCGCCGCACCCCGCGCGGTGCCGGTGGAGAACACCGGCGGCGCCGGGACCAGGGGAGCCCACTGGCGGGAGACGGTATTCCGGAACGAGCTGATGAGCGGGTTCATCGACGCACCCGGCAATCCGATCAGCAGGGTCACCGTGGCGAGCCTGGGTGATCTCGGGTACCAGGTCGATGTCGATGCGGCCGAGCCCTACCAGCTGCCCGACCTGCTGAGCCTTGCCGAGTCCGGCGAACTGGTCGCCCACACCGCGCCGATCGGCCGCGGCGTGATGCTCGGCGATGATCCCGATCGTCCTGCCCGACGACGCCCTGGCCTGAAGGGCGTCGGCCCGGAAAATCGCCGGCTCTGAAAATCGTCGGCTCTGAAAATCGTCGGCACTGACGCCGGGCCGTTCGGTGACGGAGTCCGGCGCCTGGGGGCATCGCCCGGCTAACCTTGCCCCGAGCCCGGCATCACCGACCGGCCGCTGACAGGAGATCCGATGCGCACCCTGGCATTCATCATCGGAGGATTCTTCGTCTTCTTCCTGCTGCTGTTGACGACGCAGCGTTCCGACAAGCGTGCGCTCGCCAGGGTCTCGGCCATCTTCATCGGCCTCTGGTTCGTTGTCGCGGCCGGCAACCTCTACTACGGCGTCGCCCATGCGGACTACAGCCTGTCGGAAGAGCTGCCGATCGCTGTGCTGATCTTCCTGCCGCCCGCCATCCCGGCGGCCGTCATCTGGTTCCGGAACCGCGCAGCGTCACCGTCGACCGACAGTCGGTAACGACGCAGAGACGCAGCGACAACTGGCCGACCGAACGGTCAATGGTCCTGTCGTGGTTCGAGAAGGGGTCGCTACACTCGCGGCCAGGTCATGAGTTCCAGCAACAAGCCCCGGCTTGCTGGGCGGCAACCCTCCACACGCGGTGGGGTGCCCCGGGTGATGACCAGGCGGATCACCGGCCCCGGTGATCGGCAAGCGCGGGTCCGCGATCGCCGGACCCTGTCGACGATGACAGAGGAGTGCCGCGATGCGGACCATGATGTGTTGTAGCGACTGACGTCAGCTCGGCGGCCCAGCGGCCGTCCCGGGTCCGGCCTGCTCGTCGGCGCCCCGGAGTCCGATCCGTCGCGTCGCACTGCTCGGCTCGTCCGGGCGGGCGACGGAAGGAAATTCCTGAACTGCCCGCCTCACCCGCGGTCCCCGTATCCCCTTTGCTGGACCCGCTGGTCCACCTCTCCCAGGAGCGCATGATGACCCCGAACTGGTCCTTCGAGACCCGCCAGATCCACGCCGGCCAGACCCCGGACCCCACCACCAAGGCCCGGGCGCTGCCGATCTACCAGACAACGTCGTATGCCTTCGATTCCTCCGAGCACGGGCGAAAGCTGTTCGCGCTGGAGGAACTCGGCAACATCTACACCCGGATCATGAATCCGACCCAGGCGGTCGTGGAAGAGCGCATCGCCTCGTTGGAGGGCGGTGTCGGCGCGCTGCTGACGGCGTCCGGCCAATCGGCGGAGACGCTGGCCATCCTGGCGATCGCCGAAGCCGGCGACCACATCGTCTCCTCGCCCCGGCTCTACGGCGGCACCTACAACCTGTTCCACTACACGCTGCCCAAGCTCGGCATCACCGTCGGTTTCGTCGAGAATCCCGACGATCCGGCCTCCTGGACCGCGGCCGCGCCAACCGAACACCAAGGCCTTCTACGCCGAGTCGATCTCGAACCCGCAGCTGGACGTGCTGGACTTCCGCGCGATCGCCGACGCCGCCCACGCCGTCGGCGTGCCGCTGATCGTCGACAACACCGTGCCCACCCCGTATCTCATCCGGCCGATCGAGCACGGCGCGGACATCGTGGTGCACTCCGCGACCAAGTACCTGGGCGGGCACGGCACCGCCATCGGCGGGGTGATCATCGACTCCGGCAACTTCGACTGGGTCGCGAACGCCGAGCGCTTCCCGAACTTCAACACCCCCGACCCGAGTTACAACAACCTGACCTGGGGCGTCGACCTCGGTCCGGACGGCCTGTTCAAGGTCAACGTGGCGTTCATCTTCAAGACCCGGTTGCAGGGGCTGCGGGACATCGGCCCGGCGATCTCGCCGTTCAACGCCTTCCTGATCTCGCAGGGCATCGAGACGCTGTCGCTGCGGATCGAGCGGCACATCGCCAACGCCACCCGGGTCGCCGAGTGGCTCAGCAGCCGGGACGAGGTGGAGTCGGTGTCCTACCCCGGGCTGGAGTCCAGCCCGTGGCACGAGCTGCAGCTCAAGTACGCGCCCGAAGGGCGGCGGGCCGATCGTCGCGTTCGAGATCAAGGGCGGGGTGGAGACCGGCCAGAAGTTCACCGATGCGCTGGAGCTGTTCACCAACCTGGCGAACATCGGTGACGTGCGCTCGCTCGTCATCCACCCGGCGTCGACCACCCACGCCCAGCTCTCGCCGGCCGAACAGCTGACCACCGGTGTCACGCCCGGGCTGATCCGGCTGGCCATCGGCACCGAGCACATCGACGACATCCTGGCCGACCTGGAGGCAGGCTTCACGGCCGCAAAGGGAGAGTGACCGTCCCAGCTGACGTCTCCGTGACGCCGTCGACCCGACCCGGTCGGCGGTACGTCACGGTCGGCGCCCTGCAGACCGAGTCCGGCGCCACGCTGGACTCGGTCACCATGGCGTACCAGAGCTGGGGCGAGCTGAACGCCGAGCGGGACAACGCGGTGCTGGTGCTGCACGCGCTCACCGGTGACGCGCACGTGGTCGGCCCGACCGGGCCCGATCAGCCGACCCCCGGATGGTGGGACGGGCTGATCGGGCCGGGTGCCCCGGTCGACACGGATCGCTATTTCGCGCTGGCCGCGAACGTGCTGGGCGGCTGCCGGGGGACCACCGGCCCGTCATCAACGGCGCCGGACGGGCGGCGCTACGGCTCGCGGTTCCCGCAGATCACCGTCCGGGATCAGGTCGCGGCCGAGGTTGCGCTCGCCGACGCCCTCGGCATCAGGAGCTTCGCCGCCGTCCTCGGTGGATCGATGGGCGGGATGCGGGCAATGGAGTGGGCGGTCGGCTCACCGGACCGGGTGCAGCGGGCGATCGCCATCGCCACCTGTGCCTACTTCTCCGGCGACCAGATCGCCTGGAGCGTCCCGCAACTCGCGGCGATCCGGGCCGACGGGAACTTCCGCGGCGGGGACTACTACGACGCGGAGCCACCTCTCGCCGGGATGGCGGTGGCCAGGCAGATCGCGCACACCACCTACCGGTCGGCCCTCGAACTGGACACCAGGTTCGGGCGGTCCAACCAGGGCGACGAGGACCCGCTGCGCGGCGGCCGGTACAGCGTGCAGTCCTACCTGCAGCACCACGGCGAGAAGTTGGGCCGGCGGTTCGACCCGAATTCCTACCTTGCCCTCACCGAGGCGATGAACTCGCACGACATCGGCCGTGGCCGCGGCGGTGTCGAGGCTGCGTTGCAACAGATCTCGGCCGAACTGACGGTGGCCGTTGTCGATTCCGATCGGCTGTTCCTGCCGGCCCAGGGCGAGTTGATCGCCACCGCACCGACGGCCCGGCCGTTGATCACCATCCACTCCGACTACGGCCATGACGGTTTCCTGATCGAGGCCGACGCGATCGCCAAGGTGGTCCGGGACGCCCTGGACGGGTGACGTCCGCCCCGGCTGGGCCGAGTCTGCGTTGCGGCTGGTACCACTGATGTGGCGGGGCGTTGCAGCTGTCAGGTGGCTCCGCAGCGGACCCAGCGAGGAGTGTTCAATGCCATTGCGGTTGGGCTACAAAGCTTCTGCCGAACAGTTCGGACCTGTCGAGCTCGCCGACTTCGCGGTCGACGCCGAACAGGCCGGCTTCGATTCGGTGTTCATCTCCGACCACCTGCAGCCCTGGCGGCACGACGGCGGGCACGCGCCGGCCGCGCTGCCGTGGCTCGGCGCGGTCGGGTCCAGGACCGAGCGGGTACTGCTGGGCACCTCGGTGCTCACCCCCACCTTCCGGTATCACCCGGCCGTCATCGCGCAGGCCTTCGCCACCCTGGGGGTCCTCTACCCGGGCCGGATCATCCTGGGCGTCGGATCGGGCGAATCGCTGAACGAGGTGCCGCTGGGCCTCGAGTGGCCCGACGGCAAGGAGCGGTTCGCCCGGCTCAAGGAGGCCGTGACGCTGATCCGCGAGCTGTGGACCGGGGAACGGGTCACCTTCGACGGCACGTACTACCAGACCGACAAGGCGACCATCTACGACCGGCCGGATGTTCCGGTGCCGATCTACATCGGTGCCTCCGGCCCGGCGGCGACCAGGCTGGCCGGCCGGATCGCCGACGGTTTCATCACCACCTCCGGCAAGGCGCCGACCCTGTACTCGGACACCCTGCTGCCGGCGCTGTCCGAAGGAGCGGGCAAGGCCGGCCGCACCCTGGACGATCTCGACCTGTTGATCGAGATGAAGGTGTCGTTCGACCCCGACCACGCCAAGGCCCTGGAGGACACCAAACACTGGGCGGCCCTGGCGCTCACCCCGGAGCAGAAGAGCGGCGTCGAGGATCCGATCGAGATGCAGCGGCTCGCCGACGAGCTGCCGGTGGAGCAGGCCGCGTCGCGGTGGATCGTCTCCACCGACCCGGATGAACATGTGGAGAAGATCAGGCAATATCTCGACCTCGGTTTCCGGCATCTGGTCTTCCATGCTCCCGGCCCCGACCAGGCGCGGTTCCTGAAGCTCTACGGAGAGCAAGTGCTGCCCAGGCTGCGTGCACTGGCCTGAGCGGGTGTCCGCTCGGCCGACCCGCGAACGGACCATCCCCGTTGGCGAGTCCGCCGAGACCGTCAGGTGCTTCCCCTCTAGGCTGAGTGCGGCGCTGTTCGGGGCTGCTGTCATGCCCGAGCGCCGCCAACCAGCAAGCGAAACACTGCTCAACTGAATACGTTCATTTCTCCAGTCCGACCCACCCGCAAGCGAAGGGATGTGCCCTGTGGCGGCCATCGAACTCATCGGCGCACGCGAGATCCTCGATTCCCGAGGCAACCCCACGGTCGAGGTCGAGGTGGCCCTCGACGACGGCTCGCTCGCCCGCGCTGCCGTGCCCTCCGGTGCGTCGACCGGTGAACACGAAGCCGTCGAGCTGCGGGATGGCGATTCCTCCCGCTACCTGGGCAAGGGCGTGCTGAAGGCCGTCGAGGCGGTGCTCGAGGAGATCGGGCCGGCCCTGATCGGGTACGACGCGATCGAACAGCGGGTCATCGACCAGAAGCTGATCGACCTGGACGGCACCCCGGACAAGGGCCGGATCGGCGCGAACGCGATCCTCGGTGTCTCGCTGGCCGTCGCCAAGGCCGCCGCGGAATCCGCCGAACTCGAGCTGTTCCGCTACATCGGCGGACCCGAACGCGCACATCCTGCCGGTACCGATGATGAACATCGTCAACGGTGGCGCGCACGCCGACAGCGGCGTCGACGTCCAGGAATTCATGATCGCCCCGATCGGAGCCCCCACGTTCCGGGAGGCACTGCGCTGGGGCGCCGAGGTCTACCACTCGCTGAAGTCGGTGCTGAAGAAGGCGGGCTTCTCCACCGCGCTCGGTGACGAGGGCGGGTTCGCGCCGGCCGCGGCGTCCAGCAAGGCGGCGCTGGACCTGATCTCCGAGGCGATCACCAAGGCCGGCTTCGGGTTCGGCACCGACATCGTGCTGGCGATGGACGTGGCGGCCACCGAGTTCCACAACGACGGCGTCTACACCTACGAGGGCAGCGGCCGCACGTCGGACGAGATGATCGCCATCTACACCGACCTCGTCGCCAACTACCCGATCGTCTCGATCGAGGACCCGCTCTCCGAGGACGACTGGGACGGGCTGGATCTCGATGACCACCCAGATCGGCTCGAAGATCCAGATCGTCGGCGACGACCTGTTCGTGACGAACCCGGAGCGGCTCGAGGACGGCATCGCCCGCGGCGCCGCCAACGCCCTGCTGGTCAAGGTCAACCAGATCGGCACCCTGTCCGAGACGCTGGACGCCGTCACCCTGGCGCACAACGCCGGCTACCGCTGCATGATGAGCCACCGTTCCGGCGAGACCGAGGACGTCACCATCGCCGACCTCGCGGTCGCCACCGGGTGTGGCCAGATCAAGACCGGTGCCCCGGCGCGGTCAGAGCGGGTGGCGAAGTACAACCAGCTGCTGCGCATCGAGGAGAACCTCGGCGACGCCGCCCGATACCTCGGGGAGCTGGCCTTCCCGCGGTACAACGCGGGGTCCTGACCGATCGATGAGCCAACATCCGCAGCGCCGCCCGGGGTCCAGCTCGCGTGGTTCGCGCGCACCCCGGGCGAGCGCCGCGGGTGATGGCGCCACCGGCTCGGCGCGTCCGACCCGACGGGCCAGAGCCGGGTCGTCACGACCGGTTGCCGCCAGACCCGCGACCGCCCCGGCGGCCTCGGCCACCGGGGTCGCCCGGCGTTCCGGTCGGAAAGCGACATCGACGGAGACGCCCACCAGGAGTCTGCTGCCACAGTCCGCGCTGGCCCGGCAGGTGGCGCTGCTCGGCCTGGTGCTCTTCGCCGTCGCGCTGTCCGTGGCATTTCCGCTGCGGAACTACCTCGAGCAGCGAGCCGAGCTGGCGCAGGCGGTCTCGGCGCAGCAGGAACTCGAACAACAGCGGGACGAGTTGCAGGCCCGCAAGCTCGCCCTGACCGACGCCGACTACGTCGCGGCCGAGGCCCGCCGCCGACTGCAGTACGTCACCCCCGGCGACACCGTGTTCGTCGTGCACGCGCCCGCGTTGGCCGATCCGGCCGAGACGGCCACGACCGACGCGAGTCCGGACCAACCCTGGTACGGGAACCTGTGGACCACGCTGTCCGAGGACGGCACGTCATAGCGGTGTTGGCTGTCGCCTGTGGACCATGGACTCTCGCATCGTGACCTGGACCGCTGTCACCGATGACGATCGCGAGCTGCTGACCCGCGAACTGGGCCGACCGCCGCGTGGCCTGCTGGCCGTCGCCTACCGCTGTGATCACGGCGTGCCGGCCGTGGTCCAGACCGCGCCTCGACTGCCCGATGGAACCCCGTTCCCGACGATGTTCTACCTGTGCTGCTCGGTGCTGAATTCCGCCGTCAGCCGGATGGAGTCGGTCGGCGTGATGCGGGAGATGACCGCCCAGCTGGCCGCAGACCCGGAGCTCGCCGAGAAGTACCGCGCCGCCCACGACTCCTATCTGCAGCAACGCAACCAACTCGACGACCTGGGGATCGCGGTCACCGCCGGTGGGATGCCGGACCGGGTCAAGTGCCTGCACGTCCTGGTGGCCCATTCGCTGGCGATGGGCCGCGGGGTGAACCCGCTGGGCGACCAGGCCGTCGACGCCCTGCCCGACTACTTCCGCGGGCAGCCCGCCTGCGCGCGATTGGAACCGTTGCCCGCAGACGGCTGACCCGGCTCGGTCACGTCGGGATCAACATCCCTGTCCGATAGCTGCTGCTGAGCAGCACCTATCGGCCGATCTGCTTGATCACGTCGGTGATCGTATCCTGTCCGATGCTCCTGCTGATCAGCACGTAGGGCTCATTCAGCCCGCCGCCGAGGTGCTGATCAGCCGCTTCGATCACCTCCTTGTCCGACAGTCTTGCCGCCAAGCTGCACGGTCTCCCGCAGTGCAGCGCTGCCGAGGCCTCCCGGCAGTTCGTCCGGGGTGATCGCGGCGACCGATGTCCCGCACAGCGGCGCTGCCGACGCCTGCCGGCAGCTCGCCGAAGACGCGGTCCCCGTGGCCGGCCAGCCGGGTTGCGCAGTAGAGGTCGGCAACCGGGCCGGGTGCCTGTCTGATCAACAACGAGCCGGCCAGCGTCCGTGCGGCCAGCGAGGCGATCCGGCGGGCCGCGGCAGGTTCCAGCGGCTGCGTCGAGCAGTTCGGCCAACTGCCGCACCGCATGGTCGTAGTCGGCAGAGGCGCCGGTCGCCGTCCCGAGTTCGTCCAACAGCGCGGAGCGGGATTCGGGCGAACGGTGCAGGGCCCGCAGCGAATCCAGGGCGGTGACGGTTCCCGATCCCTCCCAGATGCCGTTCAGCGGTGACTCCCGCAGCAGCCTTGCCATCGGGTACGTCTCGACATAACCGTTGCCGCCCAAGCACTCCAGGGCCTCGGCGATCATCGGAGTGGCGCGTTTGCACACCCAGAACTTGGCCACCGGCAGGGCGATCCGGAGCAACGCGGTCGCCTGCTGGTCGCCGCCGATGGACCGCTCGACGAGCGTTGCCAGCCGCATTGCGGTCGCCGTGGCCGCCCAGGATTCGACGGCGAGATCGGCCAGCACCTGCTGCATGGCCGGCTGTGCCGCCAAGCGGACCGCCGAAGGCATGCCGGTGCGCTGCGTAGAACGACGCCTGCGACAGTGCCGCCCGCATCTGGCCGGCCGAACCCAGCACGCAGTCCAAGCGGGTCATCGTCACCATGTCCAGAATCGTTGCCACGCCCCGACCCTCGGCCCCGACCCGCCAACCGATCGCCCCGTCGTACTCGATCTCGGCCGAGGCGTTGGATCGGTTGCCGAGCTTGTCCTTGAGCCGCTGCAGGGCGATCGCATTGCGCCGACCGTCCGGCAGCACTCTTGGCAGCAGGAAGCAGGTCAATCCGTCCGGCGCCTGGGCCAGGGTCAGGAAGACGTCGTTCATCGGGGCCGAGGTGAACCACTTGTGACCGGTCAACACGGTACTCACCCGAACCCGCCGAGCTCGGCACCGCCTCTGTGGTATTCGCCCGCAGATCGGACCCGCCCTGTTTCTCCGTCATCGACATGCCCGCCAGCAGGCCATGTTTCGCCGCGGGCGGTCGGAGGCCGAAGTCGTACGTCCGGGACCTGAGCCCGGGTTCGAACCGCGCGGCCAGGGCAGGTTCGTGACGCAGTGCGGGCACCGCCGAGTAGGTCATCGAGATGGGGCACAGGTGCCCGGACTCGGTCTGGGTCCACAGGTAGAACCCGGCGGCGCGCAGCAGGTGGGCGTGATCGCCGGCGTCCGGTGCCCACGGCGCGGCCTGCAGCCCGGCCGAGACGGCCCGCCCCATCAGCGTGTGCCACGCCGGGTGGTAGTCGACCTCATCCACCCGATGACCACCGCGATCATGGGTCCGCAGTACCGGTGGATGGGTGTCCGCCAGTCGGACCGCGTCGACGAACTCGGCCGAACCCGCATCGACGGCGAGCGACCGCAGTTCGGGGGTGAGGTCGATGCCCGCGGCGTCCAGGGCGGCGTGCAGCGCGGGGTCGGGCGCGCTCACGTCGTACCCGACCAGCGGCGGCACCTGATTGTTGACCTGATGGGTCGGCGGCACGGAAGGGACCTCCAGATCGAGATCGACGCTGCGGTACCGTCCGATCATGACCCACCGGCCCCGGCGATGACGGACAGCATCCGGGTCGGCGCCATCGACTGCGGCACGAATTCGATCCGCCTGCTGGTCGCCGACGTGGTGCACGAGCGGGACGGTTCGCCGCAGCTGGTCGACGTGCACCGCGAGATGCGGGTGGTGCGCCTCGGTGAGGGGGTCGATGCCACCGGCCGGCTCTCCAGCGACGCACTCGACCGCACCTGGCGCGCATTGGCCGATTACGCCGCTGTGGTCAGCGCGTCCGGGGTGGTGCGGGTCCGGATGGTCGCGACATCTGCGACCCGGGACGCCGAGAACCGTTCGGAATTCACCGAGATGGTGCGGGACACCCTCGGTCAGGACCCCGAGGTCATCTCCGGTGACGAGGAGGCGGAGCTGTCCTTCGCCGGCGCCGTCGGCGAACTCGACCCGACCACCGGTCCCTTCCTGGTCGTCGACATCGGCGGCGGGTCCACCGAACTGGTCGTCGGGATCCGGGAGCGGGGCGCCAACCTGATCAGTGGCGCCGTCAGCCTGGACATCGGCTGCGTGCGGATCACCGAACGGATCCTGCGGTCCGACCCGCCGACCGCCGCCGAACGGGACGAGGCCACCGCCTGGGTCACCTCGATGCTCACCGGGGCGCTCGACCGGCTGCCGATCAGCACCGTGCGCCGGTTGGTCCCGGTGTCCGGCACGGCCACCACGGTGGCGGCAGCGGCGCTCAAGCTGCCGTCGTACGACCCGGCCCGGATCCACCTGTCCCGGATCACGGCCGACCAGGTGCACAAGGTGGCCGGATTCTTCCTGGGCGCCAACCGGTCCCACCGGGCCGCCCTCGGCTACATGCATCCCGGGCGGGTCGACGTCATCGGCGGCGGCGGGCTGATCCTGTCCACGATGGTGCGGCTGGTGGCCCAGCGGGCGCCGATCAGCGAGGTCACCGTCTCCGAACACGACATCCTGGACGGCATCGCGCTGTCGCTTGCCCTGCCCGACTGATCCGCCAACTGATCCACTGGACGATCGCAAGTTGCCCGGCTACCGGCAGGCGAGGCGACTGTCGCAGGCGCCCGACGGTCTCCTACTCTGACGATGCCGTCTGCACACGCATCGCCCCCGTAGCCCAACCGGCAGAGGCAGGCCACTTAAAATGGTTCCAGTGCGGGTTCGAATCCCGCCGGGGGCACCGAAGAAGTTGTAGTCAGCATGTATCTTGGTGGCTGTTGCAAAGCGTCACTCAGTAACGCGCCTGCGGCAGATTCCTGACGGGCCCGATCGAGAACCGTCGCACAGGTCTGCGTGCCCGACCTATGAGGCCGAGATCTCCGGCTCTCCCTCCGCGCTGGCTTGACACAGGCTTGCCCAACGCTCTCTACTCGATCGGACTCAACATCGGGAGACTACTGGGCAGCGCCATTATTTCCCTCTGGAGCACACCGGTGCCTGCAAATCAATCCTCGCCGGATCCTTCCAACTGGCTGGATATATTTGTGTGATTGAGAGAACCGCGTCGTCGGTGACGCTCGGATTGCTCACATCGTGGATGCCCACTTCGGTGAAGATTGACCAGCTGTGAAGGTCTCGGCCTGGCCGCAGCCGAGCTTCCTTTCCACGAGCCGGACTTTACGGTGGCGATAACGATGCCGGATGCTCATGCCAGCCGGAGAAACCTCCAACGTGGTAAGTCAGCTCGAAATCATCGACTTTGACGTCAGTTTTCGTCTTGAACTCGACGCCGTCGGCCGCTGTCTTTTGTTCGCCGTCGAGCTTTCCCTGGACCGTCGGGGTCCGTTCCGTTCCAGATCCGGGTGTCGCCGCTGCCATTGTGTTCAAACCCAGAGCAATGGCGAGTACAACGACTGCGACTGCGACTCTCCGGGTTGTCGAGGGCCGCACTTTCTTGACCATGTCAGCACTCCCTTCTGATAGCTGGCGGGCGCACTCGCGCGCGTAATCAGCACCAAAGGCAAGGGGCTATGTCCTTGCCTGCCACCCGGCGCCTCTCGTTCCTGGTTGCCGCGATGTCTGATTTGTCGTTTTTATGTCGTGCGTGCAACATGCGGAGAGACGTTGCGTGGTCAAGGCCCGCTTGGCAGTGTTCACCCGTATGCGGCGACGCATTCCCTACTTGGACCGCGGCCGTCAGGGTGGGCGGTGCACCGCAGAGTTGGACCGAGTGGCGCCAGACCAAGGCACTTGGGCGTCGCGAGCGACGCCGATGTGCTGGCCCATGCCATCATCTACCCGGACCCTGAGGAATTCGCCGCGTCGGAAGGCTTGGAATCCCGCCGGGGGCACCGAGGAACGTCGATCAGCCCGGTGTCGTGCGCGAGGGCATGTTCTGTGCCCTTTCGGGTGCCCTTGTGCATCTGCTCGCGCGGTCGTCATCGGTGAAAACTCGTCGTTGAAGATGGCCACCATCTCGTTCGATGGCTTGCACGTCTGAACGGCCACGTCGAGAACCGGTGAGCTGCCGACGCGTGAGCGGCCCGCAGGGGAGGGCGGATGACGGCAGTCGATCTGCACTTCGCCGAGCGCAGCGCCGCGGCCGAATCCGCGCAGCGCCGGGCACCTCGGGCGGATTCCCACCTCGACATCCATGGCTCCAGGCCGCCGCTGCATCGGTCGGCCGACCGTGCGGGCCAGGCCCGGATGCTGGCCATGCTGCAGCGATCTGCCGGTAACTCCGCCGTCCGGGGTCTGCTCGTCGGAGCCTCCCGGCCCGGCCGTCCGACGTCGGCCCCGGTGGCGCAGCGGTGTGGACCGGTGTCCTGCGACTGTTCGTCGGGGGAGCGGGCGGCGCACGAAGAGGGGGCCGCGGAGCATCAGGAACAGGACAGCGGGCCAACTGGCGAACTGACTGCGCAGACGTCGCGCGACCCCGATCTTGCGGCAGCCTCCGCCGGGCGAACCGCCGTTGCTGTGCAGCGATGCGGACCGGTGTCCTGCGACTGTTCGTCGGGGGAGCGGGCGGCGCACGAGGAAGGGTCCGCCGAGCAGCAGGAGCACCAGGACGCGGCCGGAGCGCCGACCGCGCAACGGCACGCAGCGACCGACAGTCCATCGGCGATGACGACCACGCCGCGACCGATCGCAGCGGCGTCCGTGCAGCGCGGCATCGTGTCGGACGTCGCGGGCGCGGTGCTGCCGGACTGGGTCAAGCAACTGGTCGTCGACGTCCCGAATCAGGCACGGTCGCTGGCCGGCACGGTGTCCGGCCGCGGCCAGAGCACCGAACAGGGCGCGCTGGAGAAAGGTGCCTCCGTCGCGGGCAAGGCCCAGGGTGGCACCGATCAGGCCGTCGACTCGGCGGGGCGGGACGTCACTGCCGGCACCGATCAGGCCACCCGGACCGCCGGCACCGAGGAAGCTGCCGCCGGAACCCATCAGCAGACCGCCGGCGCCGCCGCGGGTGCCTTGACCTCGGCGGCAGCGCCCGCGGCAACGGCCTTGAACCCGGTCACCCCCACCATCGACGCCGGCAAGGCCGGTGCCATCGGGACCGGGATCGGCGGGTTGCCCGCCGGCATCCCCGGCGGGATCAAGGAATTCGGCAGCGACGTCACCAAGGCCGTCAAGGACGGGGTGGGCGCCGACGGCAAGGAGGGCTGGGACTGCGACCAGTCCGAGGTGATGGCGATCGCCGGCGGAGTCGGACGGGCGGTCACCCGGGCGGCCGTCAAGGCCGGCAAGGCCGTCCTGGGCGAGGCGCGGTATGCCCAGCTCGAGGCCTTCGTGCAGGGCAAGATCGCCGGTCTGCAGCGCACCGTTGCGGGCATCAAGAAGGGCGCGCAGGCCGTCGTCGACGGCATCAAGGCGTTCTGGGACAAGAAGATCGAACCGACGATGCGCAAGTTGCGCGCCGCCATGGAGCAGGCCAGAAAGCTCTACGAGAGGGCCGAGAAGTTCATCAAGGGGCAGGTGGACTCGCTGCTGAAGAGTGCGTCGCAAGCCTGGGACCAGGTCAACCAGACCATGATCCAGCCCTTCCTGACCTGGGTGCAGTCGAAGAAGAAGTGGGTCGACGACGCGGTGCAGGGTGCGATCGCGCGGCTCGGCAGCTGGTGGAACAAGCTGCCGGGGGCGGTGAAGTCCGGCCTGCTCGGTGCGGCGGCCATCGTCCTCGGGCCGATCGGGCTCGCGATCGCTGCGGCAACCCGGGCCGCGCAGGCGCTGATCGCCAAGAAGGACAAGATCATCGCGTGGGCCAGAGCGAAGGCCGATGCGGCGGTCAGCAAGTTCGGGACGATGTACCAGAAGGTCCGCGCCAAGGTGGAAGCCGCGATCAAGAAGGTCCAGGAGTGGGGTCGAGCGGCCCTGGAGAAGGCCAAGGCGGCCGGCCGGGTGATCGCCGGCGCCATCGAGAAGAACACCCCGCCGTGGGTGACCAAGCTCAAGGCGGCGGCCGCACAGCTCAAGCAGCGGATCAGCGGCGCCGTCTGCACCACGCTCGGCGACACGGCCGGACCCTGCGTGGACCAGTTCGTGCCCGACGTCGGCGCGAACGCCCCGGCCGGTGCTTCGCACGACGTCAGCGTGGCGGCGACCGGCAGCCTGGCTGCGGTCGTCGAAGGGGTTCCGGTCAAGGTCGCCGGGGGCGGGTCGTTGACCCTGTCGCGGGTCGGCAAGAAGTACAAGGTCGGGCTCAGCGGCGACGGCTCCGTCGCGGTGACCACTCCCGCCGAGGGCGGTGAGAGCGGGGCATCGGTCACCCTGCCCGCGTCCGTCGGTGGGGCCAAGGCGGCATGGCCCGCGATCACCGGGAAGGCTGCGCCGGCACCGACGTCCCCGGCGTCGCCCGGACCGGCGCCCACCGGCGGGACCTCCGGCCCCAGCCCAACCGCGGGTGGCCCGACGCCGTCCAGCAACCCGCCGTCCTCGTCCGGTCCCGCCCCGGCCGGCCCGGCGAAGGGTGCAGCACCTGCTGGCGGTCCGGCGCCCGCCGGTCCCGCCGCGGCCCCCGGGGCGCCGGGTGGTTCGGCAACGAAGACCGAGACGAGCGCCGAGGCCGGTGTCAAGGCGAAGATCGACATGACCTACGAGTTCGACGGCGAGAAGCCCGGCGCGGACAAGACCTGCGACGGCGTCGGCGGGATGGTGGCGATGCTCGGCACCATGGGCGTCAGCCACATGCTGCCGCCGCCGTTTGCGGGGATGGCCGGCGGCGGCGGGTCGTTCGAGGACCACCTCACCGGGTGCTCGGTCACGCTGTCGGAGTACGGCAACGCGAAGGTCGACGTGAAGCGCGAGGGCGTCGGCGGCATTCAGGCGGCCATCTCCGGGGAGGCCGGCGTCACGGTCGGCCGGGAGAAGACCGAGGCCGGGATGGTCGACACCGCAACCGTTTTCGGCACCCTGGGCGGAAGTCTCGGATTCGAGCTGATCGGCCGGGCGGACCCGCCGTTGAAGATCGGCGCAACCGGCGGGCTGTCCGGTCGGCTCCAGGCGAGCCTGTCCTACAACGAGGCGCTGGACAAGATCAGCGCGATGAGCGTCGGCGGTTCGGTCACCGCCTCGCTCGGCAGCATCTCGCTGCCCAAGGCCCAGGACGTCCTGCCCGAACCGATCGCCAGCGCCGTCGCCGCAGCCCTCGAGCCCTACCGCCGACTGACCGAAGGCACCATCGAGGCGCAGGCCTCGCTCTCGTTCGAGAACCTGCACGAACTGCTGGCCAAGATCGACACCTACGTGAACACCAACGGCGGCGGGTCGAGTGCGCAGGGGATCATCGACATCGTCGCCGGGCACTTCGCCGCCGAGGGCAACGTCAAAACGTCCCTGACAGTCGTTCTCAAGACGACGAAGCTGCTCGCCGCCGCGGAGGTCAAGGTGGCCGGTGACGGCGCGTCCGGCTCGGCCGGCATCACCATCACCGAGAACCAGACGATCCCGCTCTACCCGGTGGGTGCGCCCGGCCCGGGAGGCAGCACGCCTGCGCCGGAGATCCAGGCCCGCGAAGTGGGGATGCACCGACGTCAGGTGCAACGTCTACGCGGTGGATCCGGGAGCGCAGTGCCCGGACCGGGTGGTCGGGAACTCGGCCTACATCTACTCCTCCGAGGCCGACGCCTGCAGCGCCGCGCAGAGCGACGCCAACAGCAAGGTTCCGCGTGGCTGCAACAAGCGGCACTGCAACTGCAACACCAAGTGCAGCCAGAAGTGACGGCGATACTTGCTCATCGCGCGACATTTCGAGGCTGCGACGGCGGGGGCTGACGTGGACGACGAACTCACCGGGATTGTCAGCCGGGCAGCAGCCCCGCTCGATGTTCGGTCCGCGCAGGACACGTTGTCCGACGCCCGCGGGTTGGATGCGGCCGGTGTTCGGACGGCGCGGGATCTGCTCGAGGTCGGTCCGGATCGGCCTGCCGACGGCCGGCTGCGGGTGCTCGCTTACTGGCTACTCGGCAGGTGCGGCCTCGCCGGTGCGCAGGACACTCTCGTGCGGGGCCTGGAGGATCCGGATTCGGCGGCTCGACGGGAGGCTGTCGCGGCGCTGGGCGGCATGCCCCTGACGGACGCCACCCCGGTCGTCAAGCGGCTCGAGCAGCTGCTGTCGGCCGACCCGGACGTCGGGGTCCGGGTCGCCGCGGCACTCGCGCTCGGGCCGCACGCCGAATTGGCCGCCGGGACTCTGATTCTGGCGCTCCGCGATTTCGCACAGCCGCCGTCCGTTCGTGGGGCTGCCGCCGAAGCTCTAGCCCAGCATCGCGGGGACGTGCCCAGGCCTGCACTGCTGGACGCGCTCCGCGACGACGAGCCGGAGGTGCGGGGCTGGGCCGCCTTCGCTGTCGGCGAGCGGGGAGACCGGGAGGCGTTGCCCCGGCTCGACGAAATGGCGGCCACCGACCAGGCTCCCATCCCCGGGCTGGGTACCGTCGCCGACGAGGCTCGCGACGCGGCTGCTGCGATCACGTCGTCGCAGAGACCGTCTGAGCCCCACGACGATCAGCACGATCCCGGTCGGAGACCGACCGGGTCGAATTCGCCCAAAGTTGCCCTACCAGCCGAGGGCTGCCACCGCCGCACCGACCGTTCGCACGGTGATGCCAGAGGCCACGAGGGCATCCATCTGTGCCGCGAGGCCTGTTGGCGTCACACTTTCCGGATCCGTCCCGTTCTCAACGACAGCGTGGTAGGTGAATACCACCCAGGAGTTGGTGTCCTTGGCCGCTTGCGCGGCGGCCGTGATGTCTTCCGCCTTGGTTGTCGAAGTGACGTAGTACGTCAGCACGTTGAAATGCGATGCATCGGTCGCCATGTTCAGTCCGCCTTCGACCCCGCGGCAGGCCTTGAAGTGCTGCGCTGCGATCTGATCGATCGTGGTGTCGTGATTCCCGTAGGGGTAGGCACAGGTTGTCGGGGTCACTCCCAGCTTGTTCGCGATGACCGCCTGGGATTCGGTGAATTCCGCCTTCACCTGCGCCGGCGTCAGAGGCAACAGATCCGCATGATCCCTGGTGTGATTTCCGATTTCGTTGCCGTCGGCCATCAGTTCCTGCACCTGCTCGACGTTGACGTTGGTCGCAGTCCAGTCCAGCGCGTCGGAGATCAGATAGAACGTGGCGTGGAGATTGCGCGTCTGCAGGATCGACCGGCCGTAGGTGTACTGGCCGAGGGTTCCGTCATCGAAGGTGATGCTGGCCATGCCCTGGCCGGGCGGCTGGCTGGTCGCCGGCTCGAGGAAATAGCCAAAGACGTCGGCCAACAGCTCGACGGATCCGGACGAGCCGTTGTACAGAGTGACCTTGCCGTCGAGACCGACGGGGGCGATCACCAGGTTGGGCACCGTTTGACCCGTCGCGAAGTTGAGGTTCGATGCCAGCGGTCGGGGGGTTCCGGACGCATAGACGGTGCTGAAACCGGAGGCTTTCGGCGCGGTCGCGGTCACGTTCAGCACCACAGCGGAGACCCCGGACTCGGGAACGCCGCCATGCCCGGCCACCTCGACGCTCACCGTGTCATCGGCCGGAACTGCCGCCTTCGGCGCGCCGGTTCCGTACCTGGTGTCGAGCAGCCGCAACGGTGCCACCGACCCGAAGCCACCCGCAGGTACTGCGCCGGCGACGTAATAGCCGGAGATGTCGGCGATCAGGGCGACCGACCCGGCCGAGCCGTTGTAGAGAGAGACCTTTCCATCCGCGCCGACCGGAACCATGACCAGGTTCGGCACGGTCTGACCGGTCAGGAAGTTCAGGTTCGAGGAAAGTGGGCGAGGAGTTCCCGAGGCAAACGCGGTGATGAACCCGCCGGCCGTCGCCCCCGTCGCAGTCACATTGAGCACGACCGAAGACACCCCGCTAGCGGGCACCCCGCCGCTGCCCAGCACCGTGAACGTCGTGGTGCCGCCGGCCGCGAGATTTCCTTGCGGCGCCCCGGTCCCGGTGCGCAGATCCAGCATCCGGAGCGGCGCCACCGATCCGAAACCACCGGCCGGCACCGTGCCGCCCATGTAATAGCCAGAGATGTCCGCGATCAACTGCACAGAGCCCGCTGAGCCGTTGTACAGCGTGACCTTGCCGTCGGAGCCGACGGGAGCGACGACCAGATTGGGCACCGTCTGACCCGCGACAAAGTTCAGATTCGATGCCAACGGTCGTGCGGTTCCCGAAGCGTAGGCAGTGAGATAACCGGCCGCGGTGGGGGAAGTCCACCGTCACGTTCAACACCACGGCGGACACACCGCTGGCCGGAACGCCGCCGTCACCGAGGACCGGAACACTGACCGAGCCGCCGGCCGGCACCGCACCCTGCGGAGCGCCCGTCCCGTTTCTGGTGTCCAGCAACCGCAGCGGGGTCACCGCCCCGTACCCACCGGGCATGGTCACCGCGGGTTCTGCTGCTGCCGCCTGGACAACCTGTGCAGAGGCTGCCGGACCTCCGGCCACGGTCAACAAGAGGGCCGCGGCGACAGTGACGAGACCGGTGCCAAGTTCGGTACCGCCGGTGCGCCCGATACTTCCGTGGACCAGAACGCGACAGGACTGTCATTGAGTTACTCCAATTGGTGGTACGCACGCATTTGCGGCGACGATCGAACCCCTTGTAGCGCAGAGTAGCCCATGACTGGCCCGTTTGCCCAACATCATGGGACACGAGTGGCCACTAATGGCCCAATCTGAGTTGAGTCGTGACTACATACTGTAGGCAGAGTCTGACAACCTGTTCAGTCTACCGACGAGTTGAAGGAACGTCCGCGACCGATCATGTGGCGTGTCGTGCTCGATGGTGGCGGATGCCACCTTCTTCCTGCAACGAACTATTTCTCAGCGTCGCAGTCAGCCGGGTCGATCAACAACGACTCGGATTCAACACCCGCCGAGTCAGCTCGGCCGCGCTGAGTTGTCAGAGCGCTGCGCACTCGCTGAACCCACACCCGCTCTAGCATGGGTCGCGACGATTCGAATCAGAATAGGTCACGGTACTTGGCCGATGCATTCCTTGCCAGCGACTTGCTCTCGGGGAACAGGCCGAAGGTATTCGGAGTCCAGATGACGTTGAAATAGCCTTCATAGAGGAGTTGACCTGCGTCCGGTTCCGGCATTTCTTGTAAAGAAGTCGTGCATGTACCCTATATATTTCGGTTGGTCACCATTTTCGACCTGATTTCCCCATTCGGAAACCGCGAATGGTTTGCCGTGCTCTTTGGCGAACAGCCGATGTTGTTCCAGTCCCTGGGGGGCGCCATATCTGTCGGATGAGCCACCAAGCCTCCAGTGGGCCGCGTACCAATCAGTGGAGTAGACATCCACAAAGGCATCTCCCGGCCACAATATTCTCCAGTCGTACTGTTGACCAACGGTGTTGCCATTCGTGCTGAAGGTGACCTTTGCGCCCGGGAAAACGCGCTGTTTGATCGCGTAGAATCGTTTCCATGCTGTGACAAAGTATTTCGCATCAGATGCGCTCACGCTGTGGTTGGACCAGTTTCCGTTCATTTCATGAGCGAAGCGAATGTACACAGTCCCTCGTGGCTTCGCCTGCCACTTGTTCTTCAGATTGGACAGAATCTGCGACCACCTTGAATCGTAGGCGCCCGAAGCCGCCGCCGACCAGGTGTCACCGGCCCAAATCCCGCCGAACGCCCAGTCCGCGGATCCTGTCCAGTTGCCGTACTCAGCACCCGGCTCGAACTGGTACGAGTTGACGGCATCATCGAACGAGGTGTCTGACCACGTCACTGCGAGTGGAACTTTGGTACCCCGCCAAACCCCGAACTTGCCATTCCCCACGCCTTCACCACTCGCCCCGGACATCCATCCACCTGAGGGCGGCCCAGGTGCCGGATTGTCAACTGGCGGCATCGTCGGTGCCGTTGGCGCCGCTGTGGGAGGCAACGATCCGCTGCCATTTTCGATGACTGCTCGGTCGATGTTGATGGTGGGCGAAACGCCGGCCCCTCGCTTCCCGGTCACGGTGAGGGTCAATTGATGCAAGCCACTTTTCAGAATGGGACTCTTGTAGAGCTCAACCAGTTTCTGGTCGGCCGAATAGTAGTCCACCTGAACGGGAGGTCCATTGTCGACGGTGACAGTTGCAATTCCGCCTGTGCGCTCGCGGTATCCGTAAAGCGTTGCCTGCGTTCCCGAAAAGCTGAGCGTAACGTTCGCGCCTGGGGAATAGGAATAGCGAAAGCTACTCAGAGAAAGCACCGGAGTTGCATGATCCGCAATTGACCCAGTGACCCGCTGTACGTGAAATGATTTGTGCCGCTGGTCACAGCGTCATCGACATCAATCATTGAAGTTCGTGGCGCAGCCTCGACGGGAACCGAGGTCATGCCCATCACCACCGCGGCAGCCAACACTATGAGAACGCCTGACCTGCCCCCGCGCGCGCTCTTCTTCATTCGAGCTCGCCGCTGATGTATGGCAACATTGATCATTGATAGCCGCTGGGCCCCACTGATTCCTCCATGACCACGCAATGACGACTATCACACCAAGTAATCGACCGACTACCCTCTGTTGATGAAGCGGAGTTTAGGATCCATGCCGGTAGTGGGCAAGAGCGACCATCGGCAATTGGTCTACTGGCATCCGGTTGGTCGTCGGCGGGGTTCGGCCACGCGCGGCGCAGCACCGCTGAATGGGGTGATTGTCGGCAACGGGATTTCGGCCGTCGGCCACTGAACGTCACACCGTGACACCGATGTATCGAGAGTGCGTCCTTACGGGTTGTTGACTCCATGTTGCCCGGGTTTGCCGTGGCGGAACACGTGATGGTCGGCTCTCTGACCTCGAAGCGAAAGTGAACCCCACGTAGTCAGACGAAGCCGGACTAGGCCAAATCGGGGTCAACAACGCTAGAAGCACACGCGGTACAGTAACTGCGGGTGCAAGAATGCAGAACAAATCAGCCGAATGTGTCGAAGCAACCCTCTAACGGGCGTATGCTCCCTCCGGTCAGGTTCGGTAAGGTTGCCGTACCGGGGGCGGCGTGTGCTGCTCGCGTGCCTGAATCGGAACGAACGGTCATCACGCTCGATCCGCCATGTGACCACTGGAGGGGACTATGCGCATTCTCGTCACCGGCACCGAGGGATACCTCGGCAGCTTGCTGGCACCGGATCTCAGCCGACGAGGACATGATGTCACCGGACTGGACACCGGCTATTTCAAGAATGGCTGGCTGTACCGCGGAACGGATCGGACCGTTGCAACTGTCGATCAAGATGTCCGAAAAGTGACCGTGGATCAACTGGTCGGATTCGACGCGATCGTTCACATGGCCGAGCTGTCGAACGATCCCATGGGAGATTTACTTGGCGAGCTGACGTACGACGTGAATCACAAGGGCACGGTCCGGCTCGCAACGCTTGCCAAGCAGGCAGGCGTCCAGAGGTTCATTCATATGTCGTCCTGCAGCGTCTACGGGGTTGCTGAAGGTGTGGTCGACGAGAAGTCGCCGATCAATCCACAGACTGCCTATGCCGACTGCAAGGCTCTCGTCGAACGTGATGTGACCGCGCTCGCCGATGACGATTTCTCGCCGACCTTCATGCGCAACGCGACCGCGTTCGGTGCATCGCCCCGCATGCGTTTCGACATCGTCCTGAACAACCTGAGCGGGCTGGCTCACACCACGCGACGAATTGCAATGACTTCGGACGGAACCCCGTGGCGTCCGTTGGTCCACGCGCAGGATATCGGCAAGGCAATCCGTTGTGCCCTCCAGGCACCGCGAGAACTCATTCACGCGGAAGTCTTCAATGTCGGAAGCAACGCCCAGAACTATCAGGTCCGCGAGATCGCGGAAACCGTCGCCGCGGCATTCCCCGGCTGCGTCACCGAGTTCGGCGAGCCGAGTGCGGACAACCGAAGCTACCGCGTCAACTTCGACAAGATCCACGACCAGTTGCCTGGTTTCAGTTGTGACTGGGATGCCGCCAGCGGGGCAGCACAGCTGGCGAAGATCTTCAACCTGATCGACCTGGATTCGGAGACCTTCCGAGGGCGTGGACACACTCGCCTGGCCCAACTCGAGTATCTGCTGCGCACCAAACAGATCGATGCCGAGCTGATGTGGACGGCCGAGGCATGAAGTTCACCGCCACAGACATCGAGGGCGTCGCGATCATCGACCTCGAGTTGCGCAGCGACGACCGAGGCTTTTTCGCACGCAGCTTCTGTCAGGACGAGTTCACCGACCATGGCCTACTGCCGATGGTCGCGCAGTGCAACATCTCTCACAACCACCGAGCCGGAACGCTCCGTGGAATGCACTATCAGCTCGAGCCGGCAACGGAAGCCAAGTTGGTCAGGTGCATCTCAGGCGCGATCATCGATCAGATCGTCGATCTACGCCCTGCATCTCCGACGTATCTACAACACGTGTCGGTCGAACTCTCCGCCTGCAAATCGACGATCCCTGTACGTTCCCCCCATGTTCGGGCACGGTTACCAAACGCTTGTTGATGACGCCGAGGTTCTCTATCAGGTCAGTGAGCGTTACACCCCTGGCCAGGAGCGGGGCCTGAGGTACAACGACCCGGCGTTGGGATTGCGCTGGCCACTCGACGTGACAGCGATCTCGGAGAAGGACAATTCCTGGCCACTGCTCGAAGACGTGGGAGCTATCGCATGATGCTGGTCGACCGCGCTCTTGCCGAACGCGAGCGCGACGGCCGACCAATTCGGGTTGGCATGATCGGTGCCGGATTCATGGGTCGTGGTGTCGCCCGGCAGATCATCAAGTACACCCCTGGAATGGTGCTTGCTGCCGTCTCGAACCGGACGCTCAGCGGCGCCGAACGGGCCTACCGGGAGGCGGGTGTCGACAAGGTCTCGATTGCCGACTCGGTTGCCGGAGTGGTCAAGGCCGTATCCGCAGGGCAGCCGGTGATCACCGACGATCCGCTGGCTGTTTGTGCTGCTGAAAACATTGATGTGATTTGCGATGTCACTGGTGCGGTTGAGTTCGGAGCGATGATCAGCCTGGCCGCCTTCGAGGCAGGCAAACACGTGGTCACGATGAATGCTGAACTCGACGGCACTGTCGGACCACTCCTCGCGCATCGGGCCAGGAGTGCGGGACTGATCTTCTCCGGCGTGGATGGCGACCAGCCAGGCGTCGAGATCAACTTGCATCGATTTGTTTCGGGCATCGGACTGACCCCGCTGGTCATGGGGAATATCAAGGGTTTGCAAGATCGCTTTCGTACACCAACCACACAAGCTTCTTTCGCCGCAAAATGGGGCCAGGATCCGCACATGGTGACCAGTTTCGCGGATGGCACGAAGGTGTCGTTCGAACAGGCGATTGTGGCGAATGCCGTCGGAATGACCGTCGCTCGTCGAGGTATGACCGGCTCCGACCATCGTGGGCACGTCGATGAGCTCACCGGGGCATATGAGGTCGACCGGCTGATCGAATTGGGTGGAGTGGTCGACTATGTGGTCGGGGCCCAGCCCGGACCTGGAGTCTTTTGCCTGGCGACGATCGAGGATCCAACTCAGAAGCACTATCTGAATCTGTACAAGCTCGGCGAAGGCCCGCTTTACAGCTTCTACACGCCATATCACCTGTGCCATTTCGAGGTACCCACCAGTCTGGCTCGCGCAGTCGACTTCAACGATGCGGTGATCGCTGCCGCGGGCCCCCCGCGGGTTGAGGTCGTTGCTACTGCAAAGGCAGATTTGGATACGCGGAACCGTGATCGATGCTCTCGGCGGCTACCACACCTATGGCGAGGCCGAAAGCGCAAGCGTGACCACCGCTGAACGCTTGCTCCCCATGGGTGTGGCGGAGGGTTGCACGCTGGTCAGGCCCGTGTCGAAGGACGCGACTCTGACCTATGACGACGTGCGAATCCCCGAGGGTCGGCTCATCGACAAGCTCAGGGCCGAACAGGCGGCGGTTTTCGGATGAGCAGCTCCGCACTGAGACCGGACAAGTGCGTCGACGAGACAACCACGTCCTACGAGGTGGTACTCGTGACCTATCACAGCCGACCTCACCTCGAAGGTCTGCTGGAGGCCGTCCGCGCGGACCAGCGACTGGTGGTGGTGGACAACGCCTCCGGCGCCGACGGGGTCCCAGGCGTTGTCGAGCAGTACGCCCAGGGCCGGTACGTCGACGGCCACAACAGTGGATTCGCTGCTGCTGCAAATCGCGGTGCTCGGACTTCACAGGCCGAGTATCTGGTGTTCGCCAATCCGGACAGCCGACCGACTCCGGAAATCTGGGACGAGCTCATTGAGGATTTGCGCAACGATCCGAAGCTGGGCGCCGTCGCAGCAGCCACGGTTGGTCACACCGGACAAATTGAAATCGGCGTCGGAGGCTGGGAGCCAACGCCGACAAGGGCTGTTGTCCACGCCCTCGGCCTGCATCGTCTGTTGCCGAACGCCGGCGTCTATGCAAGGCCGGCGCAGAACCAGCAGGTAGACATCGGATGGCTGGGCGGTGCTTGCATGGCCGTCCGCAGGGACGTGTTCCTCGAGCTGGGCGGCTTTGACGAGCGATACTTCGTATACAACGAAGATATGGCGTACGGGCGGGCCGTTCGGAACTCAGGTCTACGCCAAGATTTGCGGACCGACCTGCTCGTTCCGCACGCGACTGGAACCTCCGGCGGCACAGGCACGAAGATGCCGCAACAGCGCGGGGCGTCGATGGCTGCCTATCTGCATGATCACAACGGCATGGCTTCGGCTCTGGTCATGCGGACAGCGTTCGTGGTGGGGATGCTTCCTCGCATCATTGTGGCGGCAGCAAAAGGTCGTAACGGTTTGGCCCGCCAGCACGTCGCCTATATCAAAGGAATCGTCACCCGAAAGTCGCCCTATTCGTCCTGACGGTGTGGAACTGATCCGTCGGAATGAAGAGCTCTTCGCGCTCTGGTCAGTGTTCCTGGTCGGCAGTTGAGGAGATCTTTGACTTCCTTCGTCGCCAGGGAATGACTGCTGCGATGATGGCGATGACGCTCAGCAGATCAGCGACATGAATTCCGTGCAGGTACGAGAGCTTGATGGCGACAGGACCCTGCCATGGGTGATCGGGAAGCGGCCACACCAGTGCGCCGGCGATGAGAAGGACTCGCGGAAGCCACTTTCCGGTTCGAACTGTCATGACAAATCCAATGACCATCGAGCCGAAGGCCACCATCGCCAAGCTGGTTGCCGCCGCTCCCGGTTTCAGGAGCGGATTGGCCCATGACAGGTCTGGAAATCCGAGTCTCTTGATCACCCTGTGGGCCTGTTAGCGCCGATCGGATGTCCGCTCGCCGCGGCCCATTCTCCTGCCTGTCGGGCACATTCAGACCAATCGGTGCCAGGGGAAAGAAATTCCGTCTCCATGTGGCACGCATAGTTCGGATCTGCCGCATACAGGAGGTGAGGACTCTTACGTCTGGTGAGCGATCGGATCTCGTAGGCCATCCGAAACGGCGTCAGCACAACGTTGGCGGCTGCCGCTCGGTAGCCCTTGCGAAATCGGGTGTTTCGTGGCCCGAGGAACAATTCAGCTGGGGTGTAGGGGAATCTCCCTTGGTACACCAGGCATGTCTCATGATCCAACAATCGTGACGGGTAGGGAATCATGCCCTGCCTGAATATCCCGAGATCGGCCTGCAGTGCACCGACCCTGGCACCGAACGTACTGGCAGTGCTGGGCACGTTGACCCAGCGATGCCCGTCGACGTCTGCCTCCGGTTGCTCCGTCCAGTCAGGCGGGACTGCGTGAGCTACGCCTGGGCCCATGCAGGGGTTTCGAGGTGTCGATGCGTAGAGCGCAAAGTACGCGGCCGATGGAACCTGGTCGGCCGCAGTTTGCAGAGCGACAAACGACTGTTCCTGATGAAGGTAGTCGTCCTCACTGAAGTAGACGATGTCATCGTCGTCCCAGCGCTGTTGGATTGGAAAACGCAGTGCCGCAAGGTAGCTGGCACGCATTCCCAACGGACCACCTTCCAGATCGATGATGCGTGATTGCCTTGCCGCCATGGCTCGCATGTCATCTGGAATGGGTCCGTCGGCGAGCACCACCGCCTCGGCCCTCGCGAACTCTGCAGCTCGTAGGAAAGAAGCCAATGCGGTGCGCTTGTTGTAGAACGCGGGGCGGCCCTTGAGGTTCTCTCCGCCGTAGAGTCGGTAAAGCAGGCGTAAGGTCATCGCACTTTCTCAGAGGTCGATGGGATATCTGGCGTCACCATTGGCGAAATTTCATCCTTCGACCCACTATCGGCCGACCTGACGAGCAACGGCGACGAGGTTGACGGTGTCGGGGTTTTCCGCAGTGCGAGCAGGACTCGACCAACCCAGAACGGGAGGATCGCGATCTCCGTCGCTGCCAACGCCCACGCTGCTCCCACTGCTCCCCACGAGCTGATTCCGATGGACAGAAAGATGATCAGCATCGGTGCGTGGATGATGTTGATCATGAAGGTGGCCCGGGCCATGCCCAAACCATAAAGAGTGGTGGCAGGGCCGGCGGACAATGCAGCAAAAAATGACAGCAGGCAAGTCGGGAGAAGTACTGATGCGGCTCCGGTCCAAGTGTCGCCAAGGAGGTTCTCGCCGACGCTGTCCGGCATCGCCAACAATACGGTGCAATAGATTGCGGTGGCCAGCCCCATCGCGCCTGACACACCTGCGCAGAAGACTCCACGACTTCTTTGTGACATCTGAGGCCGACGAGCAATTTCGGGGATCGCGAACATGAATGCGGCTGCACCGAGAATGTTCAGCGGCCCAATCAGAACCTGCGCCGCACGCAGCGCACCGACACCTTCCTCGGTGCCGACGATCGCAACGGCCAGAATTCCTATTTGGGCGATTCCCTGTCCCAGAAAGTACTCGGCGATCAGGTATCCGGTGAGTTTGCGCTGAGCAAAAAGCCAACTGATGGCACCTCGGACTCTTGGAACGGCCTCCAGCAGATGCATTCCGTACAGGGCTGCCGCAGCTGCCGTCGCTCCCCATATAGCAATTGGTATCCAGATTTGATCCACTGCGAAAGCAATGATCATCGCAAGGAGGGCAAAAAGCAGTCCGGACCACAGCGCGTCGATGGCTGCCGCACGTTTCGGCAGGCCGGCGGCAAAAAACGCCATCCGGCAGGTGTCCTGTAGCAAGAGCCCGGGGAGGCACACAGCCACAGCGATCAAGGCCGAACCTGTCTCGCCACCGAAGACAATGCCGAAAGCTGCGACAACGGCGCCCGTGAAGACGCCGATCAGCGTTGCTCCGCCGAGCGCGAATCGTACGGCTGAGCGGAACTGACGCGTGGCCGCGGATGCGAAGCTGATCTGCAAGGGCTGTCCCACGGCGGCGCGGGTCAGCCCGATCATGATGGAAAAGACCAGAAACGCCATGGAGAAGGCGCCGAAGCCGGCGGCGTCAGCAGTCCGCGCCACGAGAACGGCCAGCAGCACATTGGAAAGGGCGGAAAGGATCTGGTCGCCGACCGTCCAGCTGACCCGTTGCGCGATTCGACGAACCCCTACGGGCACAAAGGATCGCATCACATTCCTCAGAGTCTCATCATCTGCCTGCTGCGGAGAGCCATGCCGGGTGTGCGGATCAGCTCGGCAGAAGTCTATGTCAGTAGGCTGCCCGCGAACGCCCAACGATAGCCCAAATGGGCGATGATTCCAAACATCGACGACGGTCAGTGAGCAGAGTCTGTCGCTCCGTGATTGCTTGCTCTCTTCGACGCGGTCTCGGGTGCGCTAGCGGATGGATACGGTTCCAAGGAGTCACAGTGAGTTATTTCTGACCCAAAGCGAAATGCGCTGATTACTGATCCCGACAAACCCGTCTGCGGGTTGGGTCAGCCCCGGTGAGCGCAGTCAGATGCCCGCGGCCCTCGCCGTGATTTCACGGCCGTCGTACAGCTTCGCTCAAAGGTGGACAGACCGGAGTTGTGTCACCAGTCGCGTCATCACTTTCGGTAGTAAGAGCGACTCTAATGGGTGAAGTTCAGCTCGAAGCATTGAGCCAAGAGCGCAGGATGTGGCGAAATGGCGGATGGGTAACGGCCTGCTGGTGACCGGCTGTGATCGACATGGCTTCGAAACTTCGGCAATCGTGTATCTTCACTCCGGATGGACGCACGTCGACATCAAGATGCAGGACACGAGGGGGGCCGCGTGAGAAAACCACTGTGGATGGTCAGTTACCAACGGAGGCTGAGCTCCAACCCTCAGGCGTGGGCAACCGTCCCTGGCGAGGGTGAGCACCATGCTTGAACTGCTGATCGACCAGGAATCGAAGGCGCGTGCGGCCCTTCCGGCTGATGTTTTCGACTACTACGCGTCAGGCTCTGCTGACGAGGTCACACGAAATCAGGCATCAGAAGCGTGGAGTTGTTTTCGCCTCAGGCCTCATCCGCTGCGCGACGTCAGCAACGTTGACACGTCACTGCAATTGTTCGGCGCTGAACTGGCAACGCCGATTGCTATTGCGCCAACAGCATTTCACAAGCTGGGCCACCCAGAGGGTGAGCGCGCGAGCATCGTGGGCGCTTCACGCGCCGGCGGACTGTTCGTCCTCTCCACCCGGGCCTCGCTACCGATTGCCGAGATCGGTGCGGCGACTTCGTCGCCGTGGTGGTTCCAGGTCTATGTCATGCGTGATCGAGATGTGACCGCCCGCATCGTGCACGATGCCGTGGAGGCAGGGGCGAAGGCCCTGGTGCTCACGGGAGATACACCTGTGGTCGGTCGAAAGAGACGAGTTCAGGGTATTCGTCATCCACTGCCGGATGATCACTTCTTGGTCAACATCAACCGCCATCTGACGACTGGTCAAGACGGACGGGCGGCCGCGGCTCAGGATCCCGGAATCGGCCTGGAGACCATCGATTGGCTTCGCCGCCTGACTGGCTTGCCTGTCTTGGTCAAGGGAGTTCTCCGCGGAGACGCCGCTGCGGATTGCGTCGATGCCGGCGCAGCGGGAGTGATCGTCTCCAACCACGGTGGACGACAGCTCGATCGGGCCATTCCCAGTGCATTCGCGCTGAAAGAAATCACGATGACAATTGGTGATCGCGCCACCGTACTGGTCGACGGCGGAGTCCGATCCGGACTGGATGTACTCGTCGCCCTGGCGTTGGGGGCCAGGGCGGTATTTGTCGGTCGACCGGTTCTCTGGGCGCTTGCGGCAGGCGGCGCTGACGGAGTCGAATCGGTGCTGGCCGAACTGACCGACGACCTTCGGCACGTGATGGCACTGGCCGGATTGCCGAATCTGGCGTCGATCCACTCGGATCTGGTTGTCAGGGTTTGACACCTGATCAATGGTCGCCGTCCGGGCACGCACCACGGCCATCAGATACCCGAACTCGCCGCAACGAATCGGCACCTGCCGCCCATCAGACGATCGAAAACACCTAGGAGTAACCACATGCACGACGCGCCCGACAACGACGTCACCCGAGTCTCCACCAACCTCGACCCAGCCGACATTCCGGTCATGATCCTTTGCGGCGGCATGGGGACACGGCTCCGCGAGGCAAGCGAGAAGCTGCCCAAGCCGCTGGTGGACATCGGTGGAAAGCCGATTCTCTGGCACATCATGAAGACCTACGAAGCGCATGGGTTCCGTCGGTTCATTCTGTGCCTGGGCTACAAGAGCGAGCTCATCAAGCGCCATTTCCTCGACATGCGCGAGCAGGTGAGTGATTTCACCCTGCATCTCGCCGGTGACCACAGACCGGTGTTCCACGGCGAGAGCCGAGACGAAGGGTGGGAGATCACCTTCGCTGAAACAGGTCTACAGACCGGCACCGGCGGCCGCATCCGGCGAGCCATGAAATATGTCGATTCTGATGTCTTTGCGTTGACCTACGGAGATGGGATCGGTGACGTCGATCTGACGGCTCAGCTGAAGCACCACGTCGAGGCACGGCGGCTGGCAACAGTGACCGGTGTCCATCCGACCAGCCGCTTCGGTGAGATCCACGTCGACGAGGCGGAAAGTCGTGTTGTCGAGTTCAACGAAAAGCCAACCCTCGCCACCGGTTGGGTGAGTGGTGGCTTCTTCCTGTTCCAGCGAGAGTTCGCCGAACGCTATCTCGACGACCAGCCGGAGTTGCTGCTGGAGGCCTCGCCACTGCAGCGAGTGGCACGAGACGGACAGTTGACGATCTTTCCGCATGAGGGATTTTGGGCGGGCATGGACACGTTCCGCGACTGGACCGATCTCAATGGACGGTGGGACCGCGGGGAAGCGCCAGTGGAAGGTCTGGAAAGACTGATGACGAGCTCGGCACTGTGGAATCGATTGGTAACGATTGTCGGGACCCGGTCAGCGACCAGTTTCTCGGACGTCGTTCACGAACGGAATCGCAAAGGCCGCAGCCATCAGTTCGAGATTTCGTTTCGGGTCCAACAGCTCAGTGACTCGTTCCAATCCACTGTCCGCCAGTCGGCCGGCCCGTTGAGGATCGCGCAAGCAGACCCACCACGGCATCAGCGAAAGCCTTGGGCTCATCATGAACCTCGAGATCTTGCCCGGGCCGCAGATCGAGGCCTCGCGTCGCCAAGGCCGTGCTGACCACCGGAACACCTGCCTGCAGATACTCCACCAGTTTGATGTTCACACCGGAGCCGGTCACCGCCGGGATTCACCGCGACGCGTGCATCGATCCAGGTACGGCCGAACATCTGGAACGTCGGCATGCAATTCTGCGCCGGCAGTTCCGGCAATTTGTGCTCGGAGCGATTCGGGGGGGCGGCGGCCCACGACGTCGAGAATGGCCGTGGGGAAACGCTCACGTACTCCGGGCCACACCTGCGTGGTGAACCATTCGAGGGCGGACTGGTTCGTGACAACGTCCAGAGCACCCAGGAACAACACCCTCGCTTCGCGAGAATCACCGAGGACGCCGCTCCGCCTCATGCCCTTCAGATCGGGGTCGAATGCAAAGGGTGGCACATGCAGCACCCTTTTGGCACCGGCTTCGCGGCGCTTGGCGGCGTCGTCCGCCGAGATGTCCGCCACCGCGGTCACGGCAGGCGATCGATCAAAGGCTCGTTCGTCTCGAGCGATTCGCCATGCTTCCCAGCTCATCACCCACTTGCGCGGTCCGCTCAGCCCAGCAGCCAAACTGCGGTGGTAATCCCCCTCACGGTTGTGTTGCCGCAGAATCATCGGCAGTTCCAGGGCGGCAGCGATCTTCTGGCCGATGACCCGCGACTTGTAGGAGAAGGTGACCACTCCCGTCGCTTCCGGTGTCAGCTCCCGAATTCGCTCGGCGAGCTTGGCCGGGTAGGGCCGCGAAGAAACAACGTACGGGTACCTGGGATCCGCCAATCGGATCGGCGAAAGCCTGCGTCGTGCCTCGATCACCGGCGTCGAGCCGATGACCTCCGCATATGCGGCCAGATCAAGCCGCTCAGCGGTTGGCACGATCAGAACGGCGAGCCAACCAGCGCGGTGCGCCGCTCGGACGAACCCGAGGTGTTCGCGCTCACCCCCTCCACGGGCCGGAAGAAAATCCGAATCAGCTACGACAACCCAACTCTGCGGGTGCTCGACGGGCTGGTCTCCATTCGTCGTCATGCTGCCGACAATGCCACGCCGGGTGCATCGCCATCTCGGATGCCCCTCCAAGAAATGAAAGTGAGATGTCTGTGACCATGTCCGTGAGCAATCAGGGGGTGCGTCGCCAGCGTCGGTTGAAGCCTGGAGCCGACGCGACCGCAACGCCACCACCGAGTTCCCGACACGTCGCCCCGACGGCCGAACGCGCTGCTGTGGCAGCACCGTCGAGCGAGGCGAAGGCATCCAAGATGGACGCCATCGACATCGGGCGTCTCCCGGCTACCGGCTTACTGCTCGCCCGGCCGTTACTACTACTGATCTGCGCCCTGCTGGGAGCCGGAACCGGATACGTGTTGACCGGAAACGGCGGATACAGCGCGCAGTCGGTCGTCGAGTTCACGCCACCCGGAACCGACAGCCTGTTGGTGAAGCAAACAGGGCAAACACTCGCCAGGAACGCCGTTGCCGGCGATGTTTTGCAAGCTGCCGAATCAGGCAACCTCGGTGCGTCGGACGATCTCAGCGGGCGGGTCAGCGCCGAATGGCAAACGGACACCAAACTGGTGACCATCACGGTCACCGCGCCCAGCGCGGAGGTCGCCATCGCCGACGCCAATGCAATTGCCCGGACCATGGTTCAAATCTCGGAGACTTCCATCAGTAGCCGCCTCGAACAGGCGCGAGACCAGTCGAACGAAGTTCTGAACTCGGAACAGCTCGATTCGCCTGATGCAGAGTCGGCCCGGAAGGCGCAGCTGGGCAGTTCATTGGGGTCGCGCCAGGACGCGATTGCGTCCCAATCCGGCGAATTGACAGTGGCGGACTCCGCTTCCGACGCTGCGGTGGCCGGGTTGTCCAAGCCGATCGGAACCGCGATCGGAATGGTTGCAGGGTTGCTGTTGGGCGGTCTCCTCTCACTTCTTCTCGGGGTTCGAGGACTCCGAGCCCGGTCCGCCCGTGAATTGACACATTTGCTCCCCGAGGCCGCGCTCAGCTCGTCTTCACATGCGGCGCAACTTGCCGGCCAAATCATCGAGTCAGGTAGGGCGACTGTTGCGGTCATCGCCACCCGCGGCGTTGGTGACCAAGGAGTCGCGCTTGCTCGCGATGTATCCGATTACTTGCGGGCGCACGGACGGACAATTGCAGAGATCGGGCCCATCAAGAAGGGCGATAAGACTTCGGCCATCAACTTGCTCCGCAGGGACGCACGCAGTGACGTCGCCGGTCGAGTAGGGGCTGACATGATCGTGGCCGTTGTCGACGAGGGAAGTGAGGCATCCGCGCTGCTGGAGGGTCAGTCCGACCTCTGTGCGTTGATCGTGGTGCGCCGACGGCATACTCCGATCGCTTCTGCCCTTCGAGTGATGAATTCGTACAGCCATGCGAAGCCTATTCTCGTTCTGGCACGATAGAAGTGATCGCCAGCAGTGTTGAACTGAGAACGGCCCGTTGGGTCGCGGTCTTGTTTCTCCTCGTCGTGCTCCTGCAACGATTTGCCGTTCCAGGTGTGCCGAACGTCGCCCTGCTGGTGCCAGTTGTCGTCGTCTGGGCCGCCCTCGCCCTGGCGCGCCGAATCGCAGTCGTCGACAGAACACGCCTCCTGTGGTGGTTCGCCGCGGCGACGACCTCATGTTTTGTGATGTTGATCCAAGACTTTGCCGTGGCAGGGGCGGAGATCAGTGTGACTGCTTGGGGTCTTGTCATGGTGGTGTGGTTGCCCTTTGTCCTACGACTCGTCGAAAACGGGCCTGCGGCCTATCTGCAAACCCTTCGATACGTCTCGTTGATTGCGACCATTCTCGCGATCCTGACCATTGCGATGGTTGGCACCCAGCTGTTGGGCATTCCTCATCGCGATTGGTTTGCCGTCCTGGTCCCCGAGAACTTGCAGCTGGGTGGATTTGTCTTGACCTACCCGTTGAATTATGGCTCGAACATTCTCAGAGGGAACGCCTGGATCGGTCTCGAGCCGTCGATGGTGTCGGCCCAGCTCGGCATCGGGCTGTTGGCGGCGCTGTTCGTGCGCGCCCGATGGTGGACGGTGGTCGTTCTCATCCTCGGCCTCGTGGCAACCGCATCGGGTTCCGGCATTGTCATTGTCATCATCGGAGTGCTGGTGATGATGCTCCACCGCTGCCGACAGTTGCTGACGAAGTACGCGGTGCTCGGGGGCGTCACAGTTGTCCTGGCGACGCTGACACCATTCGGATCGCTGTTGCTCGATCGTTCATCGGAGTTCTCGTCATCTGGATCGTCGGCGTCCTTACGAGCCTTCGAGCCTTATGGCTGTGCTGTTTCCCCGATGGACCGAACAACTCTCGGGCGTGCTCTGGGGGTATGGCCCTGGTTCCTCGCAGCGAATCGTGACGGATACCAACGTGCTGGGATTGTTGGTGCCCAGCCCGGCGAAGGTCTTTTTCGAGTATGGACTGGTCGCCGGGGTGGTACTCGCTGCATTTCTACTCGGATGCTACTGGGGCGGGCCAAGTCGAGCGATGGGATTGTCCCTGCTTGTTTCGCTGTGGCTGCTTGCAGCCTGGGGTGACGACGATGGTGATTGTTGCACCGCTGCTGGCGATGGTCACGTTGTGGTCGCCACGTCCCGGGCCGCCCATCGAGAAATTACTGCCATTCCCCGAACGTGAGCCCCTCAATCGAGCACATCCATGCGACATTTGGCCGCAACGTCGTCGACTGTGAACGATGAATGCAATTGACATTCGAAATCGAAAAGGAACCGGAAAGAATGACGCTACGAATCACTGATTCTACGAGAAACAGCGCCGAGAACTGCAGCGATTTTCACCGGCCGGCGTGATGCCGGCCGGCCGGGGCCAGCGTGTCCGCAATCTGGTCACTGTGGTCATGCCTGTTCGGAACGAAGAACGCCACGTGATCGCGGCGATCAATTCCGTACTCGAGCAGCAAGTTCCGCTCGAGCTTCTCGTCGTCGACGGAATGTCCACCGATCGGACCGTCGAATTGGTCAGGTCCATCGCGGATCCGAGAGTGCGGGTTCTGGAGAATCCGGCGCGCACGATCCCAGCCGCACTGAACATCGGTCTCACGGCTGCGCGCGGCGAGTTCATTGCGCGAGTCGATGCTCACGCCCGCGTCAACTCCAGCTACTTGGCGACAGGTATCCGACAGCTGGAAGACGTCGAGGTTGCAGCGGTCGGAGGTATCCGGATCGCGGTCGCAGAGACACCGACAGGGACGGCCATCGGAGCGGCCCTGGCCAGCCCGTTCGGTGTTGGCAACTCGATCAACCACTATGCCGATCAAGCGCAGGACACGGACCATGCTTCGTTCGGCATCTATCGAACAGCGGTGGCGAAGTCTGTCGACGGTTGGGACGAGCGACTGCTGGTGAACGAGGACGTCGACTTCGATCACCGAATCGCGCTTGCTGGGCATCGCATCCGGTTCGATCCGGCAATGAAGATCTACTGGCAGGTACGAGAAACGCTTCCAGATTTCGCCCGGCAGTACCGCCGGTACGGTCGCGGTAAAGCAGCGATGGTTCGCAAGAACGGGACGGACGCTGTGCGGATTCGGCATCTCGCCGCTCCCGCGCTGGTTGCGATGCTGGTCGCGTCGGCACTCTTGATCATCGGAAGACACCCGAAAGCCGCGCATGGCGCTGAGTTCTCCCTATGGCTTGGCTTTGACCGCGGCCACCGTGAAAACCCTGCGTAGCAACGATTCCGAACTCGTGAAGTCCGACGGCCCTGGTCGGCTCGTTTGCCACCATGCACCTGACCTGGGGTGTCGGGTTTCATCGAGGGTCTGTTGTTCAAACGCCAGCCCGTTGCCGCGACAGCTCGAGATCCTCGAACGAAGCGCCGGCGTCGGTGAACTGGAAGTTCTCATTTCGCCGATCGTCACCCTGCGCTGATCAACGTGGCTCCGACCTCGCGCGTCCACTGATAGTTCGACGCGAGCTCGAGTTTTGATTCCCAGATAAAGGCGCCGCGCAGGTCGGGGTACTTCGCCAGTGCCGCATTCCACACCTGTGCAGTCACCGCAACCGGGCTCGTGTTGTAGTACGCGTTGCACATGAATCCCAGGATTTGTTTTGAGCTGGGCACTCCACCATCCACGGCTGTCTGGATCTTCTTCAGCGCATCAGGGACGAGTCGTTCGTCGTGCGCCTCGGGGTAGTCGTACAGCATCGGGGACCAATAATCGTAGGCATCTCCGAGTTCGTTCGCGAGCGACAACCAGCGCGCGGTGTGTTCGGCATAGAGCGCCACCGTGAGGCCGACCAGGAAATTCGCGCCGTACTCGTCCTTGAGGGTGCGCACTGCTTTGACAAGGGCCTCCTGCGACCAAGAGCTTCCGGACGGTTCGAGATCGATGTCGATGCCGGTGAATCCAAAAGTCTCAACAAAGAACCTGATGGAACCGCAAAATTCATTGACATTCTTGTCGCTGACGTAGCGTAATTCCGCCATCGTTCGACCCGCCGATTCCCAGGAGAACCGGTTTGTCCGCAGCTGTGAGGCGGGAAATGTCTTTAGCGATGTCGTCGTAGCTCTGAAAGCCGGGCTCCCATTTGAGTATCCCGGTGCCGGATTCGGCCGATTGGGCCATGGCGAATATGACCAAGTTCACAGTTTCCAGGACATCCGGCAGGCAGCTCGGCGACGGTTGGCCGCTCGAAGGTGTTGATCCACATGGACACCGCACGTGCTGGCAGCGCGGGTCTGGCCAACTCCGATGATGTCGTTTCCCCAGCGGAACCGGACTGAGAGGTTCGTCTGGTGTCAGGTTCAGCCAGCGATGCAGTGGTGGAGGAGGTGGCGGGTGACTCGGGGTCGAGACCCGATGCTGTCGAGTCCTGTTCCGGTGCAATGGCTCTGGCAACGGCAATTCCAGCGCCTGCGGCCGCGATCAGGCCTGCGCCAATCAGCAGGGCTCGTCGTCGGGACACCCCGCGCCCTGCATGGGTCGATGGGTCACCGACCGGCCCGTCGTCGGTCTTGAGCTGCTCGACGGACTTGTGCTCCGTGTCGTCCATGACAACCACGGTATAGAAATCCTCTGCACCGGCCGATCTCCTTGAGTGACCAAGAAGTCGCTCGGCGGGCCCGCACCGGATGGGTGACGTGCGAGATGGAGTTTCTCTGTCGATTTGTCCGATGTTCGTCTCGGAACAATCACCCTAATGGGCGAACCTCAATACTCATTCGGGCCTGGGAGACTGCATCGAGTAGGTATCTGTTAGCGTTTGGCACGCACGGGAGTGTCTTGGGGACACGCCGGCGGCCGATTACTTACTTTGTGTAGTCAGCTCTCACAGGGGAGAAGCAAGTGTCAGAAAGCACGATCACCGACCAACGTCACAAAGAGATCCAACTGACGCTTGAAGGTCTGCCCGACGTACTCGCCCCTGCCAAGCCGGCATTGCCCGATGCTCGGCGGCGGTTGCGGATTCCAGAGTGGCTACTGGGGCAGGGGACTTGGCCGCTCAACCTCGCCGCGGATTTACTCGCGGTGCTACTTGTTGCAATCGCCGCCCAATTCGTCACGTTGGGGGCGGCCATCTTCGCCATTTTCGTCGTGGCCATCTTTGTCATGATGGGGCTTTACCGCTCTCGACTGTCGATGTCCGTACTGGACGACATGCCGAGATTGCTGTGTGGGCTCGTCGTCGCATCGGGCTTCTCGGCACTGATCTCGGCAACACTCGCGCCGATGCTCGGCCTGACACAGAACATCGACGCTCATATGTTCTGGTTCGGAATTTCCGCCTACGTGGTCGTCATCCTTGGCCGTGCACTCGCCTACGGGGGAATCCGGCGCTTACGGTCACTGGGCATCATGCACCGCACCCTCATTGTCGGCGCCGGTCGAGTGGGCTCATCGGTTGCCACCGTCCTGCGCGACCACCCTGAGTACGGTCTGTTCCCGATCGGATTCATCGACTCGAACCCGCTGCTACCTGTCGGCGAGTACCAGGTGCCGGTTGTCGGCGACCACGCTTCCCTGCCGTCGGTGCTGAGCCGATACCGGGTCCGGTCTGTGATCATCGCCTTTGCGTCCCCGCGCGAGGAAACCATGATCGACCTGATTCGCAATTGCGACCGGATGAATTGCGAGATCTTCGTGGTGCCCCGCCTGTTCGAGGTGCATCACGTGAGCAACGACATGGACTACATCTGGGGAATGCCGCTGACCCGGCTTCGCCGGGGTGCCCACCGGTCCAGGTCGTGGCGTCTGAAGACGACTTTTCGACATCGTCGCCTCGGCGGTTGCCCTGGTCGTGCTGTCACCGCTCATGGCAGCAATCGCCCTCGCTGTGCGAATCGAAGGTGGCCCCGGCGTCCTGTTCAAGCAGATCCGGATCGGTATCGACGGCCGAGAGTTCAGGTTCTTGAAGTTTCGCTCGCTTCGGCCCGTCGACGAAACCGAGTCAGCGACAAATTGGAACATCTCTCACGATGATCGGCTGGGTCCGGTCGGCAAGTCATTCGCAAGACCTCCCTGGACGAACTTCCGCAATTGTTCAACATCCTTCGTGGCGAGATGAGTGTGGTCGGCCCGAGGCCAGAGCGTCCCCACTTCGTCGAACAATTTCGGTCATCTGCACCCGACGCTATTTCGCCCGCCATCGCGTTCCCTGCGGATTGACCGGTTGGTCGCAGATTCACGGACTTCGAGGCGACACATCGATTGCAGACCGTGCTCGGCTCGACAATTACTACGTCGAGAACTGGTCGCTCTGGCTGGATGTCAAGATCATCCTGCGGACGGTGAGTTCGGTCTTCACCAAGGCCGGTTCCTGACCGAAATAGAACGCGTTTCGCTCAATCTGAATTCTGCGCGGACGACTGGCAGCTTCTCTGATCGCGCTGGCCGAGTCTCGAATCCGCCGAGCGATGGTCGTGAGTCTCAGCGTCTGGAGGGCTCGGCAACTGGACGCGCTCGAGCGCCAGTCCACTCAACGCGGCGAGCAGCAGTTCCGCGACCTGTTCCGGCGTCGCCGCGGACAGCGCAGGCAGCGCTCCGCGGTACCGACTGACCGCGACACCGATCAGCGCGGCGGTGATGATCTCCGCGCGAAGTCGGGCCTCGGGGGCCCCGTCGCCGGACAGCCGCCGGTCGAGCGGGTCGACCACCCGCTCGGCGAGCATGGTTCGGGCCTGGTTGTCGAGGGTGGGGTCCAACAGTCGCTGCAGGGCGACATCGAAGATCGGGCCGGGACCGCGGCGTCCCACCCGCTCCAGCAGCTCGGCCATCCGGCCGGGCGCCAGCAGGTCGCGCAGCGCCCCCGGCTCCTCTGCGGCGAAATCGGTCCGCATCGCTTCCAGGTACAACGCGGCCTTGCTGCCGAAATACCGCGCGATCAGGGTGGAATCCAGGCCGGCCTGCTCACCGATGTCCCGGATGGTGGACCGCTCGTACCCGCGCTCGGCGAACAGTTTCCGGGCCGCGTCCAGCAGACGTTGCCGGCTGTCCGCGGCGTTGCGCCGCCGGACCGGCGCCTTGGCGTCGGTCATCGCCGGACCAGGTCCGAACTCCGAGCGTCCTCGTTCACCGGCACAGTCTGCACCGTCACCGGCCGTCGCGACCCGCCTTGTCGAGCGGCTCCGTCACCCGACCGGACGGATGGGAGTTCCGAGCGCGGGGGCAGGCTGGTTCGGAGTCGGTGCCCGGGTCATCAGAGTCGAGCAGCATGACGCCGCTCGCCGCGCCGTCGACGCTCTCGCCGATCAGCAACCGTTCCTGCGCCTGATCGACGTTCGATGCCTCCTGCTCCGCCGAGTCGCCGGACCGTGGCCGCAGCAACATGAAGCTCAGTACGGCGGTGAACAGGCACAGCACGATGCCAACCAGCGCCGAGACGCTGTACGCGGCGTCTGTCGGCAGCGGGTCAGGGGCGACGGTGTGCTGGATCAGGATCGTCGCGCCGAGGGCGCTGCCGATCGAGAAGCCGATCTGCCGGATCACCTGGTTCACCCCGAGCGCGCTGCCGGTCTCTTCCGGGGGCACCGAACGGACGATCAGCCCGGGGATCGCCGCGAAGATCAGTCCGGTGCCGAGCCCGGCCACCCCCATCACCAGGAACGATTCCCAGAGCTCCGTCCTGGCCAGCAGGAAGATCAGCATCGAGGTGACGAGGAAGAGCGCGCCCAGCGGCAGCACCAGCCGACGGCCGAGCAGCCGCGCGACCAGGGGCAGCAGCCGGCTCGCGGACACACTGGCGACCGAGAACGGCAGCAACACCAGACCGGCCGTCACCACCGATGCACCGAAGCCATAACCGGTCGACGTGGGTGCCTGCACGTACCTGGTGACCAGCGGCAACAGCATGTACATCCCGAGGCCGGCGAAGAGTCCGGTCGCGTTCGCCGTGAGCAGCGTGCGGTTGCGCATCAGCCGCAGGTTGACCAGGGGGAGCGAGGCCTTCAGTTCATAGCGGACCCAGGCGCCCAGGATGACCGCGCCGGCCACCGCCACCAGCAGCAATCGCGCCGAGCCCCAGCCCCAGACCTCACCCTCACTCAGGCAGAGCAACAGGGCGAGCAATCCGGTGCTCAGCAGCGCGGCACCGACGATGTCCAACGGCCTGGACTGCAGATGCTTGCTGCCGGGTAGGACGACCGCGGCCAAGGCGAGGGCGAGCCCGCTGATCGCCGCGCCGAACCAGAACGGGGCGTGAAAGCCCCAGGTGTCGGCGAACAATCCGGTCAGCGGGTAGCCGAGCCCGACCCCGGCGGACGCGGTGATCGAGAGCACCGCCACCGTGCTGCGGGACCTGGCCTCCGGCAGGTGGTCTCGGGCCAGGGTCATCGCCAGTGGCATCAGGCCGAGGCCGACGCCCTGCATCCCGCGACCCACCAGCAACCACGCATAGCTGAGCGGCAGTGCGGCCAGGATGCTGCCCAGCATCACGACGCCGAGCGTGCCGAGCATGACGTGCCGGCGGTACGGTCCGTCGCCCAACCGGCCGAGGATCGGGGCGGTGATCGCGCCGACGAGCAGGGCGATGGTCAGCGACCACTGGGCACCGCCCACGGTCACGCCGTAGTCGACGGCGATCGACGGGATCAGCGGTGCCCCGAGGCTGCTGACGACGGCGACGACCATCCCCATGAACATCAGCACCGGCACCAGGGCGCGTTCGCGCCGGCCGCCCGCCTTAGTGCCGGGGGCTGGGTACGCCGGCGCGAGGCGGTGGGCGCTGCGAACCGGTGTGGCGGTCGCGGACTGGCGGGTGGGTATCACGGGCACCTCGGTCGGGATTCTGCGTTTCGCATGCGATGTCTTCAGTAGATGTCTTCAAATGATGACATGACGCGACGTGCTCGGGTCGAGCGATCGTGATCATTGCCACCGACGGGTTCGCGCGGTGGGCCGAACGGCGACTTCAGATGGGTCCTCGACCGCAGCAAACAGGGGTTGCCTCGGGGCCGATTGGCACCTTCACCGCTGGAGGGAGGCCAGTCTTCCCAGGACCGCCAACCGCTCCCGGTTGACCAGCCCCAGGTGGTAGAGGTGCAGCTCGTCGGCCCCGGCGGCAATCAAGGCGGCTACATGATCATCGATCGTGGCCGGGTCGGCTGGCGGCAGCGCGGTCACGTAGGCACCCACGGACCCCCGGTCAGGCGCCTGCCTCCGGGCCGCCGCGATGGCGTCCCGGGTGGCCGGCGCGTCGATCCAGGCGGGTACCAGGACTGCGTCGACCTGCGCCGATGCCGTGGCGGTGACAGCTGGGGATGGTCCGGTTGCCCACGGGTCGGGGTGGCCATGCAGAGTGATCCGGGCGGCGGGGACGAGATCGCGCAGACCGGCCAGGACGTCGGCGCGGGTGGCGTCCTGGGCGGCCAGCCGGGCGTCGAGCAGGACCGCGGCACATTCCGCGCCGATGAGCTGATCCATCGTGGCGTCATCCTCGTGGTCGCCGTCCTGCACGCGGCGCAGGGCACTCCGCAGCCGGTTGACCACGTTGACGTCGTCGAGGCCGGCGTCTGTCCAGGCCCGCCGACACCGGCCGCAGCAACACACGGAGAGCAGCCGTTGCGCAGCGGGACCGTAGGCACCGTCTGACTTCTCGTGGGCGCCGTTGTGTGCGGCGCCGAGCTGCCCGCAGCTCTCCACCGAGACACCGGCCAGGTCGACGTCACGGACCGCTTCCCGGGCAAGAGTTGTCACGTAGTCCCGGACCTCGGGGTGGGCGACACACAAGGCATAGGAGTAGCTGTCGCCGAAGCAGTTCCGGACGGCGAGATCCGGTCGAGCCGAGCCGATCCGTGCCGAGTGGGCGAGCACCACCCAGGCGTGCACCGCGATGCCGTTGGCCCGCAGCACGTCCACCGACTCGGCGAACGGATCGGCGACCGGAACCCAGGACGCGGCAACGGGTTGCACGCTTCGTTCGGCCCAGATCTCCGGACGGACCGGCCGGTAGAGGGCGGCGTGCGCGGCATTCACGAACCGATGTTGCGGATGCATCGGGGTTGCGGCCCGGGTCCCGTGATACGACGCCGCCACCGCGACCTCGGCAATGCCGATGGATCCGACCCGGTCGGCGAAACCGGGATCGCCGATCACGTCCCACGGATAGGCGTACCCAACCACCCTGGACACCGCCGGTGCGCGCTGCATCGGGCTGAGGATAGTTCGTCACCCCGATGCGGGCCGTGAGCCCGGTTCAGTGCCGGCGGGTGGGCCCGGCCAACACGCTCGACGCGTCGGCCTCGGCCAACACCAGATCCGATACCCGCCGCTTGCCCTGCCGCAAGGAGCGGACGACCTCGCGGCTCAGCAGAAAACCGGTGCGTTCGGCCGGCGCCGAGTACAGCGTCGCCCAGAGGACACCGTCGCGGTCGCGTTCGACCTGCCCGACAAAGCTGCGGCATGCACCGTAGGAGTGACCGTCCACGCCTCCAGTGTGCACTCCGGAATCGACGCGGGGGGAGCGTCAACCGGTCCGGCTGGTGGCCGGCCGGTGAACGAACCGCGACCCGCGGCGCAATCGGGTCCGATGACGCCGAACGCCGCGCCCCCGGCCGGCCGCGATGGCCGATCGGTGGGCGCGGCGTTCCGCGTCGTGCTGGTCCAGCAAGGCTCAGGCGAGCACAAAAATGTCAGGCCTGGGCGGGCAACACATGCTCCTTGTGCTTGTCTGTCGACAGGTCCAGGGAGCAGATGTAGGCGTCATGAGCGTCGCATTTGACCATGTCCGGGCGCTCGTACTCCTGGTGGCAGACGTGGCAGGTCAGGGTCTCACCCGACGGGTTGCCGTCGGCGTCGAACATCGCGAGCGGGATGCCGTCGTCATCGCGTCGCAGGTAGTACTTGCCCTTGGTCGCGATCGCGATCAGCGGCGTCAGCACCAGCGCGAGCACGATCGCCACGATCGGCGAGAACGGCTCGATCCACGAACCGAAGGCGCCGAAGAACACCAGGATCGACAGTCCCGCCGACAGGATCACCGAACCGAAGCCCACCGGGTTGATGGCGTACAACATGCCGCGACGGAACTCCGGGACGGTGGGCGAGATCTTCAGCAGGCCCTTGTTGATCACGATGTCGGCCGCGACCGTCACCACCCACGCCATCGCGCAGTTGGCATAGAAGCCCAGGATGGTGTTCAGCACGCTGAACATGTTCAGTTCCATCAGCAGCAGCGCGACCGCCAGGTTGAACAGCACGAACACCAGCCGTCCCGGGTAGTGCTTGGTCAGCCGGGTGAAGCTGTTGGTCCAGGCCAGCGACCCGGAGTAGGCGTTCGTCACGTTGATCTTGATCTGGCTGATCACCACCAGGATCACCGCCAGCGTCATCGCCGCCCAGCCCGGCAGGAACTGTTCGTAGACGGTGAGGAACTGGTGCACCGGCTCGTTGGCGGTGGCTGCCGCGTCCGGGGTCAACCTGGCAATGATGTAGACCGCGACGAACAGGCCGACGACCTGCTTGATGGCGCCGAAGATGACCCAGCCCGGTCCGGCCAGGACCACCGCACGCCACCACGACTTGCGGTTGGCATCCGTGCGGGGCGGCATGAAGCGCAGGTAGTCGATCTGTTCGGCGATCTGCGCCATCAGCGACAGACAGACGCCGGCGGCCAGCATCATCGAGGCGAAGCTCGGTGCCCCGTCGCCGTCCGCGCCCTGGTAGGCGAAGAAGGTCTCGACCGAGTCCGGATGGCTGACCAGCAGGTAGACCATCGGGATCACGAACAGGATCAGCCACAGCGGCGTGGTCCAGACCTGAAGTTTGGCCAGCGCCTTCATGCCGTAGATCACCAGCGGGATGACCATCAGTGTGGACACCGCGTAGCCGAGCCACAGCGGAATCCCCAGGCCCAACTCCAGACCCTGGGCCATGATCGAGCCCTCGAGGGCGAAGAAGATGAAGGTGAACGTCGCGAAGATGACGTTCGTCAGCACCGAGCCGTAGTACCCGAAGCCAGAGCCGCGGGTGATCAGGTCGAGGTCGATGTTGTACCGGGCCGCGTAGTAGGCCAGCGGGAATCCGGTGACGAAGATGATCACCGCGGCGATCAGGATGCCCCAGAGCGCGTTGGTCGTGCCGTGTGCGATACCGATGTTCGCGCCGATCGCGAAGTCCGCGAGGTAGGCGATGCCGCCGAGCGCGGAGGTCGCGACGACGCCGGTACCCCAGCGCCGGTACGAGCGCGGAGCGAAGCGGAGGGTGTAGTCCTCCAGCGTCTCGCTGGCCGCCTTGCCCTCGAAGTGCTCGGTGGGCGTGACGGTGGGGATGTCGCCCGGGTCGTACGCGGGTGGCGTCGTCGCGGTGGGTTCCGCTGTCGCCGGTACTGCGCCGGCAGCGGGACCTGTTGGTTCCCCTGCAGCCTCGGTTTGGGTCATGACCGGTCCTCTCAGGCCGCGGGGGTCATGGCAGAACACGGAGCGAGCACGCCCACGACCGGCTTCACTCCCTCGCGCACGGTAGGAGTGCTTTGTTTCGCGAATAGGCCGCGTTCTGTTACCTCGGCATGACGCAGCGCAACTGTGATCTAGATCGGGCCGTGCCGGAATCCGCGGGGGAACTACCCGAGGCGGGCCTTCGTTGCACCTTGTGGAACCGCAACCGCGGGAATCCCGACCGGTTTGTCATCGATCGGTGATCTTTCTCGGTTAGGTTCGTCGCAACAGAGCACCAAGCATCACCATCAGTCAACAGCCACCACCCGCCTCACCGGAGGTCACCGTGCAGAGCAGCAGTAACCCAGCCTTCAAGAACATGGAGAAGGTGATCAGCGCCCAGCAGCAGGCCGCACCCAGCGCCGAGTACCTCGACCAGATGTACCAACAGCCTGCCTACACCGCGCCCCCCCGCGAGCGTTTCCTGACCGTCGACGACGTGGTCACCAAGACCGCCGTCATCCTGGTCCTGGCCGTGATCGCGGGTTTCGTCACCGCGTGGTCGCAGCTGTACTGGCTGGCCCTGCCGGCGGCGCTGATCGGCTTCGGCATCTCGATGTTCATCATCTTCAAGCGCAAGATCAGCCCGCCGCTGATCATCGCGTACGCGGTGGTGGAGGGCATCTTCCTGGGCGCCATCACCGGCGTGTTCAACCAGTGGTACCCGGGCATCGCCGCACAGGCGATCGTCGGCACCATGGGCGTCTTCGGCGGCATGCTGATCGTCTACAAGACCGGCGCGATCCGGGTCACCCCGCGGTTCACCAAGATGCTGATCGGCGGCATCATCGGCGTCGCCGTGCTGATGCTGTTCAACCTGGTGATGGGCCTGTTCGGGGTTGACGTCGGCCTGCGCAGCGGCGGCACCCTGGCCATCGTCTTCTCGATCGTCTGCATCGCGCTGGCGGCGTTCAGCTTCCTGCTCGACTTCGACTCCATCGACAAGGCGATCAAGGAAGGCGCACCGGCGAACACCTCCTGGTACTTCGCCTTCGGCCTGATGGTCACCCTGGTCTGGCTGTACCTGGAGATCCTGCGCCTGCTCAGCTACATGCGGAACTAGCCGCATCCGGCCTCGCGCCGGCACCAGCACACGAGGGCCCGCAGTCAGCTGACTGCGGGCCCTTTGCTGTCGTGGAACGTGACGCAGGCGATAGTTGACGCGTCTACTTCTGTGGAATAAGCTTCGAGCAGAGTTGTTGAACCTTCAAGCAACCACGCTCACGTTGTCACACCACTGGAAGGAACCACGATGACCACCACCGTCACCACCCCGATCCTGACCGCAGGCACCTGGACCGCCGACACCGTGCACTCCGACGTCGCGTTCAAGGTCCGGCACATGGCCGTCGGCAAGGCCAAGGGCACCTTCGACCTGAAGTCCGCCACCCTGGTCGTCGACGAGAACGGTGCCCACTCGGTGACCGCCGAGATCGACGCCGCCAGCGTCGACACCAAGCAGGAACAGCGCGACGCGCACGTCCGGTCCGCCGACTTCCTGGACGTCGAGAACCACCCCGTGCTGACCTTCGTCTCCACCGGTGTGAAGAGCGTCGACGGGGAAGACTTCGTCCTCGACGGCACTCTCACCATCCGCGGCACCACCCAGCCCGTCGAACTGGCCGTGGAATTCCTCGGCGAGACCGTCGACGCCTACGGCTCCACCCGCGCAGGGTTCTCCGCGTCCACCTCGATCAGCCGCAAGTCCTACGGCGTGTCCTTCGACGCCGCGTTCGGCGCCGGTAACGCCGTCGTCGCCGACAAGGTCGAGATCGACCTCGAACTCGAATTCGTCAAGAACGCCGACTGACCCCACCCCGCACTGGGTGAACACCAACCGCGCCGCCGAACCCCAAGCACCACGGGCTCGCCGCCACGGGCAGCACCCCAAGCACCACCAGAACTTCAAGCACCACCAGAACCCGGTCGACACCCCGTCGACCGGGTTCTCCCGTTCCCCACGCCGCCGCAGGACCCACCCGGTCGAGATCGACTGCACCCTGAGCAGTCACTTTCGAGCCTCCACGGCCACATTTGACTGCTCACGGTGCAGTCGACGTGCCCGGCCGAGGTGCCGTCACCATCTGCACGCCGCGGCGCCTCGAGCACCGACAACGCGCGCCGCTCCCAGCCCGCGAAAGCCGCTGTTGATCATGGACTTTCGGCCCTATCCCGGCGCCGGAAGGGTGCCGAACCGGTTGATCAACTCGACCTGGGGGTGGTCGTCGACCCCCGCACCACCAACCCGCTGTTGATCATGGACTTTCGGCCCCATCCCGGCGCCGGAAGGGTGCCGCACCGGTTGATCAACTCGACCTGGGGGTGGTCGTCGACCCCCGCACCACCAACCCGCTGTTGATCATGGACTTTCGGCCCCATCCCGGCGCCGGAAGGGTGCCGGACCGGTTGATCAACTCCAGGTAGGGGGTGGCCAGCAGTGGTCCCGGGGACATTGCGGAGGTGCGGAGGTGCGGAGGTCGGATGCGGAGGTGCGGAGGTGCGGAGGCGGAGGTGCGGTCAAGCCCCGAGAGAGATGGATCAGGCGGAGAGGGAGTGGCCGTCGTGCTCGACGTTGCGGGGGACCGCTTTCGCCACAGCTGCCTTGAGCTGGTCGATGACGGTCGGCAGCATGGCGTCCATGGCCCGGCCATAACCGGCGCCGGAGGGGTGGAAGTGGTCGCGGGCGAACATCTCCGGCTTCCCGGCAAACTGCGGCCCGACCAGCCGACCCAGCGACACGGTCGCCCCGCCGGCCTCCGTCACCGCTCGATCCTGCAGCGCAGCCAGTCCGGTCGACCAGGTGCCGAGGAACCCTCGCAAAGGCTGCGGGATCCCGATGATCACACCGAAGTCGGGGCAGGTACCCACCACCACCGGGACGCCGGCGGAGGTCAGCCGCGTCACCGATTCGGCCAGCAATGCCGCCGACCGCCATGGCGGCACCATGTCGCGAAGATCGTTGGCGCCGATCAGGATCACCGTGATGTCCGGCTTCTCGGCCAGGCACTTGTCCAGCTGCCCCGCCAGGTCACTGGTTCGCGCGCCGGTCAGGCCGAACGAGAGCATCTCGACCGGTCGATCCAGATCCCGGGCAACCCCGCGGGCGAGAATCACGCCCGGCAACTCGTCAGGGGTGCTCGTTCCGTATCCGACTGACGTCGAATCGCCCAGCATGGCCAACCGCAGCGGTGCGAGCGCCAGCCATACTCCCGGCCGAGGACTCGACCAAGCTGCCGTCCGGTGCATAGACGCCCTCCCCCTGGGGGAGTCGGACGTGAACCAGGTGGTCGGCCAGTCGTTGCTGCGCCCTCGTCCCACCGGGCACCGTGGGCGGTACCAGGGTGCCGTCGGCCATGGCCGCTTCGATCGCCGCCGCCTCGATGGACTTGGTCGCGCTCCTGGCCTGGCCCAGCAGGGCGACGATCGCGCTGCTGAGACCGGCGAGCACGCCGAGACCGGTGATGGTGCCGATACCCAATCGGCCGGCAGATCCACGGGTACTGAGCGGGTCGGACGGCCGTCTACGGCTCGCCGAATCCAGCGCCCGGATCGGGATGATGCTCATCGCTGCCCCCTTGTCGATCGGTACTGCCGCCTCCTCAGGGACCGTGATGGAGGTGGTGCTTGCTATGGCTAAAAGGTAATTCTCTTGTACAACACTCCGCCAGCCGAAATGTTCCTGCCGAGAAAGGCAATTTCCCTATTTTCCCCGCATCCGCTGCTTTCGTTCCCGCTCTGACGGGCGAGATTCGTTGTCGATCCGACACGACTCGTCCTGGTCGTCACCCGGCTGGTCCCCCGGTCGGGTACGACAACCCGGTCACCGGTGCGGCGAGGCTCTCCGGATGTGGAGGAGAAGAGTGACCGAGCGTGCGGGCTGATACCGGGCGACCTCGAAGGGCCGTATGCCCGGGGGCGATCACCGGGGTGGTGAGTGGGCGGTCGGGTGACGGAAGGACCGATAGCCTGACGCGATCCGGCAACACAATTTCGGCTCTGATGTTCCGCGGCCGCCTGCCGGACGATCGGACCGAACCCGAGGAGAAGAACCAGTGCGCTACGCCCAGTCCATAGTCGACCTGGTCGGCAACACCCCGCTGGTCAAACTGGGGCCGCTGGCCGCCGATGTCGCGCCGCTGGTGTTGGCCAAGATCGAGTACGTGAATCCGGGCGGGTCGGTCAAGGATCGCATCGCCATGAAGATGATCACCGCGGCCGAGGAGTCCGGTGAGCTGCGGCCGGGCGGCACCATTGTCGAGCCCACCAGCGGAAACACCGGTGTCGGACTGGCCCTGGTCGCCCAGCAGCGTGGCTACCACTGCATCTTCGTCTGCCCGGACAAGGTCAGCGAGGACAAGCGGAACGTCCTGCGGGCGTACGGCGCCGAGGTGGTGGTCTGCCCGACCGCGGTTGCGCCGGAGGACCCGAATTCGTATTACTCGGTCTCCGACCGGTTGGTCCGGGAAACCCCCGGCGCCTGGAAGCCCGACCAGTACTCGAACCCGCAGAACCCGGCGAGCCACTACGAGACGACCGGCCCGGAGATCTGGGCCGACACCGACGGCCGGGTCACCCATTTCGTGGCAGGTGTCGGTACCGGCGGCACCATCACCGGCACCGGCAAATACCTGAAGGAGGTGTCCGGCGGCCGGGTGAAGATCATCGGCGCGGACCCCGAGGGTTCGGTGTACTCCGGTGGCACCGGTCGGCCCTACCTGGTGGAGGGCGTCGGCGAGGATTTCTGGCCCTCCGCCTATGACCCGTCGGTCACCGACGAGATCATCGCGGTGTCGGACGCGGATTCGTTCGCCGTGACCCGCAGGTTGGCCAGGGAGGAAGGGCTGCTGGTCGGTGGTTCCTGCGGCATGGCGGTCGCTGCGGCACTGAGACTGGCCGGCCGGCTGACCGCCGACGACATCGTGGTGGTGATCCTGCCGGACGGCGGTCGCGGTTACCTGTCGAAGATCTTCTCCGACGGCTGGATGGCGTCCTACGGCTTTCTGTCCCGGGACGGCGAGGCAACGGTGGGTGAGGTGTTGCGGGGAAAGAGTGGCCAATTGCCGTCCCTGGTGCACACCCACCCGAAGGAGACCGTCCGCGACGCGGTCGAGATCCTGCACGAGTACGGCGTTTCGCAGATGCCGGTGGTCAACGCCGAGCCGCCGGTGATGGCCGGCGAGGTGGTCGGGTCGCTGTCCGAGCGCGCGTTGCTCGACGCTCTGTTCGCCGGCCAGGCGTCGCTGTCCGACGCCGTCTCCGCGCACATGGCGGCGCCGTTTCCGTTGGTCGGGTCCGGGGAGAACGTCGCGACCGTGCGGAAGGCGTTGCAGGACAGCGATGCGGTGATGGTCATCGACGACGGCAAACCGGTGGGCGTCCTGACCAGGGCAGACCTGCTGGCCTTCCTGGCCGGCGAGCGGGGCTGATCGTCCGGGCCAGGCCCGACCGGTTGCCGACGGCCGGCGCTACCATGGGTGATTCAGGCCCATCTGTGGCGTTGGAGGTCCCGTGAGCTACTTGCCGGCCCCCTATGAGTCGCCGCAGCAGGACGATCTGTCCGCGACGGTCGCCGCGATCCTGACCACGACGGTCAGCCTGATCACGTCCTGGGTGTTGGGGCAGTACGCCTACCCGGTGGTCAGGCAGTTCATCGACGGATCGATGGGCAACCTGACGACCGCGCAGGAGGACGCCCTCGAGGAATCGCTGGCCACCGTTGCCGTGCCGACCGTCGGCTGGGCTGTCGCGGCCGTGCTGATGGTGATCGGTGCCCTGCTGCTGCTGTTCCGGCGCGGTCGCGGTCTGTTGATCCTCGGCGGCCTGATCGCCGTCGGCACCACCGCCTGGGCGCAGTTCGGCATCGGCTACGGGGGAGAGGGCGCCGAGGTCCCGGTCAGTCAGTGGCCGCTGTACTGGGGTGGGGTCGTGGTGGTGGTGCTCGCACTGCTCCCCGCGACCTACCGCTGGATCGGCCGCAGCCCGCGGAATCCCAAGCCGTCCACGGTGATCGGCACCACCGAGTCTGGCGCCATTCTCTGGCCCGGAATGTAGCTGCCGCCGCGGCCACTACGCTGAGCGGCATGAGTTCGGACAACGACGACGGCTTTTCCACCCGTGCCATCCATGCCGGCCAGGAGCCCGATCCGCTGACCGGTTCCGTCGTGGTACCGATCTACCAGACATCTACCTACGCCCAGGACGTGGTCGGTGAGACCCGGGGTGGCTACGACTACTCCCGCGCCGGCAACCCGACCAGGACCGCGCTGGAGCAGGCGTTGGCCAGCCTCGAGGGCGCTCGGCACGGTCATGCCTTCGCCTCCGGGATGGCGGCATCGGACACGATGATCCGGGCGGCGCTCCGTCCAGGCGATCATCTGATCATCCCCGACGACGCCTACGGCGGCACCTTCCGGTTGGTCGACAAGATCGGCGTGCCATGGGGTTTGACGTACTCGACGGTGCCACTCGGCGACCTGGACGCGGTCCGGGAGGCGCTCCGTCCGCAAACCAGGCTGATCTGGTGCGAGACTCCGACGAACCCGCTGCTGGCCATCGCCGACATCGCCGGACTTGCCGAACTGGCCCATGGTGCGGGGGCGAAACTGTTGGTGGACAACACGTTCGCCTCGCCGTACCTGCAGCAACCGATCGCTCTCGGGGCGGACGTCGTGCTGCACTCGACCACGAAGTACATCGGCGGCCACTCGGACGTCATCGGTGGTGCACTGATCACCGATGACGACGAACTCGGCGAGGCCTTCGCTTTCCACATGAAATCGATGGGCGCCATCGCCGGTCCGTTCGACGCCTGGCTCACGTTGCGCGGGCGTGCGAACCCTGGCCCTGCGGATGGATCGGCATTGCGACAATGCCGAGGCGGTCGCCGATCTGCTCGTCGAACATCCCAAGGTCGGCCGGGTCTACTACCCCGGGTTGCCGGAACATCCGGGTCATCAGGTGGCTGCCGGGCAGATGCTGCGGTTCGGCGGGATGGTGTCGTTCACCGTGGCCGGCGGCCGGGAGGAGGCGCTCAAGGTCTGTGAGCGCACCCGGCTGTTCACCCTCGGCGAGTCCCTCGGTGGGGTGGAATCGCTGATCGAGCATCCCGGGCTGATGACCCACGCCAGCGTGGCCGGGTCGCTCCTGCAGGTGCCCGACGATCTGATCCGGTTGTCGGTCGGCATCGAGGACATCGACGATCTGCTGCAGGATCTTCAGGACGCCCTCGCCTGATCGGCGCGTCTGGCCGAGCATTCCGTCGCCGAGTGGCCGAGAATCCGCTGATGACAGCAGACTCCGATCGCCTCGCGCTGGCGGTCGACATCGGCGGCACCAAATTCGCCGCGGCGATCGTGAACGATGCGGGCGACGTGCTGGTCACCCGGCGGGCTGCCACTCCGCGCAGTTCCGATCCCGACGTGGTCTTCGCGGCGCTCGTCGAAGCGGTCGACGCCACCCTGACCGCCGCCGGTCTCGCGCTGCCCGGATCGGGCGGCGGTCGCCCGTCGAACGGGGACCAGGGGAGTGCCAACGGTGAACTGGTTGCGGCGATCGGGGTCGGCACGGCAGCGCCGCTCGACCTGACGGTCGGCACCGTCTCGCCGGTGAACATCCCGGGCTGGCGGTCATTCCCGTTGCGCGACAGGCTGACCGAGCGGTACGGGGTGCCGGTCGGGATGATCGGTGACGCCGTCGCCGTGGCCGTCGCCGAACACTGGAAGGGTGCCGCCCAGGGGTATCTCAACGTTCTGGGCATGGTGGTGTCCACCGGGGTCGGTGGCGGTTTCATCCTGGGCGGTCAGGCTGTCGCAGGATCCACCGGAAACGCCGGTCACATCGGTCACATCAGCGTCGACCCGAAGGGGCCGGTCTGCGTCTGCGGCGGAATCGGTTGCCTGGAAGCCATTTCCAGCGGACCGTCACTCGCCGCCTGGGCCGCCGAGCACGGATTCACCGGCGGTGACGGCACGGCCGTAGCGGTCGCGCAGGCCGCAGCGAACGGGGAACCCGTTGCGGTGCAGGCCTTCGCGCGCTCCGGGGCGGCGTTGGGAATGGCGATCGCCGGCGCCGTGACGCTGCTGGATCTGGACCTGGTGGTGATCGGCGGCGGAGTCGCGGCGGCCGGGCCGTCTGTTGTTCGAGCCGTTGGCGAAGTCCTACAGCCGTTACGCCGCCCTGGGTTTTGCCGCCCGACCCCGGGTGGTCCCATCGCAGCTGGGTGGCGCGGCCGGCCTGATCGGGGCGGCTGCCGTGGTGCTCGCGCCGGACCGGTACTGGCCCGCAGCGCCCGATTCCCGCTGACCCCCGTTCCCGCTGACCTGAAGATCGCTGGCCTCCCGTTCCCGCTGACCTTGAAGACCGTTGGCCTCCGATGACCGCTGACACAGCGGGACTCGAGGTCGGGCGCACATAATGCTGGGCATGGAGCAGGTCAGTGTGCAGGACGTCAGGGCCGCCGCGGAACTGTTGCAGGGGGTGGCCAGGTACACGCCGATGGAATCGTCCCGGCCGCTCGAACTCGCGGTCGGTGGCCCGGTATTCCTCAAGTGCGAGAACCTGCAGCGAACCGGATCTTTCAAGATCCGGGGTGCCTACGTCCGCATCCAGCGGCTGTCAGCGGCGGAAAAGGCGGCCGGCGTGGTGGCGGCCTCGGCCGGCAACCATGCGCAGGGGGTCGCGCTCGCTGCGTCGCTGGTCGGGGCGAGCGCAAAGGTCTACATGCCGGTCGGCGCGTCGATCGCCAAGCTGACCGCGACCCGGGCCTACGGCGCCGACGTCGAGCTGGTGGGCGAATCGCTCGACGACGCACTGGAATTCGCCCATGCCTACTCCGCCAGGACGGGCGCCGTGCTCGTGCATCCCTTCGATCACCCGGACGTGCTCCGCGGGCAGGGCACCGTCGGCCTGGAAATCCTGGAACAGGTCCCTGAGGTGGCCACCGTGGTGGTCGCCGCGGGCGGCGGCGGGTTGATCAGCGGGGTCGCCGCGGTACTGCGGGAGCTGCGGCCGGACGTGCGGATCATCGGGGTGCAGGCCGAGCAGGCCGCTGCCTGGCCGGGATCACTGCGGGCCGGTCGTCCGGTGCGTCTGCGGGGAATGAGCACCCTGGCCGACGGGATCGCCGTGGGGGAACCATCCGCGTTGACCTTTGCGCACGTCAGCGAGCTGGTCGACGAGATCGTGACGGTGTCGGAGGATCAGCTCTCGCAGGCGATGCTGCTCTGCCTGGAACGGGCCAAGCTGGTGGTCGAACCCGCAGGCGTCGCCGCCGTTGCCGCGATCATGGCGCACCCGGAGATGTTCGTTCCACCGGTCGTGGCGGTGCTGTCCGGCGGGAACATCGACCCATTGGTGTTGTTGCACGTCACCCAGCACGGCCTGGTCGCTGCCCGCCGGTTCCTCTCGCTGCGCATCGAGATCATCGACCGGCCGGGATCGCTGGCCGCGCTGCTGTCCCTGGTCGGCGAGCTGGGCGGCAACGTGGTCGACGTCGAGCACTCGAGGGTGGGGTCGTCGCTGCCGCTGGGGGACGTCGAGGTCGCGCTCCGATTGGAGACTCGCGGAGCCGAGCACTGCGACGAGATCGTGCAGGCGCTGACCGGTGCCGGGATCCGGGTGCTCGAACAACGCTGACCACGGGTGATGCGCCAACGGCCGCGTCCCGAATTTCCCGGGGCGCGGCCGTTGGCGGAGCTGGTGCGGAACCTGAAGGGATCAGCCGGAGAAGGGCTTGGCGTCGATGACGGCGACCTTCTGCACCCGGCCGTTGGGCAGGATGTACTCGCGGGATTCGCCCCGGTTGGCGCCCAGGATGGCCTGGCCCAGCGGCGACTGCGGCGAGTACACCTGCATCGAGCCGTGCACGCCTTCTTCGCGGGACCCGAGCAGGAAGGTCTCGCGATCGTCGTCGTCACCGTCGTAGGCGATGGTCACCACCATGCCGGGCTCGACCACTCCGTTGTCGGCCGGAGAGACGCCGACCTGGGCGGTCCGCAGAATCTCCTGCAGGTGACGGATCCGTCCCTCCTGCTTCGCCTGCTCGTCACGCGCGGCGTGGTATCCGCCGTTCTCCTTCAGATCGCCCTCTTCGCGCCGGGCGTTGATCTCGGCCGCGATCACCGGGCGGTGAGCAACGAGCTCGTCGAGCTCGTGCTGCAGACGGTCGTGGGCTTCCTGGGTCAGCCAGGTCACGACGGTGCCGGTCATGGCAACTCCTCACTACTACAGGTATTCGTTCACGGCACCGGGGTTCGGTGCAGCGGGTGTGCTGGGGGCCGGACGAACCGCGAGCCGGTCGATGACGCGGCCCCCGCAGTCGCATGTGGCACAAGAAACACGTCACGGCCCCGTCCGGGGGCCGTTTCGTGAGCCCATGCTAACACGGTAAGCGCGGTCACATCTCGATTCTGCCTCCGATGTGGATGGTTGAGCACGGTTCTGCCCGATCGGAAATTGACCCGAGGTACTGCCGCTGACCTGCGACGATAGGGATTGGCGCGGTCTGACCGGCTTGCCGTGGCCAATGCTCTCGGTGGGCAGTGGACAATGGTCATGCGTCCCAGCGTTGTAGCGGGACCGGAAGGAATCGGCAGACCGTGACTAATGGCATCCCCGGATCGGCGGCACCGTCGAACGACGCATCTGCACCGTTGAACAACTCCGGGATCCCGGCGGAGTCCCCGCTCGCCGACGCCGCGGAAGCCCGCGCGTCGGCCGCCCAATCCGCACCTCTGCGGCTGATGGCCGTGCACGCCCATCCGGATGACGAGTCGAGCAAGGGCGCGGCCTCGCTGGCCAAATATGCGGCAGAGGGCGCCGGCGTCGTGGTGGTCTCCTGCACCGGAGGCGAACGCGGAGACGTACTGAACCCGAAGATCGAGGTCGAGGGAGTCGACATCCCGGCTCTCCGTATTGCCGAGATGGCAAGGGCCGCGGAGATTCTCGGTGTCGCACACGTATGGCTCGGGTTCCACGACTCGGGGTATCACGAGGGCGCGCCGGAAACCTGGGAACTGCCAGAGGGCAGTTTCGGGGCACTCGATCCGCTGCCGGAGATCGAGGCGCTGGTCAAGGTCGTGCGGCAGTACCGCCCGCATGTGATGACGACCTACGACGAGAACGGCGGCTATCCGCACCCCGATCACATCCGCTGCCACGTCGTGTCGGTGGGTGCCTTCGAGGCGGCCGGGGATCCGGACGCCTTCCCGGATGCCGGCGAGCCGTGGCAACCGCTGAAGCTCTACTACAACGTCGGGTTCTCCCGGGAACGGATCCTGGCGATCAACGAAGCCGTCCGGGACCGCACGGGGGAGGGTCCGTTCGACGAATGGATCCAGCGGTTTGCCGACAACCCACGCCCCGACCCGGGCAGCAGGATCACCACCAAGGTGCCGGTGGCGGACTTCTTCCACGCCCGGGACGAGGCGCTGAAAGCGCACGCAACCCAGATCGATCCCGATTCGCACTGGTTCGCGGTCCCGCACGACGTCGAGGCCGAGGTCTGGGGCACCGACGACTACGAGCTCGCCCGTTCCCTGGTGGATGCGCCGCTTCCGGAGGACGACCTGTTCGCCGGTGTCAGGGAGGCGGTTCGCCGGTGAATCTGTTCCTGTCGGTTGTCACCGCGTTCACCGAGGCGCCGGTGGACGTCGACCCCAGCACCGGCAAAGGGCCGGAGTGGGGAAAGGCCGCGCCCATCGGGCTGCTGGTCATCCTGCTGCTGGTGATCGCCACCTTCTTCCTGCTGCGCTCGATGGTTCGCAAGATCAACAAGGTGCCGGCCAGCTTCGACCCGCCGGACGAGGATGCCGTGGACCCCGCTGTGGCTGACACGGTCGCACCGGAGCACCCGGCCGATCCTTCGGACATCGCTGCATCGAGTGCGGATCCCGGCGCCACCGATCTGGCGCACAAGCACTCCGGATAGTCGCAGGCGACTTTCCTGCGCGGTCGAGCCCGGCTTGGGCTCCTGCACCTGAGCACCGGCACCCTGCGAGCGAAACCTTCCGCGGGCGCCCTCACCAGTGGGCATCAACGCCCGCGTCACGTTGTGCTGCCCCTCTCGAGCCGTGCGCACTCCGAAAACGGAACACCGCCGCGGCACTCATGCCTTTCGGGCTGACTCGTTCCGACGCCATCGCGGGTTGCCCGTCGCACAGCACCGGTCCGTGGTGTCGGGATGATGTGACCGGGCTCACAGCAGACGGTCCGCCGAACGCGGAACAATCACAAGCAGTGCTGCAGTTACAGCACATGTAACGTTGTAATCATGCAGCGTTCGACCATCAAGAAGGAGGGGTTTCCCATGAAGGGACACTTCGCAGCATGGGGCGAGGGCGAAATGCCCGGCCCAGAAGAAAGAGGTCCGCGAGGACGTGGCGGACACGGCGGAGGTCGTGGCGGCTTCGGTCGCGACGCCAAGGGCCGCGGTGGTCCGGGGGGCTACGGTCCCGGCCGAGGCTTCGGTCCGCGTGGCCGTGGTCGCGGCGGTGCACCTGAGGCGCCGGACGCTTCCGACGCGGCCGCCTGGTTCGCCGGACGGCTGCCGGACGACTGGTTCACCGGCGCACCCGCGGTCACCGTCGATCGTGACGAGGTCATCGTCGTCGGCGAACTGCCCGCCCTCACCGAGGAATTCGCGGACGACGCGGCCCGTGCGGCCGCCGAGTCAGGACGGATCACCCGGTTCCGGGAGGACACCCGCGAACAGCGGATCGAGATCGCCCGCCAGGGTCAGCACCGTTACGGTCGCGACGTCTCCTGGGGCGCCCGCCTCGGCGGTACCGAGGAACTGTTCACCACCCTGTCGGCCCCGGTGATGACGCGGTTGCGTCAACCGGAACGGCAGATCCTGGACACGCTGGTGGATTCCGGCGTCGCCCGTTCCCGCTCGGACGCAGTGGTCTGGGCCGTACGCCTGGTCGGCCAGAACGCCGACAGCTGGCTCGGCGATCTGCGCAACGCGATGGAAGAGGTCAACCGGCTCCGCAATCAGGGCCCGGACCTGGGCTGATGCCCGTCATCACGAAGACCGCCATCACCAGGGCACTGCCAGGTTCGCGTCGGCATCGACACCACACGGTGTCCGTGTCGACGCGAACCGCCGGCCCCTCGGGCAGCGACGCCGCGAACCGTCAGGTCACGGTGAACAACAGCAGCCAGATGGCGACGCAGTGACACAGCGCCGCCAGTGACACGCAGGCGTGGAAGTACTCGTGATAGCCGAAGGTCTTCGGCCACGTGTTGGGGCGCTTGGTCGCATAGAAGATCGCGCCGATCGAATAGAGCAGCCCACCGGTCGCGATGAGCACCAGCACCGCCACGCCGCCGCTGGCCAGAATGTCCGGCAGGACGAAAACCGCCACCCAGCCCAGCGCCAGGTAGAACGGCACCCCGAGCCAACGCGGTGCGTGTGGCCACAGCATCTTCAGTGCGACCCCGCCGGCGGCGCCGACCCAGACCACGATCAACACGACAGTGCTGGTCGGCGGCTGCAGGGCGAGCACCGCGAGCGGGGTGTACGACCCGGCGATGAACACGAAGATCATCGAGTGATCGGCGCGCTTCATCCAGGTCCTGGCCCGCGGCGAGACCCAGGTGTGCCGGTGATAAATCGCGCTCACCGAGAACAAACCGATCAATGTCACCGCATAGACCGCGCAGGCGAATGCGGGCCCGACGCCGGCGAAGACGGCGGCCGTCGGGATCAATGCCAGGCTCATCACCGCGGCGGCGGCCGCCGAATACAGGTGGATCCAGCCGCGGGCACGGGGTCGGCCGAGGGCCACCGGAGTCGCCAACTCGGTCATCGTCATGGCTCCATCGTCCCGGACGGTCGCGGGTTTGCCCAGGGAACCAGGTGGTGATCCCTGTCCCTGCCGGGGCCCACCCCCGCCAGTAGGGTCAACACCCGTGAGGCTCCCGTCGTTGGTCTACCGCGTCTATGAACGCAAGTTGACTCGCGAACTGGTGGGAGCGCAAATCCCGCACCACGTCGGCGTCATGTTGGACGGCAATCGGCGCTGGGCCCGCAAGGCCGGCTTCAGCAATCCGACCGAGGGTCATCGGGCCGGCGCCGCCCATATCGCCGACCTGTTGGAGTGGTGCCAGGAGGCCGGCATCGGGATGGTCACCCTCTGGCTGCTGTCCACCGAGAACCTGCGCCGGGCCGACGACGAGCTGCAGCCCCTGCTGGAGATCATCACCGATGTGGTGGACGAACTGGCCGCCCCTGGTCAGCCGTGGAAGCTCGTGGTCATCGGAGCGAAGGACATGTTGCCCGCGCCGATGACCACCAGACTCGCCGCCGCGGAGATCCGCACCGAGACCCGCACCGGGTTGCAGGTGAACATCGCCGTCGGCTACGGCGGGCGGCAGGAGATCGTCGACGCGGTCAAGTCGATGCTCGAATCCGGGATCGAAGACGGTCACGGCATCCGCGAGGTGATCGACTCCCTGGAGGTCGAGACCATCGGCGAGCACCTCTACACCTCGGGCCAGCCGGACCCCGATCTGGTCATCCGGACCTCGGGCGAGCAACGGCTGTCCGGATTCCTGCTCTGGCAGAGCGCACATTCGGAATTCTGGTTCTGTGAGGCCTACTGGCCGGACTTCCGCCGGGTCGACTTCCTGCGTGCGCTGCGTGACTACGCCGCCCGGCACCGCCGCTTCGGCGAGTGACTCAACCTAAACGCTTGATCGGCGCGAGGTTCGGGGGCGGAGCGGCTGGCTTAGCCTGGGCCGATGGATGTGGTGAGCGAATACCTGAAACTGGGCCTGCGGTTCGACCGGGTGGTGGACGGGTTCGTGGATGCGTACACCGGCGATCCGGCGCTCAAGCAGCAGGTCGCGGACGAGGCACAGCCCGACCCGGCCGACCTGTCCCGCCAGGCCACGGCGCTCTCCGCCGAAGTGGCCCAGACCGATCTCGATCCGGCAAGGGCCGCGTTCCTGACCGCGCACCTGGACGCGCTCGCCGTTGCCGGCCGCCGGTTGGCCGGCTTGGAGATGTCGTTCATCGACGAGGTGCAGAGCTACTTCCAGGTCCGGATCGAGGAGATCGACACCGATGTCTACGCGGCAGCGCACGACGAGATCTCCGATCTGATCGGCGGCACCGGTCCGTTGGACGAGCGACTGGCGGCCGTCCGGGCGACCGAGGCCTGCCCTCCCGAGCTGGTCGAGGAGGCGGTGCGGACGGTGGCCGCGGCGCTGCGCGAGCGGGTGGTCGGGCCCACCGGGCTGAGTGAGCTGCCAGAGCACATCGACTTCGAGATCGCCCGTGACGTCGCCTGGAGCGGGTTCAACTACTACCTCGGCGAGTTCGCGTCCAGGGTCGCCGTCAACGCCGACATCGGGCACCGGATGAGCCAGTTCGGGGTGTTGGTCGCTCACGAGTGCTACCCCGGCCATCACACCGAACACTGCCGCAAGGAGGACCTGCTGGTCCGGCGCGGCGGGCAGGCCGAACACACGATCTTCCTGGTCAACACTCCGCAATGCCTGATGGCCGAGGGCCTGGGCGACCTGGCGTTGACCGCAGCCGTCGGCCCGGGGTGGGGGCGGTGGCTGGCCGAGGTGCTGGACGGGGTGGGGCCGTCGTTCGACCCGGACCTGGCGGAGGCCGTCGAGGTCGCCTCCCGGCCGCTGAACACGGTCCGGCAGAACGCCGCCATTCTGTTGCACGACCGGGGCGCCGATCCGGAGGACGTCATCGCCTACCAGCGACGATGGTCGCTGGCCAGCGAGGAGCAGGCCCGACAACGACTGCGGTTCATGACCGATCCGCTGTGGCGCGCCTACACCTCGACCTATGTCGAGGGTGACCGCCTGCTCCGGCCGTGGCTGGAGGCACGGGATCCGGGCACCACCGCGCTGCAACGCTTCCAGCGACTGCTCGACGAACCGCTGACCCCGGCGGTGGTCCAGGCGGAACTCGCGGCCATCGGCTGACCCACGCCCCGGGGTGGTTGCGGGCCTCATGCGTAGTTCCCATGGGATTCTTCCCAGTGTCAGGTCCGATTCTGATGAGGTAACAGCCGTGCACTGCGCCGTCCCGAGCTTTGGTACGACCGGGCCGGCACCGATGAAGGGATCCCCGATGAGTGGTCAGGCCAGGCTCCTGGTTGTCGACGACGAGCCGTCGCTGCAGGACATCGTCGCGACCTCGATGCGATTCCTCGGCTATCAGGTCGCAGTTGCCGCGACCGGCCGCGAGGCGGTGCGGATGGCGACCGACACGCACCCGGATCTGATCATCCTGGACGTGATGTTGCCCGATTTCGACGGTCTCGAGGTGATGAAGCGGGTACGCGCCGCGGGCGTCGCCTCCGGTGTGGTGTTCCTGTCGGCGCGCGACACCCCGGCCGACAAGATCGCCGGCCTGACCGCCGGTGGCGACGACTACGTGACCAAGCCGTTCGGTCTGGAGGAGTTGGCCGCCCGAGTGGCCGCTGTGCTCAGCAGGACCCGCCCGGACACCGACGAGGACGGCGTGCTCCGGGTCGCCGACCTGCAACTCGACCCGGAGACCTACCAGGTCACCAGGGACGGCGTCCCGATCGAGCTGGCGCCGACCGAGTACAAGATGTTGCGGCACATGATGATCAACGCCAACGTCGTGCTCTCCCGCCAGCAACTGCTGGATGCGGTGTGGGGCACCGACTTCTACGGCGACGACTCGGTCGTCGCCACCTACATCTCCTACCTGCGGCGCAAGGTCGACGCAACCGGCGAGCCACTGATCCACACCCATCGCGGATTCGGCTACGTGCTCCGCGGCCAGCGCCACTGACCTGCAGCGGGACGGACACGAGATGGTGGACACCGAGGGGTGGGCGACGGCGCGGTCGTCCCCTCACCAGGCGACGCCGGCCACCGCGTCGGTCGGTGACGCCGTCCCACCGGTACCCGCCGTCACCGCGATCCGGCCGAGGCCGGGCCAGCATCCCGTGCCGCCCCGCCGCTGGAGTCTGCGTGCGCGGCTGATCGCGCTGGTCGTCGCCACAGCCGCAATTGCGCTGCTGGCGGTGAACATCGCGCTGCCACTGGTGGTTCGGGACGCCGCGATCACCGCCAAGGACGCGACGCTGGCCAGCGTGATCAATGCGGTCAGCCGGTCCAGGGTGAACGCGCAGGACCTCAGCGACCTCAGTAATCTCGCGCAGCTGCGCGGTGAGATCGGCTGGTCGACCGTCTCCGACGCCGGGATCTCCGAGGTCGAGGTGCCGACGGTCAGCGAACCGGGCGCCAATCCCGATGTCAGCGCGACGCTGGACTGGTTGACCGAAGCCGTCACGGTCCGGGATTCGCGCGACGACGACACCCGTTACCGCGCACAGGGAGTGCCGTTCACCACGCAGGCAGGCGGCAGCGGATACCTGGTCGCCTGGGTGGGCCTGAGTGATGTGGACAAGACCTTCCAACGGGTGATCCTGGTCGAGCTGGTGATCACCGCCGCGCTGCTGATCCTGCTGGGCGCGACCGCCAGTCTGGTCATCCGCCGCGAGCTTCGGCCGCTGGAATCGATGGCGACCGCGGCCGACGACATCGCCAGGGGCGACCTGGATCGAAGGGTCGACGAGTCGGATCCGAGCACCGAAATCGGCCGGTTGGGGGTGGCGTTCAACGACATGCTCGACGGAATCTCGTCGCTGCTGAACGAACGCCGGCGCAGTGAGGAACGGCTGCGTCAATTCGTCGCCGACGCCTCGCACGAGCTGCGCACGCCGGTGGCGGCGGTCCGCGGCTACACCGATCTCTACAACGCCGGCGCGCTGCCCGACACGGCCGCGGTCGAGCGGGCGATGCAGCGAATGGGGTTCGAGGCAAGGCGGATGGGCGCGTTGGTCGACGACCTGCTGACCCTGATCCAGGCGGACGCCGAACGGACGATGACCCACGAACGGGTCGACCTGTCGGACCTGTTGACCGGGGTGGTCGACGACGCCGCCGTCATCGACCCGACGCGGACCTGGCGACTCGCCGGCGGCTACGGTCCGGCAGTGGTACTCGGCGATCGGCTCCGGTTGCACCAGTTGTTCGCCAATCTGTTGGCCAACGTCCGCACCCACACCCCGGTCGGCACCACGGCGACCGTCTCGGTGCTGGCCGGGCTGGAAGAGATCGCGATCAGCGTCAGCGACAACGGACCGGGAGTGTCCGACGAGGCGCTCCAGCGGCTTTTCGATCGGTTCTTCCGCGTCGATGCCTCCCGCAGCCGGGAGAACGGCGGGACCGGCCTTGGCCTGTCGATCGTCGCCGCCATCGTCCGGTCGCACGGGGGACAGATCGTGGCCTCGCACACCCCGGGCGGCGGCCTCACCATGACGGTGATCCTGCCGGTTGCCACCGGAACGGCGGCTGTTCCGCCGCCGGGCGCGACGGGACCGATCGCGGTGCAGACCGGCGTCATTCCGCCGGCGGGTACAGCCACTCCACCGCCAACCACTGCACCGCCACCCCCTGCACGGCCGACCACGGACGCGCTCGGACAGGGCCCGGCCACCGACCGGATTCCGCCGACCCCACCGCGTGACCTGCCGGAAATCTGATGTTCACCGGCTTGTTCGCGTGTTGGTCCGGTGCAACGAATTTGCCCGGGTAGCGTCCGAGGAGTGAGCCGCACAGCAAGCGGCCCATACGGGAGGCCCCGATCGTGCGTGCCGCTGATGCAGCACCGAGCACGAGGGGGCCGGCACCGGGTCCCCTTGCCCACCGACGATCTGTCGGACCGGGCCGCAGGGACACCGCCGGCCCTTCTCGTAGAACCGGACGCGATGGTCCGCGTCCGTCTGGGAGCCGCTCGTGGTCACACGTAGTTCCGCCTCAGCATCGAGTCTCACAGCATCGAGCAACACAGCATTCGAGCAGCACAGCAGCACATCCGGACGTCCTGAACTCACCGCCGAACCCCGACGCCGCATCGCGCGACACCCCGGACGGCGCCAGGGAACGCCTGACCTACGTGATCGACACCTCTGTCCTGTTGTCCGATCCCTGGGCGCTGAACAGGTTCGAGGAGCACGAGGTCATCCTGCCGCTGGTGGTGATCGGCGAACTCGAGGCCAAACGACATCACCCGGAGCTCGGCTATTTCGCCCGGCAATCCCTGCGCATCCTGGACGAACTGCGGGTGGAGCACGGCCGGCTGGACGCACCTGTGCCGGTCGGTGCGCCGGGCGGCACCCTGCACGTCGAGCTCAATCACACCGATTCCACCGTGCTGCCGGCCGGGTTCCGCAATGACAGCAACGACTCTCGCATTCTGGCCTGCGCGCTGAACCTCGCTCTCGAACGCCCGGCCGGCCGGGTGATCCTGGTCACCAAGGACATGCCGCTGCGGGTCAAGGCGTCGGCGGTCGGACTGGCCGCCGACGAATACCGGGCACAGGACATCGTGCCGTCCGGTTGGACCGGGATGGCCGAGCTCCCGGTCGCCGCCGAGCAGGTCGACACGCTGTTCCATGCCGGGTTGATCGACTCGGACGAGGCCCGCGAGTTGCCCTGCCACACCGGCGTCAAGCTGGTCACGCCGACGAGTTCGGCGCTGGGCCGGGTGACGCCTGGCAAACAGATCCGGTTGGTCCGCGGGGAACGCGAGGCCTTCGGCCTGCGCGGCCGGTCGGCCGAGCAACGGATCGCGCTGGACCTGCTGATGGACGACGAGATCGGCATCGTCTCGCTCGGCGGCCGGGCCGGCACCGGCAAGTCCGCGATGGCCCTCTGCGCCGGCCTGGAACTGGTGATGGAACGCCGGGCGCACCGCAAGGTGGTGGTCTTCCGGCCGCTCTATGCGGTGGGCGGCCAGGAGCTCGGTTACCTGCCCGGCAGCGAGAACGACAAGATGCAGCCGTGGGCCCAGGCGGTCTTCGACACGCTCTCCGCGGTGGCCTCGCCGGCCGTCATCGAAGAGGTGATCGCCAGGGGCATGCTCGAGGTGCTGCCGCTGACCCACATCCGGGGCCGCTCGCTGCACGACTCGTTCGTCATCGTCGACGAGGCACAGTCGCTGGAGCGCAACGTGCTGCTGACCGTGCTGTCCCGGCTGGGCACGAACTCCCGGGTGGTGCTGACCCATGACGTCGCGCAGCGTGACAACCTGCGGGTCGGCCGGCACGACGGCATCGCGGCCGTGATCGAAACCCTCAAGGGCCACCCACTTTTCGCGCACGTCACGCTGACCCGCTCGGAGCGCTCGCCGATCGCGGCGCTGGTCACCGAGTTGCTGGAGCTGCCCGATCTGCCCTGATCACGCCACGAAAACCGGCCGTCCAGCCGTTCGCCACCGTTTCGCAAGAAGCGCTCAGGCGATCGGCAGGGCGGCCGGTTCTTCGTGTCCGCGGGCATCCGGCGCCGGTGCGCCGAACCGGGCCAACACCAGGGCCCCGGCCAACACGAGCAGGCAGCCGCCGATCGCCGCGACGGCGAGTCCGGGCGCCGGGCGGTCGTCGCAGATGATCATTCCCAGCGCCGCGCCGACCACGGTTTCGGTCGCCACCATCGCCGATGTCACCGTCACCACGCCGGCCCGCTGCAGTGCCATCGCGCCCAACAACAGCCCGAGCCCGCCGGCACCGGCCATCGCCCACGCGGCCGGGTCGGTGAGCAGGACGGACGGCGAGAACCCGTGCAGCAGACGCGCACCCAGCGCGAGCAGGCCGAAGCACAACCCGGCCAGGACGGCCAGTACCAGCCCGGAATGGGCCGGGTTGCCGATCCGAAGGGCGGCGGCCGCGGTGAGGGCAATCAGCAGGACGGCCACCAGCATGCCGACCCGGACCGCGGACCCGACCTCCGCACTCGACTGGGGTCCGGCGGTCGCGGCCACCACCACCAACCCGGCTCCGATACCGATCACCGCGATCACCTCGGCGGTTCGCAGCCTTACCCGGAGCAGCAGCACCGACAGCACCGCGGTGATCGCCAGACTGGACGCCCGGCCCGCCTGGACCACGAAGAGCGGCAGCGTTCGCAGGGCGAGGATCGACAGCCCGAAACCGGCGGCCACCAACAGCAGCGCCAGCAGGTACCGGGGGCTGCGGGCGAGTCGTCCGACAAAGCCCGCGCTCATCGAATCGGCCTGCGGCAGGCGGGCCACCGCGGAGGCCTGCAGAACGGCCGCACCGCCCGAGCACACCGCGGCGCCGGCGACCGCGAGCAGTGCGAGGGTCATCATGTCTCCGGAGTGGCGTTTGCGTGCGTTGCGAGGTTTCGGCAACCGGTGATCGGTAGGCTAGCGCCGCTGCCGCCGGTTTCGGCGGCGAACACGGGCCGGCGACCGAGGGGATGTTCCGCCCGGCGCTGGCGCGCACGGTACGCAGCAGGAAGTCGAACAGGGGCGGGAGGTGGCATGGTCCGCTCGGCCGACGCGGTTCGGGCCGGCTGGCGTGCCCGGCTGACGGGCGATCGGCCGCCGTACGGGCTGATCCTGGCCGGCTATGCGGTGATCGTCGTGGTGTTGACGATCGCGGTGACGATCACCTCGAAAGCACCCGAATACCCGTCGGTGCAGACCGGCCCGGCCTGGCTCGACAGCTGGTTCCATTTCGACTCGGTCTGGTACTACACGATCGCCACCGGCGGTTACTCGTTCACCCCCGGCGCGGAATCGTCCATCGCGTTCTTCCCGACCTACCCGATGGCCGTCAGGGGTCTCGGGGCACTGATCGGCGACGCCCAGATCGCCGGCACGCTGATCTCGGTGATCTGCGGGGCGGCGGCGATGTGCCTGTTCGCCAGGTGGGTGTGGCCCCGGCTGTCCCGCCGCGCGGCGGTGATCGCGGTGGCCCTGATGATGGTCTTTCCCTACGCGTTCTTCTTCTACGGGCCGATGTATTCCGATCCGGTCTTCCTGCTGGTGGTGCTCGCCGCATTCACCCTGCTGGAGCGCCGGATGTACTGGGCCGCCGGGCTTGTCGGGATCCTGGCCACCGCAGGTCGCCCGGTGGGCCTGGCGATCACCGTCGGCCTGGTCGTGCGGATGCTGGAGATGCAGGCGGAGGCGAGGACGAAGCGCACCATCGCTACGGCAGCGCCCACCGACCCGTCGCCAGGACTGACAACAGCGGTGTCACCGCATCCCACGGTGCGTCCGCATCCCACGTTCCGGGAGATCGTGGCGGCCGTGCCGACGGTCCGCTGGCGGCAGGTCGGTGTGCTGATCTCCGGGTTCGGGCTGGTCGGCTGGTGCGTCTATCTGTGGCTCACGTTCGGCAATCCACTGATCTGGATCCAGGCGCAGGAGGCGTGGGGACAGGCGAGTGGCCCGGCAACCTGGTTCAAGCTGACTTATTTCGAGACCGTCCTGCACGGCTACAAACTCAAGGCGTTGTCACTGACCGCGCAGTTGGTGTTGTGCGTGCTGGCCGTCGCGGCTCTGCCGCAGGTCCGTCGGTTCTTCGGCTGGGGCTACTGCGCCTATGCCATCGTCGTGCTCGCGATCCCACTTGTCGGCACCAAGGACTTCTACGGCACCGGCCGCTACATCATGGTGGCCTTCCCGGTGATGGCCGTGGCCGCCGCGGTGATCGCCGACAGCCGCCGACGGTGGCTCGCGCCAACGGCTTTCGCGGTCAGCATCTTCGGTCTGATCGGCGCCGCCGTTCTCTATGCCATGGTGTTGCCGGTGTCCTGACCCGAGCCGCGCTCATCCGACCAACCCGTTCCTCCCCGACCCGATGGGATCAACCACCCCGTGAGACCCCTCCTGGAATCCGAGCGATTCGGCACGTTGTCGATCTTCTTCCCGATGTGGAACGAGGAGGAGTACATCCATCGCGCGGTCCGGGCCGCCAAAGAGATCTGCGACGAACTGGTCGAGTCAGGCGAGATCGGCGACTACGAACTGATCGTGGTGGACGACGCATCGACGGACCGGACCGGTGAGTTGGCGGACGAACTGGCCGCGGCGGACACCCACATCCGGGTCGTGCACCATCCCAGCAATCGCCGGCTCGGCGGCAGCATCAAGAGCGGGTTCGCTGCTGCCACCGGCGATCTCGTGCTGTATACGGACGCCGACCTGCCGTTCGAAATGATCGAACTGGTGCGGGCGATCCGGGTGATGCGTACCTACGAGGCGGACATCGTCAGCGCCTACCGGCTCGACCGCACCGGCGAGGGCCCACGTCGCGCCGTGTACTCCTGGGTCTACAACTGGCTCATCCAGCTGTCCTTCGGCACCCGCCTGCGGGACATCAACTTCGCCTTCAAGTTGTGCCGGCGCTGCGTGCTGGACCATGTGACGCTATCCAGCGAGGGCTCGTTCATTGACGCAGAGCTGGTCATCCGCGCGCAGAAGGCCGGCTTCGCGATCGTTCAGATCGGTGTCGACTACTTCCCGAGAACGCGTGGGGTATCGACGCTGTCATCGCCGGCCGTGATCAGGACGATGCTCGGTGAGATGGCCAGGCTGCGCGGTGAACTCAAGGCACTGCCGCCGGCGCCGTCACCGTGACCGGGCTGCTGATCGTCTCGGCGGACGACCTGGGGCTGACCGAGGGGGTGACCCGGGCCGTGCTCCGTGGGCACGTGGACGGCGTGGTCACCGCCACCTCGCTGTTGGCCGTCGGCCGGGCCTTCGACGATGCCGTGCGGATGCTGGCGCGACACCCCGACCCTGGATGTCGGGGCGCACCTGGCGATCGTCGGTGAGGATCCGCCGTTGCTCAGTGCGCGGGAGATCCCCACCCTGGTGGACAAGCGCGGGGCCTTCCCGTTGTCCTACCGCAGCGTGGTGCTGCGGGGGATGAGCCGCCGCCTCGACCCCGACGACGTCCGTCGGGAATTCCGGGCGCAGCTGGACAGGATCCTCGCCGCCGGGGTTCGGGTCTCCCATCTGGACACCCACCAACATGTTCATCTCTGGCCGGCGGTCGCCGCGGTGGTGGCCGAACTCGCTGCGGAGTACCACATCCCGGCGGTCCGCACCCCCGTCAGCCACCGGATGCTGCCCGTCGGATTCGGGGTGAACGCGCTCTCCAAGAGGCTCCGCCGCCGGCTGGATCTGGCCGGTCTGGCGACCACCAGTACCTACACCGGCCTGGACGAGGCGGGATCGTTCGACCAGGCCAGATTCGAGCGCTCGCTCGGCAGCCTGCCGGCCGTCGCGACCACCGAGATCACCGTCGAGATCAACACCCATCCCGGCGAACAGGGCGATCCCGACCTCGCGCGGTTCGGCTGGGGGTACCGCTGGGCCGACGAACTGGCGATGCTGTGCTCGCCGGCCACCCGGGCGGCGATCGAGCGGAGCGGCTACCGGTTGGGTGGCTTCCCGGAGCTGGCGCCCCGATGACCGGCGCAGGGCAACGGCCGCGCCGACCTTGGACAACTCGACGATGAGCACCGTCGTTCGCTTTCCGCGCCGTCCGACCGGCGCCGGGCGGGCCGCGCTGCGCGCGTATCGGCTGTTGCCGATCGGTGCACGACTGCACGCGACTGTGCGGTGGTGGAGCGCGCCGTTCGCCGCGGTGCAGGCCGAGGTGCCGCCGACCGGGCGGATCCTGGAGATCGGCTGCGGTCGCGGCCTGCTGTGCACCTACCTGGCGCTCTCCCAACCTGCCCGCAGCGTGCTCGGGGTGGACATCGACCCGGCCAGGATCGGCCAGGCGCGGCAAGTGGCAAAGACGCTGCCGAACCTGGACCTGGCTTACGCCGTTGCCGGGTCGGGGCGGGTGCCGGACGGGCCATGGGACGCCATCCTGGTGGTCGACATGCTCTACCTGTTGCCCGCGGTGCAGCAGCGCGAACTGCTGACCTCGGCGGCGGCCGAACTGGCGCCGGGCGGCCTGTTGCTGATCAAGGAGATGAGCGCCACCCCGCGGTGGAAGGCCCGGCTGAATCGGCTGCAGGAGACCCTCGCGGTGACCGTGCTCGGTATCAGCGCCCGGGCAGAGCCGGCACCCGGCGGCGATGGTCCGGAAGCCGCCTCGAGCCGTCGGAGGTCGGCGTTCGACTTCGTCCCGCCCGAGCAGCTGGCCGGCTGGCTGCAGGACCTCGGGTTGACCTGCTCGCAGACCCGGCTCGATCGGCATCGGTTGCACCCGCACCAGCTGCTCGTCGGTCGGTCGGCCCCGGTGAACGAGCCGTGACGGCCGCCCGGCGAGCCGTCGTGCGTGATGCCAGGTGACCCGGCACAGTGACGGGGGGACGACACCCTCTGAAAGGTATCGATGAGCCGAACACGTTTGACCGCCGCCGCCTTGGCCCTGGTGACCACCGGTGCAGCCGCGCTGTTCGTCACCCTCGCCCCGGCGCAGGCCGCGGCTCCCGCTCCAGCCGGTTCCGCGGCCCCGGCCGTCGCGGCGGTCGAGGAAACGCCGGCGACCGTCACCGCGGCCGGCCAGGTCGCCACCCTGACGGTGAACCCCACGTCCGGGCTGCCGGTCACCGGTGCCGAGATCGAGGTCAAGGGCGACGGTTTCGCCGACAGTGACAAGTACGGGATGTACATCGCGGTCTGCGCCGGCACCGAGAACTCCGCCACCGCACTGGATTCGTGCGTCGGTGGGCCAGTCCAGGGAGCCACTCCGCCGTCCGCGGCGTGGGCCCACGTCGAGGGCGACTGGGGTGGCGCATTCGACGTCACACTGGTCCTGCCCACCGTCACCCAGGGCGAGCCGAACTGCGTGACCGGGAAATGCTCGCTGTTCGCGGTCAGCGACAACGAGACCAACAAGGTCGAGATCAAGCCGGTGGCCCTCACCTTCCAGGCCGCACCGCCATCGTCCTCGTCGACCCCGACCTCGCCGACCGCGCCCGGCACGGCGATTCCGCAGCAGATCGGCTCGCCGTCGGTCGTCGCCGGCGGCACCCAGCTGGTCGTCTTCTCCGGGTTCCGCCCCGATGAACAGGTCAACCTGACGCTGTTCTCGGACCCGATCACGCTGTCCCCGGTCACCGCAGACCAGACCGGCGTGGCCAGGGTCGAGTTCATCGTGCCGGCGGATTTCCCGGCCGGCACCCATCGCCTGGAGGCGATCGGCCAGAACTCCGGCACCGTCGGGGTGGCGACCTTCGACGTGACCGCACCGGTGGTGTCGTCGAGCCCGACGCCGTCCCCCTCGCCCTCACCGTCACCGACCCCGTCGAGCACACCGGCCACCAGCACCCCGGCATCCAGTACGGCGCCGGCGTCCTCGAGTGCGGTGACATCCAGCACTGCGGTGGTCCCGAGCAGCGGTGACAGCGGCAGCAGCCTGTGGTGGTTGTGGTTGATCATCGCCATCGTGGTGCTGGCCGGCATCATCACCGCGATCGTCGTCTATCGGCGCAATCAGCAGGCCAAGCGCGAGCAGGACGAGCAGGAGATCGCCGACGCGGCCGCCGCGCAGACCGCAGCGGGCGGTGCCGGCGCTGCCGATCAGTACAACGCCGACGCCCCGACGGTGTTCCTGCCGCCGGTACCGCCGGAGGGTGGGCCGCCGCCCGGCGCCGACCCCTACGGTCTGCTGTCCGGGCGGGACCATCCGGACAACCCGACGCTGTACTCCGGGCAGGATCCGGCAGGCCCGACCGAGGTGATCGGCCAGGGGCCCGATCAATACGGCCGGCCGTTGGGCGAAGGCGGACCCGAACAGGGGTACGCCCCGCCACCGGCGCCCCCGGGTGGGCCGGCCGGTCCGCCCACCGAGGCGATTCCGCCCACCCCGCCGGGGGGTACGGGACCCACCAATCCCGGCACACCGGGCGGTACCGACGGGCCTGGCACCCAGGCCTGGGCGCCGGACTTCGACGACAGCGAAACCGGTGGCGACCAGGATCCGAAGGGCCCGTCGAACCCCGACGACGGCGACAGTCCGGGACGTCGATGAGGACCGGGTCACCCGCCACCGCATCGGGTTTCGTGAGTCGGCGCTCGTGGTGATCCCGCGGCCGGACCCGCCCGGCACGCTCGCCGAGCGGGAGATGGCACTGGCCTATCTCGACTACCACCGGCAGACCCTGGCCCGCAAGATCGACGGACTGACCGGCGAACAGGCGATCAGCCGTAGCACCGTCTCCGGGCTGACCCTGCTCGGGCTGGTTCGGCACCTGACCGAGGTCGAGCGGGGCTGGATCGCCGAGGATTTTCTCGGCTTGGACCAACCGCCGCTCTACAGCCGGCCCGGCGTTCCGGAAGGCGACTTCACCGAGCTCGACGCCGACCGGCTGCAGGCCGATCTGGCGGCCTGGCGGGCCGAATGTGCCCGCACCGACGAAGTTGTCAGGGCGCATTCGCTGGACGAGTCGGTGCAGCACGAGCGGATGGGTGAGATCTCGTTGCGCTGGATCCTGTGGCACCTGTTCGAGGAGTACGCCCGGCACAACGGGCACGCCGACATCATCCGGGAGGCGATCGACGGCGAGGTCGGCGAGTGACCGGGCCGGTGGATCACCGGCCCGGTTCGAGATCTCGAGCTCGGGTCCGAATGGACTCAGGGGTGGGTCATGGACAACACGTCGAGGGCGGCGTCGAGTTGCTCGGCGGTCAGGTTGCCGTTCTCCACGTGACCGTGCTCGAGCACGACGGCCTTGATCGTCTTGCTCTCCCGCAGCGCCTGCTTGGCGATCTTCGCCGCCTCCTCGTAGCCGATGTACTTGTTCAGCGGCGTGACGATCGACGGGGACGATTCCGCGTAGGCCCGGCACCGTTCGACGTTGGCGATGATCCCGGTGATGCACTTGTCGACCAGCACCCTGGTGACGTTGGTCAGCAGGTTGATCGACTCCAGCAGGTTGCGGCCGATCACCGGGAACATGACGTTGAGTTCGAAGTTGCCCTGGGTGCCGGCGAACGCGACGGTGTGATCGTTGCCGAGCACCTGCGCGCAGACCATCATGGCGGCCTCCGGCAGTACCGGGTTCACCTTGCCGGGCATGATCGACGAGCCGGGCTGCAGGTCGGGCAGCGCGATCTCGCTCAACCCGGCGGTGGGGCCGGACCCCATCCAGCGCAGGTCGTTACAGATCTTGAACAGGCTGACGGCGATGCTGCGGAGCTGACCCGACGCCTCGACCAGGCCGTCCCGGGAGGCCTGCGCCTCGAAGTGGTTGCGGGCCTCGGTGAAGGTCAGCCCGGTGGCGTCGTTCAACTCGTCGATGACGGCGGCCGCGAAGCCCGGCGGGGTGTTGATGCCGGTGCCGACGGCGGTCCCGCCGAGGGGCAGTTCGGCGATCCGGGGCAGGGATGCCGCGAGCCGCTCCTGGCCGTTGCGGATCTGCGCGGCGTAGCCGCCGAACTCCTGGCCGAGGGTGACCGGGGTGGCGTCCATCAGATGGGTGCGGCCGGACTTGACGACGGTGGCCCATTCGACCGACTTCGCCTGCAGGGCCCCCTCGAGGTGCACCAGCGCGGGCAGCAGACTCCGGACGATGGACTCGGTGGCCGCGACGTGAATGGAGGTCGGGAAGACGTCGTTCGATGACTGGGATGCGTTCACATGATCGTTGGGGTGCACCGGCTTTCCCAGCGACTCGGCGGCCAGGGTGGCGATCACCTCGTTGGCGTTCATGTTCGAGCTGGTTCCGGAGCCGGTCTGGAAGACGTCCAGCGGGAAGTCGCCGTAGAACTCGCCGTCCGCGATGCGGTTGGCGGACGCGGCGATCGCGTCGGCGATGCCCTGGTCGATCACGCCGAGCCGGGCGTTGACCGTCGCGGCGGCCGACTTGATCAGGGCCAGCGCGCGGATCTGGGTCTGCTCGAGGGTGCGGAACGAGATCGGGAAGTTCTCGACGGCCCGCTGCGTCTGTGCCTGGTACTTGGCGTCCTTCGGTACCCGCACCTCGCCCATGGTGTCGTGCTCGATCCGGTACTCGATCTCCGTGACGGAAGCCTGGGTGACGGTCGAGGTACCGACGGGTGGGGTGTTCGCGGTGGGCCGGAACTCGCCGTTGTGTTCTGCCATGGCCGTCACGGTAATCGGGTGGATTGCCCGCGGACCACTCCAACCCCGCCCGACTGGGTCACACCTGAGCGCGCGGCGTGCGGGGGATCACCGCTGAACCGCCTCGTCGGCACTCGCTGATCGCCGTCGAAGACGCCGTCGTCCGGTTGACCGTGGCCAAGATCGCCAAGGCCGGTTCACCGCGGGCATGAGGCTCGCTCGGTGTGACCGGGCGACGGCAGGCAGCACCTGACGCCGCTCGGTGTGACCGGGGGACGGCAGGCAGCACCTGACGCCGATGCACATGTTGACGATCGTGAAAGGAAATGCGGCCGGCGACCGAAAATGGCTTCGCGATCAGGGCCTGGCGGGGTACGCGCCCTGTCGTCACCGCGCTGTCGTCACCGCGCTGTCGTCACCGCCCTGTCGTCACCGCCGATGCGGCCGGGGTGGTCTGCGCGTCGTGCAACCATGGAGCGGTGGCAGACCGGCGACCCAAGACCCTGCGGGACATGGCGCTCTCGCTGGGCCTGCTCGCGGTGGTCGCGCTGCTGCTGTACGGGATGTACGGCCAGGTCAGCTTCTCGCCGGGTGGTGCCACCGAGGGTCAGGCGCCGACGGCCGATGTCACCGGCGGACTGCAGCGGGCGGCGCCACTGGTCGGGTTCCCGGTGGTCGTTCCCGGCCCGTTGCCGGACGGCTGGAACGCCAACTCGTTCTCCTTCACCGAGAAGCCGGGCAGCGTGGCCAAGCCGCCGACCGTGCGGGCCGGCTGGCTCACCCCGCAGGGCCGGTTCGTCACCGTCGTGCAGTCGAACGGGGCAACCGCGGACGTGCTGGTCGCCGAGCTGGGCGCGGCCGGACCTGCGTCCGGAACCGAGCAGGTCGGCGACGCGGAGTGGACCGTGACGACCGGTCGGCGCAACGAGGCCGCCTGGGTGCACACCGACGGGGACGTGAATTGGGTGATCACGGGCAGCGCGGCGCCCGAGGACTTCCGGACCCTCGCCGCCGCGATGGGCGACGGCACAACTGTCACCGGCTGACGTCCATCACGCCGGCAGCAGACCGAGCTCGACGCCCTGGCGGCAGCTGCCCGTCGGGTCGGTACCTGCAGCTTCTCCAGCACCGCGGCGACGTGGTTGTCCACGGTCCGCACCGAGAGCACCAGCTGCGCGGCGATCTCCGCGTTGGTCATCCCCGCCGGCAGCAGGGCCAGGATCTCCAGCTGCCGGCCGGTCAGTCCGTGCGGGTTGCGCCGGGCGGTCTCACCGGGTCCGCGGGGGATGCGGGTGACCCCGGCGGCCCGCATCGCCGATCTGATCAACCTCGCCAACGGCACCGCACCCAGGTCGTCGGCGATGCCGAGCGCGGTCGCCAGATCATCCGGGGCACCGCTTTCCAGCAGGGCCCTCGCCCGGTCATAGGGCCGGCCCAGCTCGGCCCATTCCTGCGCCGCCAGCGCCGGCTCGACCGCTGAGCTGGCGGATGAACGGGTTGTCCGCGTCGGGCGCGGGATCACGCACCCCGCCCTTCCACCGCCAATAGGCCAGCTCGCTGGTCGCCCAGGAATGATCACGATCCAGGGCCACCGCGAAGGCCGGTCCCACGAGCACCGGGATCTCGTCGCGCCCGGCCGCGCAGCCAAGCGTGTTCGGCCCGTACGACGGCCACCGGCAGCAGCCGTTGCAGGGAATCGGCGCCCTCGATCTCTTCCGAAAGCTGAGCCAGGATCTCGTCGGCGGCATCGTCACCGGTGCGGACCCTGATCTTCGCCACCGCCGACAGGGCCAGTGCGGTCGAGGCCACCGAGTCGCCCTCCAGACGCCCGACCCGCCGCGGCCAACGCGGCCGGCCACTGCCCGGTCTCCACCAGCGCGGTTGCCTGGTTGGCATACATGAACCGCAGGAACGCCAACTGCTCCGATTGATCGGCGAAGGCCAGCGCCTCGGCGAGCACCCGTTCGGCGCTGGGGTAGGCGTTGTCGTCCATGTGGGCGCCGATGATGTTGATGTAGCCCCGGCAGACGTCCTCCTTCAGGTCGTGCTGTCGAGCGATCTGCATGCTCTCGGTCAGCAGGGCCAGGCCCTCGGCGGCCGAACGATTCCGCCACCGCACCACACCCAGGGTGTTCAGCGCGTGCGCCTGGACCGCCGGATCGCCACATGACCTGGCCAACTCGACGGCCGTCGCCGCCAGCGGATCGGCATCGGCATCCCGGCTGGCAAGCATCGCCAGTTGGGCGACATTGCTGTGCGCCCAGGCCAGTTGGATCGGATCTCCGGCCGTCGCGAGGACGTCGAGTGCCTCGACGCCCACCTCCTCCGCGGGAAGGTCCCGACCGGCGTACCAGAGCAGGCGGGAGAGCCAGCGCAGTGATCGTCCGTACCGCACGCGGTCGGGCAAGCCGGCGCGCAGCGCCACCGCCCGCTGCTGCGCGTCGACCGCCCCCTGGGCGTCGCTGATCAGGTACAGCTCGACGGCGTATCCCTCGAGCAGGTCGGCCCGGTCGGTGGCGGTGAACGCATCCTCGGTGCGCAGCACCCGCCGGTAGTGCTCGGCGGCCTGCTGGTGGGCCCCGGAAGCGGCCGCGTCCGTGGCCGCCTGCGGCCCGAAACGCCGGAGCACCTCCCGATCGTCGAGCGCGTCACCGTGGTGCAGGACCAGCGACGGGTCGGGATGCGGCTGCGCGAGCAGCCCGTCCAGCACCCGGCGATGCATGCCCCGCAGCACCGGAGTCGGCAGGGATTCCAGCAGGGCCCGCCGGGCCAACTCGTGCCGGAACGAGATGCGTTGAGCGGTGACGGTGATCATTCCCGCCGCCTCGGCCTCGGACAGTGCGGCCTCCGGATCGGGCAGCAGGATTTCGACGTCCTGGTGTCTCGCCCCACCGGGTAGAACCGAGAGCTGTTGCAGCGCAGATTGCGTCGCGGCGCTGAGCGGCGCGACCCTGGCCAGCACCGCGTCGGCAACGGTGGGCGGGACGTCGCTGGTCGGGTGGGCGAGGACCTCGGTGACGAAGAACGGGTTGCCGCCGGTCCGCCGGTACAGGTCGACCGGATCGACCGGGCCGCCGGCGGTGAGCGTGCCGATCGCGGCCAGGCTCAGATTGTCGAGCGGCAGCCGGATGACCGGCACCCCGCTGAGCCGGCCGAGCACCCGGCGCAGGGCATGGGTGGCACCCACCTCCTCCGCCCGGTAGGTGAGCAGCAGCAGCGCCGGCAGGGTCTCGATCCGGCGGGCCAACCAGGCAAGGACGTCGATCGTGGCATCGTCGGCCCAGTGCGCGTCCTCGATGATCAACAGGGTGGGGTGCGGCCGAACGGTCAACTCGTGCCTGACCCCATCGAGCAATTCCTCGCGGTCCGCCGGCCGGCTCAGCGCGGCGCGCAGCGGACCGGCGGACGAATCGGCCAGGTCCCGGATGGGACCGAGGGTCCGGCTGGTGAGCAGGTCGTCACAGGCCGCGGTCAGGATCCTGGTCCCGGATTCCCGGGCCGCCGCCGCGGCAGCCCGGATCAGGGCGGTCTTGCCGGCACCCGGCTCGCCGGTGACCAGCACCACCCGACCCTGACCGCTGCGGGCAGCTCGTACCGCTGCGGCTATTGCCGCGAGTTCGGTGTCGCGCTCGATCAGCGGAGCGCCGGGGTGCGGACTCATCAGGGCAGATCTTCGCACCGCGCCAGGGCGGTGACGAATGGGGCGGGCGAAACGCGCGGAGCCGCCGGGCGGGAGACGAGTATCCAGTGTCATCACCCGCCCTGGACCTGACATCAGGCGGAGTGGCTGACCTGCGCGGTCACACTCACCGGGACCCGGTTGGTGATCACGTCGAGGACCGCCGAACCGAGCCGGGACTGCTCGATCAGTCGCTGCAGTTGCTCGTCGGTGGCGTCGCCGCTGATCCGGAACGAGACGTCGATCCGCTCGAAACCGTTGCGGACGTCGGTGCCCTGACCGAAGATGCCGCGCAGATCGATGTCGCCGGTGACGGTGGACTCCACGGAATGCAGGACGATGCCCCGCGCCGCAGCGATGTTGGCCAGGCCCGAGGTCAGGCAGGCGGCCAACGCATGGAGCAGGAACTCCACCGGGGTCGGACCGTTGCCGTCACCGCAGAGCACCGCCGGATGATCGGCGTCATAGTCGAACACCGGCGGACCGGCTGGTGTCCTCGCCGCCGGCTCCGTAGAAGCCGGCGATGGTGCTGCGATTGTGGGTTCCGCTGATCCAGCGGTTGCTGGCCCTGAACTGGAACTGCGCCAGCTCGGGCTGCTGCTTCACCAGATTCAGTGTGGCGAAGAGCTTCTCGGTGTCGACACCGTTGGTGGTCGGGGTGAGCGTCTGGCTCATGTCGTACTCCTTTGATCGGGTACGACGAGCTTTGTCCTCGCGGTCGGGTGATCATCATCGGTAGGATCTACCCAGGTTGGCGCGGTGCCTACCTATCCCGTCCGGTCCAGGCCAGCAGGTCGTCGACCGGCCACGTGTTGACGATGCGATCGACGGGTACGTCGCATTCCGCGGCCCGCGCGCAGCCGTAGGGCTGCCAGTCGAGCTGACCCGGCGCGTGGGCGTCGGTGTCGATGCTGAACAGGCAACCCGCCTCGACCGCCTGCCGGAGCAGCCGTCTCGGCGGATCCAACCGTTCCGGACGGGAGTTGATCTCCACTGCGACACCGTGCTCGGCACAGGCCGCGAACACCCGCGCCGCGTCGAACTGGCTCTCCGGCCGGGTGCCGCGTCCGCCGGTGACCAGCCGCCCGGTGCAATGTCCGAGGATGTCGGTGTGCGGGTTCTCGATCGCGCGCAGCATCCGGCGGGTCATCGAGCCCGAATCGGCGCGCAGTTTGGAATGGACGGAGGCGACGACGATCTCGACCCGGCCCAGCATCTCGTCGGTCTGGTCCAGGGTGCCGTCCTCGTTGATGTCGCACTCGATGCCGGACAGCAGTCGGAAGTCGCCGAGGTGCTTGTTCAGGGTGGCGACGATCGCCAGTTGCTTTTTCAGTCGCTCGACGGTCAGCCCGTTGGCCACCGTCAGCCGCGGCGAATGATCGGTGAGCGCCTGGTACTCGTGGCCGAGTTCCATGGCGCTGACGGCCATCTCCTGGATCGGGCTGCCGCCGTCGCTCCAGTCGCTGTGCGAATGCAGGTCTCCGCGCAGAGCGGCTCTGATCTCCTCGCCGCCCTGCACCAGGGGCGCGAAGTCGGCCTCGAGGGCCGCCAGGTAGTCGGGGACGGCACCGTCGAGGGCCTGCATCACCACGGTGGACGTCTTCGGTCCGATGCCCGGCAACTCGGTGAGACTCTTTGTCGCAGCACGCTTCTCCATCTCGCCGGGCTTCAAGCCGGCCAGCGTGATGGATGCGGTGCGGAACGCCTTGACCCGGTAGGTGGGTTCCCGGGCACGCTCGAGCAGGAACGCGATCCGGCGCAACGCAGCAATCGGTTCCATAGCGAGCAAGGCTAGTTCTCCACAGCACGCTGCGCGGACCACGCGGCCGTGGCAGGCTCGGCTCGTGCAAGCAGAACCGAGCATTTCGCCATCGGACAGGGTCGCCGTCATCACCGGCGCAGGCAGCGGCATCGGCGCCGCGACGGCGCTGGCCCTGGCCGCCGGCGGGTGGCGGGTGGCGTTGGCCGGACGGCGGGAATCCGCGCTGCAGGAGGTCGCGGACCAGGGCGCCGGGTTACCTGGCGAACTGCTGCCCGTTCCCACCGATGTCACCGAGGAGTCGTCGGTGGTCGACCTGTTCGACCGGGCGACCACCAGGTTCGGCCGGGTCGATCTGCTGTTCAACAACGCCGGGATGTTCTCGGCGTCCAAGGAGCCGGATGAGATCACCCTGCAGGAGTGGAATGCCATCGTCGCGGTCAATCTGACCGGTGCCTTTCTCTGTGCCAGGGAGGCGTTCCGGGTGATGCGCCGGCAGGAGCCCCGCGGCGGTCGCATCATCAACAACGGCTCGATCTCTGCGCACGTCCCGCGGGTGCGCTCGATCGGGTACACCACGACCAAGCATGCGATCACCGGACTGACCCGATCGCTCTCGTTGGACGGCCGGCCCTACGACATCGCCTGTGGACAGATCGACATCGGAAACGCGGCAACCGGTCTCGCGCGGTTCGGCGACGGCATGCCGCAGCCCGACGGCAGCATCCGCCCGGAGCCGTCGATGGACACCGCGGAGGCCGCCCGTGCGGTGGTGTTCATGGCCGGATTGCCGCTGAACGCGAACGTGCAGTTCATGACCGTGATGGCCACGGCCATGCCGTTCATCGGACGCGGCTGACCCCGGCCGCGACCGGCCCGATCGATGCCGACGACCGATCCGGCCGCTCCGCGGGTGTGATGACCTTCACCCACCGGACGCCTGTTCGGCGTGAAATCCTGGTGAGTGCAGGCACGTACCCACACCTCACGCTGATCTCGGGCGTGACCTCCGCCGAACAAGTGCTGGGAGGCCCCGATGCTCCGTCCGATGCTCATCGGCAAGATTCATCGCGCCACTGTCACCGAGGCGAATCTGAACTACGTCGGGTCGATCACCATCGATTCCGACCTGCTGGACGCGGCCGATCTGCTGCCCGGTCAACAGGTGGACATCGTGGATGTGACCAACGGCGCCCGGTTGACCACCTATGTCATCGCCGGCGAACGCGGCCGGGGCGGCGTCGGCATCAACGGCGCGGCGGCTCATCTGGTGCACCCCGGCGACGTGATCATCATCATCGGCTACGGGATGCTGACCGACGCCGAGGCCAGGACGCGGGCCGCGCACGTGGTGTTCGTCGACGCCGACAATCGGATCGTCCAGCTGGGCAGCGATCCGGGCGACGTTCCGGCCGGGTTCGGGCTGCTGCCCTCGGGTATCGGCCTGTCCTGACGAATGCTGCCGGCGGCCGCCGGTCATCCCACCCTGGTGAACGTGCCGAACTGGTGGCCGTCGAGGAACTCCAGATTGATCGTCTGCGCCGGGCCGGCGGCATCACCGGCGAAGGTGACCGCCGAGACCGGATCTCCGTTGCCGCCCGGTGGCAGCCAGCTGAAGACGTCGCCGTCGTAGTGGGTCAACGGTGCGTTCAGCGCTTTCGGTCCGACCTGGACGGTGAGCACGTCGCCGGCAGCCGTGACCACCACGTCGCCGGCCACCTGGTTGGTGTAGGTACCGACGTAGTCGGCGGTCGGCCGGGCCGGAGCGGGGCTCGCGGGTGCGGGGGTCGCGACCACGCTGCGGTTCACGAACAGTCCAGCGAACAGCGGGCCGTAGTAGGCCAGCCAGTCGCGTTCCACCTTTCCGGTCCGCACCAGGTCGGTGAAGGTCGTGGCGACCGCTTCGGCGGCTCCGACCGGGGAGGCGTTGGTGAGCACGACGATCCCGACGTCGGCCGCGGGAATCATCGAGAACGTGGTGCCGGCGCCGACGTAGAACGCGCCGGAATGTCCCCATTTCACATGTCCGGTGGAGGTGGACTCGACGTTGAAGCCGTACCCGTAGTAGCGGCTGCGGGCGTCGGGCTCATCGGCCGGGTTGCTGTTGATCTGTGACGTGTGGGCAGCCAGCAGGGCCTTCGGGTCGATCAGCTGCTCGCCGTCGACCATGCCGGACGCCAGGTTCATGTTCAGCCAGTTGGCCATGTCGGTCACGTTCGAACTGACGCCGCCGGCCGGTGATTGCGCGTCGGCGTTGCGGATGTAGAGCGGCTCGAAGTCGCCGCCCTCGTTGAAATGCAGGGTGGTCCGATTGGGTCGCGTCAGGAAGTCGGCGTAGGTCGAACTGGTCGACGTCATGCCCAGCGGTTCGTAGATCTCCTTGGCCGACAACTCTTCCCACGGTATTCCGGCAGCTGCGGCGACTGCCTCTCCACCTGCCGTCATACCGAAGTTGGTGTAGCCGTAGGTGATCCGGAACGGGTTGAGCGGGTAGTAGCGCAGCCGCTCGAGGATCTGCTCCCGGGTGAACCCGATGCCCTCCAGGTCGTCCCCTGCGCCGCCGGGGATCCCGCTGCGGTGGGAGTACAGGTCGCCGATGGTGACCGCCTGGGTCACCGCCGGGTCGGCCAGCTGAAAATTCGGCAGGTACTTCACCACAGGATCCGACCAACTGACCGTTCCGTCGGTGACTGCCCGGGCGATGACGGTGCTGCCGATCGATTTCGAGACCGACGCCAACTGGAACACGGTGTTCTCGTCGACGGTTTCCGGTTTGCCGACTTCCCTGACCCCGTAACCCTTGGCAAAGACGACCTCGCCGTCGTGGACGACGGCGACCGCCATCCCGGGCACTCCGCTCTTGCTCATCACGTCCGCCGCGATGCCGTCGACCTGATCGATGGCGTCGGTGATCTGTGACTCGGGAATCTCCTCGGCCGAGTACTGGTCGGGGGCCAGTTCGTCGACCGCGGCATCGATGCCGCCGGCGACCGAGGAGGGAGTGCCCTCCGTCGGCTCGGCCGGCTCGGAACTGGCGACGCTCGCCGAGGGCTGCGACGGCGCGGGAGCGCTCGTCCTGGGTGTGGTGGTGGTGCTCGGCCCGGCGTTGACCCCGGTACAGGCTGCGAGCAGCAGCAGCAGGCCCGTCGTTCCGAACACCGCAGCCCGCCGGGGCGTCCGTGGTCGTGTGTTCGTCATGGGTGGCCCCCAGGTTCTTGCCGGTCGCAGCCCGTGGTTGCGACGGATCTGATCGACGGAGCATGCCCGAATGCGGCACAGGTGCATCAATGGTGCGTTTGTGTAAATAGTGCGTCAAAGGGCCGCGAAGCGCAGCACGGGGACGTCCGCTGAACCGGCTGCGCCGGGATGTCCGGGTCAGTCGCGCTCGGATTCCGCCGATCGTTGCAGCGCAGTCTCGACGCGCTCCCGTGCCCCGTCCAGGAACCGGGTGCAGACCGCCGCGAGGTGCTCGCCGCGTTCCCAGAGCGCGAGGGAGTCATCCAGCGACAGCCCACCGGATTCCAGTTTGGCCACCACAGCGGCCAACTCGTCGCGGGCATGCTCGTAGCTGGCGGCGGTATCCGAATCGTCGTCGTCGCCGGCCGGCTGACCGTTGGTCTGCGGAGATGTCATGAAAGCTCCTGTGCTGCATGATGTGTCATGGGTTTGACGATCACGGTGCCGGCGCCGAGCCGAGGCCGGCGGCCAGGATGGAACCGTCCGCCACCCGGATCCGGAGCGGCGAACCCGCCGGGGCATCCAGGATCGACCGGACGACGGTGCCACCGGTCTGCACCACCGCGTAGCCGCGGGCCAGGGTGGCCGCCGGTCCGAGCGCTGCGAGTTGGGCACGCCGGTGCGCGATGTCCCGGTCGATCCGCTCCAGGGTCATCGACGCGCTCGCCCGGGACCGGTCGCGGAGTCGGAGCACCTCGGTGCCGCGGTTCGCGATCGGCGTCAGCGGATCGGCCAGCACCGTCGCCGAGGTGAGCCGCCGCAGTCGAGCCTGCTCGGTGTCCACCCACCCGGTCAGGGCCCGCCTGGCCCGGCCGCGAAACTGCTCGACCTGCCGCAGCTCGGCGGCGGCGTCCGGGACCACTCGCTTGCCGGCGTCGGTCGGTGTCGAACACCGGACGTCGGCGACGTCGTCGATGATCGGGTGGTCCGGCTCGTGGCCGATGGCGGAGACCACCGGGGTCCGGCAGCGGGAGACCGCCCGGCACAGTGCCTCGTCGGAGAACGGCAACAGATCCTCGACGCTGCCGCCGCCACGAGCGATCACGATGACGTCGACCTCGGGGTCGGCATCCAGCCTGGCCAACGACTCCAATACCTGGGTGACGGCCGAAATCCCCTGTACCGCAGGATTTTCGACGCGGAACCGAACGGCGGGCCAGCGTGCCCTTGCGTTGGCCAACACATCGGACTCGGCCGCACTCGCCCGCCCGGTGATCAGGCCGACGACCCGCGGCAGGAAGGGCAGCCGCTGCTTGCGCTCGGGAGCCGTCAGACCCTCGGCCGCCAGCAGCTGCCGAACCCGTTCCAGCCGGGCCAGCAGTTCACCGAGCCCGACCGGATGGATCTGATCGACCTTGAAACTCAGCGAGCCGCGCGCGGGGTAGAACTCGAACTTGCCGTGCACCACCACTCTGGAGCCCTCGGCCAGCGGCGGCGAGAACGCACTGAGCATGGTGCGAGAGCAGACCACCTGAAGCGACATCGAGACCGACGGGTCGCGCAGGGTCAGGAACGACATCGCCGACCCGGACCTCATCGACACCTGGGCCAACTGGCCTTCGACCCACGCGGCAGGTGCCCTGGCCACGTACTCGGTCATCCGCTGCGCCAAGGCCCTGACCGGCCAGGGGTTCTCCCGGCTGGTGTCGCCGGCCTTGGCCGGTGTCGCGGGACGGTCGGGAGTGGTCCCCGGGCGGGCGGCGCTGCTCACGAGGGCTGGGCGTCCAACGTGACGAGTCGATTGCTGAGCAGGGTGAGGAACGGGGCGCGGTTGTCGGCGGACTGTTCGTACTGCAGCAGGGCGGTGACCTCTCCGACGTTCAGCTCCCGCAGGTGCCCGCGGACCTGGGCCAGGGTCATCCGCTGGTAGCCGGGAAGCGCGGGCGGGTCGTCCTCGTCGGTGTCGTCCGATGCCGTGGGCTCTTCGGGCTCGTCGTCGGCGTCCGTGGCGGAGGTGTCGGTGGCCTCAGTGGCCACGTCCTCAGGGGCGACGTCCTCAGAGGCGACGGCATCGGTAGGCGACGTCATCGGTAACGACAGCATCGGTGACGACGGCCTCGACCTGGGCCGGGTCGGCCCCGTTCGTCGACGCTGCCGGTGTCGAGGACGGCCTTGCCTGGCGCAGGATCGCCATCTGCCGCCACGCTCGGGAGCGAGTTCAGTTCTGCGCGGCCATTGTCCGATCCGGTCACCTCGTCCACCACCGCTTCCGATACCTCGAGCGCAGCGTCCATTGCGATCGTGGTGACGGGTGCGACGGACGTCTCGCTGGGAGTGGTCAGTTCCTCGGCCGAATCGTCGCCGCCCGCTGCGGTGGCCGTCGGCGCTTCGGTGGTGTCGGTCGGGGCGGACCCGGCCGCTGCCGACTTGGACCGCGATGTCGAATCCGATTTCTTCGGCTTCTTCCCGGCGGCCGGAGGTCTGTCCGACGTCGGCGCCTTCTCGGATCGGCCGGCGTCGGGTGCGGCCTTCAGGTTCGGCTTGGGGGCCGGCTCGTCGTCGTCGTCGAACTTCGCCCAGGACGGATTCTCCTGCGGCGCGCCGACGACCCCGCCCAGCAGTTCGTCGCCCCTGGTGGCCAGGGCGGCGATCTCCTGCTGCACCTTCATCGACAGCCGCATGGCGTTGCCGACGAGAGCGACCGGGATGGCCGGAATTTCCTCCGGCAGGGACCGCACGACATCGATTCCCGTCGCGAGAAGGCCGGCGGCGACGCGAACGGGCAGGGGCAGCGTGATGGCCATGTCACCAGCCTGCCCCATCGCAGACCCGGACGGAACTCGGCCCAGCTCTTCCCACCCGCGCCGGCCCCGTTCCCGCCGACGACGGCGGCGATTGACACCGATCGGTGTGGTGCTGCGCACGTACCGGTGCTCGGCGGGCGTCGAAGCCTGCAGGTGGACCGTTCCGGCCAACTACGATGGGCCGATGACCGAAACTGCGACTGCGCCCCCGCGGCGCGTGCTGCTGGCCAGCCCTCGCGGGTACTGCGCCGGTGTGGACAGGGCGGTCGTCACGGTCGAAAAGGCTCTCGAGCAGTACGGGGCGCCGGTCTACGTGCGCAAGCAGATCGTGCACAACAAGCACGTCGTTGCCGGCCTCGAGGCCCGCGGGGCGATCTTCGTCGAGGAGACGGAGGAGGTTCCCGAGGGAGCGTTGGTGGTGTTCTCCGCCCACGGCGTGTCGCCGGCCGTGCACGAGGAGGCGGCACAACGCCGGCTCCAGGTCATCGACGCCACCTGCCCCCTGGTCACCAAGGTGCACAAGGAGGCCAAGCGGTTCGCCGCCGAGGATTACGACATCCTGCTGATCGGGCACCGTGGACATGAAGAGGTCGAGGGCACCCAGGGTGAGGCGCCCGAGTCGATTCAGGTGATCAACGACCAGTCCGACGTCGACAACGTGGTGATCCGCGACCCGGACAAGGTGATCTGGCTCTCCCAGACCACCCTGTCGGTCGACGAAACCCTCGACACGGTGGACCTGTTGCGCAAGCGGTTCCCGCTGATGACGGCGCCACCGAGCGATGACATCTGTTATGCCACCCAGAACCGCCAGGAAGTGGTGAAACAGATCGCCCCCGATTGCGATCTGGTCATCGTCGTGGGTTCGAAGAACTCTTCCAATTCGGTCCGACTGGTCGAGGTCGCCCTCGACGCCGGCGCCCGGGCGTCGTACCTGGTGGACGACGCGAGCGAGATCGACGAGCAGTGGCTCACCGGCGTCGTCAGCGTCGGCGTCACCAGTGGCGCCTCTGTCCCCGACGATCTGGTGATGGGCGTCCTGGACTACCTCACCGAGCGGGGGTATCCGATGGCCGAGGAGTTCACCGCAGCCACCGAGACGCTGACGTTCTCGCTGCCCAAGGAACTGCGCAAGGACCTCCGACCGGCCCGCACCTGACGGCTGCGCCGTGTTGCCGCGGCCGCTCGCGATGCAACTCAGGCGTGTGAGGCGGGGGAACGGTTGCCCGATCGCGCAGCCGACTTCAGCGGTTGGGCCAGGATCCGGATCAGCCCGATGAGAACGGCCGCCGCCGTCCCGATCGCCATCGTCGGGAACGTGCCGATGATCTTCAGCGCGGTCCCGTACAAGCCACCGATGTCGGCGAACAGCATCCCGCCGATCACGATGCCGACGACCAGGACCAGCGGTGGTTGGACCATGGCGGTGAAAATCGAGGCCCGGCGCACCATGATCGCCGCCAGCACGACACCCGCGTAGAAGCCGAGCCGCAGCCCCCAGGCCAGCACGCCGGTGGTGAGCCCGTCGACGGCGGTCCCGCCCAGGGTGAGCGCGAGCGCCAGCACGATGACCGCCCACGACGGCCACCCCCGGACGTTGCGGAACACCGATGCGTCGGCGAGCGGAAATCGTCCGGAGCCAGTCGTCGTCACCCCTCAACGGTAGCGTCCCAGGCTCTTCTCGCGGTGCTTCGCAGTGGCGCAACCTGGGCGGGGTCGATCCCGGGATCGACGAGTTCGCTCGCTTGTGGCCGGCGCGGGACGATGTCCAGTGGCTCCGGCGGCGGTAGTTCCTCACCGGTCACGCCCAGATCGGAGAATCGTCGGGCCGTCACCAGCACCCGGGTTTCCAGCGACCGGACCGTGTGGTTGTACGACTGCACCGCCCGTTCCAGGCCCGCGCCGAGACTGGTCAGGTGCCCGGCGACGGTGCCGAGCCGGCCGTGCAGTTCCCGACCGAGCGCATGCACCTCGGCCGCCGACGCGGAGAACCGCTCCTGCCGCCAGGTGAAGGCGATGGTGCGCAGCAGGGCGATCAGCGACGTCGGCGTCGCGATCACCACGTTCCGCGCGAAGGCATGGTCGGAAAGACCGGGATCGATGGCCAGGGCCGCATCCAGCAGCGGTTCCCCTGGGACGAAGAGCACGACGAACTCGGGGGCCGGTTGGAAATTGCGCCAGTAGGCCTTCGCCGCCAGCGCGTCGACATGACCGCGAAGCGCCCTGGCGTGCGCCGCCATCAGCGCCGCCCGGCGACGATCGTCCACGCAGTCCAACGCCTCCAGCCAGGCCGCGAACGGGACTTTGGCGTCCAGCGGGATCTGCCGTCCGCCGGAAAGTCGGATGATCATGTCGGGTCGGACTCCGCTGCCGTCGCCGCCGAATGCCTTTGCGCTGACCTGGGTGTCGAAATCGCAGTGCTGCACCATGCCGGCCAACTCGACGATGCGTTGCAGCTGGACCTCGCCCCACCTGCCGCGGACCTGTGGCGCGCGCAAGGCGCCGACCAGGGCACGCGTCTGCATGCCCAGATCCGATGACGACCGGTGCAATGCGGCGACCTGTTCGCGAAGGCCCGCGTACGCGCCCACCCGGTCCCGCTCGACCTCCTGCAGGCGTTGCTCGACCCGCAGCAGGGCGTCGGATGCCGGCGCCAGCAATGCCGCGACCTCGACGCCGGCGCCGGGCGACGCCTGCCCCGGGTGCGAGCGGCCGATCAACACGCCGACCGCCAGTCCGATCACGAGCAGCAGTGCCCCGATGAGCAGTGCGGTGGGATCCATGGCCAGAGCATGACCCGGGACACCGACAGCCGGGCCCGGCGCGCCGACAGCTGCGCTTGGCGCCGGCGTCGTCCGTCCGGTCGCCACCCGACCGGCTGGCATGATCGGCGCTCGTGAGCGCAACCCTCGTCGCCCGCGGACTTTCCGCTGGGCACGGCGACAAAACCCTGTTCGCCGGGCTCGATCTGGTGGTGGCGCCGGGGGACGTGGTCGGACTGGTGGGAGCGAATGGCGCCGGTAAATCGACCCTGCTCCGACTGCTCGCCGGAATCGACCGGCCGGAGGACGGCGCGGTCTCGCTCAGTCCGCCCGATGCCGCCGTCGGCTACCTCCCGCAGGAGGTCGAGCGGCCGGCCGGCGAAACCGTCGGTGGGCACCTGGCCCGGCGCACCGGTGTCGCCGAGGCGGAACTGGCGATGAATACGGCCGCCGCCGACCTGGCCGACGGCGTTGCGGGGGCCGACGACAGCTACGGGGCCGCCCTGGAGCGGTGGCTGGCGCTGGGCGGCGCCGACCTGGAGGAGCGGACCGCTGCCACGCTGGGCGACCTCGGCCTGACCGTGGGTCCGGAGACACCGATGGTCGGCCTGTCCGGCGGCCAGGCGGCGCGGGTGGGATTGGCCGCCCTGCTGCTGTCCCGTTTCGATGTCCTGCTGCTGGACGAGCCGACGAACGATCTCGATCTGGACGGACTGGCGCGGCTCGAGAGTTTCGTCAGGCGGGCAACGGGTCGGCATGGTCATCGTCTCCCACGACCGCGAGTTCCTCGCGCGCTGCGTGACCAGCGTGGTCGAGTTGGACCTGGCGCAACAGCAGGTCGGCGTCTTCGGCGGCGGCTACGAGGCCTACCTGGCTGAGCGCGAGGTCGCCCGGCGACACGCACGGGAAGCCTACGAGGAGTACGCCGACCGCCGGACGAACCTCGAGGAGCGCGGCCGTACACAGCGGGCCTGGCTCGATGCCGGGCTGCGGAAGGCAGCCGGGAAACAACGGGACAACGACAAGATCGGCCGCGGCTTCCGGGTGGAGCAGACCGAGAAACAGGCCGCCAAGGCGCGGCAGACCGACCGGATGATCGAGCGGCTGACCGAGGTCCCCGAACCACGCAAGGAATGGGAGCTGCAGTACGTCATCCAGGCCGCGCCCCGGTCCGGGAGCGTGGTGGCGGTGGCCCGTGGCGCGGTCGTGCGGCGGGGCGCATTCACGCTCGGCCCGATCACCCTGCAGGTCGACGTGGGCGACCGGATCGGGGTGACCGGTCCGAACGGTGGCGGCAAGTCGACCCTGCTGGCATTGCTGCTCGGCCGGCTGCAACCGACCGAGGGGGCGGCGTCGCTGGGCTCCGCGGTACAGGTCGGCGAGGTCGACCAGGCCCGCGGTCTGCTGGTCGGCCCATCCATCCTGCTGCGCACCTTCTCCGAGCTGATCCCGCAGTGGTCGGAATCGGAGGTGCGGACCCTGCTGGCCAAGTTCGGGCTGCGCCGGGAGCACGTCCTTCGGCCCGCCGTGTCGTTGTCACCGGGGGAGCGGACCCGAGCGGCCCTGGCGCTGCTGCAGGCGCGCGGGGTCAATCTCCTGGTGTTGGACGAGCCCACCAATCACCTGGACCTGCCGGCCATCGAGCAACTCGAGCAGGCGCTGACCGGCTACACCGGAACGTTGCTGCTGGTCACCCACGACCGGAGAATGCTCGAGCAGGTCCGACTGAGCAGACAGTGGCGGGTCGAGAACGGCGCGGTCCGGGAAATCTGATCCTCAGGGGCGGACAAGGGCCCCACGACGAGATTGCCGCTTCCGCGGTTCCATCCGATACCCTGCTGCGCATGCCGGGACGGGAACTACTGCTGGTCCGCCGCCGAGAAGTCGATCTCGTGCGGGTCTCCAGCGCCGCTTGTCCGGGCGGCAGCCGCATTCGCTGAGCCGAGCCCTCGTGGTCCGCCACCAGCTACCCGTACCGTGCACGGTCACCCACCGGATCCTGCGCACCGCCGCGCGAGTCCCCGCAGCAGTCCGAGATGGGCGTCCCACTCGGGCTCGACACGAACATTCCGCCGCGCGTTCCCGTCATTTCTCACCGTCAAGGATTCTCGATGACGCTCCCCGATTTCCTGATCATCGGCTCACCGAAGGCCGGCTCGACAGCGCTGCACGTCGCCTTGGCGCAGCATCCGGATCTTTTCCTGTCCAATCCCAAAGAACCGAAGTTCTTCATGTGTGAGCAGGCCCGACCCGATCCCGCACATCAAAAAGGTCCCGGTGATGCGCACAGTGCCCAGGAATGGGTGTGGGAGCGCGGTGCCTACGAGGGCCTGTTCGCCGATGCGCCGTCCGGGGCGCTACGCGGAGAGAGCACCCCGTTCTATCTGTGGGACACGGCATCTCACCGGCGGATTCGGGCCCTGATCCCCGACGTGAAGATGATCGCGGTGATCAGGGACCCGATCGACCGCGCCTATTCCAACTGGGGTCACCTGTGGTGCGACGGGCTGGAACCGGAAAGTGACTTCCTTGCGGCGTGTGCGCTGGAACCGGCCCGGATCGAGGCGGGCTACGCACCGTTCTGGCGGTACCTGGAGACCGGACTGTACGGCCGGCAATTGGAGCACCTGTATGCGATTTTCCCGCCGGAACAGGTGTTCGTGTTGCGCTATCGCCAGTTGATCGACAACACCTCGGCCGTGCTCGACGAGATCTGCGCCTTCCTCGGCGTGCCGACCGGACGCGTCTCGACCATTCCGAAATCCAATGTCTCGAACTGGGTTCCGGACACCCCGGTGAACCGGGTGCTACAGAAGACCATGCGGGCCGGTGCGGCGGCCGGTGCGCACCTGCCGCCGCAGGTGTGGCGTCAGGTGCAGCGACCCCTGCTGGCGGCGCTCTACCAGGGCGGCGGCCGACGCCCATCGCTGTCCGTGGACGACCGCAAGACTTTGCTGCCGTACTTCGCCGACGACAACGCCCTGCTCGGTCGGCTGACCGGCATCGACTTCTCGGACTGGATGAACGAGAAGGGACGCGGGGCCTTCACCGAACGGCAGTGACGGCACCGCGTCCCGAACGCGCTACTTGCCCGGGATCCGGTTGAACTCGTCCGGATTCGGGCCGGTGCGCTCGTCCTTGTTCAGCGCTGAGATCAGGGCCATGTCGGCGTCGCCGAGCTCGAAATCGAAGATCTCGAAGTTCTCCTGCACCCGGCTGCGGGTGGTCGATTTCGGGAACACGATGTTGCCCAGCTGCAGGTGCCAGCGCAGCACGATCTGAGCGGCGGACTTGCCGTAGGTCCGGGCCAGCTCGGTGATCACCGGGTCGCCGAGCACCCCACCCTGCGCGATCGGCGACCAGGCCTCGGTGGCGATTTCGTGCTCCGCGTTGAAGGCGCGCAGCTCGTCCTGGGTCAGGTACGGGTGCACCTCGATCTGGTTCACCGCCGGGATCACGGTCGTCTCCTCGTGCAACCGGCGCAGGTGGTGCGCCTGGAAGTTGGAGACTCCGATGGCTCGGGCCCGACCGTCGGCATAGATCTTCTCCAGGGCCCGCCAGGTCTCGACGTAGTCGCCGACCTTGGGCAGCGGCCAGTGGATCAGGAACAGGTCGATCTGTTCCAGCTGCAGGTCGGCAAGCGTCTGGTCGAATGCCCGCAGGGCGTCGTCGTAGGCGTGGAATCCGTTGTTCAGCTTGCTGGTGACGAATACCTCGTCCCGCGCGAGGCCGGACGCTGCGATGGCCTCGCCGACCCCCTTTTCGTTGCCGTACATCTCGGCGGTGTCGATGTGCCGGTAGCCGACCTCGAATGCCGTGGTCACGGCGGCTGCCGTGTCGGCCGGATCGATCTGGAAGACCCCGAAGCCCAGTTGCGGGATCTGCACACCGTTGTTCAGCTGCACGTTCGGTACCGCGGTCGTGCTGGTTGTCTCGGTCATGTCGAGCTCCTCGTTTCGCTATTCCACCCGGTCGAATCCGGTCGCCGCGATGCTCGGGCGACCGAAAACACAGGGAGGTTGATGAACAACAACCAACGACCGTACTCGTGCGGGTCGGTGAATGTTCAGGCTGCGAACGGCACGAACACCGTGCGCAGGTCGTTGGCGCCGTCCTCGCGCTCAGCCTCGAAATACAGCCGCAGTCCGTCGGCGGTGCGGGCGATCGTGACGTAGCGCAAGGTCCGACCGTCCCGGTCGAACGGCCCGGCCACCGGGACGAAGTCGTCCGGCCCGGCACCCACCGCGAAGCCGGTTCGTTCGAACCAGTTCTCGGCGGCCGATGCCCGGCCGTCGTAGCTGGCGATCCACTTGCCGTCCGATTCCCAGGCGCTGGTGATCCGGGCGCCCCGGCCGTCCCAGGTCTGCGGAGTGGCGGCCAGCGCGACCTTGTCCGCCGTCCAGCTCAGACCGTCCGTGCTGGTCAGGTACACCGAGCGCATCCGGTCCGCCTGGTCCTCACCCTCGTCCAACAGGTGCTCGCAGGCCCACATCTGCCACAGCTCACCGTCCCGGACGACCACCACGTCCTTCCACGCCGAGACGCTGTCCCCCGGCAGCACGACCGTCCGCACCCCGTTCTCCAGATCGGCCGGGCTGCCGCCGACCGGGGTGTCGATCGCCTCGACCCACCAATGCTTGGAACCGGGGGTGGAGCAACTCACGTACAGTCGCCACCCGCCGTCGGGACGCTGGATCAGCGCGGGCCGCTCGAGCGAAGCGCACTCGAAGGTGCTCGCCAGCACGGTCGCCACCGGGGTGAAATGAACGCCGTCCGTCGACGAGGCGACCACATTCGCATATCCCCGACCCTGGTCCACCGGGCGGCGGAGCCGGTACGCCAGGTGGTAGTCACCGCCGGTATTCACCACACTCGGGCCGCCCGCCCAGAATCCCGGGCCGGTTCCGGGTGGCTCGATCACCACCGTTGCGGGGCCGCTGGTCAGTGCCTGGCTGATGCGGTCGATGAGGGTCACGGCGCAGAGCATACGAAGCCGGCGGCCCGGCTCGTCCCACAGTCGCGGGTAATCGGCAGTTTCCGGCCGCTGGGGAAAGCGCCGAATGGGTACAAATCTGCAGATCAATCCCACATTTCCGGCCGGAATCGCTGGAGTGGACCCTGTCGCACTCGCGGTATGCTCTTGCCTATGTCTGCCCAGGGAGTGTTCTTGGTGTGCTGCCGCGAGGTCGACCTCGTGCGCGTTGCCAGCGCTGCCTGTTGTACCGCCGTCTGACACCCGCCGCTCACCAGCGCCGGGCTGTCATGTCGGCGCGTCGGCCCATTTCCTGGGTTTTCACGTGACGGTGTGACGGCTACCCGGCCTGTCCGCAAGGATCCCCGTGCCCACACTGCAGCCCGATACCCAAGCCTCAGCCGAACACGCTGTGCGATCAACCGACAGCGCAGCGCAATCGGCGGTCCCTGCGGCCGTGCCGGCCCGTCCGGCGCGCCGCCCGCGGGCAACGGTCGCCCGAGGGCAGGGGCAGTGGGCGCTGGGTCATCGGGAGCCGCTGAACGTCAACGAGCGGATGAAGAAGGACGACGACGGCCTGCACGTACGGCAACGGATCGAGACCAGGTACCGCTACACCGGTTACGACGGCATCGACCCCGGTGACCTGCGCGGCCGGATGCGCTGGTGGGGCCTGTACACCCAGCGCGCGCCCGGCATCGACGGCGGTCGCACCGCCGTTCTCGAGCCGGAGGAGCTCGAGGACAAGTACTTCATGATGCGCATCCGGATCGACGGTGGGCAGCTCACCACCGAGGCCCTCCGGACCATCGGCCAGGTTTCCACGAAGTACGCCAGGGACACCGCCGATCTGACCGACCGGCAGAACGTCCAACTGCACTGGGTGCGGATCGAGGACGTCCCGGACATCTGGGAGGCCGTCGAAGGCGTCGGGCTCAGTACCGCCGAAGCCTGCGGCGACGTGCCCCGGGTCATTCTCGGATCGCCCGTCGCGGGCATCTCCTCGGACGAGATCATCGACGGCACCCCGGCGATCCGGGAGATCATCGAGCGCTACATCGGCAGCGAGGAGTTCTCCAACCTGCCGCGCAAGTTCAAGACCGCGATCTCCGGCTCGCCGCGGCAGGACGTCGCCCACGAGATCCACGACATCGCCTTCCAGGGTGTGGTTCATCCCGAGCACGGCCCGGGATTCGACCTCTGGGTGGGCGGGGGACTGTCCACCAACCCCATGCTCGGCCAGCGGCTCGGCGCCTGGGTTCCGCTGGACGAGATCCCGGATGTCTGGAAGGGCGTCGTCTCGATCTTCCGCGATTACGGGTACCGCCGGCTGCGCAACCGCGCCCGGCTGAAGTTCCTGGTCGCCGACTGGGGTGTCGAGAAGTTCAGGGAGGTGCTGGAGACCCAGTACCTCAAGCGCTCGTTGATCGACGGACCGGCACCCGAGCTGCCGACCGGGCCACGTGACCACGTCGGGGTGCATCCGCAGAAGGACGGCAAGTTCTACGTGGGGATCAATCCCACCGTCGGCCGGGTCTCCGGCACACTGCTGACCAAGATCGCCGATGTCACCGAGGCGCACGGGTCCGAGCGGATCCGGATGACCACCGATCAGGGCTTCGTCATCCTCGACATCGCCGAGGACAAGGTGCCGTCATTGGTCGCCGCCCTCGACGAACTGGGCCTGTCGGTCAACCCGTCGACCTTCCGGCGCAACATGATGGCCTGCACCGGGCTGGAATTCTGCAAGCTGGCGATTGTCGAGACCAAGGCCCGCGGCATGGCGTTGGTCGATGAGCTGGAGAAGCGCATCGGCGACCTGGACGTACCGCTGACGATCAACATCAACGGTTGCCCGAATGCCTGCGCCCGCACCCAGATCGCCGACATCGGCCTCAAGGGCATGATCGTCACCGACGACAGCGGTGCCCAGGTGGAGGGTTTCCAGGTCCACCTCGGCGGCGGCCTCGGTCTGGATGCCGGCTTCGGTCGAAAGGTCCGCGGTCACAAGGTGACCGGGGACCACCTCGCCGACTACGTCGAGCGAGTGATCAAGACCTTCGACTCCCAGCGCGAGAGCGGGGAGAGGTTTGCCCAGTGGGTGGCCCGCGCCGACGAGGCGGCGTTGCTGTGAGCGAGAACCGCGCGCCCGCCCAGTACTGCCCGTACTGCGGCGAGACGAACCTGTGGCCGCACGAGGAATCGCACGGCGCCTGGACCTGCCGCGACTGCAACCGGGTGTTCGCGGTGCGGTTCATCGGCATCGCCAGGCGTTCGGCCCCGCCCGTCACTCCAGCTGCCTCGGAATCTCCGACGACGGTGGCGCCGTGATCACCGCGCTGCGCAGCGGTGCGGAACTGGCCGCCGTCGCCGACCGGGCCGCGGCCGAACTGGCCGACGCCCCGGCGCAGGAGATCCTGCGGTGGGCGGCGGACGAATTCGGCAAAGGTCTTGCGGTCACGGCGTCCATGCAGGACACCGTCCTGGTTCATCTGGCGTCGAAAGCGTTGCCCGGGATCGATGTGCTTTTCCTGGAAACCGGCTACCATTTCATCGAAACCATCGGCACCGCAGACGCTGTCGAAGCCGTGTACGACGTCTCGCTGAAGCGCCTGCTCCCCTTGCAGACCGTGCAGGAGCAGGACGCGCAGTACGGCAAGGATCTGTTCGCAACCGATCCCGACCTGTGCTGTGCGTTGCGCAAGGTCGCGCCGTTGAACAAGGCGTTGGGGCAGTACGAGGCCTGGGCCACCGGTGTCCGCCGGGCGGAGTCGCCCACCAGGGCCAACACCCCTGTCGTGGCGTTCGACGCCAAGCGCGGCAAGATCAAGATCGCGCCGCTGGCAGCCTGGTCCGACGACGACGTCGCCGCCTACATCGCCGCCAACAATGTCCTGGTCAACCCACTGCTCAGCGACGAGTACCCATCGATCGGCTGCGAACCCTGCACCCGGAAGGTGTTGCCGGGCCAGGATTCCCGAGCCGGCCGATGGGCCGGCCTGACCAAGACCGAATGTGGGATCAACATATGACCAGCACCCAGACCGCATCGACCCAGGTCGCTGCCCGGCGGGCCGGCGGCGCAACCGTCTGGCTCACCGGCCTGCCCAGCGCGGGCAAGACCACGTTGGCCGTTGGCGCTCGCCGACGAGCTGCGGGCCCGCGGCGCCGACGTCGAGATCCTGGACGGCGACCAGGTTCGCACCCACCTCTCGGCCGGCCTCGGCTTCACCCGGCAGGATCGGGAAACCCAGGTCACCCGGATCGGATTCGTGGCCGAACTCCTTGCCCGGCACGGGGTGATCGTGCTGGTGCCGGTGATCGCGCCCTACGCCGATGCCAGGGAGAAGGTCCGGATCCATCACGCCGCCACCGGCAGCACCCTGCTGCAGGTCCATCTCTCCACGCCGGTGGAGGTCTGCGCCGAACGCGACGTGAAGGGCCTGTACGCCAAGGCCTATCGGGGCGAGATCAGCTCGATGACCGGCGTCGATGACCCGTACGAGATCCCGGCCGACCCGGACCTGCGGATCGACACCGCCGCCATCGACAAGGACGCCTCCGTCGCCGCTCTGCTCGACCTGCTCACCGAGAAGGGCTTGATATGACCATCACTCAGAACGCGCCCACCCAGAACGCGCCCGGCCAGAACGCGACGCAGCCCCGGGTGGCCAGTCCGCACCTGCGGGCGCTGGAATCCGAGGCGATCCACATCCTGCGGGAGGTGGCCGGTCAGTTCGACAAGCCGGTGATCCTGTTCTCCGCCGGCAAGGATTCGGTGCTGGTGTTGCACCTGGCACTGAAGGCCTTCTACCCGGCACCGTTGCCGTTCTCCCTGCTGCACGTCGACACCGGACACAACTTCCCCGAGGTGCTGGCCTACCGGGATCGGGTCGTCGCCGAGAAGGGATTGCGGCTGCAGGTCGCGAAGGTGCAGGACTGGATCGACGACGGCCGGCTCACCGAGCGGCCCGACGGTACCCGCAACCCGCTGCAGACCGTCCCGTTGGTCGACACCATTGCCGACGAGCGGTACGACGCGGTGATCGGTGGGGCCCGTCGCGACGAGGAACGTTCGCGGGCGAAGGAGCGGATCTTCTCGCTGCGGGATTCGTTCGGTGGCTGGGACCCTCGCCGGCAACGCCCGGAATTGTGGGGCCTGTACAACGGCCGGCATGCCGCGGGTGAGCACGTCCGGGTGTTCCCGCTGTCCAACTGGACCGAACTGGACGTGTGGAACTACATCGAGGCCGAGGGCATCGACCTGCCGCAGATCTACTACGCGCACGAGCGAGAGGTGTTCCAGCGGCAGGGAATGTGGCTGGCACCGGGCGACTGGGGCGGTCCGGGCGAGCGGGAACAGCTCGAACGACGTCAGGTGCGGTACCGCACCGTCGGCGACATGTCGTGCACCGGCGCCGTCGAGTCCAGCGCCACCGATGTGCGCGCCGTGATCGAAGAAATCATCGTCACCCGGATCACCGAGCGGGGCGCCACCCGCGCCGACGACAAGCTCGGCGAGGCAGCGATGGAAGACCGCAAACGTGAGGGGTACTTCTAATGAGCGCAGCGACTTCGATACCGGATCAGCTGAACGGGGCGCCGGGCCAGGACGATCTCGAGTCCGCCATCGACGCCCACGAACTGGCACAGGAGTTGACGACCGCCCGCGGGCTGTTGCGGTTCGCGACGGCCGGTTCGGTCGACGACGGCAAGTCCACCCTGGTCGGCCGGTTGCTGCACGACTCCAAGTCGGTGTTGGCCGACACCCTGGATGCGGTGCAACGGACCTCGGAGGCCAGAGGTCTGGACACCGTTGACCTCTCGCTGCTCGTCGACGGCCTGCGGGCCGAGCGGGAGCAGGGCATCACGATCGATGTGGCCTACCGGTACTTCGCCACGCCGGCCCGGACCTTCATCCTGGCCGACACCCCGGGACACGTGCAGTACACCCGGAACACGGTGACCGGCGCCTCGACCGCCGATCTGGTGGTGATCCTGACCGACGCGCGCACCGGCGTGGTCGATCAGACCCGCAGGCATGCCGCGGTGGCCGCGTTGCTCGGCGTGCCGCACCTGTTGTTGGCCGTCAACAAGATCGACCTGGTGGATTTCGACCAGCAGGTGTTCGACGAGATCGCCACCGAGTTCTCTGCCTACGCCAAGGAACTCGGCATCCACGAGGTGACCGCGATCCCGATCTCCGCGTTGCACGGGGACAACGTGGTGACCCGGTCCGAGCGGATCGACTGGTACACGGGACGCAGCGTTCTCGAGCACCTGGAGAGCGTCGATCTGACCGACGATTCCGCCGACGGGCCGTTGCGGTTCCCGGTGCAGTACGTGATCCGTCCCCGCTCCGACGATCTGCCCGACTACCGCGGTTACGCGGGCCGGGTGGCCGCCGGTACGGTTCGGCCGGGTGACGAGATCGTCGCGCTGCCATCCGGTTTGCGATCTGTGGTGACCACCATCGACACCGCCGACGGTCAGCGGGATTCCGCCGTGGCCGGGGAGTCGGTGACGCTGTTGCTGGCCGATGACCTCGACCTGTCCCGAGGGGATCTGATCTCCGGCATCGCCGACGCGCCGACCCCCGTCACCGAGTTCACCGCCACCATCACCCATCTCGCCGATCGTCCGCTCCGGGCCGGGTCAAGAGCGCTGCTGCGGTACGGCTCGTCGACCTCCCGGGTCGTGGTGACCTCCATCGACAACCTGCTGGAGATCGACAGCCTGACCTTCGTCGAAGCGCCGAAAGTTCTGGCACTCAACGACATCGCCCAGGTCACCCTGCGCACGGCCGAAGCGCTGCCGGTGGAGGCCTACCGTCCCGGCGGCGCCGTCGGGTCGCTGCTGATCATCGACCCGGCCGACGGCACGACGCTGTCCGCCGGAATGGTCGGCAACCGCCGTGCCGCACTGCACCCCGAAACCCTCGCACCTACCAGCACCACCGCCGCCCAGGAGGAATCAGCATGAGGAACTCCCGCACCGCCGAGCGTGTGATGACGCTCGAGCGATGTCCGCGCCCGGCCTGTACCGGCCGCGACTTCGCTCTCACCCCCAGCAACGCCCACACGCCCGGCCCGTAGCGCCGGCGTTCACCGCAAAGGACTTTCCATGTCGATCTTCCGTTCCATCGGGTCCGCGACCCGCCTCAAACCCTCCCGATTGGTCGCCGGCGCACTCGTCGCCGGGATCGCGACCCTGACGGTTGCCTGTTCCTCGGGCAGCACCTCCGCTAGTTCGTCCAGCAGCGAGACACCGGCCGCCGCAGCATCTTCCGCTCCCGCCAGTTCCGCTGCCGAGGGCCCGGCCGCCGATGCCCCGTCAGGGACCGGCGCCGAAACGCTGCGACTGGGCTACTTCCCGAACGTCACCCACGCCTCCGCCGTGCTCGGCGTGAAGAACGGCACGTTCCAGAAAGCGCTCGGCGACACCAAGCTCGAGACAACCACCTTCAACGCCGGCCCGGCCGCGATCGAGTCGCTGCTCTCCGGTGCCATCGACGCGACGTTCATCGGTCCCAACCCCGCCATCAACGCCTTCGTCAAGTCCAACGGCGATGCGCTGCGGATCGTGGCGGGCGCCACGAACAATGGCGCGGCGTTCGTCGTCAAGCCGGAGATCAACGGTCCGGAGGACCTCAAGGGCAAGACGCTGGCCACCCCGCAGCTGGGTGGAACCCAGGATGTCGCCCTGCGCAAGTGGTTGCTGGACAACGGGTTGAAGGTCCAGACCACCGGCGGCGCCGATGCCGACATCGTGAACCAGGAGAACTCGCAGACCCTGGATCTGTTCAAGACCGGCGAGATCGACGGCGCCTGGCTGCCCGAGCCCTGGGCGTCCCGGCTGGTGCTGGAGGCCGGCGGTAAGACGCTGGTCGACGAGAAGACCCTGTGGCCGGACGAGAAGTTCCAGACCACCATCCTGATCTCCTCCCGGCAGTTCCTCGAGGACCATCCGGAGACGATCGAGGCGTTGATCTCCGGCGAGGTCGAAGAGATCGGGGCGATCGAGGCGGACCCGGCGAAGGCGCAGACGGATCTGAACGCCGCGATCGGTGAACTGACCGGAAAGCCGTTGGCCGACACCACCATTCAGGCGGCCTTCGCCAACATCGAACCGACCTGGGATCCGTTGGCCGGGACCTTGAACACCATCGCAGAGAACGGCGTCGAGGCGGGCACCCTCACCGAGGTGCCGGACCTGAACGGAATCTACGACCTCACCGCATTGAACAAGGTGTTGGCGGCAGCCGGTGAGCCGCCGGTCAGCGCGGCAAGTCTCGGTAAGGAATAAGGGGAATCGCGATGACGACACTCGTCGGCGAGTCAGACCTCGTCTACTACGAAGATGACCCCAGGGTGGTGCCGCTGCTGCCCGAAGAGGACCACAGCGGTGAGGCCGCGGTCATCATCGATGGGGTCAGCAAGGTCTTCACCGGTCGACGTGGCAAGGTGGCCGCGCTGGACAACATCAGCTTGTCCGTGGCTCCCGGCGAGTTCGTCTGCCTGCTGGGCGCGTCCGGGTGCGGGAAGTCCACCCTGCTGAACCTGATCAGCAAGTTGGACTACCCGACCACCGGAACGGTGACCACCAAGGGCAACCCGGCGCTGATGTTCCAGGAGGCGGCGCTGTTCCCGTGGCTCACCGCCGGACAGAACATCGGTCTTGCGCTGAAATATGCGGGCGTGCCGAAGAAGCAGTCCAAGGCCAGGATCGAGGAGTTGCTGGATCTGGTCCGGTTGTCGGGTCACTCCGACCGCAGGATCCACGAACTGTCCGGCGGTCAGCGGCAGCGGGTCGCACTTGCCCGCGCGCTCGGTCAGAACAGCGACGTGCTGTTGATGGATGAGCCGTTCGCGGCGCTCGACGCGATCACCCGGGACGTCATGCACGACGAACTCACCCGGGTGTGGAAGGCGACCGGCAACAGCATCGTCTTCGTGACGCACAACGTCCGGGAGGCCGTCCGACTCGGGCAACGCGTCGTCCTGCTCTCGTCGCGCCCCGGCCGGGTCGTCGGCGAATGGAAGGTCAACATCAAGGGACCGCGCACCATCGAGCACCCAGAGGTCGGTGCGCTCGCTGCCGAGATCACCCTGCGCCTGCGAGAGGAGATCGCCAGCCATGCCCGCCCGTAACTCATTCACCACCGGCTCGCGTTCGCTGCAGCGGAAGGAGACCACCGGTGCCTGCTCTGGATGACAGTGTGATCACGAAGGACGAGGTCGAACGGGAGGACACCGCAGCGGTTGGCGCGGGTCTCGATGTTCTGGAAGAACCGGATCGGATCCGGGAACCCTGGTGGCGCCGGCTCGGCAGCTCGATCGTCCCGCCGATCCTGGCGCTCGGCGTGGTGTTGGTCATCTGGGAGATCGTTTACCTGCTGGAGCTGAAGCCGGAGGTGATGCTGCCGTCGCCGACCGCGGTCTGGGACGAGCTGCTCCGGTTGCTGGAGGGCGGGCAGGCCTGGGAAACCATCTGGACCAGCCTCTCCCGGGGGCTCATCGGCTTCGCCATGGCGATCGTCATCGCGGTCCCGATCGGGCTGGCCATCGCCCGGTTCAGTTGGCTGCGGGCCTCTTTCGGTCCGTTGCTGTCCGGCCTGCAGTCGATGCCGTCGGTGGCCTGGGTGCCGCTGGCCATCCTGTGGTTCCAGATCAGCCCGGCGATGATCTACATGGTGGTGCTGCTCGGCGCGGTCCCGTCCATCGCCAACGGTCTGACTGCCGGCATCGACCAGGTTCCCCCGCTCTACTCCCGAGTGGGGCACGTGTTGGGCCTGGGCTGGTGGGGTCAGACCCGCCACGTTCTCCTGCCCGCCGCCCTGCCCGGATTCCTGGCCGGACTGCGGCAGGGCTGGGCCTTCTCCTGGCGGTCGCTGATGGCGGCCGAATTGATCGTCACCTCATCGAAGCTGGGCTTCGGTCTCGGACAGCTGATGAACCAGGGACGCGATCTGTCCGACGCACCGCTGCTGTACGCCGGGTTGATCCTGATCTTCGTGGTCGGCGTCGGGGTCGAACTGATCCTGTTCCGGCCGCTCGAGCGGGCCATTCTCGATGCCCGTGGATTGTCGACCAAGAAGCGGTAGTCGCATCGCAAGCGAGCCCCGAGGTGTACGCACCTCGGGGCTCGTTGCTCTGGCAATCCGAAACTGTGTTCGACCGTTGACCGGCAGTGACGATGAACCGGCGGCGACGATGCAGTGACGATAGCCTCGAGGAATGCCGACACGCCTGCCGCCGCTGATCGGACTGGCGCACGGCAGCAGGGACCCTCGCGCAGCCCGGATGATCGCCGAGTTGATGCGCGCCGTGCAGGCGTTGCGTCCCGGACTCGTTGCGGTCCCGGCGTTCCTGGACCTCTCCGAACCGGATCTCGTCACTGCCGTCACCGCCCTGCAGCAGGAGGAACAGTCGTCGGAGGCGGTCGTGCTGCCGTTGCTGTTCAGCGAGGCTTTTCACGCGACCGTCGATTCGCCGACGGCTGTCCGGGAGGCGCAGGAGGCGACCGGGGTGACGCTCCGGCTGGGTGACATCCTCGGCATGGGGGAGGACGTGTTGCTCGCGCTGGAGGATTCCGCGGCTCGGGCGCACATCTCCGCGCATGAGGCGATCCTGCTGCTCGCCGTCGGCTCGAGCCGGGAAGAGGCGAACCAGGCGGTGCACGAACTGGCCGAACGATGGAGCCTGCGGCGCCTCGGGCCGGTGTGGGCCGGCTTCGCCACCACCGGAGAACCGCAGGCCGCCACCGTTCTCGAACGGGCAACAGCGCAACGTCGTCGGATCGGGGTGGTTCCGCTGTTCTTGGCACCGGGTCTGCTGCTCGACGCGACGGCCAAGCAGGCAATGTCGATCGACGCCGAAGTGGCGCAGCCGCTGGGCACGGCGTTGGCCGGCCTGGTGTTGCAGCGGTACGACGAGGCGCTGGCCGAGGTACACAGTTCGTAGCAGCCCCCGGGCGACCGCAGCCCAGGGGCTCTACGACCGCAGGGTCAGACGTTGACCGAATCCCGCCGGCCGGCACCGGCCGGGGGCTCGTTGTCCGGTCCGCTGTCGACCGACGCGACCGTGATGAGTTCGCCGTTGCGTTCCTGCGCGGCGCGAACTTCGGCCGCCAGGGCATCTGCCGACTCGTGTGCGCGATCCCTGCGGTACTCCCGCACGGAATACCAGATCGCCGCGGCCCAGGCGAGGGTGATCGCCGCGTAGAAGAACCACTGGGTGCTGGTCGATGCATCGATGATGTCGCTACGCAGCAGGCTTCGGGTGTTGGTGAGGACGATCATTCCGCCCACCAGCGAACCCAGGAGCCGGGGCGGGATGTGCCGAACCAGATAGGCGGCGATTGGCGCTGCGATGACCCCGCCGATCAGGATTGCCGCCGCCCAACTCCAGTCGATGCCCTGGGAGCCAAGACTGAACAGGAATCCCAGGCTGGCCGCCAACGCGACGATGAACTCACTGGTGTCGATGGAGCCGATGACCTTGCGCGGCTCGATCCGGCCGCTGGCGAGTAGGGCCGGGGTACCCACCGGGCCCCAGCCGCCGCCGCCGCTGGCGTCGATGAACCCGGCGAACAGGCCAAGGGGGGCGAGGAACCGCTTGTGCAGCGGCTTCCCGAGGTTGCCCTTGGGGAGACCAAGGGTGGTGAACCGAATCAGGATGTACAGCCCCAACACCAGCAGGATCAGCGACATCAGCGGCGCGGCGACCTCGGTGGAGAGGTTCGAGAGCACGGTGGCGCCGACGAAGGCGCCGATGCCGCCGGGAATGCCGATCTTGGCGACGACCTTCCAGTCGACGTTGCCGAACTTCCAGTGCGAGAAGCCGGAGACCAGGGTGGTGCCGATCTCCGCGAGGTGAACGGTGGCCGAGGCGGCCGCCGGATTGGTGCCGATCGCGAGCAGGAGGGTGGTGGTGGTGACGCCGTAGGCCATGCCGAGGCTGCCGTCGACGAGTTGGGCGACAAAGCCGACAAGACCGATGAGGACGAGAGTTTTCACGTGGGTTGCTCCATGCCGTGGGGTGGTCGAGTGATCAGGACCCGCGTCCATGAGAACGGTCAGCGTGTGAAATGACGACAGCGCCACCGTGACTCACGGGGACGCATCGAAGGTCCCGGCAGTGATGGCGGCGACGGTGCCGCGAGTCGATCTGAAACGGTGCCCGGCGACGTCGTCGCAGGCGATCAGAGACTCGGACAGGCGGCGGAATTGACGCGCAGCAGATCGACAGCCCTACGGCTGACGAGTCGGAGGCTCGGCGTCATGCGGAGATTTGTACCAGGGCGGACGGACAATTCAAAGCCAGACTGCCGCTGACGGCAGTGATCTCGCCCGAACAACCCCATCGCCGGAATCAACCTTTCCTGAGCTCACGCAGGGTCAGGAAAGAGCGAGGTAAATGACCACGATCAGCGCAATTGCCAGGACGACGGCGACCGCGATCGTCCCCCAGAACATCACCTTGGGCCGGGCCTCGACCTCGGCCCCGATCCACTCGATCTCCTCCGCGGGGGTGCGGTGGTGCTCAGGCTGCTCGGCGGGAGTGTTGTCCCCAGGGGTGGTGGTCACGGCATGCAGTCTAGTTGCCGGTCGAAGCGCGGTGCGGACCCCCGAGAACCAGACTCCCCGAGAACCACAGCGCTGGGTCCGTATCAGGAGTCAGGGACGGACGCCGACGAGCGGCAGGCCGTCGATCTCGATTCAGGAGCAACCTCATGTCGCTGATCACCGGACTCGACTCTCGCCGAATCGGGCTCCCGCACCTACACGGTGCAGGTGCCCGATCATCCCGTCGCCGCCTCCGTGCCGGCAATCATCGTGTTCCACGGCGGAGGTCAGGATTCCCGGACGATCGCCGCTCGCTGGGGCGTCGATCCACCGAATGCGCTCCCGCGTCCGCTCGAGGACTATCTGTTGGTCTTTCCCGAGACCGACCCCGGAATGGGCGAGGAGTGGGTGCACTTCCAGGCCGGCGACAGCAAGTTCCCGACACTCGACCTCGAGTTCGTCCGCAGGCTGCTGGCCGAACTCACCACCGCGGCGTATCCCACCGGATCGCCGTCGGTGCCGACGGTGTCGGCCGATCCGGCGCTGATCTACGCGGCCGGCTTCTCCAATGGCGGCGGCATGGTCTGGCAGTTGCTGAACTCCACGCTCTCGACCGCATTCCGCGGGTTCGCCGCGGTGGGCAAGGCGCTGGACCCCGAAAAGGCCAGGCACTACCGCACCGAGCTGGCGGCGACCGGGGCAGTGCCGGCACCGGCGCCGGTGGTCTATGTGCATGGCACAGCCGACCGCGGGTTCCGGCCCCCGCTCACGCTCGACGAGACCGATCTCGGCACCACACTTCCCGCGTTCACCTGCCTGGAAATGCTGGAGCGGAACGGCATTTCCCGTCACGTCCCCGCGGATACCAGGCTGGTGCCGGGAAGCACCGGGATCACCGAGGTCGTCGTCCAGCTCTTCGACGGCCAGGCCGCCTTCCTGATGGCAACCGTGATCAACGGCGGTCACAACTGGCCAACCCCTACCACCCGCGGCAACCCGCCGGTCGCAGAGCATTTCGATGCCACCGCCACCATTGTGACGTTCTGGCAGCAGCATGCGGGTTTACCCGGCTGAATCACGCTGCGGCGGAGGAAGACTCAGCGCGTGTGGTCCGCGAGGAACTGCACCGTCCGTCGCAACACCTCGACCCCGTCCTCGTTGTCCAGGTTGAACTGGAACTCGTGGCCCAGTGCGGGCTGGTGGTCCGCCGGGACGAACCGGGTGGTGACATCCACTCCCAGGTCGAGCAACCGCGCGGCGAACGGTCGGGAATGGGCGTCGGTCAATGGATCTGCGTTGCCGCCGGCGATGAACGTCGGCGGGAAGTCCGCGGTGACGTGGTCGATGGTCGACATCTGCCGGATGGCCGCCGAGTCGGTCGCCCGGTCGCCGGTGTAGGCGCGGACAACGGTGCCGATGCCCCAACGAAAGGCCGCCGGCGCCAACAGGCCGCCGTCGATGAAGGTCCGCATGTCGTAGTAGCCGCAATGCAGGATCACCCCGACCAGCTGATCCGGGCGAAGCGCCGGAGTCAACTCGAGTTCAGCGGCGTAACGCGGCACGGTCGTCAGCGTCGCGAGTTGGCTGACCAACTGGGCGCCCGCCGAGTCCCCGGCCAGCACCAGGCGCCCGGTGTCCACGTGCAACCGATCGGCCTGAGCCTGGAGGTAGACCAGGGCGTCGTTCAGCTGCCTCAATGCGGCCGGGTATGTGGCGGCGGGGGCGAGGGAATAGTCGACGGCGATCACCGTGTACCCCTGTGCGGCAATCAGTTCGAAGTACGGCACCACGTTCTTCCGGGAACCGGACACCCAGGCGCCACCGTGCACCCACAGGACAGTCGGCCGCGGGCCGGGCTTCGCGAGCAGGTGGACATCGAGCAGCGCATCCCGATCACCTTGCCGGTACTGCTGGTCGCGGATGGTGACCACTCCGCCGGGCCGGTGCGCCTGCAGTGCCGCCGTGACCCGGGCGGAATCCCGGTCGAACAGATACCTGATCAGCAACACTCCGGGCAACGGTCCGAGTCGCCGGATCGTCGCCGCGAGCGCTGCCGACACTGCGACCGCAAGGGTTGCCCACCACCACCTGCGCCGCGTGGTGGCGCGATCACCCGCGCTGACGCCGCTGTCTCGCACACCCATCAGGATCTCCCGCCGGCAACTGCTCTGGCCCGTTTCGATCTGGCGCGCTCACCCAGCGCCGCCCGCCACAGGTGCATCCCGGCGTATGCCCGATACGGCTGCCAGGCCGCCGACCTGGCCGCCAGCGCCGTCGGGGTGGCCGGCAGGCCCAGCAGCGCCGCACCGGCCCGGAGGACCAGGTCCCCGGTGAGCAGCACATCGCGATCACCGAGCAGGCGCATCGCCACGTAACCGGCGGTCCAGGGTCCGATGCCGGGTCGGGACACCAGATCGGCCGTGAGCGCGTCGGTCGTCCGGTCGGCGGTGACGATCAACGAACCCTCCGCCATCGCGGCCGCGGCGCCGCAGATGGCCAACGCCCGGCGTCGTGGCCCCGCGATCAGTCCGGGACCGAGTTCGGCGATGGCGGCGGGTGTCGGAAACAGGTGGGTGAGCGCACCGTCGGGAGACGGCAGGCGATCATCGGCGGCCAGCACCAACCTGGTGGCCGCGGTCTGCGCGCCCGCCACCGACACCTGCTGACCGAGCATCGCCCGCACCAGGATCTCCGGACCGTCGACCGCGCCCGGGACCCGGAGACCGGGCATGGCGGCCACCGCAGTCGCCAGCGCGGGATCGGTGGACAGCACGGCATCGACGGCGGCCGGATCGGCATCGAGATCGAGCAGCGTGCGGCAGTGGCCGATCGCCTCGGGTAGATCCGCCGGGTCGTCCACCCGAATGGTCGCCGGAACCTCCGGGGCGTCATCCGGGGTCGGCAAGGTCAGGCAGACGGTGCCCGTTCCGCCCGCCAGTCGCAGCGACCGGAAGTACCGCCGTCCGTCGACGTGCTCGACGCCGGTGACCAGGTGGGTGGACAGGAAGCTCAACATGTCGTCGGCGGCGAACGGCCCGGCGACCGGAAGCTGGAGCGTCACTGTCTCGGGCGGCACCCGGTCCACTCTGCCAGCCCGTCGACCGTCGACTGCGGGTCCGGGGCGCGGGCTGCGTGCCATCATGCGCAGATGACCAGGTCCGACCCGCCGCCGACCCGCTGGGAGCGAACCGTCACCGGTGACCGGTGGGACTTCTACGTCGACCGGTTCGCCCGGGAGTTCGCCGAAGGGACCGACCTGGAGGGCGAGGCCAGATTCGTCGACGTGCTCGCTCCCCGACGAGCCAGGGTGCTGGACGGCGGCTGCGGCACCGGCCGGATCGCCGCCGCACTGCACCGGATGGGACACACCGCGGTCGGGGTCGACCGGGACGGCGGGCTGGTACGAATCGCCGCCGACCGCTACCCCGGCCCGACGTTCATCACCGCTGACCTGCTCGCGCTGACTCCGGATCTGTTGACCGGTGCGGGTGCGCCGACCACGTTCGACGTCATCGTGCTGGCCGGGAACGTGCTGGTGTACGTCGCGCCGGGCACCGAGCGGGCGGTGCTGGGGGTTCTCGCGGGCCTGCTGGCGCCGGACGGACGGATCGTCGCCGGGTTTCGCCACCGACCGGGACTACGCGGTCGGCGACTTCGATCGGGATGCCGAGGCCACCGATCTGACGGTGGAGCACCGCTTCGCGACCTGGCATCTGGACCGGTGGACGGACAGCGCCGATTGGGCGGTCACCGTGCTGCGACGGAAGGACTGACCCGGCCGCGACCGTAGACTCACCCCTCGTGAGCCTGACCCTCGGCATCGTCGGCCTGCCCAACGTCGGCAAGTCCACCGTGTTCAACGCCCTGACCCGCGCCAATGTGCTGGCGGCGAACTACCCGTTCGCCACCATCGAACCCAACGTCGGCGTGGTGCCCATCCCGGACCCTCGGCTCGATGAGTTGGCCGGCGTGTTCAACTCGGTGAAGACGGTTCCGGCCACGGTCTCCTTCGTCGACATCGCCGGGATTGTGAAGGGTGCCAGCGAGGGCGCCGGGCTGGGCAACAAGTTCCTGGCCAACATCCGCGAGGCGGATGCCATCTGCCAGGTGGTCCGGGTGTTCGACGACGACGATGTCATCCATGTGGACGGACGGGTCGATCCGCTCGCCGACGTCGAGACGGTCAACACCGAACTCATCCTGGCCGACATGCAGACCCTGGAGAAGGCGCTCCCGCGGCTGGAGAAGGAAGCCCGCAACGCCAAGGACCGCAAGCCGTTGCTGGAGGCGGCGCAGGCCGCGAACGCCGTGCTCGATGCGGGCAGAACCCTGTTCTCCGCCCGGGCATCGCTGGATCTTGCGCTGCTGAAAGAACTCTCGCTGCTGACCGCGAAGCCGTTCCTCTACGTCTTCAACGCGGACGAAGGCGTGCTCACCGACGAGGCGCGGCGGGCCGAGCTGACCGCCGCCGTCGCACCGGCCGATGCGGTCTTCCTCGACGCCAAGGTCGAATCCGAACTGCTGGAACTCGATGCCGAGTCGGCCGCCGAGCTGCTGGAATCGGTCGGTCAGTCGGAACCCGGTCTGCATGCGTTGGCGCGCGCCGGTTTTCACACCCTCGGGCTGCAGACGTACCTGACCGCAGGTCCCAAGGAATCCCGGGCCTGGACCATCAAGAAGGGTGCGACCGCGCCGCAGGCGGCCGGGGTGATCCACACCGACTTCGAGCGGGGCTTCATCAAGGCCGAGGTGGTCTCGTACGCCGATCTGATGGCGGCCAAGTCGATGGCCGCCGCCAAGGCCGCCGGCCGGGTGCGCATCGAGGGCAAGGACTACGTGATGGCCGACGGCGACGTGGTCGAGTTCCGGTTCAATGTTTGATGCAGCGCCATCGCGAGGCTGACCGGCCGGTTCGACACTGATGTGTCCAGGCCGGTGAAGATGACGGAGGCGTAGACCAGTGAGTATACCGCTTGGTATACTCGTCGGATGACGACCACGATCAAGGTGCCGGTCGAGCTTCGCGACCGCATCAACCGGGATGCGCAGGAGCAGGGTGTGTCTGCGGCCGGTCTGATCGAGAAGCTGCTCGATGGCTATGAGCGGCGCAGGCGTATGGAGGCCTTTGGGCGCGCGTTCCGCGGCGCCGACCAGGAGTACCGAGACGAGTTCCGGGAATGGGATATCGCTCTGGCCGACGGCCACGATGGCACCTGATCTCCGGCGAGGGACCGTGGTGTGGGCCGAACTCGATCCTGCGCGCGGGCGGGAGCAGGCCGGACGTCGGCCCGCGCTCGTGATCGCGAGTGATCTCTACCTGGAACAGGCCGACACGCTCGCGATCATCGTCCCGGTGACCACGAATGATCGTGGATGGCCGAATCACGTGCTCATGAAGGGCCCGGATCTGGCGCTCGATCAGCCGAGCTTTGCGATGACGGAGCAGCCGCGGACGGTCACCCGCGACCGACTCTTTGATGTCGCGGGCACCGTCGATGGGTCGACGATGAAGGAGGTCGACGAGTGGCTTCGCGACTTCCTGGCGCTGCCATGATCAGCGCTCCGCTGATCGACCTACAGTTCTGCCATGGCCGACGCACTGTTCGAGGAGCGCAGGCTTGCGCGGATTTACGACGACCTCGACCCCGATCGGACCGATCTGGAGGCGTACGTCCAGATCGTCGACGAGCTGGGCGCCCGGCGTGTGCTCGACATCGGCTGTGGCACCGGTACTTTCTGTTGTCTGCTGGCGCAGCGCGGTGTCGAGGTGATCGGAGTGGATCCGGCGGCGGCGTCGCTCGAGGTCGCACAATCCAAACCGGGCGCCGACGGGGTTCGATGGCTCCATGCTGATGCCGTCGACATGCTGGACGGGACGGACGACTGGGCCGGTGTCGACCTGGTCACCATGACCGCGAATGTGGCGCAGGTTTTTCTCACCGACTCGGAGTGGGCCTCGGTGCTGCACGCCGGGTGGAACGCGTTGCGTCCAGGCGGTCACCTGGTGTTCGAGACCCGGAACCCGGACCGTCAGGCCTGGCGCGAGTGGACCCGGGAGCGATCTCAGCGGCAGACCGCCATCCCGGACGTCGGTGTCGTCGAGACCTGGGTCGAACTCACCGAACAGAACGGACCGCTGGTCAGCTTTCGCTGGACCTTCACCTTCCAGGCCGACGGGGTCACCATGACGTCGGATACCACGCTGCGGTTTCGCGACCGCGCGGAGATCGAGAGTTCCTTACTCCTGGCGGGTTTCGACCGGGTGGAGGTCCGTGAAGCAGTCGATCGGCCGGGTCGCGAATTCGTCGTTCTCGCCCGCCGGCCAGGTCCGGATGGACCGGCATGAACGGTGACGGCAACGGCTGGATCCGCTGCGGGCAGGGTCATCGACATTGGGGCGTCCACGGGGCCGCAGGTCTACTGCTGCGGCACCTAGGCCCGGGCGTTGAGACGAGAGTCCTGATGCAGCACCGTGCAGTGTGGACCAGTGACGGTGATACGTGGGGCATTCCCGGTGGCGCCAGGGACAGTCACGAGACATCGGTCCAGGCAGCGCTTCGGGAGGCGGCGGAGGAGGCCGGGATCGAACCGTCGGCGGTCGAGGTGCTGGGCGAACTCGTCGACGACCACGGTGGTTGGGCCTACGTCACCGTTGTCGCACGGGTGATCGGTCCGCTCACCGTGCTCGCCAACGCGGAGAGTGCGGAACTGCGGTGGGTCACCGAGGACGAGGTAGAAGGGCTGGCACTGCATCCGGGATTCGCGCGTTCCTGGCCCGCCGTCCGGTCGCTGCACGCCGGTGTTGCCGGAGGTGAGGCGAGTCATGACCGGACGGGTTGACAACGGACCCGGCGGTGACGACAGTCGAAGGATGACCGCCGCGATCCAGCACCTCTCGGGTGCCTCGTGCGTGCTGGTGCGTCGGCGTTATGTCGACAACATGCGCAGCGGGACCAGTCGCTGTCAGTCCACGGGCTGAATCACCGGGCGATCAGTATCCGTCGGCTCTGCTGGCGTCTTCCCTTCGGTTCGGCCGCGTTGCGACGTCCGGCTGTGTACACGGGTCATCAACAGCCTGCCGCAGGACCCCTGAGTAACGGGCCGACATTGCCAGGCGACCCGGATACCGACTCTTGAGAACCAACCACGTGAGGTGAAGTGACGATGAGTTCGTCCCTGCGGCGTCTCGTCTCGTTCCCGAATCCGGTGAACGAGTACGCGGCCCGATCGGTGGCCGCCATGGTGGTAGTGCTGTGCCTGGCCACCCTGCTGTTCCGGACACCATGGCTGCTCTGGCCATTGGCTCTGGGCTTCGTTGCCAGAGTGGCGTCCGGGCCACGGTTCTCGCCGTTCGGTCAGCTCGCCACCAAGGTGATCGCACCACGGATCGGTCCGGCCAAACTCGTGCCCGGCCCACCGAAGAGATTCGCCCAGGCGATCGGTGCGACCTTGTCGGTGGGAGCGCTGGTGGCCTTCTACCTGGACGCGGCGTGGTTGTCCTGGGTGCTGGTCGGAATGATCACGGTGGCTGCGCTGTTGGAATCAGCACTGGGCTATTGCCTGGGCTGCGCAATCTTCGGCCGGTTGCAGGCGATCGGGGTCATTCCGGCCTCGGTGTGTGAAGCCTGCAACGACGTTCGCCTGCGGTCCAGCGCGCCGGCCGCCACCTGACCGACGGGCTCGCGCCCGTCCGGTCAGAAATTCGAGAAACGGAGCCGTCGACATGTCGGTCAAGCCGATACTTCAGCCAGGCCCGAATCACCCGATCACGATCGAGCCGAATTCGTCCCGGATCGTGGTGACGGTCGCCGGTCGCGTCGTCGCGGACACCACTCGGGCATTGCGGCTGCAGGAAGCCAAGTACGCGCCGGTGGACTACATCCCCATCGAGGACGTCGACCAGACGCTGCTCGAGCGGACGGATCACTCGAGCTATTGCCCGTTCAAGGGAGATGCCGGGTATTTCAGCATCCCGCTCGGCGGTGAGCAGTCGAAGAACGCCATCTGGATCTACGAGAACCCCTTTGAAGCAGTGGCTCTGATCAAGAACCACGTCGCGTTCTACCCGAACCGCGTCGAGTCCATCACCGAGCATCCTGCCGCAGTCGCCAGGTAGGGCAACAACCCCACCAGGCCGTGATGGCGAAGCTGTTGTCGGTCCACGGCCGAATTTCCTTTCACGATCGTCCGCATCGGCGTCAGGTGCTGCTTGCCGTCGGCCAGGTCACACCGAGCGAACGTCACGTCTGCGGTGAACCGGCCTTGGCGATCTTGGCCACGGTCAACAGGACGACGGCGTCCTCGACGGCGATCAGCGAGTGGCGCGCGGGTGGCATGAAGAGCATGTCGCCCTGCCTGCCCTCCCAGCTGTGCCCGTCCGCCTCCAGCCTGACCCGACCGGTGATCACCTGAACCGTTGCCTCACCGGGATTTTCGTGTTCCGACATCGACGAGTCCTTGGTCAACGCAATCAATGTCTGCCGCAGCACATGCTCGTGCCCACCCCACACGGTGCGTGCGCTACGGCCACTCGTCGCAGCGGCCGCCCGTTCCTGTTGTTCCCGTGCCAATGCCTGTAACGACATCTTCTGCATCAGCTCAGTGTGACCGTCCCCCGGCGGTCCCGCTGAGCGGAAGTCGCGCGTCGGGCACGGCCACTGATCAAAGGGGCGATCGGTGTGATCCACTTCGGGCGTGACGAGTGGTGGCGGATTCCCCGGTCCCGAGCGGGCGGGCGGCGAGCTCCGCCGCGGGCGGGTAGCGCTGTTCGGCGACGTCGGGGGGCACCCCAAGCAGCTCCGTAACGCGTTGGTCGCGCTCGGCATGGACGCCACCACCAGACGGCTCCCGGCCGATCTGACCGTCGTCCAGGTCGGCGACCTGATCCACCGCGGACCGGATTCGCCCGGTGCCGTCGACCTGGTCAGAACCGTGATGCGGCAGCAGCCGCTGCAGTGGGTTCAGCTGGCCGGCAACCACGAGGCCCAATACCTGACCCCGCCGAAGTTCCATTGGCCGGAGCGGTTGCCCGAGGACGACCTGGAGACCCTCTTCGAGTGGTGGAGTTCCCGGCGGATGCGAGTGGCGGCCGCGGTCGAGGTGGCCGGCGAGCCGTTTCCCTATCTGGTGACCCACGCCGGGTTGACCGAGGGCTTCTGGCGGCACTTCATCGGGATGCCGGAGAGCGCATCGGCCGCAGCCGCATCGCTGAACGGACTGGTCGGTCGGCTGCACGAGAACTGGGTCTATCGACCCGGCGTCATGCTGACCGGCGAGGTGAATCTGTCGGCCGGGCCGCTCTGGGCCTCCGCTCCTGACGAGTTGCTGCCCTCCTGGCTGGCGTCGGCGGCACCGGCACCGTTCAACCAGGTGCACGGACACAGCAGCACCATCGACTGGGTCACCGGCCGGCGTTACGGCCATCTCGAGGAGCGGGTGCAGATCATCGACGATCCACTGCTGCGGCACAGCACGGCGATCGTCGAGGGCCGCCAGTTCATCGGTATCGATCCCGGTCATGGCCGGCGACCGGCGCGATCATGGGGCCCCCTGGTGTTCGCCGATGCCCGGGTGATGTAGGGCCAGAGTGTTGTGACGTCAGAGGAATGAAGCGAAGGAGCACGGAGATGGATCTTCAGCTGCAGGGTCGCCGCGCTCTGGTCACCGGTGGCAGCCGGGGGATCGGGAAGGCGGTCGCCGCCGCGCTGATCGCCGAGGGAGCGGTGGTGACGATCTGCGCCAGGCATCGCGAGGCGGTCGAGAGCGCCGCGGCCGAACTCGGCGCGACCGCGGTCGTCGCCGACACCGGAAGCGATGAATCCGTGCGGGAGCTGGTCGCCCGAGCCATCGAGGCAATGGGCGGGATCGACATCCTGGTCAATGCCGCGGCGACCCCGGCGGGCCAGGCGCCCCCACTCTCCTTGCCGGAGATCACCTCCGAGGCGCTGCTGGCCGAGGTCAACGCCAAGGTGCTGGGGTACCTGCGCTGTGCCCAAGCCGTTGCACCGGGGATGGTCGAACGCGGCTGGGGCCGGATCATCAGCATCAGTGGGCTGGCCGCCAGGAGTACCGGCTCCACCATCGGTTCGATCCGCAACGTCGCGGTCGCGGCGATGACCAAGAACCTGGCCGACGAACTCGGCCGCAGCGGGGTCAACGTCACGGTTGTCCATCCGGGTCTGACGAGAACCGAAGCCACGCCGGGGGTGGTCGCGGCACGGGCGGCAGCCGCTGGTGTCGACATTGCGGAGGTCGAGTCCCGGCTGGCCGGGCTCAACTCCATCGGCCGGCTGGTGAACGCCGACGAGATCGCAGCCGTTGTCACCTTTCTGGCCTCGCCGCTCAGCGTGGCGATCAACGGTGACGCCGTCGCCTGCGGCGGCGGCACCCCGGGCGTGATCCACTACTGACCGATCACCCTTTGATCGATCACCCGGGTGTCGTCACCGACTGGAACTCGGTGTACCGCCGGAGTCGGAACCCACGGGAGAGGTAGAGCTCGATGGCCGGTGTGTTCGTGGCCAGCGCGTGCAGTAGCACCCGGTCACCTCTGTCGGCGATTCCGGCCGCGACCGCGGACACCAGTCGGGTGGCCAGTCCCTGACCGCGGTGAGCCGGATCCGTGCAGACGGCGCTGATCTCGGTCCACCCTGGCGGGTGCAGCCGCTCGCCGGCCATGGCCACCAGGACTCCACCACGCCGAATGCCCAGGTAGGTGCCGAGTTCGATCGTCCGCCGGCGAAACGGGCCGGGTTTGGTCCGCTCGACCAGATCGAGGATTTCCGGCAGATCGGCGGGTCCCAGCCGGACAGCCTCCGGGTCATGCTGTTTGACCAGATCGACGTCGACCAGTTGCACCCCGATCCCGACCAACTGTGTCGGCCAGGATTCCGGTGGATGGATGTCCGAGCCGCTGACGGCGAAGCCGATGCCGGGTCCGAGGAGTTGGGCGACGTCGGTCCAACACTGCGGATCCCGTGGGTCGGCCAACGCCACGAAAGGCGCGACGTCCGGTGAATACCGCACAGCCCCGCCCCGGCGCTCGGCAAACCGGCGGTGCGGACCGGTCAGGCTGGCCCACGGTGCATTGTCCAGCACGGGGTCGCCGAGGCTGGGATCCACCACCATGGTGGCGTTCTCGGTCACCGTCACGAGGCTGCCCGACCGCCGGTGAGCGCGACGTTCCGCACCCTGGGGGCCGGCAGGCCCAGGTGGTCGCGCAAGGTGCTTCCCTCGTAGTCGGTGCGGAAGACCCCACGCTCCTGGAGTAGCGGGACCACCTTGTCGGCGAACCCGGCGAGCCCGTCCGGGGTGATGTGCGGCACCAGGATGAAGCCGTCGCTGGCATCGGCCTGGACGTACTCGTCGATCGTCGCGGCGATGGTGGCGGGGCTGCCGATGAAGTTCTGCCGGCCGGTCACCTCGATGACCACCTCTCGCAGTGAGAGCTGTTTGGCAGCAGCGAGTTCGCGCCACTGCCGCGCAGTGCCGACGGGGTCGGTGTGCATCCGCACCGAGGCCCTTCCCTTCGCGATGGTGTTCTCGCCGACGACGGGATCGAACGACGGCACGGGCCCGTCCGGGTCGTAGCCGCTCAGGTCGCGGTTCCACAGCTGCTCGGCGAACTTGATCGCGGTGGCACCGCTGACCTGTTGGCGGCGCACCAGGGCTGCCAGTTCGGCGGCTTCCTCATCGGTGTCGCCCAGCACGAAGGTGGCGGCCGGTAGCACCAGCAGGTCGTCGCGGCTGCGGCCGTAGCCGGCCAGCCGGGCTTTGACGTCGGCGTAGAACGCCTTTCCGGCGTCCAGCGTGCCGTGCCGGCTGAAGATCGCGTCGGCCGACGCGGCCGCGAACTCGCGTCCGGCATCGGAATCGCCCGCCTGGAAGATGACCGGACGGCCCTGCGGGCTACCGGGCACGTTGAAGTGGCCCTGGATGTCGAAATGCTCGTCGTGGATGGCGAAGGCGCCCGGCTCTGCCGTGCTCAGGAATCGTCCGTCGGCTTTGTCGGCGAGAACCTCGACGCCGGACCAGGAGTCGAACAACTCATTGGCAGCGCCCAGGAAGCTCGACGCCCGCGCGTAGCGCTGCTCCTGCGGCAGGAAGCCGCCGCGCCGGAAGTTCTCGCCGGTGAACGCATCCCAGGAGGTGACGACGTTCCAGGCGCCTCGACCCCCGGACAGCAGGTCGAGGGTCGCGAACTGGCGGGCAACGTCATACGGCTCGTTGAAGGTCGAGTTGATGGTGCCGGTGAGCCCGAGTTTGTCCGTGACGGCGGCCAGGGCGGCCAGGATCGTGAAGGTGTCAGGTCGGCCCACCACGTCAAGGTCATAGATCTCACCGTTCTGTTCCCGCAACCGCAGACCTTCGGCCAGGAACAGGAAATCGAACTTGGCGCGCTCGGCGATCTGCGCGAACCGCAGGAACGAGGAGAACTCGATGTGACTGCCCGCCCGAGGATCGCTCCACACCGTGGTGTTGTTGACTCCAGGAAAATGTGCCGCGAGGTGGATCTGCTTGCGCGGCTTGCCGTTGCCGGAATGTCTGACGTCGGTCATACCAATGCTCCTTCGGTGGTGGCCGCATACCTGTTGGCGGGCCGCGACAGACCCAGCAACCCGCGCAGGGTGGGGGCCTCATAGGCCGTGCGAAAAAGTCCGCGGGACTGCAGTTCCGGCACGAGATCATCGGTGATGGAGCCGAGGTCGTCCGGCAGCACCGCGGGCCGGAGCCGGTAGCCGGAGATCCCGGCCTGCTGCCAGCTGACCAACAGATCGGCCAGCCGGCCGGCGCTGCCGGCGAAGATCCGGGCATCGGAGTTGTAGTCGGTTCCGTCCGCCCGATCCAATCGGGTCCGGCGATCCGGTCCGGACTCGCCGGCGGTGTCCAGGAACACCACCAGATCGGCGAACACGTGGACGGCTGTCGTCCGAGCGACCGGCGGCGGCCTGTTCACGGCGAATCTCGTCGACGATCCGGGTGGCATCAGCCGCGTCGACCGGGGTCACGAACACCACGTCGGCGTTGCGGGCGGCGAACCGGTAGGGGACCGAAGAGTGCGCCAGCGCGGTGACCACCGGTTGCCCCTGCGGTGGTCTCGGTACGATCGATGGGCCCTTGATCGAGAAGTGCCGGCCGTGGAAGTCGATGTAGTGCAGCTTGTCCCGGTCGACGAACCGGCCGGTGGCGGCGTCCCGGATCTCCGCGTCGTCCTCCCAGCTGTCCCAGAGTCGCCTGACCACCTGCACGTATTCGTCGGCTTCATCGAACAGATCGGCGACGACCGCGCGGACGTCTGTCCGATCGAGGTCGGCCACGCCGAATTCAGGAAGACGACGCCGTCCGATGTGGTCGCTCTCGACCGCGCGGGCGGAGATCTGCGCCCGGACACCGGCCCGGCCGGTGCTCACGAAGTCGAGGGTGGCGATGGCCTTGGAGACGTGGAACGGCTCGGTGTGGGTGACAACGGCGGTCGGCACCAGGCCGATGTTGCGCGTCTTGGGTGCCACCCGGGCCGCGATCAGCGCCGCGTCGAGTCGACCACGCACCCGATCCTGCCGGTGCTCCTGACCCTGGAAGCCGGTGCTCTGCAGGCCGAAGGAATCCTCGACGGTGACGAAATCGGCCAGGCCTCGCTCTGCCTCGAGCACCTGGTCGACCCAGTATCCGGCGGAGAACAGCTCTTTCGGCCTAGCCGCAGGTTCGCGCCAGGCGGCCGGGTGCCAGCCGGCGCCGTCCAGGGCGATGGCCAGGTGGAGGTGGTCAGACACGAGCAGCTCTTTTCTCGGCGGGCAGGGTGGCCAGTGCGGCAGTCGTCGCACGGAGCAGCGGGCCTTGGGTGGCGACGAACGTCGCGGCGATCCCGTCCAGGCCCGGGAGTTCGGATTCCTCGATCAGTAGCGACGGGGTCGGCACGACGGCGCCGAGTTCGGACAGCACCGGACGGAGTTGGAGGTCGGCGAGGTGCCGGTGCCCGGGTCCGCCGGACACCACGAGCGGCACGACCACCGTGCGGGACAGGGATCCGGCCGGCAGCACGTCGAGGAAGAGTTTCAGCAGTCCGGTGAAACTTGCCTTGTAGGTCGGCGTTGCCAGGATCACGACCTCGGCCGATCGGACGTCGTCGGCCGCAGCTCTGCCGGCGTCGGACAGGCTCCACGGTGCGAGCAGTCCGTCGGCAATGGTCGCCAGGTCGACGACGGTGGTGACGACCGGGCGGTCCGGCCACAGCTCTACGGCGAGCGCATCGGCGAGAGCGGTTGCGGCGGTGAGGGTTCGTGATCGAGGCTTCGGATTGCCCGCGACGACGATGATGTGGTGCGACGGTGCTCATGGCGTCACCCGGACCGGTGCCAGTTCACCGGCCGTGACGGCCAGCGGAAGAGTGTTCTCCGGCACCGGGGCCGGGCAGGTCCCGTACTCGGTGAAGGCGAACGGCAGATTCACCGTGCGGTTGAAATCAACGACCAGGGCTCCGGTCTCGGTGGGAATCGACGTGCTGACCACCCGCCATGGCGCCGTCAGGTCCTCGTTGGTGCGGTCGCGGAAGGAGAGATTCAGCCGACCACCCTGGCCCGCGGTTGCCAGCAGAGTGCGCGGGCCGTCGGGGAAGGCGATCTCGACGGTCCCGACTGCGATGACCTGTTGCCGCAGGTCGGCTCGCGCGGTATCGACGGTGATGGCCCGTGGCTCGGGAAAGGCCGTGAACCGGCCCGACCTGATCCATGACGGATCGACATCGAAGGTCGGAATTCCGCCGAACGCAGCGCGTTCGGCGGCACGCGGGTCCCGAACGCGGATGGCGTACCGCCCGCCACGGAGCACGAGTTCGACGAGGCGGTCGCCGTGCCGCACCCAGGGCAGCGAACCGGCTTCGGCCACCGTGGCGGTGATGGTTCCCTCGACGGGACCGTCGCCTGGTTCGAGCGTGGTCAGGCCGTCGATCTCCGCGGCAGTCAGCGTGGCCCCGCCGTCACCGGCCGACCACCTGCCGGGCAGGCCGTCCAGAGTCGTTGCGGTGTCGGGCAACCAGTGGAACCCGGTGAGGCTGAGCCACCCGTGGTCGGTGGCCAGGTCGGCTTCGCGAGCGGCGTGCCAGCGGGACCAGGCTTCGTGCAGTTCGGATGGTCGCGGTGATCGTCATCGAGATGTCCTTCGGGTCGCGTCGTGTCGTGGTCGTTGTGTTTGATCAGTGGGATGCGGAATGTGCCAGGGCGCCGTTGCGTCGGTCGCTTCCGGTCGGCGCCGCTGCTGATGCAGCGGCCGCGTCCCGCTTGGCGACCTCTTCCCGGACGATCGGGATGACGTAGCGACCGAAATCGATGGCATCGTCGTAGATGTCGTAACCCCGGGCGGACAGCAGGGTGATGCCCAGGTCGTAGTAGTCGAGCAGGGCGGCCGCGACGGTCTCCGGCGTGCCGACCAGCGCGGTCGAGTTCCCACCACCGCCGGTCAGCGCCGTCGGGGCGGTCCACAGCGCGCGGTCGTGCCGATCGCCGTCGGCGACCGCGGCGAGAAGCCGCTGCGAACCGGCGTTCTCAGGCGTTCCGGCGGCGCGGGGGAAGCCGGTGCCGTCCTTCACACCCTTGATCCGCCCGAGGATCTGTTCCGCCTTCTCCCAGGCCAGTTGCTCGGTCGGGGCGATGATCGGGCGGAAGGCGATCTGCAGTCGCGGGCGCTCCGCTCGCCCGGCCGCCGTCGACGCCGCCTCGATACTGGCGATCTGCTCGCGGGTGCCGGCCAGCGGCTCACCCCAGAGCGCATAGACATCGGATTCGGCGGCACCCACCGCGTAGGCCGCGGCCGACGAACCGCCGAAGGAAATCCGTGGGCGTGGCTGCTGCACCGGGAAGATGTCCGCGCGGAAATTCCGCAGCTGGTAGTGCTTTCCGTCGTAGTCGAACGGATCGGTGGACGTCCACGCCCGCTTCACGATCTGGATGTACTCGCGGGTCCGCTCGTACCGGGTGTCCTTGTCCAGGTAGTCGCCCTCGGCGGCCTGGTCGGCGGTGGAGCCGCCGGTGATGAAATGCACCTCGAACCGGCCGCCCGAGAGATGATCCAGGGTGGCGAAGGTCTTGGCGGCGTAGGTGGGCACCGAGACATTCGGCCGCTGCGCGAGTACCAGCTTGATCCGATCGGTGTGCCCGGCGACGTAGGCCGCCACCTGGGCCGGGTCCGGGGAGCCGGAGTGATAGGCGAACAGGATGCGGTCCCAGCCGTGATCCTCGTGGGCCCTGGCCAACCGCCGGGTGTAGTCGAGGTCGAGACTGCCACCCGGTCGCGGGGTGACCTCGCTGGCCGGGTTGGTACCGGCGATTCCCAGGAACTCAACGGGCATGGTGCAACTCCTTCGTTCGGTGCTGATGCGGGATGGGGGCAGGGCTCGGTGGCGAGTGCAGCAGGCCCAGGATCTGCCGGGCGACCGCGTCGTTCTGCCGGAATCCGGCGCCGTTGAACCCCGGCCGGGAAAACCCGGCCGACCCGGCAGAGCCGGAGACCGAGGGGCCCAGGAGGAATCGCCGGGGATGGACGGAGCGATCGGCCCGGATGGCCCGACACCCCCCGTCGGCCAACAGCTGTCCGCCCTGCAGGGGCCGGCCATCAGGTCCGGTCAGCCGTTCGGCGGCCAGCTCGCCGGCCGCCAGCAGGCTGCGGATGACGGGGTCGGTGGTGGCTCTGACGTCGGGCCGCGGCAGAAACGCGTCGATCAGGGCGCGGGCCCGGACACCGCCGCCGGGAACCGCGGGGGAGGAGCCGACGAAACTGTCGCCGTCGATCTCGACGCGGAAATCCGGGCCGCCGAATTCGACGAGACCGGCGTCGTGCAGGGCGAGCAGCTCCGCCAGCCGCCGCGGCGGCGGACCGCTGGCCAGGAATGAGAAGAAGCCGTGGAATTCGCCCTCCACGAACCTGATCCGATCGACTGCGCTGATGATGCCGGAGGTGAGGGCAACGGCGAGCACCCCGTAGACCGACAGCAGCGCATCGAAGACCGCAGCGTCGGGGGAGTAAGTAGGGATCCGCCCGCCGTCGCAGGTCCGCCCGGATGTGGTCGACGATCGCGTCGGTCAGATCGCGATCGGATCCGAAGTACCTGCCGGACAAGGGCTTGTCGATGGCGGGGAGATCGAAGCGGTCCTCCCGCTTCGGAACTGCCCGCGCAACGGCTTCGTTGAAGGCGTCACCGGTGACCCGCTCCGTCGCCAGGATCGACTCGAGATCGGAGAAGGAACCCAGTGTTCGCTCCGGATGGGCCTGGAACAGCCGGCGGTAGTGGGCGGCAGTGAGCTCCTTGGCGATCAGCGGCCAGACGTCGCGGCGGAAGTCCACCGGTCGTCCCGCAGCGGCCAACGCACGGACCGCTTCGACGGTGAAGTACTGCGGTGGGACCGGCACGCTGCCGGACATCGCGTAGCCCAACTTCGCGTGGTAGGGCACCCCGCGGCGGGACCCGACGTGCAGGATGGGTTCGGCGCCGCTCGGGGTGTAGGTCAGGGTGCCGTCCCCGTTGTCGGTGAAGCGGCCGCCCCTTCCCTCACCCAGCAGGATCATCAGATCGATGAACGCCAGACCGAAACCCCGGACCAGGACCGGTTCTCCGGGCCGCAGGTCGGAGAGATCGAGATCGGCGGTGTAGCCGGGTGGGATGTAGGTCAGGCCCCTGGCCGTCGCGGCGGCGGACAGGCCCGCCTCCTCGGGCGTCGGGTCCCGGTCGAGGAAACCCTGGGCCAGCACGACGATGTCGCCGATCAACACGGCTCCGTCGGAGAGGGCTGACCCGTTGCCGGTCGTCGATGTCGATCACCTCCACCGCGGTGGCCACATGTGCCACGACCCGGACCCGGTCCGGTAGCGCCGCCACCGCACGGTCGTAGGCCCATCGCAGGTAGTGCGACTGGAGTTGCCTGCTGGCAAAGTCTTCCGGTCGCAGCGCGTCGGCCTGGCGTCCCAGTCCGGCGGCCCGCAACACCTCCCGACCCTCTCCGGTCGCCCACTCGTCCAATGCCGGGCCGGGGACTACCGGGCCCTCGCACGTCACCGATGCATCGGTGAAGATGGTGACGTCACGGGCCATCGAGTTCATCCACAACAGGCCCGACTGTTCATGCCGCCAGATCCGTCCACCACCGACCGGGTGCGGGTCCACGACGTGGATCGTGACGGAGCCGGGGCCGAGCAGCTCAGCGGCGTTGGCCGCCAACCGCTCGAGCAGCCCCACGGTGCGTGGGCCGCCGCCGACGAAGACCAGGGTGCTCATCTGGGCGCGCCGTTGACCAGTCTGCTGTGCAGATGCCGCCGTTCGTCCACCGCACCGGTGGCAAGGGCGAATCGGTTCTGCCGGACCAGTCGGGAATCCGCGGCGCCGTTGCCGGTGCTCGCCACCTCGCCGGCCCCGGCGGCGGTCGGCCGAGTCCCGCCGGCGATGGGCGGCCTCGATGTCCGCCCAGGTCGGCTGCACCCAGTCGGCAAACCCGGCGCCCGGCAGCAGTTCCTTGGCGAAGGCCAGCGGGCCGATCGTCTCCGGGTCGGCGGCCGGGTCGAAGCGCGGCGTGTAACCGGCGGCCAGGTACAGATTGCGGGCTTCGGGTTGCCGAGGGCCGGTGGTCAGATGGAGACGTCGGTAGCCCAACTCGACGGCGGTCTGTTCGAGTTCGGCCATCACCCGCCGCGCCAGCCCACGGCGCCGATGACGAGAGGACGTCCAGACCCGTTTCACCTCTGCGGTCTCCGCGTCGTAGCGGCGCAGGGCGCCACCCGCAACGGTTTCCCCGTTCTCCTGCAGGATCAGGAAGACACCGTTCGGCTCGACGAAATCGGTGGCTGGAACCTCGGTCAGCTGGGTGTTGGCAGACGGCCGGCCGTACCGGGTGCCGTACTCCACCACCAGATCGGTCAACAGGGGCGTCAGCCGGGGATCGCCCACCGCCACCCGCTCGACCCGCAGATCCGGGCTCCCAGCGATGGCCGACACCTGCGCTCCCCGTACGAGCATCAACCCGTCCGGGCACGACGGCCCAGCCGTTGAGCCGCTGCACGGTGGTCAGGAATTCGTCGGTGACCTGGGCAAGCGGAGCCAGCGACGCCGGCTCGATCACCACGCCCCCGTCGGCGAACACCCTGATGTGGGACGAGGGAACGAACCAGCCCTGCCCGATGTGCGCGGCGCCGAGGTTGGCCAGCACGGGTCGCAGTGCGTAGTCGACGGCCAGGACGTGCGCGGGGGAGCCGCCGGTGACGATCGGCAGCACCGCCTTGCCGCGGAAGGCGAACTGTGGCAGCAGGTCGAGAAAGACCTTGAGCAGCCCGGAGTACGCGGCCTGGTACACCGGCGTCGCGACGACGATCGCGTCCGCCGTCCGGACTGCGCTGACCGCGGCGGCGATCTCGGGATCGTGGACGTCGGCGGCCAGCAGTGCGTGCGCCGGGAGATCCCTGACCTGCAGCGTGCCGACCGTGTGCCCGGCACCCAGAATGCGCCGGTTGACGTGGGTCAGCACGCTGTGGGTCGACGAGATCTGTTGCGGGCTGGCGGAGATGGACAGAAACGTGGACATGGGACTCCCTGCTCGGACTGGCGACTTGCGGTGTGGGTCCGCTGCTCCCGGCTACGTGCCGCCGACCGCGGCATGGGCTCCTTCGCGGGTACCCAGCCGGAACAGGTCGGGTGCCTCAGCCGACCCGTTGACCAGGCCGGCGACCAGCTCGCCGACGGCCGGTGCGAACTTGAAACCGTGACCGGAGAAGCCCGCTGCCACCGTGATCGGTCCGTGCCGGTCGATGACGAAGTGGTGATCGGGCGTGGTGGTGTACAGGCAGGTGACCGGCGCCGGCGTGGCCGGGTCGACCCCGGGCAGCCACTGCTCCGCATACCGCTGCAGCCGGGCGACACCCTCCGGCTCCGGTCGGAAGTCCCTGGTCTCCGGATCCACCCGTGGGCCGGTCCCGTGCTCGCCGATCTTGATGCCGTCCTGCGAGGCCAGGCCGTAGATGCCGGGCCCGGTGTACTCCGCGCCGGGGTGGTGGATGAAACTGGGCCAACCCACGGGCGTCTCGGTCGGGACAAAGTGCACCGGCTGCTCCTGGGTGGTGACCAGCTCCGGAAGCCGGCCCGCCAGCGGTGTTCCCGCGAGCAGCTCGGCGGTCCAGGCCCCGGCGGCGACCACCACCTGGTCGAACCTGATCGATCCCGAGCTGGTCAGCACCCGCACCCCGGACGGGCTGAGCCGTAGCCCGGTCGCCGCACTGTGATGCCAGATCTCGGCGCCCTCTGCCCTGGCCCGCCGCTGCAGTGCTGCCACCGCGAGATCGGCGTGCAGGCGTCCGGCCTCGGGATGATGCAGGACCATGGTGTCGAACCGCAGCCCGGGCCACTGCCGCGCAGCGGCCCGGGGTGTCAGCAGGGAATGCTCGAGTCCGGCCTCCGCCAGGGTCCTGGCCAGCAGCTCCACCCGAACCGGGTCGCCGTGATCGACGGCGCCGGTTCTGGCGTAGACCCGTTGCCCGTCAACCCGTTCGAGCTGACGCCAGAGCCGCGCCGCGCGACTGGCGAGATCGACGTACCGACGGAGCGGGTAGGCATGGCGGAAGATTCGCGAGCTGCCGTGCGAAGCGCCGCGGGCGTGGCCGGGACCGAATTGCTCGAACAGCACGACCCGATGACCCCGCACCGACAGTTGCCAGGCAGCGGCGGAGCCGATCACGCCGCCGCCGATGACGGCAACGGATCTGGTGGTGGTGTGGGCCATCGGTTTCCTCCCTTGTTCTTTGGGCACGTGGTTCGACTCGCCGTTTGACAGTGGCTTCGACCGCCGGTTGCAGTGACCCCGGCGGCGCTTGCGGCGATCAGCTGGTGGTCTTCGGCAGTCCCGGAGGATTGATCTCGGACGACTCGACCGTCTCGCTGGCCAGGTTCCAGCGGTCGATCACCTGCTGGTAGGTGCCGTTCTCGATGGTGTGGTTCAGGGCATCGGCGAATGCCTTGGCCAAACCGTTGTCCTTCTTGGTCAGCACGGCGATCTCGCCCTGCAGGGCATCGCCGGCACCGGAGAAGGTGCCGATCACCTTGCTCTCGCCGGTGCTGGCGGCGTGGTACTGCGCGGTCGGGTTCGGCCCGAAATACCCGTCGATCCGACCCGACGAGAGCGCCAGGTAGTAGTCGGTGGAGTTCTGGAAGTACTTGATGTCAATGGGTTCCAGGCCCTTGGCGACGTTGGCGTCGTTCCAGTCGACGAGGATCTTCTCCTGGTTCGTTCCGGAGCCGACGGCGATGATCTTGCCGGCCAGATCCTCCGGCCCGCTCACCGTCCAGTCGGAGTCCTGCTGGGTTTCCAGTGCCAGGGTGTCCAGCCGGTAGGTCGCGAAGTCGTACTTCTCCTTGCGCTCCTCGGTGACCGTGACGTTGGAGATGAACGCGTCGACCTCACCGGAATCGATCGCGGACGAAGTTCTGCGCCCAGTCGGCGGTGCTGATCTCGACCTCCAGTCCGAGGACATCACCGATCAGGTAGGCGAAGTCGACCTCGGAGCCGATCAGGGTGGTGTCGTCGGTGGCGTAGAAGCGCAGCGGGGGCGCGGTTCCGGCGCTCCCGGTGACCAGCAGGGTGCCGCGGTCGCGGATGGCCTGTGGGACCTCGGCGGCGATGGCGTCGACCTTCGGGGTGCTGACCCGGTTCTGCTCGGGTGTCAGGTTGAACTCGACGCCCTCCGCAGCGGCGGGGGACGCTGATCCTGCGCTGGTCTGCTGGGGCGTGGTCGATGCGGAGCTGCCATCGCTGGAGCCGCCGCAGGCGCTGATCGCCAGCGCCACGGCGGCGAGCGCCGAGGTGAGAACGATGCGGCGTCCGGTACGGGAGAACATGGTGGTTCCTTTCGGGGGTCATGCGTGGGGTGAACCGGCGGTGGAGTTGGTGTCATTCGGGAGAAGCCTGTGGTCAGAGCACCTTCGACAGAAATGCCTTGGTGCGCTCGTGCTGCGGGTTGTCCAGGACGGCGGACGGCGGACCCTGCTCGACGATCACGCCGGCGTCCATGAACACGACGGTGTCGGCGACCTCGCGGGCGAAGCCGACCTCGTGGGTGACGATGATCAGGGTCCGACCGTCCTTGGCCAGTTGCTGGATGGCTTCGAGTACCTCGCCGACCAGTTCGGGATCGAGCGCCGACGTGGGTTCGTCGAACAGGATCACGGCGGGGCGCAGCGCGAGTGCCCTGGCGATGGCCACCCGTTGCTGTTGCCCCCCGGAGAGCTGCCGCGGGTAGGCGTGCACCTTGTCGGTGACCCCGACCCGGTCCAACAACTCCAGGGCCTCGGTCTCGACGTCCTTACGGTTGCGCTTCTGCGCGGACACCGGAGCCTCGATGACGTTCTCCAGGACGGTGAGATGCGGGAAGAGGTTGAAGTTCTGGAAGACGAAGCCGACTTTCGCCCGCTGGCGCAGGATGTCCCGCTCACGGAGCTCGTGCAGCCTGGTGCCCTTGAGTCGATAGCCGACGGGGTCGCCGTCGACCAGGATCAGGCCGGCATCCACCTTCTCCAGATGGTTGAGGGTCCGGAGCAGTGTCGACTTGCCGGAGCCGGACGGTCCGAGGATGGCGGTGACCTCACCCCTGCGGACGGTGAGATCAACGCCACGCAGCACGTGCAGCGCACCGAAAGACTTGTGCACGCCGCGCACCTCGACGGCGAACTGCTCGTCGGCTTGCTGTTCGGGGGCCCGTTGTTGGGGTGCCCGTTGCTCTGGGACCCGTTGCTCGAAGGACTGGCGCCCGGTCGTGATCGCGGAAGCGGAGCTCATCGCAGACCCCCGTACGTGGCTTCCTGCCGGGCAGCGTTGATGGTGGAGAGCCTGCGCTGCAGCTTCTGCCAGGGGGTCAACGGCAGGGTGCGGACGGCGCCCTTCGCGTAGTGCCGCTCGACGTAGTACTGCACGATCGACAGCAGGGTGGTCAGCACGATGTACCAGACCGTCGCCACCATCAGCAGTGGAACGACCCGGCCGTTGCGGCCGTAGATCACCTGCACCTGGTAGAAGAGTTCGGCGATGGCCATGGTCGAGACGATCGACGTGCCTTTGAAAAGGCTGATCACCTCGTTGGCCGCGTTCGGCAGGATGCCCCGCATCGCCTGCGGCAGGACGATCTTGAAGAACTGCCGACGTTTCGGGATACCCAGCGCCGCAGCGGCTTCCAGCTGGCCCTGGTCGACGGACAGGATGCCGGCCCGGATGATCTCCGCCGAATAGGCGGCCTGGTGCAGGCCCAATCCGATCACCGCCGCGGCCATCCCGCTGATCGCGGAATTGACGTCGAAGGTGAAGAAGGTCGGCCCGAAAGGGATTCCGATGGAAAGGGTCTGGTAGAGGTAGGCGATGTTGAACCAGAACAGCAGCTGGACGATCAGCGGGATGGACCGGAACGCCCACACATAGGTCCAGGACACGGTCTGCAGCACCGGGTTCTTCGACAGCCTGGCGGCGGCCAACGCCACGCCGAGCGCGAAGCCGAGCACGGTGCCGTAGAAAGTGAGCTGGATGGTCAGCCACAGGGCGCTCAGCACGGCCGGTGCGGTGAAGTACTGGGCGAACGCCGGCCAGTCCCAGCCGGGGTTGGTGACCAGCCCGTTGATGAACTGTGCGACGACGACCAGCACGGCGATCGCGGCGACCCAGCGCCAGGGGTGCCGGGAGCGCACCACGGTCAGGGCTGCTGGATCAGCGGGCGGAGCGTCGTGCCCGGCCCGCGCGGACGGTAGTCCCGCCGGTGCCGATTCCGGTGGGGCAGGTTCCGACACAGGTTTCGAGAGGTGGGATGTCGTCACGGTTGGGTGTCCTCGGGGTCGACGACGCCTGTCACCGGCAGGGATGCCCGATGCGGCGGTCAGCAGGTATCGGTCCACGTGAGGTGGACCACGGGGGAAGGTTCGAGCCGGAAACGGCAGTGTGCAGCTGACGAATCAGCGCTGCGATGGGGCAGCGGTCAGCAACAACACAGGGAGCTGGACAGGCGTCCCTGGTCGACGTGACGGCGGGAGACGGCCGTCATCGCCCACGATGTGCGTGGGGCTTCGTGCTGAGTCATCTCGTTCCTTGCTGCTCGTGAACAAGGGCCCGGTGTTGCTGAGCCCGCGCTTGCGTCGATTCGTGTCGACACCAGGTCCTCACCCGGGGCACCCCGCCGCGGTGGGAGGGTTGCCGTCCAGAAAGCCGGGGCTGTGTACTGGAACTCATGACCTGCCTTCACCATAGGCGGCGAGAACAACCGGTGTCAAACGGTTCCCGTCTCGGTGTGACCCATTCGACCGCACATCCTGCGGTTGCGCGTCAGGCTGCTGTGCGAGCCAGGTGTGCGGATTCAGGATCCCGCGCGGGTCGAAGCTCGCCTTCAGTCTTCGCTGCAAAGCCACGCTGGCCCCGCCGATCTCGGCATCCAACCAACCTCGTTTGGTGATCCCCACTCCGTGCTCGCCGCTGATCGTGCCGCCGAGACCGATGGCCGTCCGAACCAGCTCATCGGCGGCGTCGTGCAACGCCATCGGCGGGCCGTCGTCGCCGGGACGCTTGGCCACGCTCAGTAGCGGGTGCAGGTTGCCGTCGCCGGCATGGGCGACGACGGCGACGTCGAGCCCGTGACGTCGGCCGATGTGATCGATCGCCTCGAGCATCGGCGCCAGCGCGGACCGCGGGACGGCGACATCCTCACCGACCGCCCAGTGACCGGACCAGTCTCCCCGCCCGGAACGCCGCAGGTACAGGTACCAGTCGGCGCCTGCTTCGTCGAGATGCTCGACGACACCACCAGCCGCGGTCAGCGCACCGGCGACGGCATCGAGCTCCGCGTCGGCGCCGTACCCGTCGGTCTGGGCGATCAACAGTGCGGCACCTCGCCCACGCAGGTCGGTGCCCTGGGCGCGGTCGATGCTCGACAACGCCCCCGCGTCCAGCAGTTCCAGCACACTGGGCTGTGCGCGCGAGGCGACGATGCCGGTCACACCGGCGGCGGCTGCGGCGACCGAGGGAAAGAACGCCACCGCTGTTCTGGTCCTGATCGGCCGCGGCCGAAGCCTCAGGGTGGCCTCGACCACGACACCCAGCGTGCCCTCCGCGCCGACGAACAGCGCGGTGAGGTCGTATCCCACGACGCCCTTGATCGTCTGCCGGCCGGTCCGCAGCAACGAACCGTCGGCCAGCACGACGGTCAACCCGAGGACGGACTCCCTGGTGACACCGTATTTCGCACAACGCAGGCCACCGGCGTTGGTGGCGATGTTGCCGCCGATCGTGGAGATCTGATGGCTGGCCGGGTCGGGGGCGTACATCAGACCGAATTCGGCCGCGGCGGCGTCGACGTCGGCGGTGATGACTCCCGCCTGCACGACGGCGATCTCGTTGTCGGGGTCGATCCGGACGATCGAGTTCAGCCGTTCGGTCGAGAGCACCAGCGCGCCGTCGGGGACGCTGGCGCCGCCGGAGAGTCCGGTGCCCGCACCTCGTGGCACCACGGTGACACCGGCTGCCTCGGCGACTCTGAGGATGGCCTGGACGGCCGCGGTCGTCGACGGGCGCAGCACCGCCAGCGGCGGACCCGGGTAGTCGATGCCCGGATCGGTCGGTGGCGTAGCTCTCGAGATCAGCTGGCAACAGGCTGATCTCGTCCTGATCGAGGACCTGGCGGAGCCTGGTCAGCAACCACTGCTGGGCGCGTGATCGAGGCGTCGCAGTTGCAGGGAGTGGCGATGTGGTCAGCGTCATCAGTGCACTCCCACGCCGAGGTGACCGAGGAGTTCCGCGCGGAGCGCGACGAACCTCGGATCGGTCACATCTCGTGGTCGGGGAAGATCCACTGTCGCCTCGTGGGCGATCACACCGTCCTTCATCACCAGGACCCGGTCGGCGAGTTTCACCGACTCCTCGACGTCATGGGTGACCAGCAGGACGGCGCACTGATGCAGGGCCCAGAGGTCGGCGACAAGGGCCTGGGCGGTCAGCCTGGTCAGCGCGTCGAGTGCGCTGAACGGCTCGTCCAGCAGCAGCAGGTCCGGCTCCCGCACGAGCGCCCTGGCCAGCGACACCCGCTGCGCCTCTCCACCGGAGAGCACCTTTGGCCAGACGTCACTGCGGTGGGTCATCGAGACCTCGGCCAGCGCCGCCTCTGCGCGGCTCCGATCCGGCTTGCCGGGCAGGCCGAGAACGACGTTGCGCCACACCTTCTTCCACGGCATCAGCCGTGGCGCCTGGAACGAAACGGCCCGCGCGTCAGCGACGACGACGCTTCCGGTGATGTCGCGGTCCAGGTCGGCCAGTATCCGCAGGAGCGTGCTCTTTCCGCAGCCGCTGGCGCCCAGCAGCACCACGAACTCGCCCGGTTCGATGTCCAGGTCGAGATGGGAGATGACGGTGTGGTCGCCGAAGGACTTGTTCAGGTCGCGGACCTGAACCGCACCGACGCGAGCATCGGGAGTTGCGACGCCGAAGGGCTTCAGGTCCCGGTGAATGTCGGTCGCCATGCCAGCAAACCCCTTTCGAGCAGTCGGACGATGATGTCGGCCAGCAGGCCCAACAACGCGTAGAGCACCAGGCACAGCACGATGGTGTCGGTCTGGAAGAACTCCCGCGCCTCGTTGATCAGGTAGCCGATGCCGGTCGTTGCGTTGATGGTCTCGGCGAACACCAGGATCAGCCAGGAGACTCCGATGGAGTAGCGCAGACCGACCAGCCCGCTGGGAACAGCGGCCGGCAGCACCACATGGCGGACCAGGCCGAACCGACCCAGGCCGAGTGTTCGCCCCGCCTCGATCAGCCCGGGGTCGGTGCCCCGGATGCCGGCGAACAGGTTGAGGTAGAGCGGGAAGAACACGCCCAGTGCGATCAGGATCAGTTTGGGTTGGTCCCCGATGCCGAACCAGATGATCAGCAGCGGGATGAGACCGACAACCGGGACCGTGCGCAACATCTGGATGGGTGCATCGAGGATGTCCTCGCCCACCTTGAACAACCCGGTGATCAGGGCGGCCGTCACTGCGGCCACTACACCGAAGAAGAGGCCAAGACCGACCCTGGATGCGGAGGCGCCGATGGCCTCCTGCAGTTCGCCGGACCGCAGGAGTTCACCGGCCTTGGTGACGACCTGCTGCGGTGAAGCCAGGGTGTGCGCCGACAACCACCCCATCGAACTCGCGACGTACCAGGCGAGCAGCAGCAGCACTGGGGTGATCGACTTGATCAGCCACCGTGGAACCGCGCGATGACTGCGTGACCTTCTCGAGCCCGGTACCCCGGTGATGACCGTGGTGGGCACCGTTCGGTGCTGCGAGGTTCGAACCGGCGCAATGGCATCAGCCGACAACGGACTCGCCCTCGATCTTCGTCAGATCGGCATCGAGGGTATCTGTCCAGTAGTCGCCGATGCTGAATCCGGACTGCAGAATGCCTGCCTCGACGAAGGTGTCGAGCACGTCCTGCTGTGAGGAGATCGCCGCGGGCGACGTGGGCACGAACTTGCTGGGCCGTTGCGTCTCCCCGTCGACGAAGGTCTTCAACGCCTGTTCGACCGGCTGTTTGGTCTCCGCGGCGGTGATCGCTGCCCATGCGTCGGGGTTCGCCCGCGCCCAGTTGAAGCCCTGCTGGAGCCTGGAGAAGTAGTCGACGATCGCCGCCTTCTGCGCCGGATCGGCGATCGTGTCCGGCAGTGTGACGTAGACGAAGTTGCCGGACAGGATGTCCTTGGCATCGACGACGGTGACCGCGCCGTTGGCGTGCGCGGCGATGATCGCGTTGCCGTACGACGCCAGCGCGTCGACCTGTTGGGCCAGCAGGGCGGCCAGCCCGTCACTGGTCGACAGCGGCACCGCCTCGATGTCACTCCAGGTGAGACCGGCCTGCTTGAGCGCCTTCAGCAGGAAGTAGTGCGCAGTGGTGTTCTGTACGTAGGCAACCTTTTTGCCCTTCAGGCCGGCGACATCGCTGATGGTGCTGCCTTCCGGAACCACCACCTCCTGGGTGAGGGTGCTGCCCTCCCGGACGGCGACGATGTTCAGGGAGCCGGGACCGCCCGACTGGGCAGCGAAGATGGGCGGGATCTCGCTGGCACTGGCCAGGTCGATGGCGCCCGCACCGAGGGCCTCGAGTTGCAGGTTGCCGCCCTGGAAGAGGCTGAACTCCGTGGCATACGGAGTGTCTGCGACGCCGGCGTTCTCCAGCAGCAGCTGCTGTTGCTTCCATCCTGTCTCACCGATCCGCAGCGTGACGCCGGAGAGATCGACTCCGCCGGCAGCGGCCGGTGACACTGCTGCGGTGCTGCTGCTACCCGGTGCCGCCGCGTCCGAGCTGCCGCACGCGGTGAGGACAAGAGCAAGCCCGAGGGCGGTCGCAGTGACGGTGGCGAGGCGCCGCTGAAGCGGGCGTCTGGTCATCGGAGGCCTTTCTGATGCTGAGTTCGGATGGAGGCGGATGGGTCAGTCGGAGCGGTGCGCGGCTGGCACCGCGGCCGCAAGGCGGTCGACGGCCGGCAGCAGGTGTTCGAGCGGAGCGGACGAATAGGCCAGCCGCAGGCGCCTGTCCCAGCTCGAGCCGCCGGTCGCCGCGAAGTTGCGGCCGGCGGTCAACAGCAGGCCGCGCCGGCCGGCCGCCCGGATGAGGCCGGCGGGATCGATGGTGGGGTCGGTGATCTCGGCCCACAGGAAGAAGCCGCCTGACGGGTCCTCGAAGGCGAGCACATCACCGAGCTGGGCGCGCAACGCGTCGCCGAGCACCCGGGCGCGATGCGCGTAATTGATCCGGCCCGACGCGATGAGCCGGTCGAACCACCCCGGTCTGATCAACAGGTCGGTGATCAATCGTTGGCCCAGGATCGAGGAGTGGAAGTCGGATCGACGCCGCAGATTCTCCAGGTGGGGAACCAACCAGGCGGGTGCGACGATCCAGCCGAGGCGGAGCCCCGGACCGAGGGTCTTGGTGAAGGTGCCGACGCGCACCACCTGATCGGAGTCGGTGCTGAAATCCCGCACCGGCGCAGCATCGAAACCGTATTCCCGGTAGGGGTTGTCGGACACGATGACGAATCCGTACCGCTCGGCGAGTTCGACCAGCCGATCCCGCTGCGCCGCGGGCAGCACGCCGCCCGAGGGATTGTGGAAGTCGGGCACCGTGTACAGCACCTTGATCCGTTGACCCGACGCCAGCCGTCTGGCCACCGCTTCGACGTCCAGTCCGTGGGCGCCGACCGGGACCGGCAGCACCCGCGCCGAGTGCAGTTCGGCGATCCGCACGGTGTCCGGGAAGACCGGATCGTCGACCGCGACGGACTCCCCCGGCTCAAGAAGTGCGGCGAACGCCAACGAAACACCGTGCAGCCCACCATTGGTGACCAGCACCCGGTCGGCGCTCACGCCCTCACGCCGAGCGATCCACTCCCGCAGCGCCGGGAGCCCGGAATGCGGGCCGTAGCCCAGTGCCTCCGGGCCGGCGATCGGATCGGTCAGCAGCGACGCGGCGACCTGTGCGTAGTCGTCGAGCGGGAGTGCATCGGCGGCGGGTGCGCCGCTGACCAGGCGGATGACCTGGGAGTCGAATCCGTCGGCGGGAATCGCATAGGGCGCAGCCCGGGACAGGGCGGCGACGTGGGAGGACAGCAGGGACTCGGCAACGAACGGGGCAACGGCGGTCGCCGTCATGAGGACTCCAGGATCAACCGTGGGATGCGTGGGCAACGACAGCCGTCCAGCCGGGACGCGAGAATCCCGTGGCGGTAACGGCTTTCGTGATGGCAGGGGTCAGTGACAGCCGGACGTCAGGTCCGGTGGCGATGGAGCGAGCAGGTAGCGCCGGGTGCGGCGGGCTGCGATCAGGCCGCGCAACAGAGCGCGCTGGACACCCGCTGGAGGTCGACCTCGCGCCGGCAGACGGCAGGGGCCGCCCACAGCGGAGTTCTCGTCTCGGTGAAGGTCACCGCCGTCGTGATTCTCATGCCCTGCCTTCGTCCTGGTCTCTCAGGCTCGTGGCGAGCCCGCGCTTGCGAAATCCCCTACGCGATAACGCTGCGAGGATCTGCCGGGTCTTCATCCGGAGCACCCCGCCGCGGTGGGAGGGTTGCCGTCCAGCAAGCCGGAGCTGATCGCTGGAACTCATGACCTGAGCTGAACCTAGATCACCCGGTCACCGTCGGTCAACATTTCACGACGAACGGCTGAGTGACCGCCGCCACAACGGTGCTCCCACAAACCCGACGGTGCAACGATTCCGGACTTCGGGTCAGTCGCGATCGCCGCGCAGCTGATAACTCTGCGCCGACTCGATCGGCCGTACCTGACCGATGAACGGTTCGTCCCCGCGAAGCCGGTCGAGGTCACCGGGGGAGAGCGCGCGATCGGCCCGGCGCCGGGGGAGCGGATGACGCGGCTCGCGGTCGCCCGACGGGTCGCCACCGCCGTCGTGGCGCAGGTTGATCACCACCGTGTCGCCGCGGAACCGTGCGGATCCGCCGACCGGATCCTGCTCGGCGACCGTCCACCGCGCCGAGTCCAGCAACACCTCGGTCGGCAGGGTGGGCTCGGCGACGACAAGGGTGAAGCCGATTTCGAGGGCGCGCTGCTGGGCAGCCCGCAGGATCGTCCCGGTCAGATCGGGGATGACGATCCGGGCGGGGACCCGGGGAATCCGTGCTGCTGCGCGTCCTCGGGCCATGGCTGCCTCCCAGCATCACGTTCATCCGTGTCATCAACGGTAGCGCCGGTGTCGGCGCTGCAGAAGGGCGTTCGCGCTCGGTGAACCCTTCCCGCATCCCGGACGGTGGACGACTGCCGTCAGACGGTGAGGGTGATCGGCGTGCCCTCGGGGACCGCGTACCGATCGGTGATCTTGTTCAGTTCCATCTGGTAGTACAGCGGGGTCAACCCGAAGAGGAACAGCAACAGAAAACCGATCCACGGATTGGCCGTTGGCGCCAGCCCGGCGGCCCGCTGGGCCGTGGCAATGCGGTTGCCGGTGTTGAAGTACGACACGAACGGCGGAACGATGATGATCCAGCCGAACAGAATGGTCAGCAGCGATCCACCGGGATTGATCGGCTGCCGCGGGTCGAAGCGCAGCATCTCTTCGTGGATCTTGTAGTACCAGACGAAGTGGTAGATGCCCAGGGTGATGATCGGGAAGACGATCCATACCAGGACCGGATTCCGCCGCTTCATTTGTGCGGGACCACCGGCCGAATAGGCCGGCGGTGGAAGATTCGTCGATCCAGAGGTCATTCTCGCTCCTGCGCTGGTCGTTTGTTCGCCCCGCGAATTCTAGACGGTTTGTCCGGAATACTGCGCAGTGATCGGAATGCGCCGTTCGGATCGGACCCGGGCTTCGGCGGACTCGTCACCTTTCCCGTGCCCGCAATGCCCGGACCAGCGGGGCATCCGCCCTACGATCAGGCTGCGGACTGACAGTCCCACCGGTCGGGTGGGACCCGCAGGGTGAAGGTCGGTGTCGTGCTCGGGTTCGCACAGCGGTTCGTCGCATCGTCCTGGGCGCCGTGGGTTCTGCTCGCCGTCACCGGCGTGCTGCACGTGCTGGCGACGTTGGCCGGCGGAGACCCGTTCCTGATGGTCGACCTCGCGGTCTATGTCGACGGCGCCCGACACCTGACCGACGGCACGCTGTACGACTTCTTCTCCGAGCCGCTGCACCTGCCGTTCACCTACCCGACCTTCTCGGCGATCATCTTCACGCCGATGACGTGGCTGCCGTGGACAGTGCTGCGGGTGTTGTGGCAGTTGGCCTCCTTCGGCGCGATCGGTCTGATGGCGTATGCGACGCTGCGGCTGCTCGGCCGCGCCGGACCGAAGGCGTCCCGGCCGATCGCCAACGTCCGGGGGATCGTCGTCACCGTCACCGCCCTGGGTCTCTGGCTGGAACCGGTCCGCACCACCTTCAACTACGGCCAGATCAACCTGTTCCTGTGCGCGCTGCTGTTGGCCGGTGCGATCGCCGGCAAGGAATGGTTGTCCGGCGCTTCGGTCGGCATTGCGGCCGGGGTGAAGCTGACGCCGGCCATCACCGGGCTGTACTACCTGCTGCAGAAGCGCTGGTCCGCGGTGATCTGGTCGGTCGTCTTCTTCGCCGCGACGGTGGCCATCGGCGCCGCGCTGCTGCCGAGCGAGACCTGGCGGTTCTTCACCAAGTTGATGCTCGATCCCGCGCGGACCGGACCGGTCTGGTCGGCGATCAACCAATCCCTGCGGGGCGCGCTGGCCAGGCTGCTCGGCGCAGGATCTGACCTCCGTCTGGTTCGTCTTCGCGGCCGCTGCCGCCGTGCTCGGGGTCTGGACCTGCTGGGTGTGCCTGCGGGCGGGGGATCGGGCAGCCGCCTTCCTCGCGGTGCAGTTCACCGGCCTGCTGATCTCACCCATCTCCTGGTCGCATCACTGGGTGTGGGTGCTGCCGCTGCTGCTCTGGTGCCTGTTCGGGCCGCGGCAACGACTGACCTCGGTCCGGGTGCTGGCCTGGGCCTGGGTGATCGGCACCTGCAGTTATGTGGTCAGCATCCTGATCGCGCAGCAGTACGTCGATCAGGGCGCCTCCCGGCCGTTCTGGCAGGCCGGTCTCGGTGCGATCTACCCGGCGCTGGGGATCGCCACCCTGGTCCTGCTGGTGGTGGTCTCCCGGCGGATCCGCCCCGACCGGCCGGCCGGCGCCGTCGACGGAGCCTCGGCCACGGACCCGGGTCTGCCCGCGGCGTCGTAGACTGCACCACGACACGGGAGTCCGGTGCGCCGGGCTGAGAGCGGGACACGAAGTCCTGGACCGTCGAACCTGATCCGGATCATGCCGGCGCAGGAACGTCCTCTCCACATCACCACCCGTGCCTGACTCCGCGCGAGCGGGAGAGGCACCGACCATGCACAAGAACAACAAGACCCGCAGAGCACGCTTCACGCTGGCCCTGGCCGGTGCGGCCGTGCTGGTGCTGGCCGGCTGCGGCTCATCGGGCAGCGGCGCGGCGGCCACCACCCAGGCCGCGCAGACAACGGCCACCTCCGGCCCTGGATTCGGCGACGCCGTCCGGTGCCGTCGGTGGCGAGGTCACCCTGGTCACCCACGACTCGTTCGTCGTCGACGATCAGCTGCTCGCGGATTTCGAGGCCGAATCCGGCCTCACGGTGACCGTGCTGGCCCAGGGTGATGCCGGCGCCATGGTGAATCAACTGCTGCTCACCGGCAGCAATCCGCTGGGCGACGCGGTGTTCGGGATCGACAACACCTTCGCCTCGCGCGCCCTGGACGCCGGAGTGCTGGCCCCGTACACCTCGCCGGAGGCGGCGAAGGGGGCGGACGCGTTCGGAATCGGCGACGACCGGTTGACCGCCGTCGATTACGGGGACGTCTGCGTCAACGTCGATCACGCCTACTTCGCCGAGAAGGGGCTGGTCGAACCGGCGACCTTCGAGGACCTGGCCAAGCCGGAATACAAGGACCTGCTGGTCACTCCGTCCCCGGCGACGTCGTCCCCGGGTCTGGCGTTCCTGCTGGGCACGATCGCGCATTTCGGACCGGACGGCTGGCAGAACTACTGGACCCAGCTGAAGGACAACGGTGTCAAGATCACCGGCGGGTGGACCGACGCGTACACCGTCGACTTCTCCGGTTCCTCGGGCAAGGGATCCAGGCCGCTTGTGCTGTCCTACGCCTCCTCCCCACCGTCCGAGGTGACCGATCCGGCACAGCCCGCGCCGACCGGAGCACTGTTGGACACCTGCTTCCGGCAGGTCGAGTACGCGGGCGTGCTGGCGGGGGCGAAGAACCCGGCCGGCGCGCAGCAGGTCATCGATTTCCTGTTGTCGCCGGAGTTCCAGGCATCGGTTCCGGACGCCATGTACGTCTATCCGGTGCAGCAGGCCACGCCGCTGCCCGCCTCCTGGGAGCAGTCCGCACCGGTGGCCGCTGCGCCCGCCGAACTGGATCCCGCCGATATCGCGGCCAACCGGGACGCCTGGATCTCCCAGTGGTCGGACCTGTTGGAAGGCTGAGGGTTTCGTCATGACGGCCAGCACGACGACCAGGCGGTCCGAGCCGCCGCTCGTCGTCGACCCGCCACCGCTGGAACCGGCGGCGGCGGGTGGTCTCAACCGGCGACTGCGTCGGTTCGCCGGCGTCGCCGGCTGGGTGCTGATCGCCGGGATCCCGGTGACGATGTTCGTCGCTCTTCTTCTTCTATCCCGTCGGCTCGTTGCTCGGACGCGGACTTGCCCCTGGCGGCGCCCTTGATCTGTCCGGACTTGCCGAGGTGGCGGGCAAGCCGCGCGTGCAGCGGATCGCGCTGTTCACCGTGTGGCAGGCGGCGGCGTCGGCGGCGCTGTCGGTGGCACTGGGCCTGCCGGGCGCATACCTGTTGTACCGCTGCCGGTTCCGGGGACGCACTGCGGTTCGGGCCCTGGTCACGGTGCCGTTCGTGCTGCCGTCGATCGTGGTGGCGCTGGCGTTCCGGACGTTGTTCGCGGCTGACGGCCCGCTCGGCTCGTGGGGGTGGGACGGATCAGTGGCGGCCATCCTGGCCGCGCACGTCTTCCTCAACTACGCGGTGGTGGTGCGCACCGTGGGGGCCAGCTGGGCACACCTGGATTCCCGGCCGGCCGAGGCCGCGAGCAGCTTGGGCGCGGGGCCGATCAGGGTCCTGTTCACCATCACCCTGCGCTCCCTGCTGCCGGCGATCGCCGCCGCCTTTGTGATGGTGTTCCTGTTCTGCGCCACCAGTTTCGGCATCATGTTGATCATGGGCGGCTCCAGGTACGGCACCCTGGAGACCGAGATCTTCCGGCAGACCGCGCAGATCGGCGATCTGCGCGCCGCCGCCGTGCTGTCGATCCTGCAGCTGATCCTGGTGGTCGCCGTGCTGGTGGTCGCAGCCGCTGTCCGGCGCCGCGGGGAAGCCACCCTGCGGCTCCGAGCGTCGGTCGACCTCGCCCACCCGGTGCGCTGGTCGGATTGGCCGGCGGTGCTTGTCACGTCGGCCGTCGGCGTGCTGCTGGCGGCGCCGCTGCTGGTGCTCGTCGTCCGGTCCCTGCAGACCCCCACCGGCTGGGGCCTGGGCAATTACCGCGCGCTGTCGGGGACCGGCGAGAGCAATGTGCTGGTGACCCCGGTGACCGATGCCCTCGGCTACTCCTTGCGTGCGGCGCTGCTCGCAGCAGCGTTGTCGGTGCTGATCGGGGTGCTGCTGTCGGTCGTCCTCGCCCGACGCCCGGCTCGTCGGGCGGCACGCCGGGCCGTCGGCGGTCTGGACGCCATGGTGATGCTCCCGCTCGGGGTCAGTGCGGTGACGGTCGGCTTCGGGTTCCTGATCGCTTTGGATTCACCGCCTCTGGATCTGCGGTCGTCGCCACTGCTGATCCCGATCGCGCAGGCGATGGTGACGATCCCGCTGGTGGTGCGGATGGTGCTGCCGGTGCTGCGCGCGGCGGACGACCGGTTGCGGCAGGCCGCCGCCGTCCTGGGCGCCGGGCCGATCCGGGTCTGGTGGTCGGTGGATCTGCCGATCATGTCCAGGGCACTGGCCGGCGCCGCCGCGTTCGCCTTCGCCGTCGCGCTCGGCGAGTTCGGCGCGACCTCCTTCATCGCCCGGCCGGAGACGCCGACCCTGCCGGTGGTGATCGGTCGGTTGATCGCCCGGCCGGGGTCGGTGAACGCGGGGATGGCGCTGGCCGCCGCCGTCATCCTCGCGGTGCTCTGCGCGATGTCGGTCTTCCTGGTCGATTTCGCCACCGGCGGGCGGCGCGGCGAGCCGGGTGTAGGCGGGTTCTGAGATGCTCGAGATCCGTGATGCAGGAATCACTTTTGCCGCCGACAAGCGAGTGACCGTTGCGGTGCGGAACGTCGATCTGGACGTTCCGGATCGGTCCGTGCTGGCGCTGCTCGGACCGTCGGGTTGCGGGAAATCGACGCTGCTGCGGGCGATTGCCGGGCTGGAAGCGCTCACCACGGGCCGGATCAGCTGGGACGGAACGGATCTGGCCGGGATTCAGTGTCCATCGAAGAGGATTCGGCCTGATGTTCCAGGACGGTGTGTTGTTCCCGCACCGGGACGTCGCCGGCAATATCGCCTACGGGCTGCGCCGAACTGGGCTGCCGCACCAGGAGATCCACTCCAGGGTCGGCGATCTGCTGGAGCTCGTCGGACTGCCGGGTTACGGCTCCCGGCGGGTCGCGACACTTTCCGGCGGAGAGGCGCAGCGGGTTGCCCTGGCGCGTGCGCTTGCCCCACGTCCACGGTTGTTGTTGCTGGACGAACCCCTTGCAGCACTGGATCGATCGCTGCGCGAGCGGCTGCTCGCCGACCTGGGTTCGGTGCTCCGCAGCACCGGTACGACGGCCGTTTTCGTGACCCACGACCAGGGTGAGGCCTTCGCCATCGCTGACCTGGTTGCCGTCATGACGTCGGGATCGATCCGGCAGGTCGGTCCGGCCGCAGAGATCTGGGCTCGACCCGCCGATGCCTGGGTCGCGGGGTTCGTCGGGTACTCGTCGGTGCTGGACGCGCAGGCCGCCGCCGCGGTCGGGTCGACCGTTCCGCTCGGCTCGGGCGCACTGGCGTTGCGGCCCGCTGCGTTGCGGCTCGACCCTGGCGGTCCACTGGCCGGCCGGGTGACGCTGGTGACGCCGGCACCGGACGGTCTGGTGCTGACGGTGCGGATCAACGGCGTCGGCGAGGTCAAAGCCATCGCAGCAACCGACGTGCCGGTGGCCGTCGACGACCTCGTGCGACTGCGTTTCGATCCGGCCGGAGCGGCCGTCGTGCCCGGTCGCGATGACCTGGTCAGCGGACCGCTCGTAGGGTGAGCGGTTGTGCCGTTGCTGCGTTCCACCGAGATCCCCCTGCGCGCGACCCTGTTGATGGATGCCCCGTTGGGTGCCGTCCGCCGGGTGTTGCGCCGCACCGATGTCTGGACCAGGACCGTCCGCGCCCTCGGCGCACGCGCTGACATCGCCACGGTCGGTGCACCGGCAGGCCCACGAGCTCCGCTCGAAGCCGGCGACCTCATCCGGATTCGCCGGGACGGGGGATCGTCGCTCTGGCCCGCCAGAGCGCTGATTCTCCGTGTCGATCTGCAGGCCGAACGGGGCCGACCAGTTGCCCGTGTTCGACCTGGTCGCCGGACCGCTGGGTCGCTGCCACGTCGGCCTGACATCGGTCTCGACCGGAGCCGGGACCCTGGTCACCGTCGACGTCCGGGTGCGGGCCGCGCCGGCCGTGCTGACCCCGACGCTGCGCCGCCGGGTGCTCGGCGCAGCACAGGTGTTCCTCGGCATCGCGCTGCTCGCTGCCCGGGAGATCCAGATCGTCGTCGCCGGCGCGGTCATCGAGAACGGAAAGGTGCTCGCCGCCCGCCGCACCGCCCCGCAGCGAACTGGCCGGGTTCTGGGAGCTGCCGGGCGGCAAGGTCGACCCCGGCGAATCCGAGCAGGAGGCGTTGCGGCGCGAACTCGCCGAAGAACTCGGTATCGCGGTGAGCGTCGGCGAGCGGGTCGGCCCGGACGTCGATCTCGGCGACAACCTGCTGCTTGCGCTGTCATCTCGTCCGCACCGACGGCGGCCCGATGAGGCCGAATGAGCACGACTCGCTCCAATGGGTGGAACCTGACGGGTTGGACTCGGTGAACTGGCTGGCCCCGGATCGCCTGATCCTGCCCGAGCTGCGTCGCATACTGGTCGCCGATCATCGCCCGATTTAGCCTGACGAACGGTATTTCGACGGGTTTGGGCCGAGGAGTGCCGTGCGTCGTTCGTTGCTTGGTTGTCACATCAATGGCACGTCCAACGTGGCAGGATGCCTCGGATGCAGTAATGCGCGGGCCTCCGCCCCGGTTCCCCGCTCGACCTCTCACAAGGAGTGATCTTGAAAGACCGTTCTCGACCAATTCTTCGCACCGCACTCATCGGCGCAGCCGCAGTGGGTGCGCTCGTCCTCTCTGCGTGCGGTTCGAGCAGTTCGGACACCTCGTCCTCGACGTCGTCCGCGGCAGGATCGTCGGCCGCCGGCTCGTCCGCGGCGGGTGCGCCCACCAGCATCTCCGGAGCAACTGCCGGCACCACGATCGAGGACGCCGACATCACGGCCGCCAAAGCGGCGTTGATCGGTTCCGGCGCCATCACCACCTGCACCCACCTGCCGTACGCGCCCTTCCAGTCCAATGACGACGAGGGCAAGACGATCGGCTTCGACGTCGACATCGTCGACCTGGTCGCCGCCAAGCTCGGCGTCGAGCAGGCGATCGTCGACACCCCGTTCGAAGGCATCAAGACTGGTCAGGACCTGTCGACCGGCAAGTGCGACATCGCGGCCGCCGGCATGACGATCACCGACGAGCGCAAGCAGGTCATCCTGTTCTCCGAGCCCTACTTCGACGCCACCCAGGCGCTGCTGGTCCGCGACGGCGACGGCATCACCTCGCTGGCCGACCTGAAGGGCAAGAAGCTCGGTGCGCAGTCCTCGACCACCGGCCTGGACTACGCGACCAAGGAAGCCGCGGCGAACGGCTACGAGATCGTCGAGTACCAGGACCTGGCCTCGCAGCAGCAGGCCCTGGTGACCAATCAGATCGACGGCGCGATCAACGACCTCCCCGTGTGGTCCGAGTTCGTCAAGGAGCAGCCGGGCAAGACCGTCATCGCCGCGCAGTTCGACACCGGCGAGCAGTACGGGCTCGGCATGAAGCTCGGCAACGAGGCGTTGAAGAAGGTCGTCGACGCTGCCATCTCCGAGGCCATGGCCAACGGGACGTACTCCGACATCTACGCCAAGTGGATCGGTGAGACCCCCAGCGCAGGCTGATCCAACGGTGCGGGCCCCGGGCAGAGCCCGGGGCCCGCATGCGCATCACGACCCATCCGGGCGGCACGAGGTGAACCGTGGCGACCCGAGGAGAACCCGTGGCGACGCATGACGCGTAGGCAACGCAAGCGGCTGAGTCTGGGGATCCAGTACGCCGTCTTCATCGGCATCGTGCTGTTCATCGCGTTCACCGCGAACTGGGAACAGCTCACCGAGGCCTTCTTCAACCTCGACGTCGCCGCCCGGATGTTCCCGCGGGTGATCACCGTCGGGTTGGCGAACACCCTGCTGTACACGGTGTGCGCCTTCGTCTTCGGCCTGTTGGTCGGCATCATCATTGCGTTGATGCGGCTCTCGTCGGTCGGCCCGTACCGGTGGGTGGCCACCGCCTACGTCGAGCTGTTCCGCGGGCTGCCCGCGCTGCTCGTGTTGTTCTTCGTCGCCTACGGCATCCCGAACGCCTTTCCCGGCTTCGAATTCCCGGGCGGCTTCCTCGGTCAGGTCACCGTCGGCCTGGGGCTGACGGCGGCGGCCTACATGTCGGAGACGTTCCGCGCCGGGATCCAGGCGGTCCCCAAGGGCCAGGTCGAGGCGGCCCGCACGCTGGGTATGTCGTCGGGTCGGGCGCTGGTGACAATCGTTCTGCCGCAGGCGTTCCGGATCGTCATCCCGCCGTTGACCAACGAGATCATCCTGCTGACCAAGGATTCCTCGCTGGTCTACGTGCTGGGTGTGACGACGAGTCAGTACGAGTTGACCAAGTTCAGCCAGGACTTCCTGAACAAGGCGGTCAGCCCGACACCGCTGGTCGTCGGCGGTCTGCTGTACCTGTGCATCACGCTGCCGTTGTCCCAGCTGGTTCGTCGCCTCGAGATCCGCCACGCAAAGGCCAGGTGAGCATCATGACAGCTGCTTCGACGAAGGATGTCCCGGCGATCTCGGTGCAGGGCCTGGTCAAGTCGTTCGGTCCGATCGAGGTGCTCAAGCACATCAATCTGAACGTCTATCCCGGGCGAGGTGGTCTGCGTCATCGGCCCGTCGGGGTCGGGAAAGTCCACCCTGCTGCGCTGCGTCAACCTGCTGGAGACGCCGACCGACGGCAAGGTCTTCGTCGGCACCGACGAGATGACCGATCCGGACGTGCGACATCGACAAGGTCCGCCGGCGCATCGGCATGGTGTTCCAGTCGTTCAATCTCTTTCCGCACCTCACCGTGCTGCGCAATCTGACGGTGGCGCAGACCAAGGTGCTCAAGCGCTCGAAGTCCGAGGCCGAGAAGATCGCCAGGGAGAACCTCGAGCGGGTCGGCATGGCGCACAAGGAGGAATCCTTTCCGGCGCAGCTGTCCGGTGGACAGCAGCAACGCATCGCCATCGCCCGGTCGCTGTCGATGTCGCCGGATCTGATGCTGTTCGACGAGCCGACCTCCGCGCTCGACCCGGAGCTGGTCGGTGAGGTGCTCGCGGTGATGAAGGGCCTGGCCAAGGAGGGGATGACGATGATGGTCGTCACCCACGAGATGTCGTTCGCCCGCGACGTGGCCGACCGGGTCGTCTTCATGGACGGTGGCTACATCGTCGAGGAGGGACCGCCCGAGGATGTGATCGGCAACCCCCAGCACGAGCGGACGAAGTCGTTCCTGGCCAGGGTGCTGCACCCGACCGAGGTGCCGCTGGGGGACGAGTTTCCGGCGCCGCTGAGCGAGGAGCCGGTGCTCGGCACCGGCGACCGGATCGATACCGACGTCACCCCGATGCCCGGCTTCCCCAGCACCCGCGCCCCGGACTGATCGGAGCCGCTTCGCCTGGATGGACAAACGCCCGCTGTCAGTGAGCGGACGGCTCGGCGCGATCCCGGTCGGCGACCTCTTCCTCGGGCCGCGGTGGGATGTTCTCGTCCTCCTCCAGGACCTGCAACGGCAGGTCGGGTAGGCCGTCCGGGCCGAGCGGGAAGTCGCCGCGCACTGGTTCCGCCATCGGTGAAATGTAATGGATGACACCCGCCCGCAGTCCAGTGCGCACCGCGGGACTGGCGCGCGCCGGTAGACTCGGACGGCTGCACTGCGTCGGTACTGCCGGGTGGGTGGCCGATCCAACGCTCCACCGGTCACCGTCACGGTGCCACCGGAGCGTCACCCGAACCCGAGGAGTACTGCAGTCGTGGCTGACCGTTCTGTTCGTTCCGACCTGCGTAACGTCGCGATCGTCGCGCACGTCGACCACGGTAAGACCACCCTGGTCGACGCCATGCTCTGGCAGTCCGGGGCGTTCCGGATCGGGTCCGCACACACCGACCGGGTGATGGACTCCAACGACCTGGAGCGCGAAAAGGGCATCACCATCCTGGCCAAGAACACGGCCGTCCGTCGGGGTGACATGGTGATCAACATCGTCGACACCCCCGGGCACGCCGACTTCGGCGGCGAGGTGGAACGGGCGCTGATGATGGTCGACGGCGTCGTGCTGCTGGTCGACGCGTCGGAAGGGCCGCTCCCGCAGACCCGGTTCGTGCTGCGCAAGGCGCTCCAGGCCCACCTCCCGGTGGTGCTGGTGATCAACAAGACCGACCGGCCGGACGCCAGGATCGACGAGGTCGTCGACGAGACGTACGCGTTGTTCCTGGACCTGGACGCCACCGACGACCAGATCGAATTCCCGATCGTCTACTGCGCGTCGCGCGCCGGCCGGGCCTCGATGAACAAGCCGGGCAACGGTGAGATGCCCGATCACGAGAACCTCGACCCGCTGTTCGACACCCTGCTGGAGACCATCCCGGCGCCGGAGTACACCGAGGGCGCGCCGTTGCAGGCCCAGGTCACCAACATCGATGCCTCCCCGTTCCTGGGCCGGATCGGGATGTGCCGGGTGATCGAGGGGACCATCACCAAGGGCCAGCAGGTCGCCTGGATGAAGGCGGACGGCACCGTCGCCCGGACCAAGATCACCGAGCTGCTGATCACCGAGGCGCTGGACCGGATCCCGGTCGAGTCCGCGTACGCGGGCGACCTGATCGCGGTGGCCGGAATGGCCGAGATCACCATCGGCGAGACCCTGGCCGACCCGGAGAACGCCGTCGCGTTGCCGCCGATCACGGTCGACGAGCCGGCCATCTCGATGACCGTCGGCATCAACACCTCGCCGCTGGCCGGCAAGGACGGCGGCACCAAGCTGACCGCCCGTCAGGTGAAGAACCGGCTCGATGCCGAACTCGTCGGCAACGTCTCGCTCCGCGTGCTGACCACCGAGCGGCCGGACACCTGGGAGGTGCAGGGCCGCGGTGAGCTGGCACTGGCCATCCTGGTGGAGACCATGCGTCGCGAGGGATTCGAGCTGACCATCGGCAAGCCGCAGGTGGTCACCCGGGAGATCGACGGCAAGACCCACGAGCCCTACGAGCGGCTGACCATCGACGTCCCCGAGGAGTACCTCGGCGCCGTCACCCAGCTGCTCGCCGTCCGCAAGGGCCGGATGGAGGGAATGACGAACCACGGCACCGGGTGGGTTCGGCTGGAGTTCCACGTGCCCTCCCGCGGCCTGATCGGATTCCGCACGGACTTCCTCACCGACACCCGCGGCACCGGCATCGCGTCGGCGATCTTCGACGGCTACGGCCCGTGGGCCGGCGCCATGCGCGGTCGCCCGACCGGCTCGCTGGTCGCCGACCGCCCCGGCAAGGCCACCCCGTTCGCGATGTTCGCCCTGCAGGAACGCGGCACCATGCTCATCCCGCCGACCACCGAGGTCTACGAGGGAATGATCATCGGCGAGAACTCCCGGTCCGACGACATGGACGTCAACATCACCAAGGAGAAGAAGCTCACCAACATGCGGCAGTCCAGCGGTGACGAGCTCGTGCACCTGGTGCCGCCGCGCTCGCTCTCGCTGGAGCAGGCACTGGAGTTCTGTTCCGACGACGAGTGCGTCGAGGTCACCCCGAAGGGTGCCCGGATCCGCAAGGTCGCACTGGCCGCCACCGACCGGGCCAAGCAGCGCTCACGCAACAAGTAACCCACCCTCGACTCCGTAGGGTGAGGCCGTGGATGCGGCCAGCAGGAGCAGCGGGCGCTCGATCCTGCGCTGCGCCCTCGCCGGCGTGGTCCTGCTGCTGATCGGCGCCTGCACGCCGCCGGGCCTCCCGGACCCGATCACGCCGACCGGACTGACCTCGGTGCCGACCTCGCCGCCGGCGGCCGGCACCGTGGTCATCGGGCTGGACGGCCGGGCGGGGCGGCTGACCGGCTTCAACCCTTACGCGATCGCTGACTTCTCCCCGGCGTCACAGGCCGCGGCCTCACTGGTGTTGCCGTCCACCTTCGTGGTGGCGGCCGACGGCAGCCTCACGGCCGATCCGGACGTCATCGACTCCGCGGAGGTGACCACCCAGGATCCGTTCACCGTCACGTACACGGTGGACCGGAAGGCGTCCTGGTCCGACGGCACCCCGGTCGCCGCCGAGGACTTCTCCTATCTGCGCGAGCAGTTGCTCACCGCGCCGGGCACCGTCGACCCGGCCGGATACCGATTGATCAGCGACATCCGCTCCCGGGACGCCGGGAAGACGGTCGAGGTCGAGTTCTCCGAGCCCTTCCCGGACTGGCGGACACTGTTCTCCCCGCTGCTGCCGAGCCACCTGGTGAAGGACTTCCCGGGCGGCTGGGGAGCGGCATTCAACGCCGACATCCCGGTGTCGGCCAACAAGTACCGGATGAACTCCTACGACCCGATCACCGGCCAGATCAGCCTCTCGCGCAACGACAAGTACTGGGGCACCCCGCCGCAACCGGCCACCGTGATCCTGCGCCTCGGCGACCAGTCCGACCTGCTCGCCGCCTTCTCCAGGGGCGATGTGCAGGCGCTCTGGTTCGCGCCGACCGCGGGGGTCGCGACCGCGCTCGAAGCGGCGGTGCCCGCCGAGCTGCGGACGGTGATCCCGATACCGGCGACGACCCAGCTGGTGTTCAACACCACCGCCGGACCGACCGCGAATCCGTCGCTGCGAGCGGCGATCGGAGCCGGAATCGACCTGACCGCGGTGACTGCGGAGCTGACCGGCGACTGGCCGCAGGGCGGCGCGGTGGTGACCTCGCAGGTGCACCTGCCATCGGATCCGCGGCTCGTTGATCCGGACCAGGTCGATCCGGGGGAACGACCCGTCACGACCGGTGACCAGGCCGCCGCCGACGCATTGGCTCTGGCCGGCTACACCCAGGGCGGGCTGTACGCCTCGAACAACGGCGTCATCCTCCGGCTCACCCTCGGCTATCCGAACGGGGACGCCAGGCTCGCGGCCGCCGCCCGCAACATTCAACGGCAGCTGGGCGAGATCGGCATCGAGATCGACCTGTTGCCCGATGCCGCACCGGATCTGGTCGAGACCCGAATCGCCTCCGGGACAATGGATCTGGCGTTGATACCGATCCCGCGAGGGATCTCCGACGCGGTCGCTGCCGCCTCCGACTTCGGCTGCCCGGCCGACGATCTGCTCGGCATCGGTTCGACGGTGACCACCGAGACCAGCGCCACCACGCCGGTGGCGAACGGCCCCGACGCGGAGGCCACCGACGGCGCCGATGCGCCGACCACCAGCGAAACCACGGTCGCCACGCCGAACGGGGATCTACCGCAGGCCGCCGATGACAGGCCGACCGGAGGGACGGCCGCCGGTCCGGACGAGACCGCAGATCAGGACGGAACGCTGGCGCCGCGCACCGGCAACCTGTCGGGGTACTGCCAGGCGTCGACCCAACGAGAGTTGGTGGACGCGATCACCGGGGTCGGGGAGGTGGCTGCGGCCGATCCGGCGTTGTGGACCGACCTGCCCGTGTTGCCCCTGATCCAGCCGGCAGCTGTCTTCGCCGTGAGCGAGTCACTGCGGCGCGGTGATGGCGACCCCGCACCAGGGGTGGATGTGGGCCGGACCGCTCAGCGGGTTGTCGACCTGGCCGGTGTCCTGATCGCCGGCCCGCAGACGACGGCCGGCCCAGGTGTCAGTCCCGCGCGACCTGGAGATTCCTGCCGTGTTCTCCGTCGGACTGCCGTCCTGCCCGGTTCAGAACGGCCGCAGTCGGTGACTTTTGGTTGCTCTTCAGTCACGATCGTGATGCGTTGTGAACCGCCGATCACAGCAGGTTCTAAGGTGCTGTAGCCACGACACACAGAAGTCGGGTGCTTGGTCACCCCACGAGGAGGATCGTTCATGAGAAAGACACGGGCCATCGGCCTGAGCGCGATGGTGGCGACATCACTCGTGCTCGCGGCGTGCGGGTCTGTCGGGAGTTCCGACACCACCACCACGTCCGCCCCCGCCGGCAGCGCGTCGGCATCGGCCACCTCGTCGGGTGCCGAAGCCTCGGGTACCTCAGGTGCCCAGGCCGACACCATCACCGTCGGGATCGAACAGACGCCGGGCGGCTTCAACGGCCAATCGGCCGGCGCCAACAGCGTCTACACCGCCTACGTGGACAACCTCACCCAGGCCAATTTCGTGAACGTGCAGCCGGACGGTTCGCTCAAGGCCAACCCCGAGTTCGGCACCTACAAGAAGACCTCCGACAGCCCGCTGACCGTCGAGTACACGTTCGACGAGAACGCCGTGTGGTCCGACGGCGTGCCGATCGACTGTGACGACGCCATGCTCGCCTGGGCCGCGATGTCCAACAGCTACCCGACCGGGACGAAGGACGACGCCGGCAACGATGTCGACCTTTTCACGCCGGCTTCGACCAACGGCTTCAACCTGATCAACAAGCCCACCTGCGCGCCCGGTGACAAGACCTTCACCTCGGTGTATTCCGAGCCGTACGCCGACTGGGAGGCGGTGTTCATCCGGCGCCGTCTTCATGCCGGCACACATCGCGGCGGAGCAGGGCGGGATGAGCGCGGACGGTGACGGCAAGGCCCTCATCGACGCCATCACCAAGGACGACACCGCGGCACTGACCCCGGTCGGCGACGTTCTGGAGCACCGGCTGGGATTACCAGCCGGACCTGCCGCAGCTGCCGGACACCGCGCTGCTGCCGACCTCCGGCCCCTACAAGTACGACAACGGCTCCAACGGAACGCTGACCCTGGTCAAGAACGACAAGTGGTGGGGCACCCCGGGCAAGACGAACAGCTTCGTGTTCAAGTTCGTCAGCCCCGAAGAATGGGTGCAGGCGATGGCCAACGGCGAGATCGACCAGTACGACCCGTCGAACCCGAGCCAGGACACCGTCTCCCAGCTGGATGCGCTCAGCTCGACAGTGACCTATGAGGTGGGCGAGGGCTACACCTTCAGCCATCTGGACTTCGACTCCTCGCCGCAGGGCAAGCTCGCCGACATCAAGATCCGGCAGGCCTTCCTCAAGTGCATCCCGCGTCAGGAGCTGGTGGACAAGTTCGCCAAGACCATCAACCCCGACGCGCAGATCCTGAACCTGCGCGAGTTCCTGCCGGCGCAGGGCAACTACGACGAGATCCTGGCCCAGGTGCCGGAGGCGGAGCAGTACAACACGGTCGATCTGGCCGGTGCCAAGCAGCTGCTCACTGACGCCGGGGTCACCCAGCCCTACGAGATCAAGATCATCCGGTCCAGCACTTCCGACCTGCGCGGTCAGCAGGTCGCGGTGATCAAGGGTTCGTGTGACCAGGCCGGTTTCAACATCACCGACCTGCCCGATCCGGACCTCTTCACCACGCTGACCACCCGCGGTACCTGGGACGCGGCGCTTGTTCGGCTGGTCCGGCTCGGGCCTGGTGGCCTCCGGTGAGTCGATCTACGTGACCGGCGGCGACCAGAACTACGGCGGGTACAGCGATCCCACCGTCGACTCGTCCTGGGCGGACGTGGTGACCACGCTCGACCGCGCGGCGGCCGAGGAGAAGAAGGTGCCGATGGAGAAGGCGCTGTGGACGAACCCCTACAACGCCACGCTCTACGCCAACCCGAACCTCGCGGCGTGGACGAGCAACATCACCGGCCCGGTCAGCAACCCGACCCAGTACGGCACCACCTGGAACGCGGCCGAATGGACCAAGTCGGCCGGCTAGACGCCTCGCGGCGGCGGGCGCCCTGTGCGGCGCCCGCCGCCATCGGTCTCACGAGCTGGGGAGGCGCACCGTGCTGGTGTTCGTGACGAGACGGCTCGTCGTCTCGTTCTTCATCCTGTTGGCCTCGACGGCCCTGACGTTCTTCCTGGTCGCCTACTCGGGCAACCCCCTGCAGGATCTGCTGGAACTGCGCGGGCCGCAGCGGGACGCCAAGGTCGCGGCTCGCACCCAGTCCCTGCATCTCGACCAGCCGGTGTGGATCCGTTACCTGCTGTGGCTGCAGGATGTCGGCCGCTGCCTGTCGCCGTTCGGTGGGCCGTGCACGCTCGGCAGCGACCGCAACGGCGGCGCCGTGCTTGCCGCAACTGCAGACGGCGATCGGCTCCACCCTTCGGCTGGTCGTGGTGGCCACCATCCTGGCGCTCATCCTGGGTGTGGTGACCGGGATCGTGACCGCGCTGCGGCAGTACAGCACCTTCGACTACGGCGTGACCTTCGTTGCCTTCCTGTGCTTCTCGCTTCCGGTGTTCTGGATCTCCACGCTGCTCAAGCAGTACGTCGCCATCGACCTGAACACCTGGTTGAACAACCCGACCATGACAACGGCCGGGCTGGTGATACTCGGCGTCGTGGTCGGGGCGCTGTGGGCGTTGGTGATCGGCGGTGACCGGAGAAGAGTGGTGATCGTCTTCGCCACCGCCGCGCTGGCCACCATCTCGGTGATGTACGTGCTGCTGGTCACCGACTTCTTCCGGGAGCCCTACTTCGGCATCCTGGGCATCTGCGGTCTTCGGGGTCGCGGCCGCCGTGGGCTGGAGCGCCCTGTTCGCCGGTCTGCACCGGCGCGGCCGCAAGGTGCTGATCTCGGCGGTGACCACCGCCGTCGCCGGGGCCGTGATCGCCTGCTGCTGCGGACCGTGATCGCCGAGGGCGACTGGTTGGTCATCCTCCTGGTGACGCTGGGGTTGATCGCGGTCGGGCTGCTGGCCGGCTATCTGCTCGGCCGGCCGACCCGCCGGCTCGCCATGCGGGTGAGCGCGCTGACCGGATTCACCGTGGCCCTGCTGGTGGTTGTCGACCAGCTGCTGCGGGCCTATCCGGCGCTGTTCCAGGCGACCGGCGGACGGCCGATCAAGACCACCGGTTCGGCGACCCCGAACCTGGAGGTGGACTTCTGGGCCACCCAGCTGGACTCGCTGATGTACCTGATCCTGCCGACCCTGGCGCTGATGCTGGCCTCGTTCGCGCTGTACACCAGGTACACCCGGGCCAGCATGCTCGACGTGATGGGCCAGGACTACGTGCGGACCGCTCGGGCGAAGGGCCTGAACAACCGCACCGTCGTCGTCCGGCACGCGTTCCGTAACGCGCTGATCCCGCTGGCCACGCTGATGGCCTTCGACTTCGCGGCGATCTTCTCCGGCGCGATCGTCACCGAGACCGTCTTCGGCTGGAGCGGCATGGGCAAGCTGTTCACCACGTCGCTGAGCAACATCGACCCCAACCCGGTGATGGCCTTCTTCCTGGTGTCGGCCACCGCGATCGTGCTGTTCAACATGCTCGCCGACATTGCCTACGCCTACCTCGACCCGCGCATCCGATTGGCGTGATGATGGCCCAAGACATCGAGAACGAACCGGAGCGGATTCCGCCCGCCAACGTGCCCTCGACCGAGTTGGAGATGGCGACGTTCGTCGGGATCGACAACGAACTCGCCGAGACCGGAATGGGGCCGCCGGTCGGTTCCGCGCCGATGGCTGCCAAGACCGAGTTCCGGATCGTCGCCAAGCGGTTCTTCCGGCACAAGGCGGCCAGGGCCGGGTTGATCGTGCTGGCCCTGATCATCCTGCTGGCCTTCTCGTCGATCGGGTTCGGGCCGATCCCCGGGTGGTGGAAGTACGACTACACCGAATTCGAGCCGACCCTCACCGACGGCGGTGCGCCGACGCTGTCGATCTTCCCGCCGGCCTGGGGGGATCATCCGTTCGGGCAGAGCAACGAGGGTCGCGACTATTTCGCCCTGACCATGCGCGGGCTGCAGCAGTCGTTGATCATCGCGTTCATCGTCGGCATCGTCAGCACCATCGTCGGGACCGTCATCGGCGCGGTCTCCGGGTATTTCCGGGGTCGGATCGAGTCGGTGTTGATGCGCTTCACCGACGTGATGATCACCATCCCGCTGCTGGCCATCGCGGCCGTGATCGCGGGTCAGATCGGCGGCTCGGGCATCGTCGGGCTCGGGGTGCTCCTCGGCCTGGTCACCTGGACCTCGCTGGCCCGCATCGTCCGTGGTGAGTTCCTCTCGCTGCGGGAGAAGGAGTTCGTCGACGCTGCGCGTTCGGTCGGCGCCTCCAGCCGGCGGATCATCTTCCGGCACATCCTGCCGAACACCGTCGGGGTGATCACGGTGTCGGCGACCCTGGCCATCTCCGGTGCCATCCTGCTCGAAACCGCCTTGAGCTTCCTGAATTTCGGGGTGAAGAGTCCGGACATCTCGCTCGGGTTGTTGCTCCAGCAGTACCGCCAGGCGATGGACGTGCGGCCGTACCTGTTCTGGTGGCCCGGTGTGTTCATCGTGCTCATCTCGCTGTCGGTGAACTTCATCGGCGACGGCCTGCGTGATGCGTTCGATCCCCGGCAGACCAGGGCAAAGGCATGAGCCGCCAGCTGCCTGAGAGGCACAGATGACAGTCGGCAACGTGTTCGATCCGGTCTTCGAGACGGTCCGGTCCGGCGAGCCCATCCTGAAGGTTCGCGGACTCGGGGTGGACTTCTCCGTCGACGGCTCCTGGGTGATGGCGTCCGAGGACGTCGAGTTCGACATCAACCCGGGCGAGGTGCTGGCCGTCGTCGGCGAATCCGGATCGGGCAAGTCCGTGTCGGCCATGTCGATCCTCGGTCTGCTGCCGCAGAACGCCAGGGTCAGCGGCAGCGCCACCCTGCTCGGGCGCGAGTTGATCGGCGTCCGGGAGCCGATGCTCCGCGCGGTCCGCGGCAAGGAGATCGGGCTGATCTTCCAGGAGCCGATGACCGCGCTGAACCCGGTGCTCACCGTCGGCTTCCAGGTCAACGAGATGCTGCTCAGCCACTTCGACATGACGCCGGAGGAGTCCCGCCGTCGGGTGATCGAGTTGATGACGCTGGTCGATCTGCCGGACCCGGAGAAGCGGTTCGACCTGTACCCGCACCAACTCTCCGGCGGGCAACGGCAGCGGATGATGATCGCGATGGCGCTGGCCTGCGATCCGGTGCTGCTGATCGCCGACGAGCCGACCACCGCGCTGGACGTCACCGTGCAGGCCGAGATCCTCGACCTGCTCAGGGATCTGCACCACCGGCTCGACTCGGCGATCCTGCTGATCACCCACGACATGGGGGTGGTGGCCGACCTGGCCGACCGGGTGGTGGTGATGCGAGAACGGCCACATCGTCGAGACCGGGCCGGCCCAGGAGCTCTTCTCCTACCCGCAGAACGCCTACACCCAGGATCTGCTGGCCGCGGTGCCGCACCTCGGCTCGGAGATCGCCGATGCCGTCACCCCCGACGGCAAGGACGACCGGCCGACCGACTGGGCGCTGGAGGTGGTCGACCTGGTGCTGGAGTACCCGGGGCGGGGGCGGGTGCCGCCGTTCCGGGCGGTCGACGGCGTGAGTTTCAAGGTCCCACAGGGCGAGATCCTCGGGCTGGTCGGCGAATCCGGGTCCGGCAAGTCGACGATCGGCCGGGCGGTGGCCAGCCTGCTGCCGATCACCGACGGGTCGATCAAGATCGCCGGCAGGGACATCAAGGGCCTGTCCCAGACGCGACCTGATGCCGATGCGGCGCAAGGTCGCGATCGTCTTCCAGGACCCGGCATCGTCGTTGAACCCGCGGATGACGATCGGGGAATCGATCGGCGAACCGCTGTTCCTGCACGAGAAGCTGCGCAAGGGCGCCCTGGCCGGCCGGGTGGAGAAGCTGCTGGACTCGGTGCGGCTGCGCCGCGACTACCGCTACCGCTATCCGCACGAGCTGTCCGGTGGTCAGCGGCAGCGGGTCGGCATCGCCCGCGCGCTTGTCGCTCGGACCGGACCTGCTGGTGGCCGACGAACCCACCAGCGCGCTGGATGTCTCGGTCCAGGCGCACGTTCTCGAGTTGTTCAAGGACCTGCAGGAGCAGTACGGCTTCGCCTGCCTGTTCATCAGTCACGACCTGGCGGTGGTCGAGATCCTGGCCAAGCAGATCGCCGTGCTGCACCGCGGCAAGCTGGCCGAGATCGGTTCCCGGGAAAGGATTCTGCGCAATCCGCAGGACCCCTACACCCGGCGGCTGCTCGCGGCCGCGCCGGTCCCGGATCCGGCAGAGCAGGCGATCAGGCGGGAGGGGCGGCGCGCCCTGCTGGCCGCCGGTGCCGATCCCGACGAGGCGGCACCCGACAAGCGGAGCCTGTTCGACCCACCGCGGACCTCGACCGAGACCCGGCCCGACGACCACCGGTGCGGGGTAGCCGGCGCTCACGCCACAGCGGCAACCACGGCTGCCGCGAGGCTGATCGCCGAGGACCATCAGCACGCCGGACGCCCAACGCACGGTGGCCACGCCCGGACCCGGCCCCGCGTCGCCCCGTTCGGTGATCGCCTGCCACCGGCGGCGGATCGCGACGGCAGCGGCACCGGCGTCGCTGCGGAGCCCGGCGCTGGCCGGGATCTCCTCGACCGGGCCGGACAAGCTCAGCGACTTGCGCTCCTCGTCGGTGACCCGGGCCGCGCCGAACCGGCCGCCGGCCGGTGCCGCCCAGGCCTGATGGCGGCGCCCGTCCGCGGTGGTGACGGTCAGGGTGTAACGGGTGTCGATCTCGCTGATGGCGGTGTAGGGGATGGTCGTGTCCCGAACGACGTTGCGCAGCAGCACTTCCTCGGGTTTGACGATGACCCGGGGACGACCGCAGACGGCGTAGACGACGGTCGAGATCAGCGCCACCGCGGGCAGTTGGGCCAGCAGGATCGACCACCCGGACCCCGCGGCCGATGCGAGCCAGAGCACGGCCAGCAGTCCCCACAGCACGCAGGCGGCGATGCCCGTCGTCGGACGGAAGACGAACTGACCCTCCGTTCACGCGACGCACGACCCGGAGCTGGCACGGTGTCAGGGTGGCACAGCACGGCCGGTGGAGGTCCTGGATCCGTCGCGATCCAGGCGCCGAAATATAGCCGGTCACTGTACAAATTCGTGGAAGCCTCTGTGGTATCGATGGGAGTTGTACCGGAGATCTTCCTGCCGTTCGCCCGATTGGGTGAAATCGGTTCTTGAACGTTGAGCGTTTCATGTGTATTCGTCCGTTTCATCCCTAACAAGGTCTCAGACCTTGTTAACCTTCGGTCACAATTTGCCCACGTCGGGCGCCCAGATGTTGGGACTGCTCGTAAGGTCGTGAGGTCAGACACGTCGGTGACGTGCGTCGCACCCATCAGAGGGACCTGCCAAGGTTCATCCGGCGTGGGCGAACGGCGCCATGAGGAGGATTGTTCATGAGGAAATCTCGGGTAGTGGGTCTCACTGCCCTCGCAGCTGCGACAGCGCTGGTCATCTCAGCCTGCAGCGGCACCCCCGGCCAGGCGGGCGGCAGCACCACGGCCGCCCCGGCCGAATCGTCGGGCAGCGCGGCCGCCAGCAGCGGAGCAAGCGCCGGAGCCGATGCCACCTCGCTGCCGGGTGCCGAGAATGTCGGCAAGGTCGGCGGATCCGGCTGCGGTATCCCGCACGGACCGTACGAGGAGCCGGCCAAGAAGGGCGGCGAGGTCCGGGTGGCCTGGAACGATCCGCCCCTGTCGTTCAACAACAACACCACCCACGCGAACGCCATCGCCAGCGCGAACATCCAGTACTTCACCAACACCGGGTTCACGTACTACGACAAAGATCTGAACCTGATCAACAACGATCAGTTCGGCACCTGCGAGATCGTCTCGCTCGACCCGCTTGACCGTGAAGTACACCGTCAACGAGGGCGTCAAGTGGTCCGACGGCGTGCAGGTCGGCGCGGCCGACCTGGTGCTGTCCTGGGCGGCGCAGAGCGGGCAACTTCAACGACGAGGAGGCCCAGACTCGACGACGAGGGCAACCTGCTGCCGTCCGCCGGAGTCGCCTTCGACAAGGTCGACCCGTCGCTGTCGCTGATCAAGGACTTCCCGACCATCGGTGACGACGGCCGCTCGGCGACCTTCGTCTGGTCGAAGTACTACCTCGACTACCAGACCGCCTGCCCGGCGAACAACGGCGCGGCCGGCACGCTGATCCCGGCGCACGTCGTCGGCGCGAAGGCCCTCGGCATCACCGATCCGGCAGACCGCGAGCGAGGCGTTGATCGACGCGTTCAAGAACAACGACAAGGCGAAGCTCAAGCCGATCTCCGACTTCTGGAACACCGGCTTCGACGCCGATCAGCTGCCGACCGACCCGAGCCTGTACCTGTCCAGCGGCCCGTACAAGGTCACCTCCTACGCGCAGCGGACGAACCTGACGCTGGAGCGGAACCCGGACTACAACTGGGGCCCGATCCCGTCCTTCGACAAGATCAGCTACTCGATCATCGGTGACCCGACCGCGGCGGTGCAGGCGCTGACCAACGAAGAGATCGACGTGATCTCCCCGCAGGCGACGGCCGACATCTACCAGGCCGTCTCGGGTCTGAAGGATCGCGGCATCGAGGTCAAGACCGGTGACGGTGGCACCTACGAGCACGTCGACCTGGTCTTCGCCAACGGCGGCCCGTTCGACCCGGCCACCTACGGCGGGGATGCCGCACAAGGCGCTCGCGGTGCGGACAGCCTTCCTGAAGACCGTTCCGCGCACCGAGATCCTCGACCGGCTGATCAAGCCGATCAACCCGGAAGCCGAAGCTGCGCGAGTCGTTCATCCTGGTGCCGGGTGCGCCCGGTTATGACGTCGTGTCGGAGGCCAACGGCATGGGTGCCTTCGACCAGGTGGACATCCCGGGCGCGCAAGAAGCTGCTCGCCGAGGCCGGGCGTCACCGGCCCGATCGACGTCCGGCTGCTGTACGCGGCGAACAACCCGCGCCGCTCCAACGAATACGACCTGATGAAGGCATCGGCCCAGCAGGCCGGCTTCAACCTGATCGACGGCCAGAGCCCGAGCTGGGGCACCCTGCTGCCGACCATCGAGCGGCTATGACGCATCGCTGTTCGGCTGGCAGAACACCTCGACCGGCCTTGCCGAGTCGCAGGCGAACTACGTCACCACCGGCTCGAACAACTACGGCAAGTACTCGAACCCGGAGGTCGACACGGCCTTCGACACCATCACCGGTGCGTGTGCTGCCCGACGAGGAGCGCTTCAAGCAGTTGTCGGACATCGAGAAGCACCTGGTCGACGACGCTTTCGGAACTGTCATCTTCCAGTTCCCGAACGTGGCCGCCTGGAACTCGACGAAGGTCGACGGCGTCTCGGATCTCCCGCTGTCGCCGGGCGTGCTGTTCAACTACTGGGAGTGGACCGCTCCGTAACAGCAGTAGGACGACCTGATCCGCTGCGCCCGCAGTCGCGGGCGCAGCGGTGAGCCAACACGGCAGGGGCGCCGGCTCGAGATCCATGGGCCGGCGCCCTCGCCGTTGGCGGGTCGAGCGTTGAGTTCTCTCCGGTGTCAGCGGACCGCATCAGCGGGTCAGCGAAATCGTGCTTGCGCAGGCTGATCCGATACCTGGGCCTAGAGTCTGCATACCGTCGGGGCGTGGTCCGCCAGCACCGACGGCCACGCATCGCCTCGTGAAGGGGTTGACTGTTCCATGGCGCTGTACATCGTCGGCGACTGATCGCCGGGTTCTTCGTCGTCCTCGGCGCATCGTTCATCGTGTACATCCTGGTGGCGAACGCCGGTGATCCCGCTCGCCCCGGCCTACGGCATCACCGACCCGATCGCCCGTCAGGCGAGAATCGACTCGCTGACCGCGGCGCTGAACCTGGATGTCAACCCGGTCGTCAGGTACTTCATCTGGCTCAAGGGTGTTGCGGGATGCGTGGTGGGACAGTGCGACTTCGGCATCTCCACCATCACCAATCAGCCGGTCGCCGATGATCTGGTCGGCCGGATCCTGATCACCCTGAAGCTCGTGCTGGCCGCCATCGTGCTGGCGGTGATGATCGGTATCGCCATCGGCATCATCACGGCCCTGCGCCAGTACTCCGGGTTCGACTACACGATCACCTTCTTCACGTTCCTGTTCTTCTCGCTGCCGGTGTTCTTCGTCGCCGTGCTGCTCAAAGAGTTCGTCGCCATCCAGTTCAACGACTTCATCGCCGCCGGGGCCCACATACCGTGGTGGTTCATCTGGCTGGCGGCCATCATCGCCTTCCTGGTCGGCTACAGCCTGATAGGCGGCAGCCAACCCCGACGGCTGCTGTTCGGCGGCGCGGGCGCGGTGATCGTCGGCGGCATCTTCTACTACATGTCGGTCACCCAGTGGCTGCTGGACCCGGGATTCGGCCCGATCATGATCGCCGTGATCGGCGTGGCCATCGCCTTCGGTGTCACCGAACTGACGGCCGGCCTGAAGAACCGGAAGGCGCTGAACACCGCGCTGACCGTCGTCGTCGTCGGGCATGGCCGTCTGGTATCCGCTGCAGTTCCTGTTCTACGAGGGTTTCTCGTTCTGGTTGCTGGTGGGTCTGGCCGTCGTCGCCGTCCTGGTCGGCATGGGGATCGGTTATCTCTGGGGCGGTGACGACCGCGGCCTTTCCGCCCGCACCGGTGCGTTGACCGCGTTCCTGATGGGTGCGGTGATCTTCCTGGACCGCAGCATGCAGGCCTGGAGCACGTACACCAACGACCCGGCGATCCGTGGCAGACCGATCAAGACCATCGGGGACTCGCAGGCCGGGCTCGAGGGTGACTTCTGGATCCACTCCGTGGATCTGTTCACCCACCTGCTGCTGCCGACCCTGGCCCTGATCCTGATCTCGCTCGCCAGCTACACCAGATACACCCGGTCCAGCATGCTCGAGGTGCTCAACCAGGACTACATCCGGACGGCGCGGGCCAAGGGTCTGACCGAACGGACGGTGATCATGCGGCATGCGTTCCGCAACGCGATGATCCCGCTGGCCACCATCGTCGCCTTCGACATCGGGCAACTGCTGGGCGGCGCGGTGATCACCGAGACCGTCTTCCAGTGGGATGCGATGGGCCGGCTGTTCCAGCAGGGCCTGCTGAACAGCGACCCCAACCCGGTGATGGCGTTCTTCCTGGTCGTCGCCACCGTCGCGGTGCTGTTCAACATCATCGCGGACCTGCTGTACGCCGCGCTCGACCCGAGAATCAGGGTGGGACAATGACAGCCACTCCCGGCGCGCCGGATCTCCAGCACACTCCCGGTCAGGCCGTAGCGCCGGAGCCGGACGAGGTGACGCTGGAACAGAAGGAAACCGTCGGCCTTTCCCAGTCGCAGATCGTCCGGCGCCGGTTCTTCCGGCACAAGGGCGCCATGGTCTCGCTGATCGTGTTGATCTTCGTGCTGGTGCTCTCTTTCACCAGCATCGGGATCGGCCCGATCCCCGGCTGGTGGAAGTGGACCCCCTACGACCGGCCGCCGCCGTTGAACCCGCGCGGCGAGCCGACGCTCTCCCTGCCGTTCTTCGGCGGCGAGGGATTCGCGATCGGCGATCACCCGTTCGGTCAGGACGAGACCGGTCGGGACCTGTTCGCGGCCATCATGCGCGGCATTCAGAACACCATGGTGGTCATCGTGGTGCTGGCCATCCTGTCCACCACCCTTGGCGTGGTGATCGGCGCGGTCTCCGGTTATTTCGGCGGCTGGTGGGACGCCATCCTGATGCGGCTGACCGACGTCATCATCATCATCCCGATCATCCTGATCACCGCCGTCGCCGGTTACGCACTGGGCGCCAGCGGCGTGCTGACCGTCGCGATCGTCATGGGGTTGTTCCTCTGGGTCGGGTTGGCCCGGTTGGTCAGAGCCGAGTTCCTCGCCCTGCGAGAACGGGAGTTCGTCGATGCCGCCCGGGTGGCCGGCGCGTCGTCGGCGCGGATCATCTTCAAGCACATCCTGCCGAACTCGGTCGGGGTGATCGTCGTCAACATGACCCTGCTGCTCGGCGCCGGCATCCTCACCGAGGTGGCGCTGAGTTTCCTCGGATTCGGCATCCGGCCGCCGGACATCTCGTTGGGATCGCTGATCAGCCAGTACTCCGGCGCGTTGACCACCAGGCCGTGGCTGTTCGTCTGGCCCGGCGTCTTCATCATCATCATCGTGCTGTGCATCCAGTTCATCGGCGACGGACTGCGCGATGCCTTCGATCCCCGGCAGAAGCGGGTGCCCAAGCAGAAGGACCTCAAGGAAGTGGAAGGCGAGGATCCTGCCGCACCCAGCACCGCACCGGCAGCCTCGGACGGCTCACCGGCATGATCGGTTCACACCACCAGGCCGGCGATCCCGAGCGCGATCAACGCGAGGATCACCGCGATGAGGCCGACATGCCAACGCACCGGGGGCTTGTCGAACTCCAGCCGCGGGTTGTCCAGGTAGCCCGCCTCGCGCAGTGCCTCCCAGCGCTGCCGGACGGCGAGCGCCGCACGGCCGCTCGGGCTGTTGACCGTGTCGCCGGGTCGGACGCTGTCGCCGACCCCGAAGGTCGACGCCGGCAGGTGTTTGACGTCCTGCTCGGTGGTGTCCCTGGTGCCGTGCCGGCCGGGCGCGGGCGCGGCCCAGGCACCGTACGACCCGTACGCGGTGCGCAGGGTCAGTGCCCATCTGGTGTCGATTCCCGAGATCGACGGCCACGGAAGGGTGATTGTCCGGAACACGTTGACCAGCGTGACGCCGGAGTCGTCCACCTCGATCCTGGGGTTCCAGAAGGTCGCCCAGGCCAGGGTCGCGGCCAGGCCGATCCACCAGCCGTACCGCAGCACGCCGGCGAGGCCGTCATCCACCGCGAGCGCGATCAGGCCGATCGCGGCAATGGCGCCGATCGATGCCGCCAGCACCCGGCTGGAGCCGGTTCGGTACACGGTCGCCATCGGTTCATCGTTGCATCTCTGGGAGGGTGATTCTGCTGTGACGACAACGATTGACGCCCCCGTTCTCTCGGTCCGCGATCTGGGGATCGATTTCTGGGTCGACGGAACCTGGTACCCCGCTGTGGTCGGTGCCAACTTCGACCTCAACCGCGGCGAGGTGCTGGCCATCGTCGGCGAATCCGGCTCGGGCAAGTCCACCACCGCGATGTCGCTGCTGGGGCTGCTGCCCAAGAACAGTCACGTCAGGGGATCGATCGAGCTGGGCGGCCGGCAACTGGTCGGAGCGGACGGCCGGGAACTGCGGTCCATCCGGGGCCGCGAGGTGTCGGTGATCTTCCAGGAACCGATGACCGCGCTGAATCCGGTGTACACGATCGGCTTCCAGATCGGTGAGATGCTGCGCAGCCACAACGCGATGTCGCCGAAGGCCGCCCGCGCCCGCGCCATCGAGTTGCTCACCATGGTCGAGATCCCCGACCCCACAAGGCGTGTCGACTCCTACCCGCATCAGCTCTCCGGTGGTCAGCGGCAACGCGCGATGATCGCCCAGTCGCTGGCCTGCGATCCCGAGCTGTTGATCGCCGACGAGCCCACCACCGCACTCGACGTCACGGTGCAGGCCGAGATCCTCAAGCTGATGCGCGATCTCAAGCACCGGATCGACGCCGCCATCGTGCTGATCACCCACGACATGGGCGTGGTCGCCGACATGGCCGACCGGGTGCTGGTGATGAAGGAGGGTCGGATCGTCGAGTCCGGCACCGCCGACGAGGTCTTCAACCGGCCGATCGATCCGTACACGGTGCAGCTGCTCAACGCCGTCCCGCACCTCGGCTCGGTGACCAACGCCGACGAGTTGGAGACCCTCGGCAAGCTGGACGAGGCCGTCGGCGCGCCGGACGAGGTCGGCATCCCGACCCTGGTCAAGGAACGGCCTGCGCCGCCGTCGGAGGAACGGGCGGAACCGCCATCGGAGCCCGTGGTGCATCGGGCCGGGCTGGCCGAGGGTGTCGAGCCGATCGTCGAGCTGACGGACATCGCCATCGAGTACCCCAAGCGCGGGCGCACGCCCGCCTTCCGGGCGGTGGAGGACCTCACGCTGCAGCTCGGTCGGGGCGAGGTGATGGGCCTGGTCGGCGAGTCCGGCTCCGGCAAGACCACCATCGGCCGCGCCCTGGTGGGTCTGCTGCCGATCGTCCAGGGCTCGGCCAGCGTCGTCGGTTCGTCGCTGGTGGGCGTCAACACCAAGGATCTGCGGGCACTGCGCCGTGACGTGAGTTTCGTGTTCCAGGACCCGGGCTCGTCGCTGAATCCCCGGTTGCCCATCGGTGAGTCGATCGGCGAGCCGCTGCTGCTGCACGGCGAGGCCAAGGGCGCCGCCCTGAGCAAGCGGGTCGAGGAGTTGCTGGACCGGGTGCAGCTGCCCCGCTCGATGCGCAACCGCTACCCGCACGAGCTGTCAGGTGGCCAGCGACAACGGGTCGGGATCGCCCGCGCACTCGCGCTCGAACCGAAGCTGCTGATCGCCGACGAGCCGACCTCGGCGCTCGACGTCTCGGTGCAGGCCAAGGTGCTCGATCTGTTCCAGGAACTGCAGCAGGAGAAGGGCTTCGCCTGCCTGTTCATCTCGCACGACCTCGCGGTGGTGGAGATCCTCTCGCGGCGGATCGCGGTCATGCACCACGGTCACCTGGTCGAGCTGGGCACCCGGGAGCAGATCCTCAACGATCCGCAGCAGGGCTACACCAAGCGGTTGATCGCCGCCGTTCCGGTGCCGGATCCCGACGAGCAACGCCGTCGGCGGATCGAGCGCGACGCCATCCTGGCCGCCGGAATCGGGCTCGACGACCTGGACGCCACGCAGGGTGTGATCGCGGATATGACCGAGCAGGAGGCTCGTTCGAAGGCGAAGGAGACCGAGGCACAGCAGGGCCCGACCGCCAACCTCGGCGGTGTCTGAACCCGGTCCGCACCGGGCTCAGTGATCTCGCCTATCAGTTCTTCGGGGGTTGTGGTTCAGGTTCAGGCGGTGGGGTTGTCGGGGTAGAGCCGCTGGCGGGCGAGACCACCAAGGCGGGTCGGCCCGCCCGAACTGCTGACGCCGTGATCGCCGGCGGGAGAACCGGCCTGAGCGTGAACATTTCACGGGGTCAGTTGCAGAAAGTGTTTGTTGGGCGGCACTTTCGTCGCAGAAAGTGACTGTCGGTGGGTGGTTGTAGCTTCCTTGTATGGGGATGGTGCGGGTGCCGACCGGGGGTCGGGCGGGGGAGTTGATCGATGAGTTGCGGGCGCAGGATGCGGCGGTGAGTCGAGCGCAGGCGCGGCGGGCCGAGTTGATGGTGGAATTCGCTGATACCCGAAAAGCCTGTGACAACAGGGATATCGCGGAGCGGCGTGCGCGGGGCGAGGACCCTCGATTCAAGGCCGGCGAGTTCGCCGGACTGGAGATCAGCCTGGCGGTGAAGACCTCGAAATTCGCTGCGCAGCGGATCGTGGCGATGACCAGGCGGGTGCAGGCGGAGTGTCCTGATGCCTGGGACGCGTGGGTGGCAGGAGACATCGATCAGGAACGGGTGCTGCGGATCAACCGGGCGCTGCGGCGCCTGGTGCACGATTCGTCGAAGCAGTTGCTGAATTCGCTGGTGGTGGAAGTTGCCGTCGGTCAGACGCCGGAGTTGTTGGGGCGCTGGTTGAATCAGTTCATCGCCCGGTTCGAGCCCGAGGAACAGGATGAGCGTCTGCGCAGGTCGATGGACGACCGTTATGCCTCGGTGCGGCCGGATGTCGATGGGATGAGTTTCCTCAGTTGCATGATGTCGGCGGTGGATGCGGCGGCGATCGACAGGATTCTGTCGTCGCTGGCAGCGGCCGCGTCGCCGGGCGATCTGCGGACGATGCGGCAACGTCGGTCGGACGCGTTGGTGGACATGCTGTGTGGCCGGATCAGCAATGGTTGTCATGTGGTGTGGGACGCCAACGACGATCGCGATGATCACCTCGACAACACCGATGCCGATGACACGCCGGGTTCAGACGACCCAACCGCGCCGAGCGACTTGTCGCCGACCGACGACCTGACCCTTGGAACGCGTACGGCTGGCGACGGCCGACACCGATTCGAACGACGTCACTCCGAACGGCACCGTTCGAGCTGACACCTGCCCGAGCGGCACCGCACCGAGCGACTCCTCCCCGAAGGACTCTGGGCCGGCGCCGTTCGACGATCCCGCAGCCGCGACATCGCAGCCTGGTGACGGCAAGCCGAATGAGCATGAAGATCGACGGCGTGAGAACGACTGGCAACCGATCGGCCGGCATCCGGATGACGTGGACGGAGATGATCAGTTTCTGGACGACTCAGCCCCGGGTGACGAGCTCCCGGATGACGGTGAGTTCAGCGAAACCGATTGGGATGCCGGGGATTGGGAGTTGCCGGCGGCGGCCTTCCGGGCGGATCCGCGGTGGTCGGGATCAGCGGACCCACCCGAACCCCCATGGTCGCTGAGTCAGGGTCGCACCGGGAACGGCTCTTGGCGGGTCACGCCCTGCGCGGGTGGGCATGAGGTCCGGCCCGCGCCGGTGGTGATCGGCGTGGTGGTGTCGATCCAGTCGCTGGCCGGAGCCACGAACACCCCTGGGCAGTTGATGGACCGATCCGCGATGGTGCCCGCGGGCACGATTCGGGACATGGCGCAGCAACCGGGCACGCTGTTCTACCGGCTGCTCACCGACGAGCTGGGCAACCTGCTCGACGTGACCGAGATGGGTCGCTTCCCGTCCCGCAAGCTCGGCATGGCGGTCAGGTTCAGGGACGGCACCTGCAGCGGACCGACCTGCACGAAACCGGCGTCGGACTGCGATCTGGACCACCTGGTGCCAGTGCCGAGCGGTCCGACGACCGCTTCGAACCTGAACGACAAATGCCGGCACGATCACCGAGCCAAGACCCATGCCGGGCACATGTCGGCCCGCACCGGCGAGCACGCCTCCAGTTGGACCACACCCACCGGCCATCGCTACCTCACCGCGGACCCACCGCTACCGGTAGAAGCCTGGCCGCCACACGATCAACACCGGGCGATGTCCGCTGATATCTCGCGGCTGCCCCAACAAGCCTGGCCCGATCAGGATGCTCGGGTCCAGGGCAAATGAGCCGATGGCGATCTCCCCGGCCGGGACATAGGTCCCGATGAAGACGCCAGTGGTGGAGATGGTGCTGTCGATCAGGGTCAGCCCGGCGGGGATGCCGTGCACCCTCAGTTCCGGGCCGCGATGGATGGACCCACCGCGGTCGTCCTCGCCCGGCCCGCCGGCGCCCCCCGCGTCACGCCGTCAAAGTCATCAATGTGCTCACGATCAGCCTTCGCGCGTCGGATTGTCGGAATGCCTATCGGGTACCAGTACCCCATCCGCTCTCACCATCTGCGGCTGCTGCAGTCCGTTTCCGGTTGACCCCGTGGGCTTCCCCCCAGGCACACGACCCCCGTCGGTACCCGACCGCGCTGCGCCTGACCCCCGAAGAACATACGGGCGAGACCACTTAGGCTCGAAGTCGTGTCCCGCAGCCTGCTCGCCGTCCACGCGCATCCCGACGACGAGTCGTTGACGATGGCCGGCACGCTGGCGTCCGCCGTGGCTGCCGGCGCGGACGTGACGTTGGTCACGGCCACCCTCGGCGAGCAGGGCGAGGTGATCGGGGACGACCTCCAGGGCCTGGTGGCCGACCGCGCCGACCAGCTCGGGGGATATCGGCTGACCGAGCTGCGCGCGGCCTGCGCAGCGCTCGGCATCACCGACCAACGGCTGCTCGGGGGGATCGGCACCTTCCGCGATTCCGGGATGGTCGGAACGCCGTCCGCCGAACACCCGCGCGCCTTCGTCCGGGCCGCCTCCGGAGGTCCGGACCACGATCGGGCGGTCGCCGCGCTGGTCGAGGTGATCGACGAGACCGAACCCGATGTGTTGCTCACCTACGACGCCGACGGTGGGTACGGGCATCCCGATCATGTTGCGGCCCATCAGGTTGCTCTGGCAGCGGCGGCAAGCGCGCGGTGGCGGATCCCGCGGGTGCTCGCCGTGATCCGGCCGTCGACGGCGACCCTGGCGTCGTTCGCGGCATTCACCGGTCCGGCCGACCACCTGCAGGCGGGCGCCGCCGATGTGGGCTTCCTCGCGGCCGACGACCTGGTCGCGGTGGCGGTTCCGATCGCGCCGGTCGCACGGGCGCAGGGAGCGGGCGCTGGGGGCCCATGGCACCCAGGTGGAGTTGCTGCCGGGTGGATTCGCGCTCTCCAACCGGATCGCGCAGCCGCTCCCGGACACCGAGTACTTCCGGCTGCTGGTCGGTGAGCCGCCGCCCCGGCTTGCGGACGGCGCACCGGCGACCGACGTCTTCGCGGGGCTCCGTTGACCGCGGCACCGATCGGCGCGGCAGAAGGCCCCGGCGCTCCGGACGACTCGCCCGGGGCGGCCACCGAGACGACTCTCACAGCCGACAACGGGACCACGGGTGACGGGCCGGTCGACCACGGGGCAGCGGGCGGTGCTACTGCGGGCGGTCAGACCGAGAGCGGTGGGACGACGGCGGATGGGGCTGCGGCCGATGGGGCTGCGGAAGTGGGAACGGTCGTCGACTGGCTGTTGGTAGCCCTGATCACCCTGCTGGCGGCAGGCGCCGCTGTGCTGGGGCTGGCGTTTCTCCCGATGCACATCGGCGCGGTTCCATTCCCGATCAGTGCTCTGCTCGGAGTCGGCGCGATGATCCTCGGGCCGCGCGCGGCGTACCGGCTGACCGGATCGGTGCTGGCCGCCGTGCTCCCGGTTGCCGCCTGGTTCGCGGTCTCGGTGTGGCTGGTGCTGAGCCGGAACACGATCATGCCGGGGCTGCCGTTGACCGTGATCGACGGCCAGTGGCGGGTGATGGTGTTGCTCGGTCTCGGGTCGCTGGCCGCGGCGGCCACCCTGGGGCTGATCTGGGGCGACCGGCTCCGGGACCGGCTCGCCGCCGAACGCGCCGCGGCGCAGGCCAGGGACGACGAAGCGGAAGACGCCCCGCCGGTCGGTGTCGAACCCGGCTGAGTTCAACGCAGACCCGCGCGCGGGTGATACTTGTCAGTGCCCTGTCCGCCGCCACCATGGCGTGCCGACCCTAGTGTGGAGAACCGACGTGACCTATGTGATCGCCGAGCCGTGTGTGGACCTTCTCGACCGTGCCTGCGTCGAGGAATGTCCCGTCGACTGCATCTACGAAGGCGGTCGGATGCTCTATATCCACCCCGACGAATGTGTCGACTGCGGTGCCTGCGAGCCGGTCTGTCCGGTCGAGGCCATCTTCTACGAGGACGACGTGCCGGCCGAGTGGGCCGACTACACCCGGGCCAACGTCGACTTCTTCGACGATCTGGGTTCGCCGGGTGGTGCGTCCAAGACCGGCAAGCTGGCCAAGGACGACCCGGCGATCGCCGCCCTGCCGCCGATGGGGGAGGGGAACTGACTCCGCAACCGGCCGCACCGGTCACCCAGCTGCCCGACTTCCCGTGGGACAGCCTGCTGCCCGCACGGACGGTGGCGGCCGCGCATCCGGAGGGTCTGGTCGACCTGTCCGTGGGAACGCCGGTCGACCGGGTGCCGCTGCCGGTGCGGACAGCACTCGGTGACGCCTCGGAGGCGCCCGGTTACCCGATGGTGCACGGCACCGTCGCGGTGCGTCGGGCGTACAGCGAGTGGCTCGGTCGTGCGCACGGAGTGCCCGACCTCGATCCGGTGAACGTGCTGCCGACGATCGGATCCAAGGAATTGGTGGCCTCCCTGCCGACGCAGCTCGGGCTGCGCGCGGGCGACGTGGTGGTGATCCCGGAACTCGCGTACCCGACCTACGAGATCGGCGCGATCATGGCCGGCGCGACCGCGGTGCGGTCCGATTCGCTCACCGCGCTCGGGCCGGAGCGGATCTCGCTGATCTGGATCAATTCCCCGTCCAACCCGACCGGGCGGGTGCTGCCGCCCGAGCACCTGGCCAAGATCGTCACGTGGGCCAGGTCGCGGGGCGCGATCGTGGCCTCCGACGAGTGCTACATCGACCTGGGGTGGGAGTCGACGCCGATGTCGATCCTGCATCCGGACGTCTGCGGCGGCGATCACACGGGGCTGCTGGCGGTGCACTCGCTGTCCAAGCGGTCCAACATGGCCGGGTACCGGGCCGGTTTCGTGTCCGGTGATCCGGCTCTGGTGGCGTCGCTGATCGCGGTGCGTCGGCATCTGGGTGCGATGGTGCCCGGCCCCGTCCAGGCGGCCGCGCGGGCGGCGCTGGACGACGACGGCCATGTGCTCGCCCAGCGCAGCCGGTACGGTCACCGCCGCGAGCTGTTGCGGGACGCGCTGGACAGCGCGGGATTTCAGATCACCCATTCGGAAGCCGGGCTGTACCTGTGGTGCACGCGCGGCGAGCCCGCCATGCGCTCGGTGGACTGGTGTGCCGAACAGGGCATCCTCGTCGCCCCGGGGACCGTGTACGGCCCGGCCGGCGCCAACCATGTCCGGGTCGCGCTGACCGCATCGGACGAGCGGGTCAAGTCGGCCGCGAGCCGGCTGGAGAATGCCCGCTCCCGCCGGCGGTGAGCCGATGACGAACACCGGTGACCTGCAGGATGAGGCCGGTGCGGCGGTTCCGGCCACCCCGGAGGCCGACGACAAGGACTGGACCTGGGTGCTGCAGCGGCCGTGCGCGGAGTGCGGATTCGATGCCAACCGGTTGGAACCGGATCAGATCGCCGCGGTCGTCCGCCGGACCGCCCTGGTCTGGCAGGAGGTGCTCGCCGATCCCGAGGTCCGCCGAAGGCCGTCGCCGACGGTCTGGTCGCCACTGGAGTACGGCGCGCACTGCCGCGACGTGTACGAACTCTTCGGAGCCCGGGCGCGGTTGATGCTGCACAGCGCCGACCCGCAGTTCGCCAACTGGGACCAGGACGTCACCGCCCTGGAGAAGCGTTACTGGGAGAGCGATCCCGAGGTCGTCTCGAGTGAGCTGGCGGCGTGGGCCGCGTCCGCTGCCGGGATCTTCGATGCGGTGGCCGACGACGAGTGGGCCAGGACCGGACGTCGCAGCAACGGCTCCATCTTCACCGTCGAGACCCTGGGCAAGTACTTCGTGCACGATCTCGTCCACCACCTGCACGACGTCGGTTCGGCCGCTGCCGCCGAACTGAAGTCGGATCGACGGCTGCCGTCAGTGCGGTGATGACTCGGCGGAAGCCAGCAGGATCTCGCTGACCGCCGATTCCAGCGGACGATCGAGACCGAGTGCCTGCAGGTGCGACATCCGCACCGCCAGCGGCCGATCGGACGTCGCCAGGGCGTAGATGTCCTTCTTCGCCTCGTACTCGATGTGCGCCCGGTCGAGCAGCGCGAAGATCCGGCCGGCGACATCGTTCGGTTCCGGGGCCGGCTCCGGCCCGACGCTCACCCGCAGCGCGCGGGTCGGCGCGATGTCGTCGACCGTCACACTGACCCGCCCGGTCTCCGTCGTGATCGTTCCCGTTCCGCTCGCGTCGTCGATCGAGACCGAGATCCGGTCGTCCGCCACAGCATCCGTTCCGACGAACGTGATCCGCCAGCTGCGCAGGTCGGGCAGGCATCCTGTCGCACCGGCCGCCGGGCCCACCGTCACCGATCCGGACGCCTGATCGAACGAGATCGGGGTCCGGGCAACAGTTTCTTCGTCCAGACCGGAACCGGTGCCGTCGTCCTCGATCATCTCGAACGACCCGTCGGCACCGATCACCACCAGCACCTCGAGCGCGGCCGGGTTGTCGGTCGCGTTGCCCGGGACCAGCTCCGCGGTGAGCGGCACGATGGCTCCGGCACGGGCCAGCACCGGGATCGAAGACAGATCGCGATGCATCACCACGGAGCGCCCACCGGTGTACCGCAGACCGCTGAGCAGATCGACCCAGACACCTTCCGGCAGCCAGGCGCGGACGCTGCCGACTTGCACGCCTTGATCTTTCGGCGCGGTGATCGGTGCGATCAGCAACTCGGTGCCGAACATGAACTGGTTCGGAACCTGGTAGGCGTCGCGGTCGGTGGGGTGCGACCAGTACATCGGCTGGACCAGCGGCTCACCGGCGGCGGCTCGATGGTTCATCGTGTGCAGGTACGGCACCAGCCGGTGGCGCAGCCGCAGGAACTCGGTCATCACGGCGCGGGCTTCCGGGCCGAATCGCCACGGCTCCTTGGTGTTGAACGGACTGAGGCTGGAATGCAGGCGCAGGATGGGGGAGAAGACGCCGAGCTGGACCCAGCGGGTGGCGAGTTCGTCGTCCTTGCTGCCGAACATGTGGCCGCCGACATCGTGACTCCACCAGCCGTAACCGATGTTCGACGCCGTCGCGGTGAAGTACGGCTGGAAGTCCAGCGACGCCCAGGTGATCAGCGAGTCACCGGAGAAACCGACCGGGTACCGGTGACTGCCCGGCCCGGCGTAGCGGGAGAACGTCAAGGGCCGCTTGCCGTCCCGGGCATTGTCCAGGAAGTGGAAATGGTTCAGCATCCACAACGGATCGATCCCGGCGACCCTGGAGTGCGGGCCCGACTGCCAGTCGATCCACCAGAAGTCGACGCCGGTGCGCTCCAGCGAGCGGTGCAGGATCTCGAAATACGCGGTGAGGAACTCGGGATCGGTGACGTCGAAGGCAATCGGATCGCCCGACTCCGGATCCCGACCGAGCGCCTTGGCCATCTGCGGGTAGACGTCCTCGAAGGCTCGGACGCCATCGGCCGGGTGCACGTTCAACGTCACCCGCAGACCCTTGTCGTGCAACCACTGCAGGAACCCGGCCGGATCGGGGAACAGCTCGGTGTTCCAGCTGTAGCCGGTCCAGCCGCTGCCGTACTGCGGATCGACATCGACCAGGTGCCAGTCCATGTCGAGCACGCTGACCGAGAACGGGATGCCCTCGTCGGCGAACCTGGTGATCAGCTCGACGTATTCGTCGGCGGTGTACCGGTGGTAGCGGCTCCACCAGTTGCCCAGCGCGAACCGGGGCAGCACCGGGGTCGGCCCGGAGACCGCGTAGAACGCCTTGATCGCGTCCCGGTGATCCAGGCCGAAGCCGAAGAAGTAGAGGTCGGTCCGGGAGCCGTCGCGGGGCGCGACCCAGCCGTCGTCGGTGAGCAGCAGGGTGCGGGAGTCGTCCAGGACGGCGAAGCCCCAGCCGGACACCACCCCGGGTTCCAGTGGAACCGCGCCGTCGGCCATGTCCAACGTGCGGGCGGTGCCGCGCAGGTCGTCCGGGGTTTCGCCGTAGCGCCAGATGCTGTGGTAGGAACTGACATTGCCGCGGACCTGGATGCTCAGACCACTGGTCGAGAACGGGCCACGGTCATAGACCAGGTGCACCCGGTCGGTGACGATCTCCAGGTGGTGGTCGGTGTCGATCAACCGGAACGACGGCACCGGCAGATCGCGAAAGAGGGCGAAAGCACTTGCCCTGTCCTCGAACACGCCGTCGAGGGAGTACTCCAGGCGCAGCAGGCCGCTGGTGAGCACGGTGATCCGGAACTGATCGCCCTGCACCACGGCGGCCGGGTCGGCCTGCGGTCGGGTCGCGATGCGATAGTCGGGCTTCACGAATGATCAGCCGGCAAAGGCCTTGCGGCCGGCCGCTTCCGCCTTCTTCCAGGCGGCCGGGTAGGCCGCCCGTGCGGCGATCCGGCGTTCGTGGCACCCCTGGATCACCCGGCCGGCGGCGATCCCCGCTCGGGCATCACCGGATTCCTCCACCAGCTCGCGGAGCTTGTCCTCCAGCACGCAGGCGTCCTGGTGGTTGCCGAGCACCTCCTGGAAGGCGGCGAGCGCGGCCAGGAAGTCGCTGACAGCGCCCTTGTCGTGCAACAGTTCTGCCGCGTAACGGGCACGCTTGCCGTAGATCCGCAATTCGTGCAGCTCGTCGTTCGGTGGGTTCTTGCCGAACGTCCGGTGCAGTTTGCGGTGCGCCTTGTCGAGCACCCACCACTCGTCGGCGGCCAACTCGTGCAGATCGGCCCACGGGTCAGCCACCGGCGGCTGCAACGCGGCGGCCTCCAGCTCGGCCAACAGCTCCTGGTACGAGGGATCGTCCAACTCGCTGATCAGCCGGTCGCGGCCGGCGATCCGCTCGGTGTCCAGCCTGGTGATCAGGTGTTCCAGCGCACCGGTGTCCGGGTCGCCCAACAGGCCGGCCTCGATGTGCAGCTGGTGGATCATCACGTCGTTGTCGCGGATCACCCCGAGCGTGCCGGCCAGCTCGCGCACGTCCGCCCGCAACCGGTCGGTGGCGACCCGGTCGAGAGCCGGTCGGGCGGCCTTGAGGTAGGCGCGGACCCGGCGGGTGGCGACCCGCATCTTGTGCACGTCCTCGATGTCGCCGCCGCGGCGACTGCCGTCCTCGTGCGCCTTGATGTCGGCGATGGCCTTGCCCAGCACCGGGCCGATGGTGTCGGCGATCTCGGTCGGGATCAGCCCCGGCCGACGGGGGGCCGGGATCGGCGGGGCCAGTACCTGGTGCTCTCGGACCTCGTCGCCGTCCGGTGCGTCCGGTGCCGCCTGGGTCGACGGCCGGGACCGCGGGCCGGGCCCTCTTGGGTGGCGCGCTGGTGGGTGGGGCGCTGCCGTTGGGCTGAGGTCTTGCCGTTGGCTTTGGCGCGCTTGCCGGATCCGTTTCGCGGCGGCTCGTGCAGTGCCTGCTCGGAGTAGATGTCCTGGTGCACGACCGGCGCCGGCCGCGGGCTGGCTCGACCTCGGGTTCTCGTGGGCACGGGTCAAGTATCCCGCACCGACGTGCCGGCCAGGGCGGGACCCGCCGCTGTCCATGCGTCCGCACGGTGTTGCCCGGCCGATCGGAGGAGCCCGACCCGCCGGATCAGTGCGTGTGCAGCGCGGTGTTCAGCCCACCCCAACTGCCCGAACGCGGAACAGCCTCCACGCCGCCGGTCAACGAGTTCCGTCGATACAACAACCCGGCGGTCCCGGACAGCTCCCTGGCCTTGACGACCTGCTCCTCACCGTCGGCCTTGAGGGTGAGTTTGGTGCCGGCGGTCAGGTACAGCCCGGCCTCGACGACACAGTCGTCACCCAGCGAGATGCCGACGCCGGAGTTCGCGCCCAGCAGGCACCCGGCGCCGATCGTCACCTGTTCCTTGCCGCCGCCGGACAGGGTGCCCATGATCGATGCGCCGCCGCCGATGTCGCTGCCGTCGCCGACGATGACGCCCTGCGAGATCCGGCCCTCGACCATCGAGGTGCCCACCGTGCCGGCGTTGTAGTTGCAGAAGCCCTCGTGCATGACCGTGGTGCCGGCGGCCAGGTGGGCCCCGAGCCGGACCCGGTCGGCGTGCGCGATCCGGACACCGGACGGGACGACGTAGTCCGTCATCCGCGGGAACTTGTCCACCCCGAAGACGGACAGCCGGATGCCGGCCGTCACCGCCTCCAGCCGCACCCGCTCGACGTCGTCCGCCGGGACCGGACCGAGCGAGGTCCAGGCGTTGTTGGGCAGCAGGCCGAAGATGCCGTCCAGGTTGATGGTCCGTGGCCGGACCAGCCGCGCGGAGAGCAGATGCAGTCGCAGGTAGGCGTCCACGGTGTCGACCGGGGCGTCGGCCAGCGAGGCGATCCGCCCCTGGACGATCCGCAACTGCACGCCCCGAACGTCATCCGTCCGCTCGGTCAGCCGCAGTTCCGGCTGCTCGCGGTACGGCGCGTCGGACGAGAACAGTGCCGGTGACGGGTACCAGACATCGAGCACGGTCCCGTCCGGGGTGACGGTCGACAGCCCGGTGCCGTACGCGCCGTCAGTGATCAGTTCGCTCATCGGTCTCTCCTCGGTCGGCCAGCAGCCTATCGGGGGTCGCCGATCCGCCAGGTCGGCCCACGTCGGGTGCCGATTGCCGACCCGGGCTGGGCTCAGTCGGCCGAGCGGCGCAGGTCGGTTTCGTCGACGTTGATCATCTTCGGCTCCTCCTCGAAGAACACCACCAGCTTGGAGCCGCGATCCTCGGCGACGGTGCCCTCGGTGCCGGCCAGCACCTGGATGCCCTGCGTGGAGTCGATGTCCCTGGCGGCCACCACCCGGTCACCGTGCTCCAGCTGCTGTGCGGAATGGTCGGCGGCCCCGGTGAGGTCGGCGGCAACGTCGTCGAGGCGCACCCAACTGCCGGTCTCCGACGACCGGAAGAGCGCCTCGATGATGCGCAGGGTGCCCAGTGCGTCCTCGATCGGCCAGGTTCGGACGGGCTCGCCGAGCAGGTGGCGGCTGAACCGCTCGGCCTGCAGGGTGTACTGGTTCACCGGCTCGAAGGTGACGGTCGAAGTCGGGACACTGCCGTAGCTGGTCGCATCGCCGATGAGCAGGTGGCAGTCGGTCGCCATCGCGTGGGCCAAGGGGTAGTCCAGGCGCAGCCAGCCCGTGGAACCGAGAACGGACAGCAACTGGTGGCTGCCGCGACCGGCCGGACCGGATCGGATGGAAACGGTGATCGCGGCGTGCGCCCCGCCGTAGTCGAGGATCGCCGTGGACAGTCGGTCGACGCCGGTCTCCGGGTCACGGTCGAGGGCCGCGATCACCCGGTCGGGTTCCCGGCCGAAGATCATCCGACAGGCGCTGATCACGTAGCCGCCCATGTCGTACAACGAGCCACCGCCGAGCTCGGGGCTGTTCCTGATGTCGTCCGGGTCGAGGAACTGCATGGCCATTGTCAGGTGGGCCGAACGGACCTCGCCGATGGTGCCGTCGGCCAGCACGTCGTCGACCGCGGACCACTGCGGATGGTTCCGGTAGACGTAGGCCTCCTCGATGTGCCGTCCGGTGCGATCCCGGACCTCCCGCACCCGCTCGATCTCAGCGGATGTCAGACACAGCGGCTTCTCGCACAACACGTGTTTGCCCGCCTCCATCGCCCTGATCGACCACTGTGCGTGCAACTGGTTCGGCAGCGGCAGATAGACGGCGTCGATGTCCGGGTCGGCCAGCAACTCCTCGTACGAGCCATAGGGTCGCTCGATGCCGAATTCGGCGCAGAGCTCGGTGGCCGCGGACAGCGTGCGCGAGGCAAGGGCAGTGAGCTCGACGCTCGGTGCCAGGGCCATCGCGGGCAGGGCCCGGGTGCGGGCGATGTTCGCCGCGCCGAGAATTCCCCACCGAATCTTCGTCATGTCTGCATGTCCTATGTCCGGGTCGGGCGGGGTGCCACTGTTTGCCGCGCAGTCCCGTCCAGTGGAGCCCGGCGGGGTCGATTACCACGTCGAGTCGGCGGCCGGTGAATGACGTCCGCGCCGCTGTGCAGAACTCGGTCGTGCCCTGCCCCGGTCTGCCCGCCGGGAGGGGCTGTCCACAACGCCGCGCGTCCAGTGCCCATCGATGGCCCGGGCGAGAAACAGTGCCCGGATGACCGCTCCCGTCTCCCGCGCTGTTGCTGCGCCGTGCAGATCTGCTGTCCCAGGGCCTTTCGGACAACCGCATTCGCCGCGCCCTCGGCTCCGGCGAGCTGACCAGCATCGTGCCGGGGGTGTACCTGCGGACCGGCGACCTCGACGAGCTGGATCCGGTGGCCAGACACCGGGCCGCCGTGCGCGCGGTGGTCCCCCTGCTGGTCGGTGATCCGGTGGTCAGCCATCTGTCGGCGGCCGTGCTGCTCGGACTGATCTCGGCGTTCGGGACCGCGGACGGCCTGTTCCCGGCGCCGGTGCATGTCACCAGGGCGGGACCGACGAAGTCCCGTCGCGGGCGGCTGGTGCAGGTCCATCGCGCCAGATTGACGCCGGCGGAGGCGGTCCGGCCGTCGGATGGTCCCGCCGTGACGTCGGTGCCGCGGACGGTGCTGGATTGCGCCTTGACGCTGCCGTTCCGCGACGCCGTCGACGTGGCCGACGCCGCGCTGTCGACGGCGGCCGTCACGGCGGAGGAGCTGGCGGCGCAACTGGTCAGGCACAGCAGGACCCCGGGAATCCGCAGGGCCGCCGCCGTTCTCGACGTGACCCGGGCCGGCCCGCGCTGACCGCGGCTGCGCTACTGCTCGACCGAGATCCGGACCTGGGCGGGATTGTCGATCGGTGTCGCGGACGCCCATTCGTGGTCCGCCCACTGCCGATCCTGCACATCGACCTGCGAGACCTGCATGCCGGTGCCGTGGGCGACCGCCCACGCGGCGAGTGCCCGCCCGGCCGCGGTGGGATCGGTGTCTGGCAGCGCGATGTCGACGGTGCCGGTCAGGCCGTCATCGGACACGGCAGCGACGGTCAACCCGCCGAGTTCGGCCTGGGCGGCGGCGAGCACCTGGGTCAGCGCCGGTTCGGCCTCGTCGGTGCCGGCGGGAGCGGGCCGATCCGGGTGCGCGGCCGTTGGCTCGCGAGCCCCGCTCCCGCAGCTCAGGGTGACGACGTCGTCGCCCGAGAGTCCCGTGACCAGAGTGGTGGCCTGTGGCTCCCATTTCGCGTAGGCGTCCGGAAAGCCGGAGTACTGCACCGCCTGTGCCGCGTCGGTCAGCGACATGTCCTGCCAGTCGGGCACTTCCAGCAACGCATCGTAGAACTTGTTGGAGGCGTAGACCGGATCGATGATCTGCTCGGCGGTACCCCACCCCTGGGAGGGACGTTGCTGGAAGAGGCCGACGGAATCCCGGTCACCGTCCGGCCGATTGCGCAGGCTCGACTCCTGGTAGGCCGTCGCCACCGCGATGATCCGGCCCTGCTCGGAGATGCCCCGGGAGAGGCCGACCGCGTTGATCGTGGAGGCGTGTTGCAGCTGGACGACGGTGAGTTCCACCGTGGGGGAGGACGACTGGCCGGTCGTGTTGCCGGGCACGGAGCACTCCGGCCCGGAAAGGAACGCCGGCCGCCACAGCAGCAGTCCGGCGGCGACCGCAGCCACCAGCACCACCACCAGACCCAGCACGGCGAGGCTGATCTTGACCGACTTGCGCACGCCAACGACGGTACTGTGCGCTTCGTGTCCGCCACCCACGCAACGACTGCGCCCGGCCCGATCGTCCTCGACCTGCGGTCCGATCCGGCCGAGTTGACCGCAGCGCTGGTCGACATCGCGTCGGTGTCGGGATCCGAGGGGCCGATCGCGGACGCCGTCGAAGCGGCGCTGCGGGCCCTGCCGAACTATCAGGTGGAGCGGGTCGGGAATTCGATCCTGGCCAGGACGGACCTCGGACGGCCGACCAGGGTGCTGCTCGCCGGGCACATCGACACCGTGCCGATCGCCGACAACGTGCCCTCCCGGCGGGACGGCGACACCCTGCACGGCTGCGGCACCACCGACATGAAGTCCGGTGACGCGATGCTGTTGCACCTGGCCGCGACCATCGACAGTCCCAGCCGCGACCTGACCTTCGTGTTCTACGACTGCGAGGAGATCGAGTACGAACGCAACGGGCTCACCCGGCTCCAGGCCGAGTACCCGGAATGGCTGGCCGCCGACCTGGCGATCCTCGGCGAGCCGACCAACGGGCAGGTCGAGGCCGGCTGTCAGGGAACGGCGGCGGTCGCCATCACCATCCGCGGCCGGCGCGCGCACTCCGCGAGAGGGTGGCTGGGAGACAACGCGATCCACCGGTCTGCGGCCATCCTGGACCGGCTCGCCGCCTTCGATGCCCGGATCGTGGACATCGACGGGTGCGAGTACCACGAGGGACTGAACGCGGTCGCCATCACCGGTGGGGTGGCCTCCAACGTCATTCCCGATGAGTGCGTGATCCGGGTGAATTTCCGCTTCGCCCCCGACCGCAGCCCGCAGAACGCGATCGCGGTGCTCCAGGAGCTGTTCTTCGACGTGGAGATGACGGTGCTCGACGTCGCGGCCGGTGCCCTGCCCGGGCTGTCGGCGCCCGCGGCCGCCGAGTTCGTCCGGGCTGCCGGCGGCAGCGCAAAGGCCAAGTTCGGCTGGACCGATGTGTCGCGGTTCGCCGCACTGGGGATCCCCGCGGTGAATTACGGTCCGGGCGATCCCTCGCTGGCGCACACCAGGGAGGAATGGGTCTCGATGACGCAGATCCGGGAGATGACCGAGGTCTTGCGCAGTTTCCTGCGCTGACGGCTGCCGTTCACCAATCACCACCGCAGCGTCACTACTGTGACCGGTGTGACTGAATTCGAAGACCCACCGACCGCACTCCCTGACGGCCAGGTGTCGGAGCGATTCAAGGGACCGGTGCGGCTGCGCGGCGATCAACGCGACCAGACCTCCAGCACCACCGACCAGCGCCTGCTCGACTCGCGCGGGCCCAGCGACTGGGTGCACACCGACCCCTGGCGGGTGCTCCGGATCCAGGCCGAGTTCGTCGAGGGCTTCGGTGCCCTGGCCGGGCTGCCGCGCGCCGTCACCGTGTTCGGCAGCGCCAGGACGAAACCGGGCACCAAGTTCTACGAAAAGGCCGAGGAGATCGGTGCCGCGCTGGCCGAGGAGGGCTTCGCGGTGATCACCGGTGGTGGTCCCGGGATCATGGAGGCCGCCAACAAGGGTGCCAAGCAGGCCGGCGGGATGTCGGTCGGGCTGGGCATCGAGCTGCCCTTCGAGCAGGGGCTGAACAGGTACGTCGACCTGGGCATCAACTTCCGGTACTTCTTCGCGCGCAAGACGATGTTCGTCAAGTACTCCCAGGCCTATGTCTGTCTGCCCGGGGGTTTCGGCACCCTGGACGAACTGTTCGAGGCGTTGACCCTGGTGCAGACCAAGAAGGTGACCAAGTTCCCGGTGGTGCTGTTCGGGTCCGAGTACTGGGGCGGGCTGGCCGACTGGATCGAGCAGACCGTCTGCGAAGAGGGCAACATCTCGGCGCCCGATCTCAAACTGCTGCACGTGACCGATGACGTGGACGACATGATCCGGGTGGTGCACGACGCCTACGCCGCCTGGGAGGCCGCGCACTGACCGACAGGGTTGAGTCACCGGAACCCGTCCCCAGCGGAAACAAAGTCGCTGCTGGACCGGCGGATGTTCCAGGCTGATGCGATCGGTCGGTGGGCAGCAGGTCGGTGCCGTCGGCGTGAGCGACCCTCGTCCGCGTCCGACACCTGTTGGTCGGCACCGGCGGGGCCACTGATCCGGGCGTGGGAGGATGGCGCGCGTGTTGCGCTGGCTCACCGCAGGTGAATCTCATGGTCCCGCCCTGGTTGCCGTCCTCGAAGGACTGCCGGCAGGTGTGCCGGTGACCTCGTCCGACATCGCCACCCAGCTCGCCCGCCGCCGGCTCGGCTACGGCCGGGGAGCCCGGATGAAGTTCGAGCAGGACCAGGTCACGCTGCTCGGCGGCGTCCGGCACGGGGTGTCGATGGGCGGCCCGTTCGCCGTGCAGATCGGCAACACCGAGTGGCCGAAATGGGAGCAGATCATGGCCCCCGACCCGCCGGACGACGTCACCGCCGACGCCCTGAAGTCGATGGCCCGCAACGCCCCGCTGACCAGGCCGCGGCCGGGTCACGCCGACCTCGCCGGGATGCAGAAGTACGGCTTCGACGACGCCCGCCCGGTGCTGGAGCGGGCCTCCGCCCGGGAGACCGCCGCCCGGGTCGCCCTCGGCACCGTCGCCCAGCAGTTCCTGCGTGCCGTCCTCGGCGCCGAGGTCGTCTCGCACGTGGTGTCGATCGGTGAGGGTGACGCCGTCGACGGCCCCCTGCCGACCCCGGACGACCGGGACGCGATCGACGCCTCGCCGGTGCGCGCGCTGCATCCCGATTCGCAGGCCGCGATGATCGAGGAGATCGAGGCCGCCAAGGCCGACGGCGACACCCTCGGCGGTGTGGTCGAGGTGCTGGTCTACGGACTGCCGCCGGGCCTCGGCTCGTTCGTGCACATGGACCGCAAGCTCGATTCCCGGCTGGCCGCCGCGCTGATGGGCATCCAGGCGATCAAGGGCGTCGAGGTCGGCGACGGGTTCGCCACCGCCCGCAGGCGCGGCTCCAAGGCCCACGACGAGATCGACCCGCGTCATCCGGGAGTCACCCGCCGGTCGAACCGGGCCGGCGGGATCGAGGGCGGGATGACCAACGGCGAGGTGCTGCGCGTCCGGGCCGCGATGAAGCCGATCTCGACCGTGCCGCGGGCGTTGGCCACCCTGGACATCGCCACCGGCGAGCAGGCGGTGGCGATCCACCAGCGCAGCGACGTCTGCGCGGTGCCGGCGGCCGGGGTGGTGGCCGAGGCGATGGTGGCCCTCGTCGTCGCCGACGCGGTGACCGAGAAGTTCGGCGGTGACTCGGTTCCCGAGGTTCGCCGGAACGTGCAGGCCTACCTGGACGACGCTCGCCGACACCCTGCCGATCGGTGCGGATGGGCTCGGGCAGAACGACCCGTCGGTGCTGCCGACGGTGCAGGCTCGATGACCCCGGTGGTGGTGCTCGTCGGTCCGCCGGGTTCGGGAAAGACCTCGGTCGGCGGGGCGCTGGCGAGGATCACCGGGCACCGGTTGCGGGACACCGACGCCGACATCGAGGCGACGGCCGGCCGGCCGATCCCGGACATCTTCGTCACCGACGGCGAACCGGTGTTCCGGGCGATGGAGCGAACGGCGGTGGCGATTGCACTGGCCGAGCACGAGGGAATCCTGGCGCTCGGCGGCGGATCGATCCTGGCCGACGAGACCAGGGCCGCACTGGTCGGGCATTCCGTGGTCTTCCTCGGCCTGACCATGCCGACCGGGGTCAGGAGAACCGGACTTGCGTCGAACCGCCCGCTGCTCACCGGGGTGAACCCGCGCGCGACCTACAAGGCGATGCTCGCCGCGAGGCTGCCGCTCTACAACGAGGTGGCGACGATCGTGGTGCAGACCGATGAACTGTCCGTCGACGAGGTCGCCGCCGTCATCGTCGACAAGCTGGGCCTGGCATGAGCAGTCGCGACAGCTCGGACCAGGGAACGCACACCGCTGCCGCGACCGTCGGCGAGCGGACCGAGCCGGTGACGGTGCGGGTGGCGTCCGACTCCCCGTACGACGTGGTGATCGGTCGCGGGCTGCTGGACGAGCTGGTGGCCGCTGCCGTTGCCACCGGGGCTTCCCGGGCGGCACTGATCCATCCGCCGACGCTGGCGGCGACGGCCGAGGTGATCCGCGAGGCCGTCTCGGACGCCGGGATCGACGCCCAGCTGCTGCAGGTGCCGGACGCAGAGGAGGCCAAGAACCAGACGGTGCTCGGGTTCTGCTGGAACGTCTTCGGCCAGATCGGTCTCGACCGACGCGACGTGGTGATCGGCCTCGGCGGCGGCTCGGTGACCGACGTCGCCGGCTTCGCCGCCGCCACCTGGATGCGCGGCGTCAAGGTCATCCAGGTGCCGACCACGCTGCTCGGGATGGTGGACGCTGCCGTCGGTGGCAAGACCGGGATCAACACCGAGGCCGGCAAGAACATGGTCGGCGCCTTCTACGAGCCGGCCGCGGTCATCGCCGACCTGGCCACCCTGGAGACGCTGCCGTCCGCATGAGCTCGTCGCCGGGATGGCCGAGGTGGTCAAGTGCGGGTTCATCGCCGACCCGGAGATCCTGACCATCATCGAGACCGACCCGTCCGCTGCCGTTGACCCGACCGGGCCGCAGTTGGCCGAGCTGGTCCGCCGTGCGGTCGCCGTGAAGGCCGCCGTGGTCGCCGCCGACCTGAAGGAATCCGATCTGCGGGAGATCCTGAACTACGGCCACACCCTGGCGCACGCCATCGAGAAACGGGAACGGTTCAAGTGGCGGCACGGCGCCGCCGTGTCCGTCGGCCTGGTCTTCGCCGCCGAACTGGCGCGGGCGGCCGGCCGGCTCGACGACGAGACCGCCGACCGGCACCTGACCGTCCTGCACACCCTCGGCCTGCCGACCACGTACGACCCCGACGCCCTGACCGAGCTGGTGACGATCATGGGTTCGGACAAGAAGACCCGGTCGGGCACGCTGCGGTTCGTCGTGCTGGACGCCTTGGCCAGGCCCGGGCGACTGGTCGGCCCGGACCCGGCCCTGCTGGCCGCCGCCTATTCGGTGGTGGCCGGGCAGAAGCCGCGGGTCCGGACCATCGACCTCTGACCGCATCAGGCTGGTGCTCGAGAGGCTGGGCGAACGGGGGCTGCTCAGTAGCCGGTGAAGGCGTCCGTCCTGACCTTCTTGGCGTTCAGCGACCGCAGCGCCGCACTGATGTCGCTGACCATGGCCGGCGGGCCGGAGACGTAGGCGTGCCGCTCGGCGACATCCGGCACCCGGTCGGCCAGCACATCCCGATCGAGCCGCCCGGTCAGCACTTCCCAGCCGTCCGGCAGGTTGCGCGGCGCCCGCGGTGCGACCAGCACCACCCGCAGTCCGGACGCCGCCAGGACATCGACGTACGGCACCTCGTCCGGATCGGAGATGGCGTAGACCAGCACGGCATCGCGCGGCGCCGGGCCGGTGATCTCGGCCAGGTGCGAGATGAACGGGGTGATCCCGATCCCGCCCGCGACCATCAGCAGCGGCTCTGACGGATCGTCGGGCAGCACGAAGTCGCCGCCGACGGTGGTCGCCTGGATCCGGCTGCCCGGCGGGAGTTCGGCGAACGTCCGCTTGAACGAGCTCGAACCCTCGGCCGGGATCTTGATCCCGAAGCTGACCGTGCCGGCCGCGCTGTCGGCGGCGGAGATGGAGAACACCCGGCGGATGCCGCGCGAATCCGCGCGCCGGTGCGGCACCGTCACCTCCATGTACTGACCCGGCCGGAAGGTGACCGGTTCGTCGGAGGTGAAGACGAACTCCGCCGTCGTCGGACCCAGCGGCCGCTTCTCGCGCAGGGTGAGCGCGATGCCGCGCCGTTGGCCGAGCAGGAACGCGGCCACGTTGCCCAGCACCAGCGCGAGCTCCGGGGAGAGCACGAGAACGCCGCCCACCCCGATGGTCACCAGGTTCGGCAGCGCGAAGAGCACCGCGACACCGGCCGCCACCGCCAACTGCTGACGGAACAGCGGCGGCAACGTCAGCGGCTCGGTCAGCATGAAGCAGGCGAAGAAGACCATCGGTGTCGAAACGAAGGCGTACTCGAGCGCAGCCGTGATGTCGTCACCGGCGCCCAGGCGGAAGGAGATGATCAGGCCCGCCGCGATCGCCAGGAAGAGGCCCACCATCGGCAGCCGGCGGGTGCGGTAGGCGACCAGGATGCCGAGGGCGGCGACCGCCGGCAGCATCCACGCGGTGGCGATCCACCACACCCCGCCGGTCAGACCCAACACCGTCACGAAGACCACGCCGATCGCCGCCGGGTTGACGATGTGTCGGCCGCGGAAGGCCAGCAGGTACTTGGATGCCGATGCGAAGCCGGCGGCCAGCGCCAGCGCCAGCAGTTCCAGCGGTTCGCTGCTCGGCCAGAGCAGGAAGAACAACAGCAACGCGGTGATGATCGTCGACTCGGAGTGCGGTTGCACCGCGAACAACACCGCATACAGCCGGTTCGACAGGTAGGCGGCCCCGAGCAGGACGAGCAGGCTGAGGGCAAGATCCTGCGGCGCGTACGGCAGGGTGCCGACCGCCGAGAGAGCGAAGGCCAGCACCACCAGCACCGCGAGGGCGAGCACCACGAGCCGGTACATGGTCACCCGACCCAGCTGGCGGTCGACCTGCTGCCGGATCGAGAGTGGTTGGCGGGCAGCAACTGTCGTGTCGGTGGAACTCATCTGAACAACTCTCCTTCGAACTGGGTTGACCACTGGGCCGCGCCGGCGGAGGTCACGCGCGCCCAGCGGGCGCCGAAGTCGGATTCGAGGGTGCCGCGGGCGGCGGGCTCGAGGAAGAACAGCGCCGTCGCGAGCCCGTCGGCGACCATCGCGGAGTCGGCGACCACCCAGGTCGCCACGACGTCGCCCACCGGCTCGCCGGATGCCGGGTCGACGATGTGGTGCAGTGCCCGGTCGGGCGAGCCCCAGGCGCGCCGGTTCGCGGCCGAGGCCGCCAGGCACGCGTTGCCCAGCGGCACCACGCCGATCACCTGGCTCGGGTCGGCCGGGTGCTCCATGCCGACCCGCAGGACGTCCGGGCCGCGGTGGGCGAGGTCGCCGCTGCCGTCGACCACGTAGGTCGTGACGCCCATCGACAGCAGCAGTTCGCCGATGATGTCGACCAGATAGCCCTTGCCGGCGGCGCCCACGTCGATGACGACCGGTTCGGTGGTGTGCAGGGTGTTGCCGTCCCACGTCATCACCGCGTCCCAGGCCGGCGTCGCCGGGCGGCCGGGAAGCGCGGTCAGCCGGTAGCCGGCGTCATACCCCAAGTGCTCGAGGGCGCCGCCGATCAGCGGTGTGACCGCTCCGCCGGTGAGCTCGTAGAGCCGCCGGTAGAACGCGAACAGCGGACCGGCATCGGCGGGAAAGGCGAAGCTGCCGGGTCCTGCGGCGATCTTGCTGACCAATGAGTCGCTGCGGAACCGGGACCAGGTGCGGTCGAACTCCTCGATCCGCTGGTCGATCGCGGCCCACTGTTCTGCGGTCAACTGCAGGTCGGTGTCGATCTGCCAGTGGGTGCCGATCGCCTCGAACTCCCGGCGCTGGCGGCTAGGCGAGTGCATCGGACTTGATCGTTTCGACGGCGGCGTTGAAGCCACCCGAGGTCAGTGACGAACCGGCGACCTTGTCCAGCGAGACGTCGTCGATGTCCTTGCCGACGATCAGGGCCGCGAAGTTCTCCTCGAATTCACCCTGGTACTGGCTGGACGGTCCGCCGGACGCCTCGCCCTCGGCGGTCGCCGCGGTGATCACGTCCCCGGTCAGGGTCAGCGAGATGCTGATCGTCTCGGTGCCACCGGGGCTGGAGTAGCTGCCGGTGGCGGTGTAGGTGCCGTCCGCGTAGGTACTGGCAGCGCTGCGGTGGTGGTCTCGGCCGAACTGCTCGACGCCGCGCTGCTGCTCGACGCCGCGCTGCTGCTCGGAGCCGCGCTGGTGCTTGCGGCAGCACTGCTGCTTGTCGGTGCGGCGCTGGTCGACGCGGCGCTGGTCGAGGGGGTGGCGGCCGACGGGGTGGCGGCCGTCTGGGCGGAGGTGGACTCCTGCGCCGCCGCGTTGGTGCACGCGACGATGCCCGTGCTGGCGGCGCCGAGCAACGCCCAGCCCGCAATGGCGGCGAACAGCCTGCGCTGTCGTCGCTGGGACTTCTGCTGAATTCCGGTCATCTGATGAGCTCCTGACGCTGGTCGGGGGATCGGCCGGTGTAGGTGCCGTCCTGGACTGCGCCTCGCTGCGCGAAATGTCGATCGCGAAAAGGCGTCGACGAGCTTCGCCAACGAAGCTACATGAACGTTTGAATATCAAGCCGTGTGCCCACTGTTGGTGGGCTGTGCGGAACCTGTGACCGCCGGTCCACGCCGTCCACTGCACCGTGTGCAGGCTTTTTCGCGTCCTGCGGCGGCTGTTTGACTGCACACCGTTCAGTCGATAGGACCCGCAGGCCGACGACGACCGGACCGGGACGGCCGGGCCCGCCTACCATCTGGATCGTGACGAACCCGAACCACGCCCGACGACGCGCACTCCTGCGAGCGGCGCTGGTCCGCTCCGGGGTCGATGCGCTGCTGATCACCGACCTGATCAACGTCCGCTACCTCACCGGCTTCACCGGCTCGAATGCGGCACTGCTGGTGGTCGACTCCGATGACGAGACCGGCCCGGCCGACACCATCGTCGGCACGACCGCGGATGCGGTGGGTGGTCTCGGCGACCCGCGGACGCTGTTCTGCACCGATGGCCGTTACACGACCCAGGCGGAATCGGAGGTCCCCGATCTGCCCAGACTGATCGCCCGGCCGTGTGATCTCGCCCTGATCGGTCGCGCACCGGAGGGCATCGTCGGGTTCGAGGCGAGGTCGGTCAGCGTCGCCGACCACGACACCCAGCTCGCCGCCGCGGCCGGGACGGGGCGATCGATCGAGCTGCGCGCCACCACCGACCTGGTCGAGACCCTGCGGGCGATCAAGGACGAGGGCGAGATCGAGGCGCTGCGCCATGCGTGCGCGGTCGCCGACCACGCGTTGGCCGAACTGATCGCGGCCGGCGGGATCCGGCCCGGCCGTACCGAACGGCAGGTCGGGCTCGACCTCGATCAGCGGATGCGCGAACTCGGCGCCGACGACCCGGCCTTCGAGACCATCGTCGCCGCCGGTCCGAACAGCGCCATCCCGCACCATCGGCCCACCTCCGCGGTGTTGGCGACCGGTGATTTCGTCAAGCTCGATTTCGGCGCGAGGGTGGACGGCTATCACTCGGACATGACCAGGACCCTGGTTCTGGGGCAGCCCGCCGACTGGCAACGGGAGATCTATGACCTGGTCGACCGGGCTCAGGCCGCCGGCCGGCTGGCCTGCACGATCGGCGCCACCGGCGATGCGATCGACGCGGCGGCCCGCACGGTGATCGCCGACGCCGGCTACGGGCCGCAGTTCGCCCATGGGCTCGGGCACGGCGTCGGCCTGCAGATCCACGAAGCACCGAGTTTGGCAAGGCAATCGCCAAGTATCATGGTTCCCGACATGTGCGTCACCGTCGAGCCAGGGGTGTACCTGCCCGGGCGAGGCGGTGTTCGCATCGAGGACAGCGGTGTGATCCGCGAGGACGGCTATCACGTCCTCACGCAGACCTCCAAAGAGCTCGTCGTGCTTGCCTGATTCCGTCGGGCGCGCACGTCGGGCCGGCACCGACCGTCACGATCTCCCAGCCGGGCAGGCACCGCCTGCCAGGCGCACAGCGAAAGGCACACCGGACTCCACCATGGCCTCCACCAGCGACTTCAAGAACGGGCTCGTCCTCAACCTCGAGGGTCAGCTCTGGACCATCACCGAGTTCCAGCACGTCAAGCCGGGGAAGGGGCCGGCCTTCGTGCGCACCACGTTGAAGAACGTGATGACCGGGAAGGTGGTCGACAAGACGTTCAACGCCGGGGTGAAGGTGGAGACCGAGACCGTCGACAAGCGCGACATGACCTTCCTCTACAAGGACGGTGCCGACTTCGTCTTCATGGACGGCGACACCTTCGACCAGATCACCGTCCCGGCGGCCACCGTCGGCGATGTGGCGAACTTCCTGCTGGAGAACCAGGAGGCGATGGTGGCGCAGAACAACGGCGTCGTGCTGTTCGTCGAGCTCCCGGCGTCGGTCGAGCTGGTCGTCTCGCACACCGACCCGGGCCTGCAGGGCGACCGGTCCACCGGCGGTACCAAGCCGGCCACGCTGGAGACCGGCGCCGAGATCAACGTCCCGCTGTTCCTGAACACCGGCGACAAGATCAAGGTCGACACCCGGGACGGGCGCTATCTGGGCCGCGTCAACAGCTGATGTCGGCTCGCAGTAAATCCCGCAAGCGGGCACTCGACGTCCTGTTCGCCGCCGAGGCCCGCGGCATCGACCCGCTGGTCGTGCTCGCCGAGCGGATGGAACCGCCCACCGGACCCGACCTGCATTCCTATGCGGCGATGGGGGAGTACGCCGAGTCGATCGTGCGCGGCGTGGTCGAGCATCAGCACCGGATCGACGACCTGCTCTCCGAGCATGCCCGCGGCTGGACGCTGGACCGGATGCCGGCGGTTGATCGGGCCGTCCTGCGGATCGCCGTCTACGAGTTGCTCTACTCGCTGGATGTTCCGCCGGCCGTCGTGGTGAACGAAGCCGTCGATGCCGCGAAACTGCTCTCCACCGACGACTCGCCGAAGTTCGTCAACGGCGTGCTGGGCCAGATCGCGGTGATCACCCCGCAATTGCGTGGCGCCTGACCGGCTGGCACCCTGTGCCGCGTGCCCGACGATCTGCTGATTGCGCGGAATCCGGAACCGGATTCGACGCTGCCGTTCCTGGTGCGGATCCCGCTCGGTCCGAACGGCATCGTGGTGAAGGCCAAGCAGACCTGGCCGCGGGAGAAGAAGATCTACTGCCATCGCGCCGACGGCTGGCCGGTCGATGCCGAGATCGTCGAGCGGCTCGCCGTCCGGACCTGCACGCGTCGCGGGCCGGCGATCGATCTGGTGCTGGATCGGGCCAGGGAGAATCGTTCGCAGTTCGTCATCGCCCAGGCCCGGGGCCGCGAGATGATCTTCTGGCAGTCACCGCGGACGTCGAAGCAGGCCCGCCCCGCGGTGCGGATCCCGACCGCAAGAGCACACGGCCAGGTGCTGGACATCGTCGTGGACACCGCCGAGAAGTACCCGTACGCGTTCAACGCCCAGCAGGCGACCACCAGCCGCCGCCGATTGCCGGCCGGTGACTACGCGGTGCTGATCGACGACCGGGTGGTCGCCGCGGTGGAGCGAAAGACGTTGGAGGACCTGGCCGGAAGTCTGTTGTCGGGCAAGTTGACCTACGCCCTCGCGGAATTGGCGGCACTGCCGAGGGCCGCCGTCGTCGTCGAGGACAGGTACAGCCGGTTGTTCAAACTTCCGCACACGCCGGGATCACGGGTGGCCGAGTCGCTGGCCGAGACCCAGGCCAGGTTCCCGACGGTGCCGATCGTGTTCTGCGAGACCCGGCCGCTGGCCCAGGAGTGGACCTACCGCTGGCTCGGCGCCTGCCTGGTCGAGATGACCGCCGCGGAGGATCGCCGGGATCTGGACCTCAGCTTCGCCTCGGGGTCACCGGTGCTGCTGCGCCCGGCGCCCGGACCCCGACCTGCCGGGGAGGTCGAGCCGGCGGCCGTTCGGGCCTGGGCGGTCGCAGCCGGCATCCCGGTCAGCGACCGCGGCCGGATTCCGGCGACACTTGTTGCCGCATATCGGAACCGGCCCGAGCAGGACTAGTCGAGCTCGGTGCCCTGTGGCAGCACGCCCCAGCCCATCAGCTGATCGGTCAGGTCCTCCGCGGTCATGTCGTAGATCACCGCGAGTGATCGCAGATCCTCGGATCGGATGGTCAGCACCTTGCCGTTGTAGTCGCCGCGCTGGGACTGGATGGCGGCGGCGTAGCGGGCCAACGGGCCGGCCTGGTGGGCGGGCAGTTCGGCCAGCCGCTGCAGATCGATGACCAGTTTGGGGCTGGGCGACCCGCGCCGCGTCGCCCGCGCGTCCGGCAACAACTCGGCCACCGGCACCCCGTAGAACTCGGCCAATTCGGCCAGCTTGGCAACCGTGACGGCGCGGTCGCCGCGCTCGTAGGAACCGACGACGACGGCCTTCCAGCGCCCCTCGGACTTCTCCTCGACCCCGTGCAGGCTCAAGCCCTGCTGAGCCCGGATGGCGCGCAGGCGCGCGCCCAGGGCATGGGCATAGTCCTGGGACATGGTGGCTCCTTGGTACCTCTAGTCCTGAACAAACTGTCTTTGTGTACGCAGAGTAGTCGTAATCGGCAGATTGGTGCCAACTGGACTCGCCGACCCCGCCGCCGGGGTGAGCCGCACGCCACTGCTCACGCGGCGGGAGCAAGCCGAAGACGTTGATAGCATGCCCTGAGCATCGGGCCGACCGTGCCGTTCAGCGCGCCCGGATCGATGTCCCAGACATCCTTTAAGGACCGTCCAGTGAGGCGGGAAAGGAGGTCATGAGTGGCGCAATCCCGCCCTGCTCAGGCCGGCACGACAGCCGACCCGGTCGATCCGACCCCACCTCGGACAGACCGCGGCACCGGAAATTCTCACCGAGATCCTCGGTCAGGCGGACATCGCCAGGACCGTCGACCGGATCGCCCATCAGATCCTCGAACGCAACGGCGATCGACCGGTGGTGCTGGTGGGCATCCCCACCAGAGGGGTGTTCCTCGCCCGTCGACTGGCCTTGCGGCTCACGGCGTTCGCCGGTCGGCCGACCGCGGTCGGCTCCCTCGACATCACTCTCTACCGTGACGACCTCCGTCGGCACCCGCCCCGGGCTCTGGAGGAGACCAGGCTGCCGGACGGCGGCATCGACGACGCCGTGGTGATCCTGGTGGACGACGTGCTGTATTCCGGCCGGACGGTGCGGGCGGCGCTCGACGCCCTGCGCGACCACGGCCGCCCGGCCGTCGTCCAGCTCGCCGTGCTGGTCGATCGCGGGCACCGGCAACTGCCCATCCGCGCCGATTACGTCGGCAAGAACATTCCGACCGCCTTCGGCGACGACGTCGCGGTCCATCTGATCGAGATCGACGGCATGGACAGCGTCGAGCTGGCCAGGGCCGTGCCGACGATGGGGAACTCATGACGACGACGACGGCACCGATCCCCGAGCTCGTGGTCCAGCCGAGCGCGATCACCCCCGATCGGGTGCGACTCCCACGGCACCTGCTGTCGGCGGGTGACCTCGATCGGGTGACTGCCGAACACGTGCTGTCCACCGCGGAGCGACTCGAACAGGCCATCGCCGGACGTGAGGTTCGCAAGCTGCCGACGCTGCGCGGCCGCACGGTGGTGAACCTGTTCTTCGAGGATTCGACGCGCACCAGGATCTCGTTCGAACTGGCCGCCAAGCGGCTGTCCGCGGACGTCATCACCTTCTCGGCCAAGGGCTCGTCGGTGTCCAAGGGCGAATCGCTGAAGGACACCGCGTGGACCCTGCAGGCGATGGGCGCCGACGCCGTCGTCTGCCGGCATTCGTCCTCCGGTGCGCCGCAACAGCTCTCGGCCTGGGTCGACGGCCATGTGATCAACGCGGGGGACGGCACCCACGAGCACCCCACCCAGGCCCTGCTGGACGCGTACACCCTGCGCCGGCACCTCGGAGCGTTGGAGGGCCGCCGGATCGTCGTGGTGGGTGACGTCCTGCACTCCCGGGTCGCCAGGTCCAACGTGCTGCTGCTGTCCACCCTTGGCGCCGAGGTCACCCTTGTCGCACCGCCGACGCTGCTGCCGGTCGGGGTCGAGTCCTGGCCGGTCGAGGTGTCCTACGACTTCGACAAGGCCCTGGTCGGTGCCGATGCGGTGATGATGTTGCGGGTCCAGCGCGAGCGGATGAGCGGCGCGTTCTTCCCGACCGCACGCGAGTACAGCCGGTCCTACGGCCTCGACGAGCGTCGCCGCGCCCTGATCGCGCCGCACGGGATCGTCATGCACCCCGGTCCGATGAACCGCGGGATGGAGATCACCCCGCAGGTCGCCGACGGCGCCGGTTCGGTGATCGTGGAACAGGTGGCCAATGGGGTGACGGTCCGGATGGCGGTGCTCTACCTGCTGCTGTCCGGTGAGATCGAGCAGAGCGGTGGTGTGGCGTGACCGGGCAGGCGACGCTGATCAGCAGGGGCGGCTCCCTACGGCGAAGAGCCGCTGGACCTGCTGCTGGCGGACGGGATCATCGTGGCGACCGGACCCGACGCGACAACGGACGCCCGTGCCGCCGAGGCCGACATCGTCGACGGGGCAGGGCTTGTCGTGCTGCCCGGGCTGGTCGATCTGCACACCCACCTGCGTGAGCCTGGTCGGGAGGACGCGGAGACCGTGGAGTCCGGGTCGGCGGCGGCGGCGCTGGGTGGCTATACCGCCGTCTTCGCCATGCCGAACACCGACCCGACCGCCGACACCGCCGGCGTCGTCGAACAGGTCTACCGGCTCGGCCGGGACGTCGGCCTGGTGGACGTCGTCCCGATCGGTGCGGTGACCGTCGGCCGCAAGGGCGAGCGGCTGGCCGAACTGGCGGCGATGGCCTACTCGGCGGCCGGGGTGCGGGTGTTCTCCGACGACGGGGACTGCGTCTCCGATGCGTTGTTGATGCGCCGCGCGCTCGAGTACGTCAAGGCCTTCGACGGGGTGATCGCGCAGCATGCCCAGGAACCCCGGTTGACCCAGGGCGCGCAGATGCACGAGGGCGAGGTCTCCGCGCGGCTGGGTCTGACCGGCTGGCCGGCGGTCGCCGAGGAGGCGATCATCGCCCGGGACTGCCTGCTCACCGATCACGTCGGCTCCCGGCTGCACGTCTGTCACCTGTCGACAGCCGGATCGGTCGACGTGGTGGCGGCCGCCAAGAAGCGTGGCACCGCGGTGACGGCGGAGGTGACGCCGCATCACCTGCTGCTCACCGACGAGCGGGCGGTCGGCTACGACCCGGTGTTCAAGGTCAACCCGCCGCTGCGCACGGCGGCGGACATCTCGGCGTTGCGCGCGGCCCTGGCCGACGGGGTGATCGACATCGTCGCCACCGATCACGCGCCGCACGCCAGCCAGGACAAGGAAACCGAGTGGGACAACGCCAGTCCGGGGATGCTCGGGCTGCAGACCGCGCTGTCCGTGGTGATCGAGACCATGGTGCTGCCCGGCCTGCTGGATTGGCGCGGCGTCGCCAGGGTGATGTCGGAGGCGCCGGCCCGGATCGGCCGGCTGACCGGTCACGGCCGCCCGATCGCCGCCGGCGAACCGGCCAACCTGGTGCTGATCGATCCGGCGGCCCGATGGACGGTCGACGGTGCCGCACTGGCGTCGTTGTCGACCAACACCCCGTTCCAGGGGATGGAACTGCCCGGCCGCGTGGTCGCCACCTACCTGCGAGGGCGGTGCACGGCGGATGCCGGCGTACCGGCCGGGCACTGAACGGGGGCCGGACATGGAACGCGTGCTGTGGGTCCTCGGGTTGGTGCTGGTCTGCGTGCTGTGTGGGTACGGGTTGCTCGTCGGGTGGCGTCATCGCGCGGCCCGGCAGTCGGCGCTGCCCGACCTTCCCGCCGTCCCCGACGATCTCGGTCCCGACCTGGCCCCGCCGCTGACCGGTGTCTACGTCTCGACCACCACGGCCGGCAATTGGCAGGACCGGGTGGTGGCCCGCGGTCTCGGCCGCCGCGCGGCGGGCGCGGCCCGGCTCTCCGTCGAGGGTGTCTGTGTCGAACGCGAGGGGGAGAGCGACATCTACCTGCCGATCGCCGATCTGGTGCAGGTCACCACCGCCCCTGGCATCGCCGGCAAGGTGATGGGCCAGGCCGAAGGGGTGTTGATCGTCCGCTGGAAGCTCGGGGAAACGCCTGCTGGACAGCGGGTTCCGGGCCGACGACACGGAGTTGCAGGCCGACTGGATCGTCGCCGCGAACGAGTTGATCGCCGCCAGGCCGAACGGCCGAGCGGCCGACTCGCCGAGCACCAATGGAGCGCCGTCATGAACAGCACGCCAGCAGTCCTCGTCCTCGAGGACGGCCGGGTCTACCGGGGCGAGGGTTTCGGGGCGAGCGGCACGGCCTTCGGTGAGGCGGTGTTCGCCACCGGGATGACCGGCTACCAGGAGACGCTCACCGATCCCTCGTACCGCAGGCAGGTGGTGGTGGCGACCGCGCCGCAGATCGGCAACACCGGCTGGGTGGCCGGTGACGGCAGCCGTGAGTACCACCCGTCTGGTGATCTCGGGCCGTCCGACAACGAGTCGCCCGACATCTGGGTGGCCGGGTTCGTGATCCGGGACCTCGCGCCCCGCCCGTCGAACTACCGGTCGACCGCATCCCTGCCACAGGAGATGGAACGCCAAGGCGTGGTGGGGATCTCGGGAGTCGACACCCGCGCCCTGACCCGGCACCTGCGGACCGCCGGCGCCATGCGATGCGGGATCTTCAGCGGCCCGGCGGTCGCCGAGGTGCCCGAGCTGTTGGCCAAGGTCCGCGCGCAGCCACCGATGGCCGGCGCCGACCTGACCGGCGACGTGAGCACCGAGGCGGGCTACGTGGTGCCGGCCGACGGCGAGGAGATCTTCTCGGTCGCCGCGATCGACCTCGGCATCAAGGCGAACACGCCGCGGATGCTGGCTGCCCGGGGCATCCGTACCCACGTGCTGCCCAGCAGCACGACGATCGAGGACATCAAGGCCCTCGGCGTCGACGGGGTGTTCCTGTCCAACGGGCCGGGCGATCCGGCCACCGCCGATGCGATGGTCGAGCTGACCAAGGCGGTGCTGACCAACCGCATCCCGTTGTTCGGCATCTGCTTCGGCAATCAGATCCTCGGCCGGGCACTGGGTTTCGGCACCTACAAGCTGAAGTTCGGGCACCGCGGGATCAACCAGCCGGTGCGCGATCACGGCACCGGCCGGGTGCTGGTGAGCTCGCACAACCACGGCTTCGCCGTCGACGCCCCGCTCGACAAGGTCACCGACACCGAGTTCGGTCGCGTCCAGGTCGCCTTCAGCTGCCTGAACGACGGAGTCGTCGAAGGGTTGGAATGTCTTGACCGGCTTGCCTTCTCGGTGCAGTTCCACCCGGAGGCGGCGGCCGGCCCGCATGACGCGAGCTACCTGTTCGACCGGTTCGTCGACCTGATGGTCGAGGACACCGGCAAGGTCGCCCGCAAACCGGCCCCGCCGAACTACGGTGCGGCCATCCCGGCTCCCGCCCATTCCGCTGACACCAGCAGGAAGGTCACCGCCTGATGCCACGCCGCACCGATCTCTCGCACGTCCTGGTGATCGGGTCCGGCCCGATCGTCATCGGGCAGGCCTGCGAGTTCGACTACTCCGGCACCCAGGCGTGCCGGGTGCTGCGCGAGGAGGGCATCCGGGTCTCGCTGATCAACTCCAACCCGGCGACGATCATGACCGACCCGGAGTTCGCCGACGCCACCTACGTCGAACCGATCAACGCCGAATTCGTCGAGAAGGTCCTGGCGGACCAGGCGGCCCGGGGCTTTCCGGTGGACGCCGTGCTGGCCACTCTCGGCGGGCAGACCGCGTTGAACACCGCGATCGCGCTGGACGAGCGGGGGGTGCTGGAGAAGTACGGCGTCGAGCTGATCGGCGCCGACATCCCGGCCATCAACCGTGGGGAGGACCGGCAGATCTTCAAGGACGTGGTCCGCTCCGTCGGCGGCGACGTCCCACGGTCGGCGGTGTGCCACACCATGGAAGAGGTCCGCGCCGCAGTGGCCGATCTGGGGCTGCCGGTGGTGGTCCGGCCGTCCTTCACCATGGGCGGTCTGGGATCCGGAATGGCCTACACCCTCGATGATCTCGAGCGGATCGCCGGTCGCGGGCTGGCCGCGTCGCAGGCCTCGTTCGGACCGGTCAGTGGCGACGGGCCGGCGAAATCGACCGGCAACGCCGCCGGTCACGGCGGCGCCTCCGGCAATGTGCACGCCTCGGTGCTGATCGAGGAAAGCGTGCTGGGCTGGAAGGAGTACGAGCTGGAGCTGATGCGCGACGGCTCGGACAACGCCGTGGTGGTCTGTTCCATCGAGAACGTCGACCCGATGGGTGTGCACACCGGCGATTCGATGACCGTCGCGCCGGCGATGACGCTGACCGATCGGGAGTACCAGCGGATGCGCGATCTGGGCCTGGCGATCCTGCGTGAGGTCGGGGTGGCCACCGGCGGCTGCAACATCCAGTTCGCGGTCAACCCGGCCAACGGCCGGATCATCGTGATCGAGATGAATCCCCGCGTCTCCCGGTCGAGCGCGTTGGCCTCCAAGGCAACGGGTTTCCCGATCGCGAAGATCGCCGCGAAGCTGGCCATCGGCTACACCCTGGACGAGATCGCCAACGACATCACCAAGGCGACTCCGGCGGCGTTCGAGCCGTCGCTGGACTACGTGGTGGTGAAGATCCCGCGGTTCGCGTTCGAGAAGTTCCCGGGCGCCGACCCGACCCTGACCACGACGATGAAGTCGGTGGGCGAGGCGATGTCGATCGGCCGTTCGTTCGCCGAGGCGCTGGGCAAGGCGATGCGGTCGATGGAGACCAAGCTGGCCGGGTTCTGGACCGGGCCCGAGTCGGCCACCGGCGACGTGGACGAACTGCTGGAGCAGCTGAAGGTCCCGTTGGACGGCCGGATCTACGGCATCGAGCGGGCGCTGGGCTGGGGCGCCACCGTGGAGCAACTGCACGAGGCCACCGGGATCGACCCGTGGTTCCTCGACCAGATCGACCTGATCCGCGGCATCGGCGACGAGGTGCACGACGCGAACGAGCTGTCGGTCGACCTGTTGCGCCGGGCCAAGCGCTACGGCCTGTCCGATCGCCAGATCGCCGCGCTGCGGCCGGATCTCGGCTCGGAGAAGGCGGTGCGCGAGCTGCGCTGGTCGCTCGGTGTCCGCCCGGTCTACAAGACGGTGGACACCTGCGCCGCCGAATTCGCCGCCAGCACGCCGTACCACTACTCGGCCTACGAGACCGATCCCGCTGCCGAATCCGAGGTGGCGCCGCAGACCGAGCGGCAGAAGGTGATCATCCTTGGCTCCGGGCCGAACCGGATCGGACAGGGCATCGAGTTCGACTATTCCTGCGTGCACGCCGCTCTCGCGCTGCGGGCGGCCGGCTACGAGACCGTCATGGTGAACTGCAACCCGGAGACCGTGTCCACCGATTACGACACCTCCGACCGGTTGTACTTCGAGCCGCTGACCATCGAGGACGTGCTGGAGGTCATCCACGCCGAGCAACTCTCCGGCACGGTGGCCGGCGTCATCCCGACCCTGGGTGGCCAGACCCCGCTGAAACTGGCCCAGGAACTGCTCGACTCCGGGGTGACGATCCTGGGCACCTCGCCCGATGCGATCGACCTGGCCGAGGATCGGGGCCGCTTCGGCGACCTGCTCACCGCTGCCGGGCTGCCGGCGCCGGCCTTCGGGCTGGCGACGTCGTTCGAGCAGGCCAGGGCGGTGGCGGCCCGGATCAGCTACCCGGTGCTGGTGCGACCGTCCTACGTGCTCGGTGGCCGCGGCATGGAGATCGTCTACGACGAGGAGTCGTTGGCCGACTACATCGACCGCGCAACGGAAATCACCGACGACCACCCGGTGCTGGTGGACCGGTTCCTGGACGACGCGATCGAGATCGACGTCGACGCGTTGTGCGACGGCACCGAGGTCTATCTCGGCGGCGTCATGGAGCACATCGAGGAGGCCGGTATCCACTCCGGTGACTCGGCCTGTGTGCTTGCCGCCGATCACCCTGGGCCGCAGCGACATCGCCGAGGTCCGGGCGCACACCGAGGCGATCGCCCTGGGTGTCGGGGTGCGGGGGCTGCTGAACGTGCAGTACGCGCTCAAGGATCAGACCCTGTACGTGCTGGAGGCCAACCCGCGGGCGTCGCGGACCGTGCCGTTCTCGTCGAAGGCCACCGCGGTACCGCTGGCGATGGCCGCCGCCCGGATCATGCTCGGCGCCACCATCGCCGAACTGCGGGCGGAGGGCATGCTGCCGGCCCACGGTGACGGCGGTGCGATGCCGGCCGGCGCCCCGGTCGCCGTCAAGGAGGCGGTGTTGCCGTTCCACCGCTTCCGGCGCCCCGACGGCACCGGGGTGGATTCGCTGCTCGGCCCGGAGATGCGCTCCACCGGTGAGGTGATGGGCATCGACACCGCCTTCGGGCCGGCCTTCGCCAAGTCGCAGACCGCGTCCTACGGCTCACTGCCGACCAAGGGCACGGTGTTCGTCTCGGTGGCCAACGCCGACAAGCGGTCGATGGTCTTCCCGGTGAAGCGGTTGGCCGACCTCGGCTTTCGGATCGTGGCCACCGAGGGCACGGCAGAGATGCTGCAGCGCAACGGGATGGATGTCGATGTGGTCTCGAAGTACTTCGAGGGGCAGGGCACCGGTGAGGGCACCGTCGTCGAACTGATCCGCGCGGGCCAGATCGACCTGGTGATCAACACCCCCTACGGGCAGTCGGGTCCGCGGGTGGACGGCTACGAGATCCGTACCGCGGCGGTGTCGGCCGACATCCCCTGCATCACCACCGTTGCCGGGGCCGCGGCCGCGATCCAGGGCATCGAGGCGCTCACCAGGTCCGATGTCGGGGTCGCGCCGCTGCAGGTGCTGCATGCCCGGTTGCGGGTCAGCCGGGACCGGGAGGCAGGATAGTCCGCGATGTCCGACCGAGCCGACAGGGGCGTGGGTGCATGGGGGTGACCGGGTTGGCCTACCGGCGCCTGGCCCGCCCCGTGCTGTTCCGGATCGGCAAGGGGGACGCGGAAACCGCACACCACCGGACGCTGCGCTCGTTGGCCAGGATCTCCCGATCGAAGCGGGCGGTGAAGGTGCTCGGCGCCGTTCGCCGTGCGCACCCGTCGCCGCGCACCGTCTTCGGCGTCGACTTCCCGTCGGCGGTGGGGCTGGCCGCCGGCATGGACAAGGACGGCGTCGCGTTGCGGGCCTGGCCCGCGCTGGGTTTCGGGTTCGTCGAGGTCGGCACGGTGACCGCGCATGCGCAGACCGGGAATCCGCGGCCGCGGCTGTTCCGGCTGACCGAGTCCGAGTCGATCGTCAACCGGATGGGGTTCAACAACGCCGGCGCGAGCGAACTCGCCTCCCGGCTGGAGCGCCTCGGCCCGATCGGTGTGCCGCTGGGGATCTCGCTGGGCAAGTCGAAGGTGACCCCGGTGGACTCGGCGATCGGTGACTACCTCACGTCGCTGCGCGCGGTCTACCGGTATGCCGATTACATCGCGGTGAACGTGTCCAGCCCGAACACGCCCGGCCTGCGGTCGTTGCAGGACCGGGGTCCACTGGACGAACTGCTCGGGGCGCTGACCGCGGAGGCCGGCAGCCTGGCCTGGACACACCGGCGGGACGACGCACCGGTGCCGGTGCTGGTCAAGATCGCGCCGGATCTGTCCGACGAGGCGATCGGCGACCTGCTCGAGGTGTGTGCCGACCGGGGCATCGCCGGCGTCATCGCGACCAACACCACGCTCGACCGGCACGGCGTCACCGAGGCGGAGACCGCGCTGGCCGCGGAGACCGGCGGGCTGTCCGGACGCCCGCTCGCCGGCCGAGCCCTCGAGGTGGTGCGGTTCGTCACCGGGCACTGCGACCTCCCGGTGATCGGGGTCGGCGGGATCTCCAGCGCGCAGGATGGCCTGCGCATGCTGGATGCTGGGGCCAGCCTGTTGCAGCTCTACACCGGGTTCATCTACTCGGGTCCGCCGCTGGTGTCCGAGTTGAACCGGGCGATCGCCCGCCGCACGTAGCTTGCGATTTTCGACGGCGTCGCGACCCGATGTCGACAGAGAGAGGGTTCGAGACTGATGTCGATCATGGAGCCGTTCGGGCACCGGTTGGTCACGGCGATCGACAGCCGGGGTCCGCTCTGCGTCGGCATCGACCCGCATCCCGGGTTGCTGCAGGCCTGGGGACTGCCGTCGTCGGTGGCCGGGCTGGAGCGGTTCGCGATGACCGCGGTCGAGGCGCTCGGCCCGACGGTCGCCGTGCTGAAACCGCAGTCGGCGTTCTTCGAGTCCTACGGCTCGGCCGGGATCGCGGTGCTGGAGCGGGTGATCGCCGATACCCGGGAGGCCGGTGCGTTGGTGCTGCTGGACGCCAAGCGGGGGGACATCGGCTCGACGATGGCGGCCTACGCCGCCGCCTACCTGACCGCCGGCTCGCCGCTGGCGGCCGATGCGCTGACGGTGTCGCCGTACCTGGGGTTCGGGTCGCTGCTGCCGGCGCTCGATGTCGCCCTGGCCGAGGGCCGTGGGCTGTTCGTCCTCGCCCTCACCTCGAACCCGGAGGGCCGGCAGGTGCAGCACGCCCGGCACGACGACGAGAAGACCGTCGCCCAATCGATTGTCGATCAGGTGGGAGCGGTGAACGCGGGGGACTACCCGATCGGCTCGATCGGACTCGTGGTCGGCGCCACCATCGGCCGGACCGGCGTCGATCTCTCCGGGGTGAACGGACCGATCCTGGCGCCGGGGCTGGGTGCGCAGGGCGCGACCGCCGCCGATCTGAAGTTGGTGTTCGCCGACGCGCACGGCGCTCTGCTGCCCACCACCAGCCGGGAGGTACTGGGCGCCGGCCCGACCGTCGCCGGGCTCCGGGAAGCCGCCCTGCGGACGGTCGACGAGGTCAGAATCGGCGCTGGGCTGACCACCGGCAGCGCTCTTCGCCGAACGCTCCGGCCGCGCTCGGGCAGGATGGACCGATGTCTGTCCCACGGGTGTTGTGCATCGTGCTCGCCGGCGGCCAGGGCTCCCGGCTCGGTCCGCTGACCGTCGGTCGGGCCAAACCGTCGCTGCCGGTGGGTGGCAACTACCGGCTGATCGACGTCTCGTTGTCCAACGCGATGCACAGCGGGTTGACCGACGTCTGGGTGCTGCAGCAGTACGAGCCGCATGTGCTGAACGAGCACCTGGCCGGTGGGCGGCCGTGGGACCTGGACCGGACCCGCGGCGGGTTCCGCACCCTGCCGCCGTTCGAGGGCCACGACCGCAACGGTTTTGCCAGCGGCAATGCCGATGCGCTGGCGCGGAACTGGCCGCTGATCGCGGCTTTCGACCCCGACATCCTGCTGGTCTGCAGCGCGGATCACCTCTTCAAGCTCGACTACCGGGACGTCATCGCCCGCCACCTCGACGCCAGGGCCGACGCCACCCTGGTCGCCACCGGCATGCCGCGGGGCAGCGACCTGACGCGGTACCTGTTGGTGGACAGCCGCGACGGGATGGTGCGGTCGGTCGACTACAAGCCGGACCAGCCGAAGGGGCGAACCGTCGGCACCGAGGTCTTCGCCTACCGTCCGGATCGGCTGTACAGCGCGCTGCGGGAACTGCGCGATCAGGGCGGCGATCTCGGCGATTACGGCGAACGGCTGCTGCCGCTGATGGTGGATCAGGGAACGGTCGCGGAATTCGAACATCACGGCCACTGGCGGGATCTCGGCACGCCGGAGGCCTATCTCGACTGCCAGCTGCAACTGCTCGCCGACCGTCCGCCGCTGTCGATGGACGACCCGCGGTGGCCGTTCATCACCTCCATGCCGGTGCGGGCACCGGCCAAGGTGCACCGGACCGCGGAGATCGATCGGGCGTGGCTCTCCCCTGGCGCCGACGTCGCGGGGACCGTCGTCGATTCGATCATCGGACCCGGCGTCCGGATCGAACCGGGAGCCGAGGTCAGGCACAGCGTGCTGATGAGCGATGTCGTCGTCCGCTCGGGTGCGCAGGTCGCCCGGTCGGTGCTCGCCGAACACGTGGTGGTCGGCCGGTCCGCGCGGGTCGGCGCGGCCAATGCCAAGCATCCGGCGTTGATCGGGGTGCGTCGCCGGGTGCCGACCGGCCAGGTCATCGAGGCGGGGGCGGAACTGGAACCCCGACGGCCGCGGGACATTCTCGGTTCCGCCCGCTGACCGGCCTCGGCGGCGTGCGGTCAGAGTTTGCGCAGCTCCGGCAGGATCTCGCCGGCGGCGGCCTCGAAGAAGCTGTCCTGCTGATCCCCGCCGATCTGGACCAGGGCGAGATCGGTGTAGCCGGCGTCGAAGAACTTCTGCGCCGCAGTGACAATCGCGCCGACATCGTCGCCGCAGGGAATCTGCTCCGCGACGTCGGCGGGCCGGACGCTGCTCGACGCGCTGTCGAAGCCCGCGGTCCCGGGCAGCTCGGCGTTGACCTTCCAGTCGGTCAGGCTCCAGCGGAAGAGTTCGTGGGCCCGCGCCGTCGCGGCGTCGGCATCGGCGTCCCAGCTCACCGGCAACTGCGCGACCTTGCGGGTCGGCTTTCCGCCCGGGTGGGCGGCGTCCCACCATCGACCGAGTTCCGGGTCCGGCTCGATGCCGACCATCACCTGGGCCAGTGGCGCGAAGAGCTCGCACGACTGCTGCCCGGACACGGCGACGCCGATCGGCACCCGGACATCGGGCAGATCCCAGAGTTTGGCCGAGTCCACCTGGAAGTACCTGCCGTCGTGGTTGACGTAACCGCCGTCGAACAGCGCGTTGATGATCTCCAGGGCCTCCACCAACTTCGCCTGCCTGCGGTTGGCGCTCGGCCAACCGCCGCCGACGATGTGCTCGTTCAGCGCCTCTCCCGGAACCGACGCCCAGGGTGAACCGGTTGCCCGAGATGATCTGCAGCGTCGCCGCCTGTTGGGCGACAACGGCCGGGTGGTAGCGGAAGGTCGGTGCCGTCACGTAGGTCATCAGGCCCACACCGTCGGTGGCCTGCGCGACGGCGCCCAGCGTCACCCAGGCGTTCGGCGAATGCCCCATCTCGTCCAGCCAGGGAAAGTAGTGATCGCTGGACACCTCGAATTCGAAACCGGCCCGTTCGGCGGCGACGGCGTGCTCGATGAGCGCCCGTGGTCCGGCCTGTTCGGTCATCAGGGTGTAGCCGATCGACGTCATCACATGTCCCTCACTGGAATTGGCGCTGCTGTCATCGGCACTGCTGCCTGACTTTGCTGGCCGTGTCGTGCCGGAGGTACCCCGGATCTCGGGCGGCCAAAACGCCGATGACGATGCAGAGCCGAGCGGCTGCTGCGTTTGGCGGAACCGGCGCGGGGGCACCACCAGTAGATGAGCACTGATCCGACCGACACCGACAACCCACCCACCGGACCTGACCCGGCGGCCAACCAGACCGAGCTACCGGCCGAGATCTGAGCGCGGCTCCCGGCACGTTCACCGAACGGGGTGAGGAGGCCGAGACAGCGGCGTACCTCGACGAGGGGTCCTACAGCGCCGGCGAGTTCGCCGGCGGCGATCTCCCGGACCAGGCCTGAGAATCGGTCGACGGAGGCGGGCGTGCAGATCGAACTGATCAAGGGCGACATCACCACCCAGCAGGTCGATGCCATCGTGAACGCCGCCAACCACTCGCTGCTCGGCGGCGGCGGCGTCGATGGCGCCATTCACCGGGCCGGTGGGAAATCGATTCTCGCCGAGTGCAAGCAGATCCGGGCCGACCGTTATCCCGAGGGACTGCCGACCGGTGAATCGGTGGCCACCACCGCCGGAGACCTGCCGGCGCGCTGGGTGATCCACACCGTGGGGCCGACCTGGGCCAAGACCAAGGACAAATCGGGTCTGCTGCGGTCCTGTTACACCACCAGCCTGGCGGTCGCGGATGAACTCGGCGCGAGAACTCTTGCGTTCCCACTGATCTCGAGCGGCGTCTACCGATGGCCCAAGGACGACGCGGTGCGCCAGGCGTTGCAGGTGCTCCGCACCGCCGACACCGGGGTCGAACAGGCCACCCTGGTGCTCTTCGACGACGCCACCCTGGAGCTGGCCAACCGGGTGGCCGCCGAGTCCGACGCCGACTGATTGTTGTTCGGGAGTCAGGAGTCAGACCGGGACGTCGATCGCCTGTCCGATCGGTGCCCACCGCACGCCGTCCCTGACGACGGCCGGTGCTGCAGCGAATTCGTGCTCGATCACCGAACGTTGCTGCCGGAAATGGCTCCAGCCCTCGTAGTGGATCGGGATCGTGGTGCTGGGCCGCAGCAGGCCGAGTAGTTCCACGCCGTCCGCGGCGGTCATCGTGTACCGGATCGGCCCGGTCACCCCGAACTGCACACCACCCAGGTGCAGCAGCACGGTGCCGACCCGCAGCCGGTCCGCGACCTGCCGCACCCCCTCGTAGAGCACCGTGTCACCGGAGATCCACAATGCTCCGTGCTGTTGCCCGTCCCACTGCAGCGCGAACCCGATGACGTCACCGGTGATCGGCCGACTACCCGGCGGGCCGTGCCGGCAGGGGGTCGCTGTCACCTCGATGGTGGGCCTTCCTGCCGCCTCCAGTCGGTCGCTGCCCCATGGCTGGAGCCCACGTGCGTTGCGCCCCAGCCGTTTCGAGCCGGCCGCCGTGGTGAGCACCACGCCGGCGGTCGGCAGCACGGCCCGCCCGGCGTCGTCGAGATTGTCCGCGTGGTGGTCGTGGCTGAGCAGGACCGCGTCGATCGGCCCCAGGTCCGCGACGGTGATCGCCGGGCCGGTCGCCTTGCGGGAGGCCGACCCCCAGCCGAAGGTGTACCTCCGGCCGGGGGCATCGAACGTCGGATCGGTCAACAATCGCCAGCCGCCAACTTCGATCAGCACCGTCGGGCCGCCGATGTGGGTGAGACGGACGGTGTCGAGCGAATTCCCGGTCATACCTCGGCGGGGACCTCGCCGCAGACGGGTTGCCGCTGATGATTGCCGGCGGCGGTCCCCGTCGCGTGGGCCACGGCCCAGTCCAGCGCGTAGTCGGCGATCGACTCCCAGCCGTCCTGCGCAGGGAGCAGGTGGGGCCCGTCGAACTGCTTGATCTCGGTGATGGTGGCCGACTTGTAGTGCTTGGCGTTGGACTTCTGGATGCTGGGCGGCATCAGGTGGTCCTCGCTACCGGAGATGAACAGCAGCGGCGCGCGCTTGTCGTTGTGGTAGTCCACCCAGTTGCCCTGGTGTCCCGGGGTCACGTTGGCCAGCGCGGTGCCCCAGAAGATGTTGCCCGACGCCGGGATGTGGTAGCGCTCGTAGGTCTCCTGCGACTGCTCCGCCGAGAAGGTGTTGGTGAAGGCGTACGTCCACTGGTCGAGGGTGAAACCTACTGCGCGGTGCCGGTTCGCCGGGTTCTTCAGCACCGGGAAGGTCGATTTGAGCTGGGAGAGCGGGATGATCGCCACCCCCTCCGTCGGCGCGGAGTTGATCGCGACCCCGGCGGCGCCGTAGCCGTGGTCGAGCAGGACCTGGGTGAAGACCCCACCCGCGGAATGGCCGATCAGGATCGGCGGTGAATCCAGTTCACCCACGACCGATTCCAGATGGCTGACGATCTGCGGGACGGTGACGGCCTCGATCGGAGTCGGGTCGGCGTTCAGCGACTCGACCTCCGCTTCGAAGCCCGGGTACGCCGGCGCCAGTACCCGGTAACCGCGGCTCTCGTAATGGGTGATCCAGTTCTCCCAGCTGCGGGGGGTCACCCAGAAGCCATGGATCAGAACGATGGTGTCGGGTGCCTTGGATGGATTGGTCATGCGGCTGCTCCTCGAGACGGTTGGTATCTCTGGCTAGGTACTCAGGAAAGTCAGCAGGTCGGCCGAGAGTTCCTCCTTGTGGGTGTCGGTGATGCCGTGCGGGGCGCCGGGGTACACCTTGAGTTCCGCGCCGGTGATCCGGGCGGCCGAAGCCCGGCCGCCGACGTCGATCGGGACCACCTGGTCGTCGTCGCCGTGGATGACCAGGGTCGGCACGTCGATCCGGTCGAGGTCGGGCCGGAAGTCGGTGGCGGAGAACGCCGCGATGGACTCGAGCGCGTTGCGGTGGCCGGACTGCATGCCCTGCAACCAGAAGGCGTCCCGCATCCCACGCGAAGGGTTCTGCCCCGGCCGGTTGGCCCCGAAGAACGGGCCGTCCGCCAGATCCTGATAGGTCTGCGAGCGATCGGCCAGGCTGGCGGCGCGGATGCCGTCGAACACCTCGATCGGCACCCCGCCGGGATTGTCCTGCGTCTGCAGCATGAACGGCGGGACTGCGGACACCAGCACCACTTTGGCCACCCGCGAGGTGCCGTGCCGGCCGATGTAGCGGGCGACCTCACCGCCGCCGGTGGAGAAACCGACAAGCGCAAGGTCGTGGAGATCCAGGGCGACGATCAGCGAGGCCAGATCGTCGGCGTAGGTGTCCATGTCGTTGCCGCTCCAGGTCTGGGTCGACCTGCCGTGTCCGCGACGATCGTGCGCGATGACCCGAAAGCCGTTGCCGGCCAGGAAGAGCTGCTGGGCCTCCCAGCTGTCCGAGTTCAGTGGCCAACCGTGACTGAGCACGACAGGCGGCCCGCTGCCCCAATCTTTGTAGTAGATCTGGGCACCGTCCGCGGCGGAGATGAAGCTCATGCCGGTCCTTTCTCGCCTGCTGATGACACCAGTCTGGTCCGCTCGGCAGGGCGGCGAATCCCGTGTCATACGTAGTCGGGACCGCGTTCAGCCGCGTGGAATCTGCCCTCCCAGGGCCGTTCGAAGCTCGCGGCGAGTGCCGATGCCGAGCTTCCGGTACACCTTGCGCAGGTGGTAGTCGACCGTGTGCGGGCTGAGGATCAGCGTGGTCGCGATCGTCGCGTTGGTCGCGCCGTCGGCGGCGAGCCGGGCCACCGACTGCTCCTGAACGGTGAGTGTCGTTGCGCTGTCAGCCGACTCGACCGCGCCGGTGCCGGCCGGGCTCCCGGTGGCCGCCAACTCACGCAGCGCCCTGGCAGCAAAACCGTTGGCGCCCATGGCCTGGAACTGATCGGCGGCGGCTCGCAGCTGGACGCGGGCGTCACGACGTCGTTTCCGGCGGCGCAGCCATTCGCCGTACATCAGGTGGGTGCGAGCCAGGTCGGCACGCGCGTGGCTGTTGGTCAGATGCACGATCGCGGCCGCGTAGTGGCTCTCGGGCTCGTCAGCGGGATCGTCGTCGAGGTCGCCGGCCACCCGGGCCTCGGCCACGGCACCGGCCGAACGCTCCAGCAAACCCAGCGCCCAGCTGGTGCCGGAAGCAGTGGCGATCTCCCGGAGCTCATGCAGGGCAATGGTCGCCTGCTCGATGCGATCGGTGCGCACCGCCGCCTCGACCAGGTCGGGCAGCACGCGGACACTGATCTGCATGAAGTTCAGATCCCTGTTCCGGCGGGCGATCTGGTAGGCAGCCTCGTAGTCGCCCTGGTAGATGTCGACGATCATCAGGGCGGTCTGGGCAACGGTCTCCGCTCCACCGAGCCCGAGTGCGACCGCCGCCCGGCCGGTGGAGTCGATGGTCTCGCGCAGGCCGTCCTCCTCGCCCCGCCAGGCCAGGTACTCGCTGTTGCGGAACATCTCCTGCTGCGCCGCCGACATGCCCAACACGTCACGGACCTGGCGGAGCTCGGTCAGGTGATCGGCTGCGCGGGCCAGGTCTCCGAGAATCGTGGTGGTGAGGGAGAGGATGTACAACATGGCGTCCAGGATCTGAAACGCGCCCGTCCGACGCGCCACGTCTGCCGTGCGCCCCAGCAGGCGAAGTTGAGCGTCGTCATCCCAGACGGCGGTGGTGAACGCGACGCTGACCCAGCCGAACCGCAGGATCTCGGTCTCCGACAAGTCGTCCGAGAGCAGCGCTGCGATCACCGACTGCAGTTTCGGGACCGCCTCCGGCACCGGTCCCCGAGCCAGATCGCCGAGTGCGGCGAGCACCAGGCCGCTGACGGAACTGTCCCCGGGAGGGGGCCGCAGCCGGTTGGCGTGTTCGGCGAGCTCGGCCGGCGTCGTTCCGGTCATCATCCATTCCGCGCCGAAAGCTCGTTCGAAGGCGGTGATCAGCGCGTCGCGGGCGAGCGCAGGCGCGGCAGTCTCGAAGGCGGCGGCGGCGGCCTGGCAGATCGCCGGCACGGTCGCCATGGCCGCGTCCGCACCCGAGAAACCCTGGGCGAAAGCCTTGATCATCAATTGTCGGCCGCGGTCCACGTCTGCCAGGGTGGCCGGATCGAGCCGGTCGAGCAGGGACAGTGCCTGATCCGGTTGACCCGCCATCAGCGCCGCCTCCGCGGCCAGCAGCGACCGTTGCACCCAGGCGGCGCTGTCGACGGTCAGGTCGACGGCTCTGGCCAGATACGCGGCACGAGCCGAATATCCGCCCCGTTCCCGGGCGCGTTCGGCCGCCTGCTCCAGCAGTAGCGCGACATCCTCGTCAGGTCCGAGGCAGCCGGCGGCCAGGTGCCAGGCCCGCCTGTCGACGTCCCGGGCACGTCGGGTGACCGCGCCGAGGGCGTTGTGGACGCGCCGTCGCTGGCCACCGGTCGCGCCGACGTAGATGGCCGATCGCACCAGCGGATGACGGAATGCGATCTGCGTCCCGGAGCTGACCAGATCCGCTGTCTCGGCGAGATCTGCTGCCTCGACGGCAATCCCGAGGACGGTCGCCGCGGAGTTGATGTAGGCCGGATCCCCGGCCGGTTCGGCAGCGGCGACCAGCAGCCAGGTCTGGACGTCCTGTGGTAGGGCCGCGGTCAGCCGCTGGTAGTGCGACTCGAGATGGCTGCCGATCGGCAACGGCTCCGGGAGCAGGGTGAGCCCGACCAGTTGATGGGTCGACAGTTCCTGGGCCAGATCGATGATCGCCAGCGGATTACCGCCCGTCGCGGTGACGATTCGATCCGAGATCCGTGGCTCCAGGCGGCGTGTCACCACCTGGCCCAACAGCTGCTTCGCGGCGGCTGACGGCAGACCCTGCAGGTCGAGCCGTGGTGATGCGTCGAACGATGCGACGGCGTTCTCGGTTCGCTGGGCGACGACCAGCCCGACGGCCTCGTCGGTGAATCGACGCGCGGCGAAGGCCAGCGCGTCGATCGACTCCCGATCCAGCCACTGAAGATCATCGACGATCACCAGAAGCCCGCCGGCGCGGGCGCTTTCGGCCAGCACCTTGTGCACGGCGAGGCCGATCAGGAACCGGTCGGGCGGGGGACCGGCAGCCAGCCCGATGGCCACGTTCAGCGCATCCCGCTGTGGTTCGGGCAGGGCGGCACGGATGGCCTCCCGCGAAGCGGTCAATTGCTGAACGGCGGCGTACGACAGATTGGTCTCGGAATCGGAGCCGGTGACCTGGATCAGGTCGATACCTCTGCGCCGACCGGCCAGGTAGGCCAACAGGGCCGTCTTGCCCATTCCGGGATCACCCTGGACGACGAGAACCCGGCTCCGGCCCGCCGTGACCTCCTCGACCAACCGGTCGAGCACGGCGCATTCCTCGGCTCGGCCGATCAGCGAGTCCGGCGACATGGATGGTGTGTTTCCAGGTCTGAGCACGTGCCCGTTTCCATAGTTCAAGGAGGCGAGAAAGTTCAGGAAGACAACAAAAGTACCGCATATCGGACGCGGGCTCGATGCTGTTTGCCCCTCGCCCCAGGATGTGCAAGTGAAGGCTTGCGCTCATCGGCATGATATGCAAACCTGTGGTTGCAGGTAACCATTCCTTCGACCGAGGAGATCGCCATGACTCCGGACAGCATTTCCCGCGAGATCGTCATCGCAGCACCGATCGAACGCGTCTGGTCCGTGCTGACCAGCTCCGAGCACATCGGCGCCTGGTTCGGGCAGGGCGAGCCCACACCGATCGATCTGCGACCGGGAGGAGTCATGGTCCTGGACCATGGCGAGTACGGGACATTCCCGACGCGCATCGAGACCGTCCAGCCGCCACACCGCTTCGCCTACCGGTGGGCCAGTGCGCATCCCGGGGTCCAGGCGACGGACGACAACTCCACACTGGTCGAGTTCACCCTGACGCCCGAAGGCGCCGGAACCCGGTTGTCGGTGCTGGAGACCGGTTTCGCCACTCTGGTGATCCCACCGGAGCGGGAGGCGACCGCCGGCATCGAGAGCCACCGGGCCGGCTGGGCCGAGGTGGTCGGGAACTTCGCGAAGTATGCGGAGGGCGCCGACCTCAGTGCCTGAGCTCGCGCCCGAACCGGTTCCGGAGCGCGACGGGACGGCGTCGGGCGCCGCCATCGACCGGGTGCTCGCGGCGCTGGCCGACCCGATGCGCAGGCGCCTGCTCGACCTGCTGGCCAGTCGCGGTGAGTCCACCGCGACCGCGCTGGCGGCCGACCTCCCGGTCAGTCGTCAGGCGGTGCTGCAGCACCTCACGGTGCTCGGCCACGTGGGTTTGGTGACCAGCACGCGGTCGGGCCGTGAGCGTCGTTTCGCGGTCAGGTCCGAGCAGCTGACGGCCACGGCTGCCTGGATGATCCGACTGGCCCGGCAGTGGGACACCCGACTCGATGCGATCCGATCCATCGCCGAGTCGCCCGAGTGAACAGTCGATCGCGGAGCTAGCTCGGCGGCGGGAAGATCGCGTCGATCTGCTCGAGATCCTCCGTCGTGGGGACGAACGCGGTGCCGGCCTCGACGTTGGCCAGCAGTTGCTTCGTCGACGTCGCGCCGGCGATCACCGACGACACCTGCGGGTTGGCCAACAACCAACCGAATGCGACCTGCAGCATGCTCACGCCGCGTTCGTCCGCGAAGGTCTGCAGCTTCTCGAGTCGATCCCAGGGCGCGGAGTCCAGCAGATGCGGCTTCTGTTCGCGCAGTCGACTGCCGGCGGGCGCGTCGGAGCGGGAGTACTTCCCGGTCAGCAGTCCGTTGGCGAGCGGGAAGAACGGCAGCACGCCGAGGCCGAAGTGCTCTGCGGCCGGCAGCAGGTCGCGCTCGATATCCCGGTTGAGCAAGGAGTATTCGTTCTGCGCCGAGATGAAGGGTGTCAGCGACGAACTCCTGGCCACCCAGGCGGCATCGGCCGCCTGCCAGCCGGCGAAGTTCGAGTGGCCGATGTAGCGCACCTTGCCGGCAACCACGAGATCGTCCAGTGCGGCGAGTGTCTCCTCGATCGGGGTCTCGTCGTCGGGCTGGTGGAACTGGTAGAGGTCGATCCAGTCGGTGTTCAGCCTGCGCAGGGATGCCTCGACCGCGGCCCTGATGTACCGGCGCGATCCGCGGGCGCCGAAATCCGGTCCGTTCGCGCCGGCCGCGTCCATCCCGAACTTGGTGGCCAGCACGACGTCGCCGCGGCGTTTCCCGAGCGCCGCGCCGAGGAACTCCTCGCTGCGACCGGGCGGTTTGCCGTAGATGTCCGCCACATCGAACAGGGTGATCCCCGCATCGAGAGCGGCGTCGATCAATTCCTTCGAGGCGTCGAGGGTCACGGTCGAGGTGTGTTCGCGGCCGAGGTTGTTGCAGCCGAGTCCGACGGCCGACACCGCCAATCCGGAACGACCGACCCTGCGCAGCTTCTCCTGAGTCATCGGCCAAGATTACGGTCCCGATGGATGGGCGATCAGCCGATGCGGGGTGCGGCGGTGGTGGCGCCGCGGTGGAACGTGCTGCTGAATTTCTCGGACTGCGTGGCTGGCCGCCCTCGACCAGGTCGAGGACGGCGCGTCCGGCGGCCCTGCCCTGTTCGGCGGCCGGCTGCACCATCGTGGTCAGGTCGTGCGGCACGATGCGATCGAGTGCGATGCCGTCGAAGCCGACGACGCTGAGGTCCTGCGGCACCCGCAGCCCCAGGTCTTCGGCGGCCCTGATCACACCGGCGGCCAGCAGGTCGCTCTGCGCCATGATCGCCGTCGGCCGACGATCCGGGTCGGCCAGCAGTTCATGGCCGGCCACCATGCCCTCGTCCACGAAGCTGCCGGCCGTCACCACTCCGGTGGACTCGGGGAACACCGCGCGCACCCCGCGAAGCCGATCGAGGGTCACCTGGACGGTGCCGGCCTGCTCGGCCTCGGCCGTCAGCGGCCCGCGGAATCCCGATGCCGTCGACCATGTCCAGGGGAAGCGCGACGATCGCGACGTTCCGATGCCCGAGATCGGCCAGATGGCGGGCCGCGATCTCGCTGGCAAGGTCGTCGTCCAGCGAGATCGTCAGCACACCATCGAAGGCAGGCCCACCAAGAGCGACCGCTGGGATCGCCCGCCGCCGCTGGATCTCGATCGAACGGGAGATCCGGCTGCTGCAGCCGAGCAGGATCACGCCGTCCATCGAGGCCGACTCCATCGCGACGGCGCTCTGTCCCACGTCGGCCAGCAGCAGCAGCCCGCGACCGTCGGCGGTGGTCTCCTGCGCGATGCCGTCGAGGATGGCGATGGCGATCGGGTCCCGGAAGGCCGACAGGATGCGCTCCTCCATGACGACGCCGATGATCCCGGACCGGCCCTGCCGCAGCGACCGACCGCGTGGGTCCGGCCCTGCGTAGTGCAGTTCCTCGGCCGCTGCCAGCACCCGGTCCCGGGTCGATCCGGACACCGGGCCGGAACCGCTGAACGCCAACGATGCCGTCGAGACCGACACGCCGGCCAGCGCCGCGACATCGGCCAGCGTGGGCCGCTTGGCGGCACGATCCGACGACACGGGTCCGGCCATCGCTCCAGGGTAGTTCGAAACGATTCGACGAGGATGTGCGCGAGGCCGCTGAATCCAGCGCAGGGGTGACGTAGCCGATAGGCACGAGCGTCTTGACCAGTACAGAAGCTGTCGATTACGGTAATCGAATCGTTTCGACTCTCAGCGAGGCGGACGAGCGCGTCATCCGAGCCAGCCGAATCAGCCCTGACCACCACCGTCACACCGCCGCGTGCCGCGCCGTCCGGCCGAGCCGATCAGAACTTGAGGAAATCGTGTCCCACCCCGCAGTCGCCCCCGCCCCCTGGACAGGGTCGCAGCTGACCCGTCAGCAGATCGTGGCCTGGCGCAACGCCGTCTTCCTGATCTTCGCGTTGTGTGGCGTCGGCATGGCCAGTTGGGTGGCGCGGACGCCGGCGATCCGCGACGCGCTCGGGGCCAGCACGTTCGAGATGGGCCTCATCGTGTTCGGGCTCGCCGCGGGATCCATCGTCGGACTGACCTCCTCGAGCCACCTGCTGGCCCGCATCGGCTCGGCGAACACCATTCGGGTGTCGCTGACCGCGGCCGGCATCGGCCTTGCGCTGACCGGGCTCGGCGCGACGATGGCCGTCAGCGCGGTGGTCGTCAGCGGTCTCGCGCTGTTCGGTCTCGGGATCGGCACCTGCGACGTGTCGATGAACGTCGAAGGCGCGGCCAACGAGCGGGCCCTCGACCGCACCGTGATGCCGTTGTTCCACGCGTTGTTCAGCGGCGGAACCATCCTGGGCGCCGCACTCGGTGCGGCAGCCGAATTCGCCGGAATCGCCATCGTCGTGCACCTGACGATCGTCGGTGCGGTGATGATCGCCGGGGCGCTGTTCGCCGTCCGCTACCTGCAACCCGACCCGTTCGCGTCCCACAGCGGCGCCACCGCAGGGCGAGAGCGACGAGCAGAAATCCAACGGCGGTTGGCGGGCCCGGCTGGGTATCTGGCGTGACCGTCGGACGCTGCTGATCGGTCTGATCGTGCTGGGCATGGCTTTCGCCGAGGGATCGGCCGGTGACTGGCTCGCGCTGGCGATGGTCGACGGCCACGGGGTCGACAACGCCACCGGAGCCATGGTTTTCGGCATCTTCGTGACGGCCATGACGGTGGGCCGGGTGGGCGGTGTCTACCTGCTCGATCGCTTCGGCCGGGTTCCGGTGCTGCGGGTGTCCGCCGTGTTCGCCGCTGTCGGTCTGGTCGTCGTCATCTTCTCGCCGTTGCCCTGGCTGGCCGGCGTCGGTGTGGTGCTGTGGGGCCTCGGCTCGGCGCTCGGCTTCCCGGTCGGGATGTCGGCGGCCGCTGACGATCCGCGCAACGCAGCGGCCCGGGTCAGTGCGGTCGCGACCATCGGGTACCTCGCGTTCCTGGTCGGCCCGCCGCTGGTCGGATTCGTCGGCGAACAGGTCGGTCTGCTGAACGCGCTGCTGATGGTGCTGGCGTTGGTGGCCGTCGCTGGAATCGTCTCCCCGGCGGCCCGCAAGCTCAAGGTCGACGCCGAGGTCTGAGTCACGCGCGCCCAGGGGCGGCGGTCAGTGGCCGGGAATGGACAGCTTCAGGGCCACGATGACAATCCCGACGAAGACGTTGAGCAGCATCGTCCGGGTCAGCGCGGGACCGGAGAGCTTGGCGTGCCGGACCGCCGCATAACCCCACAGCTGCTGCTCGGCGACCGCCACGATCAGCGCCGCCCAGACGCCGTCGGAGACGGTGAAGTTCGGCAGCAGTCCGCTGACCAGAGCGGCGATCGCGGGTGGGACGGCGGCGAAGGCAACCGGCCACTCATGGGCCATCCCGCGACGGATCGCTCCGTAGTGCCAGCCGCCGTGCACCGACGCCACGGTGGCTGCGTAGACGTGGGAGATCCAGAACACCAGCCCGCTGGAGATCAACAGCACCGCCAGGACCAACGGTGCGCGCAGATCACCGGCGCTGATCACCACCGATGCCGCGAGGACGGAGCCGTAGACGGCAGCGGTGTAGTTCTGCTCGCTCTTTCGCCGTACCTTCGGCCCCGCCGGGTGCCCCGCGGTCGAGCCGGTCGGCGAAGCCTGCCGCCGGCCTCTCCGCCGGCGTCGACTCCACTGGCGTCGCCGACCGCTTCGACACCATCCGCGGGGTCAGCGGGACGGGCGGGATCCGATCCGGCCTGGCTCATGAGGGCATTTTGCCTGCATCGCCGGCCACTGCACCGACTGGGCCCGATCTGCGGCGTCGTCGGTGGCGGATGCGGCCCGTCAGTCACCCACCGGGCTACGGTGGGCCGGTGAGAAAAGACCCGGAACGCCGCGAACCGCGGGCACCCGCGGTGGCGATCTGGACGGTGACCGGTCTGCTCGTCGGGGTCGCCCTTGCCATCGTCACCGGGTCGTTCGTGGTGTCGATCGTCGTCTGCGCCGCCATCGGACTGGTTTTCGGGCTGTACATCACCCGGACCAAGCACGTTCCCACGCGACGACTGAGGCGGCGACTGATCGCAGCCGGGCTCCGGCCGGGCCTGGTCGACAACCCGCTGAAGGATCGGAATAGTTCCGCCTTCGACGGTGGGTCGGTATCCTGAGCGTTGACATGCACGCTCCGATGGGGCGTCCGGTGCAGGGTGGATCCCGAGTCCGGCTCTCGCGTCCGCAACCAGCGGCGCCGTCCGCACCCTTATGAGGAGCACTGTTGTCCGCATCAACGCTGCCTGCCACCACGCTCACCGTCGACCGCTTCGGCGACCTCGACTACAAGGTCGCCTCACTCGACCTGGCCGATTTCGGCCGTAAGGAAATCACCCTCGCCGAGCACGAGATGCCCGGCCTGATGGCCCTTCGCCGGGAGTACTCCGAGGTCCGCCCGCTGGCCGGGGCCCGGATCTCCGGATCGCTGCACATGACGGTGCAGACCGCCGTCCTGATCGAGACCCTGGTCGATCTGGGCGCCGACGTCCGGTGGTGCTCCTGCAATATCTTCTCCACCCAGGACCACGCCGCCGCGGCCATCGCCGTCGGCCGGTACGGCACCGTCGAGGCGCCGTCCGGTGTGCCGGTGTTCGCCTGGAAGGGCGAGACGCTGCCCGAGTACTGGTGGTGCACCGACCAGATGCTGCGCTGGCCGGACGGCCAGGGCCCGAACATGATTCTCGATGACGGCGGAGACGCCACCCTGCTGATCCACAAGGGCGTGCAGTACGAGAAGGCCGGCGTCGTCCCGCCCACCCAGGACGATGACTCCGAGGAGTACGCCGTCATCCTCGACCTGCTCCGTCAGTCCCTGAGCAACGACGCGCAGTACTACACACGCACCGCGCCCAACATCAAGGGTGTCACCGAGGAGACCACCACCGGCGTCAACCGGCTGTACCAGCTGGCCGCCGCCGGAGAGCTGCTGTTCCCGGCGATCAACGTCAACGACGCGGTCACCAAGAGCAAGTTCGACAACAAGTACGGCGTCCGGCACTCGCTGATCGACGGCATCAACCGCGGCACCGACGTGCTGATCGGCGGCAAGGTGGCGATGGTCGTCGGGTACGGCGACGTCGGCAAGGGCTCCGCCGAGTCACTGCGCGGCCAGGGCGCCCGGGTGATCATTGCCGAGGTCGACCCGATCTGTGCGCTGCAGGCGCTGATGGACGGGTACGAGGTGACCACCGTCGAGAAGGCCGTCGATCGCGCGGACATCGTCATCACCACCACCGGCAACAAGGACATCATCGGCGTCGACCACATGAAGCGGATGAAGCACCAGGCGATCCTGGGCAACATCGGCCACTTCGACAACGAGATCGACATGGCCGGGCTGGCCCGCTCCGGTGCGTCCAGGATCGAGATCAAGCCGCAGGTCGACGAGTGGCGGTTCGCCGACGGGCACACCATCATCGTGCTGTCCGAGGGTCGGTTGCTGAACCTGGGCAACGCCACCGGGCATCCGTCGTTCGTGATGAGCGCGTCGTTCTCCAACCAGGTGATCGCCCAGATCGAGCTCTTCAGCAAGCCCGATGAATGGGACAAGGAGGTCTACCGGCTCCCGAAGCACCTGGACGAGAAGGTGGCCAAGATCCACGTCGAGGCGTTGGGCGGCGAGCTGACGAAGCTCTCCAAGGACCAGGCCGAGTACATCGGGGTCGACGTCGAGGGCCCCTACAAGCCGGACCACTACCGCTACTGATCCACCCAGCTCGACCAAGGCACAGCAAAAGGCCCGCCCCCTCGGAGAATTTCCGAGGTGGGCGGGCCTTCGCCGTTGACGGGGCTGGGATCAGCGGGCGTCCAGCAGGTCGATGACGAAGATCAGCGTCTGACCGCTGAGCCGGTGTCCACCACCGGCCGGGCCGTAGGCGAGCTCCGGCGGGATGGTCAACTGCCGGCGTCCGCCGACCTTCATTCCCGGGATGCCGTCCTGCCAGCCCTTGATCAACCCGCGCAGCGGGAATTCGATGGATTCGCCGCGGCTCCAGGAGGAGTCGAACTCCTCGCCGGAGGCGAATTCGACCCCCAGGTAGTGCACGCGGACGGTCCCTCCCGGCTTCGCCTCGGCCCCGTCGCCGACGGTGATGTCGGTGATCTCCAGGCTCGTCGGCGGCTCACCGTTGGGGAATTCGATGACCGGCTTGGTGGAATTGGCTTCAGACATGCGCTCCATCCAACACGACCGACCGGGCCGGCGTCAGCGCACCCCGCTCATCAACTTGCGGATCGGCGGCGTGAACACCAGCAGCACGATGCCGACGACGATGGCGATGCCGCCCAGGATGCCGAAGTACGCGACCTGATCCTCGTCGTTGTAGTACTCGGCCAGCACGCCGGCCATCGCGGTGCCCAGCGCGATCGACAGGAAGAGCAGCGCGACCATCTGGGTGCGGAAGACTTCCGGCGCCAACTTCGTGGCCAGTGAGAGGCTGACCGGCGAGATCAGCAGCTCGGCGACGGTGAAGACGAACAGCACGCCGATCAGGCCGAGCAGCGGCGCGCTGTTCGGCACGGTGCTGGCCATCGGGATGAAGAGCAGGAACGCCACACCCATCACGATCACGCCGAGCGCGAATTTGATCGGGGTGGGCGGTTGCCGGTCGCCCATCTTGGTCCAGATCCAGGCGAAGACCAGGGACAGGATCATCACGAACACCGGGTTGATCGACTGCACCCAGCTGACCGGCATCTCCCAGCCGAAGATGTCGCGGTTGAGCTGCTTGTCGGAGTACTCGGTCACCACGGTGAACTGCTGTTGGTACAGCGACCAGAACACGGCGCTGACCAGGAACATCGGGATGAACGAATACACCCGGCGACGTTCGGTGGCGGTGATGTGCTTGCTGGACAGGATCACGTAGAAGTAGATGACGGCGGCGACGATCGTCACGAACACGATGACGGTGGCCAGATTGTCGGCGCTCAGGACGCCGGTGAACGCCAGGATCGCGATCACCACGACGGCCGCAACGGCCGCGCCGATGTACATCGCCCGGCGGTTCGCCGGCAGTGGGTCGGGAATGTCGTTCGATTCGGCGGGCAGGTTCTTCCGGCCGACGGCGTAGATCCCCAGTCCGATCGCCATGCCGATGGCGGCCAACCCGAATCCCCAGTGGAATCCCCTGGTCGTCTGCAGCCATCCGGTCAGCAGCGGTCCGAGGAACGCGCCCAGGTTGATGCCGAAGTAGTAGATGGAGAAACCGGCGTCCCGTCGCGGGTCCTTTTCCGAGTACAGGGTCCCGACCAGGGAAGTCGCGTTCGCCTTGACGCCACCGCTGCCGAACGCGATCAACACCAGGCCGACCCCGACCCCGGTGAGGCCGGGGATGAGCGACAGCGCGATGTGCCCGCACATCACCAGCGCGGCGGCGTAGAACAGGGTTCGCTCGGCGCCGATGATCCGGTCGGCCAGCCAGGCGCCCAGAATCGTCGAGAGGTAGACGAGTCCGCCGTACGCGCCGACGATGCTGGTGGCCGCCACCCGGTCAAGGCCGAGGCCCCCTTCGGCGACCGAGTAGTACAGGTAGATCAGCAGGATGCCCTGCATGCCGTAGAAGCTGAACCGCTCCCACATCTCGACCGAGAACAGCGTGGCGAGCTGGCGCGGCTGCCCGAGGAATGTCTTGTGATAACCGGCGTCTGATTGCCCGGCCGGAGTTGCTGTCGTCACGAGAAGGAGCGTGCCACCAGCCGGGACGCGGCGCAGAGCGACGCGACGTACCGATCGGGTCTCTGTCGGATCACGCACCGTGGCCGCCCCCGGATGATCATCGTGCGAGGATCTCCGTTCGGGTGAGGAGATACTTCCAGCGTGGAGGAGTCGATGCGCGCCAGCGTCACGCTGTGCACCAAGAACGGTGGTCCGCGGCTGCGGCACTGCCTCGATGCGATCGCTGCGCTGAACGCACCACCGGACACCGAGCTGCGCCTGGTGGACAACGGCTCGACCGACGGCGAGACCTACCAACTGCTCCAGGATTTCGCGACCCGATCACGCTGGTACTGCAGCGTGCTGCAGACCTTCACCCCCGGCAACGGGGCCGGCCGCAACCTGGCGCTGAGCCACTCCCGCGCCGACGTGCACCTGTTTTTCGACGACGACTGTTACCCCGACCCGGATTTCGTCACCGACTGGCTGAAGGTGTTCGCGCAGCACGACATCGGCTTCGCCTCCGGGATGATCCCGCCCTACGACCCGCGATACTCCGACATGGGCTGCACCGAACAGCCGACGCAGGAACTGGTCTGGGGCGGACAGTTCGTCCGCCGCGGGCTGATCCAGGGCTCGAACATGGCCTTTGCCCACAAATGCCTCGAGGCGACCGGATTCTTCGACGAACGCTTCGGCGCGGGCACCCGGTTTGCCGGTGAGGAATGGGAGCTGGCGTTACGGGCGTCGGCAGCGGGCTGGGCCGGCGGCTACTTCCCGCAGCCGCGGGTGGCCCACGACCATCGACGCACGGAGGCCGAGGGCCTGGAACGGATGTTGTTCTACGACTACGGCGCCGGCGCCGTCTATGCCAAGCATTCGTTGCGGCTCGGCGGAAAGGTGATGCGCGACTACCTCCGCGAGCTGAACGCGTTACGCCGGCATCCAGCGCGCCGCAGCGCGCTCCTCAAGGGCTACAAGGACTTCACCGCGCTGAAGCTGCGGTCATCTCGCGCAGGTTAGGGTGCTGCGCGTGGGCAGGCTGATCGTCATCGAGGGGCTGGACGGGTCGGGGAAGCGGACGCTGACCGACGCGTTGTCGACCCGTTGGCGGGCCGACGGCCGCACGGTGGCGACGATGGCCTTCCCGCGGTACGGCCTTGACGTGCACGCCGACCTCGTCCAGGACGCGCTCTACGGCCGGTTGGGTGATCTCTCCGAATCGGTGTACGGGCCGGCCCTGTTGTTCGCCCTCGACCGACGGGCCGCCGCACCGGCGATCCGGGAGCTGCTCGCCGCCAACGACGTGCTCCTGCTGGATCGGTATGTGACGTCCAACGCCGCCTACGGTTCGGCCAGGCTGGGCGGCCCGCAGGTCGACACCGGCTTCGCCGACTGGGTTCGTGGGCTGGAGATCGACCGGTTCGGCGTCCCGGCTCCCGACCGGCAGATCCTGCTGGCGACCCCGCTCGAGGTCGCCGCGGAGCGGGCCCGCAGCCGTGCGGAACAGACGGCCGACCGGGCACTGGACCGGTTCGAGTCGGACGCCGGGCTGCAGCAGCGCACCGGCGCCATGTACGCAGCGCTGGCCGCCGGGAACTACTTGTCCGAGTGGACGGTGCTGGTCCCGGAACCGGACGGCTCGCTCACCATCCCGCCTGCGGTGTGGGATTGATCCGGCCGGGTTCCTGCGATGCGGCGTAGCGAAGTGCCTGGTCCAGGTGTTCGGTGCGGATCCGGATGTCGATGTACAACACCGCGACCACCGCGCCGGTCCACGCTGCCGCCAGCCCACCCACCACCACCGAGACGAACTCGGTGAGCAGCAGGGCGCCGACCGAACCGGTCTGGCCGACCAACCCGCCGACCAGGGCGGAGGCGACGGCGCTGGCCAGCACGCCGCTGATCGTGGTGACGGCGACGGCACCCAGGATCCGGCCCCGATGACCCCTGGTCAAAGCGGCGCTACGGCGGATCGCCGCTCCGGCGGCAGAACGCTCCATCACCACGATGGGCGCCGCCAGCACCAGGATCAGGTAGGCGAACACACCCGGCACCACCAACAGCATCAACCCGACCGCGACGACAAGGCCGACCGCCAGCGCCGTGCCGATCAGCACCGGCCAGCGACCCGTGAGCCGCTCGGCAACGGCGCCCCGACCGTCCTTGCCCAGCGCGCCGGCGCCCGCGTAGGCGGTGGCCAGGCCGGCGATCACCGGCGCCCCGGACGTCGTGATCAGCAACCCCAACAGGCTGGCGAACACGATCCCGCCCGGAACTGACGTCGACTTGCCGGTCAACAGATCGTCGAGCCACCCCGCCTCGGCGAAGGTGGACAGCGAGCCGGTCAGCGCCAGGCAACCGAAGGTGACCGCGGTCGACAGCGCCGAGACCAGCACGGCTGCTCCGCCGAGTTGCCCGATGTGCCGCTTGAGGATGGTCCAGCCCACGCCCAGTACCTCACCGACCGTCATCGGTCGCAAAGGGATGACCCCCGGCTGGGCCCACGATCCGGGACCTGGCCTGCCGTAGTGGTCGGGATTGGGATATTGCGGAACGCTCACATCCTCATCGTCCCATGCGCCGGCCGGTGGGCCTGGTCGCGTCCGAACCGCGCCACCCCTCGGTCCCCGCCGACGATTTCCCTGGGGGTGGCGCCCTGATCCCCGCATCGGTCGGCCTCATCGGGCGCGGTGAACACCCGCTCACCAGGCTGTGATGTCACCATGGACGGTATGAGAGCACGCGTGTTGGTGGTCGACGACGACCCCGCCCTGGCCGAGATGCTGACCATCGTGCTCCGCGGGGAGGGTTTCGACACGGCGGTGGTGCGGGACGGCTCGAAGGCCTTGGACGCCTTCCGGGAGGTCCATCCCGACCTGGTGTTGCTCGACCTGATGCTGCCCGGCATGTCCGGATTGGACGTCTGCAAGGAGATCCGCGCGGAATCCGGGATCCCGATCATCATGCTCACCGCCAAAACCGACACCGTCGACGTGGTGCTCGGACTGGAATCCGGCGCGGACGACTACGTGATGAAGCCGTTCAAGCCGAAGGAACTGACCGCCCGGATCCGGGCCAGGCTCCGCCGGGCGGACGTCGGCTCGGCCGAGCGGCTCCGGGTCGCGGACGTCGAGGTGGACGTGCCCGGCCACCAGGTGACCAGGGATGGCGAGCCGATCTCGCTGACCCCGCTCGAGTTCGATCTGCTGGTGGCACTGGCCCGCAAACCGCGTCAGGTGTTCACCCGCGAGGTGCTGCTCGAGCAGGTCTGGGGATATCGGCACGCTGCCGACACCCGGTTGGTCAACGTCCACGTCCAGCGCCTGCGCTCCAAGATCGAAAAGGACCCGGAACACCCCGAGGTGGTGGTCACGGTCCGCGGCGTGGGATATCGGGCCGGCACGTCGTGACCGCCGACATTCCATGACGCAGGGCGCGGCGCCCGGGCAGCCGGCCGCCGCGGCGACATCGACCCCTGAACCGGCCGAACGGTCGACGACGCTCGGCACCCGGATCCGGCTCACCCTCGACCGGGCCCGCTCGCGGATCGTCTTCTGGAGCCGGTCGCTGCTGATCAGGGTCGTCGCCCTCACCCTGTCGCTCTCCACCGTCGTGATGCTGACGCTGGGTTTGATCCTGCAGCAGCAGATCACCAACGGCCTACTGCAGTCGAAGATCGACGCCGCCACCGCGGAGATCGACAGCGCGCGGCTGACCGTGCAGAACAGTCTGTCGGGAGCCGATTCCGACCCGAGTTCGCTGCGCGAGCAGCTCCGGGTGGCGCTCACCGAGATCGGCCGGGTCGACGGCTCGTCGGGGGCCCAGGGTTCGACGGCCGGCGTCTTCGAGCCGGTGATCGTGCCGAGCCGGGTCGGCTCGGAGGCGGACCTGGCGGTGACCCAGCCGACCGGCGACATCCCGGCCGAACTGCGGGCCAGGGTCGGGCAGGGCCAGATCGCCTACCAGTACACGACCATCACCCGGGACGGGCAGAGCATCCCGGCGCTGGTGATGGGCGCGCCGGCCCGGACCAGCACCGATTCCTTCGAGGTGTACCTGATCTTCCCGCTCGCCGGTGAACTCGGCACCGTGCAGGTGGTGCAGCGCACGCTGCTGGTCGGCGGGATCGCGCTGGTGGTGGCGTTGACCCTGATCTCGGCGTTGGTGGCGTCGCAGGTGGTGCGGCCGGTTCGCCGGGCCGCGGCCAGCGCGCGCAAGCTGGCGGCCGGCGACCTCGCCGAGCGGATGCCGGTGACCGGCCCGATCGAGCTGACCACGCTGGCCAATTCGTTCAACGGGATGGCCGAGGCGATCCGGGTGCAGATCCGCCAGCTGGAGGAGTTCGGCAAGCTGCAGCGCCGCTTCACCTCCGACGTCTCCCATGAACTGCGGACCCCGCTGACCACGGTGCGAATGGCCGCCGACGTGCTGCATGCGGGACGGGAGGACTTCCCGGCGCACCTCTCGCGGGCCACCGAGTTGTTGGTCGACGAGCTCGACCGGTTCGAGTCGCTGCTCGGCGATCTGCTGGAGATCAGTCGGTATGACGCCGGGATGGCCGAGCTGAGCGCCGAACCCATCGACATCCGGTCGAGCATCAACACCAGCATCGCCGCGGCCACCCAGCTCGCCGGGCAGTTCGGCGTGCAGATCGTCACCACGATTCCGGAACACCCAGTCGTCGCCGAGATCGACACCAGGCGGGTGGACCGCATCCTGCGCAACCTGATCTACAACGCCATCGACCACGCGGACGGCAAACCGATCGAACTCGAACTCGCCGCCGACGAGGAGGTGCTGGCGATCACCGTGACAGATCACGGGGTCGGGCTACGTCCGGGTGAGGCGGGCCTGGTGTTCAACCGGTTCTGGCGGGCGGATCCGTCCAGGCAACGCCAGACCGGCGGTACCGGGCTGGGTCTGGCGATCTCGCTGGAGGATGCCAGGTTGCACGGCGGGTGGCTGCAGGCCTCGGGAGCACCCGGCGAGGGTGCCCGATTCCGGCTCACCCTGCCCCGCACCCGCAGTGGGCTGATCACCCAGTCGCCGTTGCCGCTGCGGATCGGGGCCGATCGGCCGGCCATCGGTGCGGGGTCCGCGGTGGCCGTGGACGACCGGGCGCTGCCGCTCGAGGGCGTCCGGATGATGGTCGAGGACGGCACGCTCAAACCCGCCCCGAGCGACGACGAACTGCACCCGGCGTCCGTTCCCGAGGCCGGCGCCACCGCGACGCTCTCGTCCACCGACCAGGTGCCGACGATCACGGGCCCCCGTCCCGCCGGATCGTCCGGCGCGGAACCGCCCACGGCGCCGGCGTCGGACGGCGCCACCGCCGTCAGCTCCGCCACCGGTGGATCAACCGGAGGTGCGCCGTGACGGCTCGGCGGCGGACACCCGGTCGGCGGCTGGCGCTGACTCTCGCGCTCTCGCTGTCACTGATCGCGGCGACCGGATGCTCGGGCGTCCCGGGCTCGAGTGCGGCGGTCGACGTCACCCAGATCGCCGAACAGGTGGCACCGGCCGGGCCGGATGCGCCGACGCCCGGCCAGCAGCCGGACCAGATCGTCCGGGGCTTCATCGCGGCCAGCGCGCGGCCGGATCTGGACACGGCCTCCGGGTCGAGTTTCGCCGCGGCCCGGCAGTACCTGACACCGGAGGCCCAGTCCACCTGGCTGCCCAGCAGCCTGCCGGTGGTGGTCCTGGGTGACGGGTACCGGACGGAGGAGGATCCGGCCGCGCCGGGAACGGTGACGGTGGCCGGATTGTCGCCCGGGCAGCTGGACCAGGAGCGCTCGTTCCACACCGAGTCCGCCACTCTTTACAGCAAGGTGATGCACCTGGTGCAGGTCGAGGGGGAGTGGCGGATCAGCGATCCACCCCCCGAGTTGTTGCTGACCAGCTCGGAGTTCTCCACGGCCTTCCGGCAACGCGTGCTGTATTTCCTGGATCGATCGGGGACGGTCGTGGTGCCGGACGTGCGGCACGTCGTTGTCGGGCAGACCCCGGCGAATCGCGCCAATCGGTTGCTGTCGCTGCTGATCGAGGGTCCCAGCGCCGCGCTCCGCGGGGCCGTCGACTCGCAGTTGACCGCGAAGTCGTCGCTCCGATCCAACCCCTCCGTCGATCCGGAAGGGGTGCTGCAGGTCGATCTGACCGGCGTCGACGTGTCCACGCCCGAGGCCCGCCGGGCGTTGGCCGCACAGATCGTCTGGACGCTGTCGCCCACCTCTCCGCGGATCGGTATCACCGTCGACGGGGAACCGCTCGACCCGGCGCAACCGGTCTACACGATCAACACCGTGTCCTCGTTCGACCCTGACCGGGTCGCCGGCACCGGTCAGGTCGCGTCCGACCCGTTCTACGTGACGACCGGTGGTGCGATCGTCGGGCTGCTGGACGAGCAGCCGGTACCGGGGGTGCTCGGCACCGGCGCGACACCCGTCGTCAGTGCGGCGAAGTCGGCGGCGACGGGCGCGATCGCCGCGGTGGCCGTCGATCCCGCCGGCGGCCAGCAGCTGTTGATGGCCCGGCCGGCGGAGGGGGACGGCGCGGACACCGCGCTGAAGGCGGGCACGCTCACCCTCCCGAGCTTCACGCACGCCGGCGACGAGGCCTGGGTCGTCCAGAACGGCGCGACAAAGCCTGAGGTGTATCGGGTCTCGGCCACCGGCAAGCCCAGTCGGGATCGGGTGGTGTCGACCGAGCTGGCCGGGAAAGGCACCGTCACGGCGCTCGCGCTGTCACCGGACGGGGTCCGGGTGGCGATCGTGGCGGGGGAGCGCCTGTACATGGGAGTGGTCGAGGCGGCGCCGCAGGAAGACGAGGCGGCGACGCCGGACCAGGCAACCAACACCGCGGTGCCATCACCCGACGCCGGATCGGACTCCGAGACCGGTCAGGTCCCGCTGATCATCACCAACCTGACGGTGTTGCGGCCCGATCTGCTGCACGTCGGGCCGGTGACGTTCGCGAACTCCCGGGAGCTGATGGTGGCGGCGACCACGAATCCGAATGCCTATCGGAGCCTGTGGGACGTCTCGATCGACGGCTTCGAGTCCCGGAAGATCACCGACCAGGGAGTGTTCGGCGACATCGACGGCCTTGCGGTCGCGGTCGGCGAGCCGTTGTTGATCACGTTCGGTGGTCGGGTCTGGCAACTCGAGGGCTCGCAGGCCGATGGCCAGTGGACCTCGCCGCTTCCGGATCAACCGTTCCTGAACGGCTCGTCGCCGTTCTACCCCAGCTGACCCATCCCACTGACACTTGCGCAGGAAAGGTTTCGATTCGTCCATGATCTCGCTCGAACTGGCCGCCGCCCTGAAGGACGCCGGCCTCGTCTGGAAGCCGTCGTCGGGGGACCGGTTCACGCTGACCACCGGTGCCTTCGACGGCGAGGTGTTCACCCTGTCGGACATGGTGGTGGAGGCCCAGGAATCCAGGAGCGGCACCGTGCTGGGGTTCAACGGCACGACCGAATGGGCGCTGGACGCGACCGAGGCGAGCGATGCGCTCTGGTTGCCACGGGAGGATCAACTGCGGGTCCTGCTCGGGTCGTCGTTTCGCACCCTGGAGCGCATCGACGACGGCTATCGCGTGACGGCGGTGCTGCCCGGGTCGGCCCTCGATGTCGATGCGCAGGATCTGGACGCAGCGGCACCCGACGCCGAGAACGCCTCCGGTGACGCAGCGCCGTATTGGGGAGCCGAGCCCGCAGAGGCCTATGGCCGGGCGTTGCTCGCGCTTGTTCGCCGCGCGTTGAGCTGACCGGCGGGACCTCGACCCGAGCGAACGGCCACTGCGGGGAACATCCGACGGTTCCCGGCCGATTTTGTTACCCCGTAGGGCCGTTGCTCCGCGGAGTTGTGCACAGCCGCAGCTTCGGCCTTGACCACGGCGGTCGCGCTGCCGGAGGTTCTCCAGGTGCAAGCGGACCGGCCGGGCATCGCCGGCATCGTGCGGGAAGGGCTGGATGCGGCGCTGGATCTGGTGCTGCCGCGCCCGTGCCCGGGGTGCGGCGGGCCGGATCCCTGGTGTGCCGGGTGCGACGCCACCCTCCGCGGGCGCCCGCGGAGAATCCGGCTGCCGGAGCAGCATCCCGAGCCATGCGGCCGACATCGCCGCACCAAGCCGCCGTGCTGCCGCCTGCCTGGGCACTGACCCGCTATCGCGATCCCGTCCGGTCGGCGATCCTGGCCGGAAAGGAACGTGGCCGACGAGACCTGCCGCCGCTGCTCGGTGTCGCGCTCGGCCGCGGTCTCTTCCGGCTGCGGCGACTCGGCCTGCTGCCGACCACGGTGTGGTTGGTGCCGGCACCCAGCAGACGCTCGGCCGCGCGCGTCCGGGGTGGCGATCCCGTTGCGACCATGGCCAGGGCGGCGGCCCGATGGCTGGCCGGGCAGGGCTGTTCGACCGGGGTCGCCCCGTGCCTGGTCACCGCCGGCACCGCCCGGGACTCGGTCGGCCTGGACGCCGCCGGCCGCGCGGCGAACCTGCACGACCGGGTGCGCTGGGTACCCGCCGGTGCACCACCGCCCGCCACGCCGGTCGTCCTGATCGACGACGTCCTGACCACGGGCGCCACCTCGGCGGTCGCCTGCCGAACCCTGGCGGCGGCCGGGGTGCAGGTGTGCGCCGTGCTGGTACTCGCGTCGGTTCCCGGTTGGGTCACGACGCGCTGACCGGGTTCTCCCGCATCACCCGGCTGTGCCGTTTACCTGCGCAAACGGCCCACCGCGCTGTACAGAGAGTCATCTGACGGCTGTTCTGAGGTGTGCTGGGCGGAATCAGCGGAGGTTGCTCTTGCGCCGTTTCGGCCGGACGGTAGGTTCGATGTCATCCCGGGCGAGCCCGGTGGACATGCCGGCTGTCCGGGACACCGTTTTCCCGCGCGCGCGGCAGGGTCCGTTCAAGTTCCCTGCCAGATGAGGAGGACTTGTGGACATTGTCGTCAAGGGCCGAAACGTGGAGGTTCCGGAGCATTTCCGTGTGCACGTCGCGGAGAAGCTCACCCGCAGCGAAAGGTACGACTCGAAGATCATCAGGGTGGACGTCGAACTTTCCCACGAGACCAATCGGCGGCAGTCCAAGACCTGCCAACGGGTGCAGATCACGCTGGCCAGCCGGGGTCCCGCCGTTCGGGCGGAGGCCAGCGCCGACAGCTTCTACGCAGCACTCGATTCCGCCGTCACCAAGCTCGAGAATCGGCTCCGCCGGTCCGCCGACCGACGGCATGATCACCAACACGGCCGCACCCCGATCACCGCGGTGGCGGCCACGCCCGGAAGAGATCCTGGGCGGAGCGACGCTCGGATCCCCGGCGACGAACGGTGCGGCGACCGCCGTCCTGGAGGACGAGGACGTCGCCGGCGCCTGGGTGAACGGCTCGGGGCGGACGGCGCGGCCGACACCGAGACCCACGACACCTGGGCCGGGGCCGCTGACGGCGGTCCGGGCCGGGTGGTCCGGGTCAAGGATCACCCCGCCGAACCGATCACGGTCGACCAGGCGTTGTTCCAGATGGAGCTCGTCGGACACGACTTCTATCTGTTCAACGATGCCGACACCCACCTGGCCTCGGTCGTCTACCGGCGCAAGGGCTTCGACTACGGGTTGCTGCGGCTGACCTGACCGCCGACACCCGACGCGCCGGTCGGCGATGAGAACGCGATCGTCCACCGCCGGGGACGGTGACCCCCGTGCCACGGGCGGTGCGCCTACCATGGTCACCGCTGGGCCCAACTCCGAGCCCGGTCGACCGCGGCACCCGGTAGAACTCCGGCTGGGTCAACCGTTGTCCTGATGTTCGGCGCCCGCTGTGCGGCGCGGCACGATTCGACCGAGGGTGAAACACGTGGTTCTTGGCAGACTGCTCCGGGTCGGCGAGGCGAAGACACTCAAGCGTCTGCGCACGATCGCCAACCACATCAACGATGTGGAAGACACGTACATCGCGATGTCCGACGACGAGTTGCGCGAGCAGACCGCGGCTTTCAAGGAGCGCATCGCGAACGGTGAGACGACCGACGACCTGTTGGTCGAGGCGTTCGCCGTCGTGCGCGAGGCCGCCAAGCGCACTCTCGGTCAGCGCCACTTCGACGTCCAGCTGATGGGCGGTGCTGCGCTGCACCTCGGCGACATCGCCGAGATGAAGACCGGCGAGGGCAAGACCCTGGTCTCCACCCTGCCGGCCTATCTGAACGCCCTCGAGGGCAAGGGCGTTCACGTCGTCACCACCAACGACTACCTGGCCAAACGGGACAGCGAGTGGATGGGCCGGGTGCACCGGTTCCTCGGCCTGGACGTCGGCGTCATCCTGTCCCAGCAGACCCCGGAGGTCCGCAAGGCCGCCTACGCGCGCCGACATCACCTACGGCACCAACAACGAGTTCGGCTTCGACTATCTGCGCGACAACATGGCCTGGTCGAAGAACGACCTGGTCCAGCGTGGGCACCACTACGCGATCGTCGACGAGGTCGACTCGATCCTGATCGACGAGGCCAGGACGCCGTTGATCATCTCCGGCCCGGCCGACCAGTCGTCGAAGTGGTACTCCGAGTTCGCCAGGCTCGTCCCGCGGCTCAAGGCCGATGTCGACTACGAGGTCGACGAGTCCAAGCGGACCATCGGGGTCAGCGAGGAAGGCGTCAACAAGGTCGAGACCGCGCTGGGCATCGAGAACCTCTACGAGTCGGTGAACACCCCGCTGGTCGGTTTCCTGAACAACGCGCTCAAGGCCAAGGAGCTCTACAAGAAGGACCGCGACTACATCGTCGTCTCCGGCGAGGTGTTGATCGTCGACGAGTTCACCGGCCGGGTGCTGCACGGCCGCCGCTACAACGAGGGCATGCACCAGGCGATCGAGGCCAAAGAGGGCGTCGAGATCAAGGCCGAGAACCAGACCCTGGCCACCATCACCCTGCAGAACTACTTCCGGCTCTACGAGAAGCTCTCCGGGATGACCGGTACGGCGCAGACCGAGGCCGCCGAGCTGCACCAGACCTACAAGCTCGGCGTGGTGCCGATCCCGCCGAACAAGCCGGTCCAGCGCGCCGACGAGGCCGACCTGATCTACAAGACCGAGGACGCCAAGTTCGGTGCGGTCGTGGAGGACCTGGCGGAACGGCACGAGAAGGGCCAGCCGGTGCTGGTCGGCACGGCCTCGGTGGAGAAGTCCGAGCTGCTCAGCAAGCTGCTGCTGCGGGCCGGCGTGCCGCACGAGGTGCTGAACGCCAAGAACCACGCTCGGGAGGCCGCGATCATCGCGCAGGCCGGCCGGTCGGGTGCCGTCACGGTGGCCACCAACATGGCCGGCCGCGGCACCGACATCGTGCTCGGCGGCAACGTCGACTTCAGCGCGGACGCCGAACTGCGCGCGCAGGGGCTGAACCCGGTCGACACCCCGGAGGAATACGAGCAGGCCTGGACCGACGCGGTCGAGGAAGCCAAGAAGAAGGCCAAGGCGGAGGCCGAGAAGGTCCGCGAAGCCGGCGGCCTCTACGTGCTGGGCACCGAGCGCCACGAGTCCCGGCGGATCGACAACCAGCTGCGTGGTCGGTCCGGTCGGCAGGGCGATCCGGGGGAGTCGCGCTTCTACCTCTCGCTCGGCGACGACCTGATGCGTCGTGTCGGCGGCGGGACCGTCGAGATGCTGATGACCCGGCTGAAGATGCCCGATGACGTGCCGATCGAGCACAGCTTCGTCTCCAAGGCGATCAAGAGCGCGCAGACCCAGGTCGAGCAGCAGAACTTCGAGATCCGCAAGAACGTGCTGAAGTACGACGAGGTGATGAACAAGCAGCGCACCGTCATCTACGAGGAACGCAAGCGCGTGCTCGACGGTGAGGACCTGCACCTGCAGGTGCAGAACATGATCAGCGACGTGATCACCGCCTATGTCGACGGGGCGACCGCGCAGGGGTACGCGGAGGACTGGGACACCGACACCCTGTGGACCGCGCTCAAGACGCTGTACCCGATCTCGGTGACGCCCGATTCGATCGCCACCGAGCACGGCGACCTCACCCGGACCTCGCTGAAGGAGGCCGTGCTGGCCGACGCGCGTCAGGTCTGGGAGAAGCGCGAAGAGACTCTGACCCCGGCGATCACCCGGGAGCTGGAGCGCCGCGTGGTGCTCTCCGTCCTCGACCGCAAGTGGCGCGAGCACCTCTACGAGATGGATTACCTCAAGGAGGGCATCGGCCTGCGCGCGATGGCCCAGCGGGACCCGCTCGTCGAGTACCAGCGCGAGGGTTTCGACATGTTCGCGGCGATGCTCGACTCGCTCAAGGAGGAGTCCGTCGGCTTCCTGTACAACCTGCAGGTGCAGGTCGTGCCGGCCGGCGAGCAGCCGGCCGCGGCACCCGGCGCGCCGGTCGTCACCGCCGCATCGGCGGCCGCCACGGCGCTGGGCAACGGCGGCGCGAACGGCGGTAGCCCGGCCGCAGCGATCACCACCGCACCGGCCGCGGCAGCGGCCGCGCCGGCCGCGGCCGCCCCGGCTCCCGTGCGACGGCGGGTGCGTCCGGTGGAGGCCTTGCCGACCGAGCAGGCCGCTGCGGCGGCAACGGTCGCCACCGCGCCCGGCCCGGCCGCGCTGCGCGGCAAGGGATTGGGCGGCCCGGTGGCCGCGGCGCCGCTGACCTACAGCGGACCGACCGAGGATGGCGGCACCGAATCGCGATCCGGTGGCGGAGCAGCGGCCCGGCAGGGCGCCGCCACCGCCACCAGTTCCAAGGAGCCCGGCCGGAATGCGCCGTGCCCCTGCGGGTCCGGCAAGAAGTACAAGCTCTGCCACGGGCGCCCCGGCGCGAACTGACAGAGCCGCCCCGGCGCGAACTGACCGGAGCACCGCGGACCTCGCGCGGTTCCCCGGGTCTGGAATGCTTGCGGCATGACGGAAGCGAGCCAGGAATCCGATCGGCTGCCGCGCGGCAACGACCACCAGAGCATCGATCACTGGGCGCAACACGGCGTCGAGGAACTCACCGAGCGCGAGGCCACCGAGCGTGCCGAACTCGGTGATCCGCATGCCGAGGACGACCTGCCGATCCCCGACGGCGGCTGACAGCCCGCACGACGGCGGCTGACGACGGCGTCACCGCACGACGGCGTCGCCTGTTCCGTCGCAGGGACCGAACGCGGCGAGATCGCGCTCAGGCGATCGGTAGTTCGGCCAGCCTGGATGCTGCGACAGCCACGGTGCCGACCGCCAGCAACAGCAGCAGCACCCGCGCAGGTCGATAGCGGAACGACGCCGTCACCCCGGCGAAGAACAGCGCAACGGCAAGCAGAATCGTGGTGATCACGTACGAATCGGCGTTCGCCGCCGCCACCTGGCTCTCCAGGCTCGCCTGCTCGGCCCTGGCGCTCGCCGCGTCGTAGTCGCCGAACTGGGACTGCAGGTAGGCCGGATCCTCGAACAGGCTCGAGGGCGTATTGCCGGCCCGGATGTCCGCCTCCCACTGTTCGAGCATCGGCAGGAACGGCGGGCGCACCAGGTTGTTCCGGTAGAACTGCGCCAGCTGGGTGTTGCCCGACTGCACCGCCTGCGCATACTGCGCGACGAGGCCTGCGTCATAGGCGACCTTCTGGGTTGCGAGGCCGAACAGTCGCGATCCCTCCACCCGCTCGTCGGACGACGTCCGGGCAAGGTCCTGCTGGTTGCCGTTCCACTGCGACGCCTGGTAGCCGCACCAGGCGGTGCCGACGGTGGTGATGCCGAGGATCAGGACCGCGATGATCTCCAGGACGCGATCGCCGAAGGTCGACTCCGAGTTGTCGCTCACGAGGCGGACCCCGGCGCCGCGGGGTCGATGTTCGTCAGGTCGTCACGGGCGGTGAGGCCGATGGCGTTACCGGCCGGGCCGGCCCGCAGGGCCACCTGGAGTGCCTCGGTGCGCTCGACGAGATCGCGCCACAGGTCCGTTTCCCGGTAGCGCCAAGCGGTTTCGCCGGACGTGGTGATCTTCTGCTGCAGATCGGCGTCGTTCAGCGCGCGGGCCAACCGGGTGGCGGCCTCGGCCTTTTCGCGGTCCAGTTCCAGCCGCGCCCTGGCGGTCGCCGCGATCACCTCGCCGGTCCGGCCCAGGTCAACGGTGCCCAGCAGCAGTGCGGTCACCTTGATCCCGTCACCGAGCAGTGCTTCCCCGACCGCAGCCGCGAGCTGCTGTTCACACGACTGCCGGGCCGGGCCGAACAGGCTGTCGATCCCGATCGCCGGGTCGCCGAGGGTGACGTGCACGCTCCTGGTGGTCTCGTCCCGGACGATGCCGTAATAGCCGTGGGGGCCGAAGTGTTCGTGCACCTGGCGGAGCTGCTCGGGGATCAGCTGGAAGCGCACCGTCAACGAGATGACGGCCGTGGTCCGGTCGCCGAGGGTCACCTGCAGCGGCGGTCCGGAATGCTCGAGGTTGCGGGAGCGCTGCGGCGGTCCCGATCGTTCCAGCGGCCCGGTGAAGCCAGGCCGGTTGGCGTCCGAATCGTCCTGGGCGCCGGCCCGGTAGGCGAGTTCGACCGACGGGTATTCCTCGACCATCCGGCGGCGCAGGGCGGGTACGAAATGCGGCCCCGGCAGCAGCGTCGTGTCGGTCGCTCTGCCCTTCACCATCACCAGGCCCAGGCTGCCCGACGGCACCCTGACCAGGGACTCGGTGATCACCACCCAGATCAGGATGCCCAACATCGGGATCACCAGAACGAGCAGGATGATCCAGGCGACCGGGCTCATGAACTGCCCCCGATCGGCGGGACGACATTGCGGAGCGACTGAGGCGAAACGGTCATCCCGAGATCATTCACCACTCGAATAGCGCCGGCATCACCGACTTCGTGTGATCACCAGTGCGTCACCCTGCGCGGGTTGCCAGCGCGCACCGAATCGGCAAGCTACGCTCCGTGACGCCAATGTGATCGTCTGTAAGGGGGCTGGCCATGGGCGAGCGAAGGGCCGGCGGTCGGCGATGAGCGAGGCGTTGGCCACCAAGCCCGACTCGACAGGCGAGCCGGCGCGCCTGTCGCGTGCTCAGATGAACATCATCTTCGTCACGATCATGCTCGGGATGCTGCTGTCCGCGCTCGATCAGACGATCGTTTCGACCGCGCTGCCCACCATCGTGGGGGATCTCGGCGGCGGCGGGCACATGAGCTGGGTCGTCACCGCGTACATGCTGGCGGAGACGATCGCCGCGGTCCTGGCCGGCAAGTTCGGTGACCTCTTCGGCCGCAAGCGGGTTTTCCAGCTGAGCGTGCTGATCTTCATCGTCGGTTCGTTCTTCTGCGGGCTCGCCGACGACATGACGACGCTGATCATCTTCCGGGCGGTCCAGGGCATCGGTGGCGGCGGGCTGGCCGTCACCGCCACGGCGCTGATCGGCGAAGTGATCCCGCTGCGTGAACGCGGCAAGTACCAGGGCGCGTTGGGCGCGGTCTTCGGCGTCACCACGGTGATCGGACCGTTGCTCGGCGGACTGTTCACCGATCACCTGTCGTGGCGGTGGGCCTTCTACGTCAACGTCCCGATCGCCATCATCGTGATCCTGATGGCCGCCAAGACCATTCCGGGAGTACGGGGGACCTCGAAGCCCAAGATCGACTACCTCGGCGTGATCTTCGTGTCGCTGGGCGCCAGCGGACTGATCCTGGCGACGTCATGGGGCGGCACCCAGTACCCGTGGGGATCGGCCACCATCATCGGACTGTTCGGCGCCTCGCTGATCGCGTTGGCGATCTTCGTCTTCGTCGAGAACCGCGCCGAGGAACCGATTCTGCCGATGCGGCTGTTCCGGGGCCGGGTGTTCACCATGGCCTCGATCCTGTCGTTCATCGTCGGGTTCGCGATGATGGGGTCGATCACTTTCCTGCCGACCTTCCTGCAGTTCGTCAGCGGCGCCTCGGCCACGTCATCGGGTCTGCGCATGCTGCCGATGGTGATCGGACTACTGCTGACCGCGATCGCCAGCGGCGCCGTGGTCGGCCGCACCGGGAAGTACCGGATGTTCCCGATCGCCGGCGCCGCAGTGACAGCGCTCGGGCTGTACCTGATCTCGCTGATGGATCAGACGACTCCCATCTGGCTGGAATCGATCTTCCTGTTCGTGCTGGGTGCCGGCATCGGGTTGATCATGCAGATCCTCACCCTGATCGTGCAGAACACCGCCGAGTACCGGGATCTGGGCACCGCCACCTCCGGCGTCACCTTCTTCCGCACGCTGGGCGGCGCGTTCGGCGCGTCCGTGCTGGGCAGCATCTACTCCAACCAGCTCGCAGATCTGTTGCCGGCCGCACTGATCGAGTCCGCCGGTGCGGTGACGCCCGAGCAGGCCACCAATCCCGAGGCGTTGTGGGCGCTGCCCGAGGCGACCAGGGAACCCGTCGTCGAGGCCTACAACCAGTCCCTGCACAGCGTTTTCGTCTGGGCGATCCCGATAGCGCTGCTTGCGCTGGTCGCCGCTCTGTTCCTGCCGCAGGTCACCCTGCGGGGTCGGGAACGCGCCAAGGGTGCCGGCGAGGGATTCGCCGTCCCGGAAGGTGCCGACGCCGACACCCAGCTGGAGAACGTGATCGGACAGGTCCTGCGGCGCAAGGGAAAGACCGCCGCCCCGGAGGTGCTGGCCAATTCGGGCAGCACCTTGGACAACGCGACGGCCTGGGGGGTGATGGGCGTCTACCTACGGGACGCCATCACCGGGTCGGCGAGCCAGTCGGCGGTCGAACGCAGTGTCGGCATCCCGGAGGGGGTGTTGCGCTCGTTCTTCGACGAGATCGTCGAGGCCGGCCTGCTGACCAGGGACGGAGACACGCTGGGGCTCACCGATTCCGGCCGGCAACAGGTCGACAAGATCATCACCGCCTGGCGTGCCTGGCTGGTCGCCGAACTGCGTGACTGGCTCCCCGCGGCCGGCGCCGAGATCGCCGAGACAAAGCGGGTCGACGCGGCTCTCGACCGGATCGTGGTCAGACTGGTCAGGGAGAACGAGAACGAGTTGGAGCAGGCGACCGGTTGACACGCCGGCGGGACTCCGGGCGAGAACCGTGTTGTCCCGCAAGCGTCGCGTCCGTCAGTATTGCCGCACCAGTCGTCGACCGTGCGGGAGGATGTCGTGGACCGACCGTGGTGGCGTGCCGGCTTCCTGGGGCGCGACGATGACGATCTCACCGCCGAACAACTGGAACAGCTCCGTCCGTACGTGGTGAATCTCAGCCTCGGCGCCTTCTCCACCGACGGCATCATGCAGACCTCGCCGTCCGATGTCGATGCGATCTTCGACGAGCACCTTCCTGCCTTCCTCGATGCGGCAGATCGGAACGGTGTCAGGCGGTCCGGTGCCGCTGGTCTTCTGGGCGCATGGCGGCATCGTCTCCGAACGGGACGGCCTCGCCATCGCCCGGACGCAGGTGCCCTGGTGGTTGGAGAACGGCGCCTACCCGGTGCACTTCGTCTGGGAGACGGGTTTTGTCGAGACCCTGAAGCAGCTGCTCGGGTGGCGCGCGGGTCGCGACCTGATCCGCGGCATCGACAGTCCCGGGGACGGCGACCAGCAGAGCGAGCTGCGGTCCGGGCCGCTGGGGTGGGGGCTGTGGTCGGCGGTCAAGGAGAGCGCCGCCGACGCCTCCGGCCCGCACGGGGGTGCCGCCTACGTCGGTGCGCGGCTCGCCCGGTTCTGTGCCGAGAACCCGGGTCGGATCACGGTGCACGCCGCCGGCCACTCGGCCGGCGCCATCTTCCACTCGCATTTCATCCCGGCCGCCCGACAGCAGGGTGTACCGAGTTTCAGCACGCTGCAACTGCTGGCTCCCGCGCTGCGGGTGGACGGGTTCCGCACCCAACTGCTGCCGATGGTCGACACCGACATCAACAAGATCACCGTCTACACGATGAACATGCAGGCCGAGAACGACGACAACTGTTTCCAGGTCTACCGGAAGTCGTTGCTGTATCTGGTGAGTCAGATCTTCGAGCCGGAGGACGACGCGCCGATCCTGGGACTCGAGCAGTCGATCCGCGGCGATCCCGAGCTGATGGTGGCCTTCGGCCTCACCCCCGGCACCCCGGGGCGGGTCGAGGTGGTCTGGTCACCGACCGATTCGGGCGCGCCGGCGGACTGCCGGAGCAGCGCGACGTCGCACGGCGGTTTCGACAACGACGCCGACACGATGAACAGCGTGGTGCGGCGGGTCGTTCGGCGGCCGGACATCGTCGAGTACCCGGAGCGGGACCGCAGGCGGGGAGCCGGTGAGTTGGAGGCGACGATGGCAGCGCCGCCCAGCTGACCGGGCCGAGTCTGCGTCGGCGGCGGATCAGTCGGGGCGGATCAGGACGCGGTGCCGATCGCGTCGATCTCCTTCTTCAGCGAATCGGTGTCGGCCTGGATCTCCTTCTTCAACGTCTTCTTCGCGCGGGTCAGCGCCTTGTCGACCCGGGCCTGCACGTCGGTGGCCGCGATCAGGATCAGGGCGCTGCCGCCCTCGTCGAGCAGTTCGCCGAGGTCCTTCAGGTCGGCGCGGCTCATCCCGCCGGCGGCGTGCCCGGCGATCGCCCCGATACCCGCTCCTGCGGCACTGCCGACCAGCATGCCGGCGCCCAGCAGCACCGCAGGAAAGACAGCGACAAGAGCGCCGACGGCCAGCCCGACGTAGAGACCCTTGACCGCCCCGTCCCTGGTCGGCTGTTCGTGCTTCTTCTCGATCTTCACCGTGCCGTCGGCGCCCCTGCTGATCACGGCGGCGTCGTAGGTGTCGATGATGTCGAGCTCTTCGTAGACGTACCGCACGGTGTCGTAGTCGGCGATCGCGTCCTCCAGCTGGTCGTACTGCGCGGCGACCAGCAGATAGGTATCCAGGGGCATGGTGGGCTCCTCCGAGTTGAAAAGGGATTGGCGTCGGGTCTTCGGCGACCTCATCCTGACGCGAATCCGCGCAGACCGCTCGATCACGGGTCATCACGGCATTTCGCTGATCGGTGACGTGTCGGGCAGCTCCGGTCGCCGCGAATGCGGGATGCTCACGCCGACCGTGGGAGGTAACGATGGCCCTACCCGATGGATCGCGGGGCAACGTGGTGGAGCTGCGGGTCCACGGGGTCTCCGGGACGCCTCCGGAGGAGTTGCTCGATCGTCAGCTGGTCCGGCAGGTGGCCGGTGACAAGACCGCCGGCTTCTACCGGCCGCGGCTGCGCGAGGAGTGGCGGGACCGGCCGTCCAACGACCCGGGAACGGACTCGGAACCGTATTCCACGGCGCGGGAGTCGATCCCGCCGCCGCTGCTGGAGGGCTACTCGTGGGGCGGCCTGACCTCCGGGTCGCCGTCCCGTGCGTTGTGGTTGGTGTTGTTGCCGTTCACCCTGATCAACGTGGCGCCGCGGATGCGGCCGGTCCCCGGTGATCATCCGCAGGGCGCTCCGCGGTCGGCCTGGCTGGTGTGGTTCCTGAGCCGGCTGATGGCCGTCAGCCTCACCGTCACCATCGCCCTCGGCGCCACCGGCGTCGGGGTGGCCGTGCTGGCCTGGCAGTGCTCCGGGATCTGCGGGAACCTGCCGTGGCCGCTCTCGGCGATGTTCTACGAGGCCTCGTCCGGCTGGCGGGTGGTGTGGGGCGCCTGCCTGCCGTTGGCGGTGTTGGCGGTGCTTGCCCTGCTCAGTTGGCGGAACTCGGTGCAGTACGACCTGGTTCGTCCCACCGGAATGCAGGACAGCGACAAGGTGTCGGCGGAGACCGGCTCGTCGACGGAGCCGCGGCTGGGCGATCCGAGCTTCTGGTACGGGCGGTACCCGGTGAGTCGGCTGCGGCACCTGCACCTGCAGGCCGGAGTGGCGGTGGTCGGGATCGCCCTGATCGTGGCCGCGCATCCGGGTGTGCTGCGCTGGATCGGGATCGTGCTCGCCTCGCTGACCGCGGCGGGGATCCTGGTCGCGCTCGGCCGGCCGGAGTTGCTGTCCCGCACCGACCCACCAGGTTCGTCGACCGCGATTCCGTCGATGCGGACCAAGGCCCGCACCATCGGCTGGATTCTGTGGATCTGGCCGCCCGTCGGGGCTCTGCTGGTCATCGGACTGTCGTTGCCGCCGTCGGCGACCGGCGAGATGCCCGGATACAACGCCCTGGTCACCGCGTGGTTCGCCGGGCAGTCCGCACTCACGCTGGTGATGTTCGGGGTGATCGCGATGATGGCCCGGGCAGAACCGCCGCGAACTCCGCGGCGGGCGATGTGGGGGATGGGCACGGTGGTGATGTCCGTGCTCGCGCTGTATCTGGGTGCCGCCCTGACGTCCGGATTCGTCATCCTGACCTCCGCCTGGATCACCTCGTCGAACCCGTGGATCAGCATCGATGACGTCAACGCCCTGCTGGCGCCCGGCAGTCCGATCAAGATCCCGACATCGCTGCAGTACGCGGGTCTCGGCACCTTCGCCGTTGCCGTCGTCGTGCTGATCGTGTTCTTCGTGACCGCCTGTTATGTCGGCTGGATGTGGGGTGCCGGCGGCGCCAGGAACGACCGCCGTCACGCGGCCGAAGCCGGCGAGCGGGCGCAGGAACGGAACCGGAAGCGGTTCGCCGATTTCCGGCCGGGCACGGTCGGCCGCCGCCGGACGTCGATCGCCAGATCCATCTGGCTCGCGCGGAGGGTGGATTACCTGCCCGGCTACCTGGCCGCTCTGGTGCTCGGGATCGGCCTTTTCGGATCGGTGTTGACGCTCTACTTCGGTTATCGGCTCGTCCTCGGTCAACCTCTCGGCAGGGTCGGTGACCTGGAATTCTGGTCGGTCCTCGGGATGGGGTCGCTGAACCCGGTTGCGGTCGGCGTCTGGTTGATCGGCATTCTGCTGGTCGGACTCGTCGTGTTGGGGGCCTTGGCCTTTCGGGTGCCGAAGACCAGGAAGGCGGTCGGCATCCTGTGGGACATCGGCTCGTTCTGGCCGCGCGATGTGCACCCGCTCGCGCCGCCCTGTTACGCCGAGCGCGCCGTCCCCGAGCTGGCGATCCGGCTCGATGCGCACGCGGCGATGGTGACCACCACCGGTCCGGCGCCGGAGGGTGGACATGCTGGTGCCGTCGACGAGGCGCCGACACCCGGCCTGGTGGTGCTGGCCAGTCACAGCCAGGGGACGGTGATCTCCATGGCTGCACTGCTCGGGCCGGCATGGCGGTCGGCCGATCACACGGTGCTGCTCACCTTCGGCACCGTGCTGCGCCGGCTCTACGCCCGGTTCTTCCCGCTCTACTTCTCCTCCGGCGCCTTTGCCGAACTCGCGCAACGGCTGGGTGAGCCGGCGCCGGGTGCCGACCCGGGTTCGGGGACCTGGGGCCCGCAGCACCCGGGCCTGGCTTCGCCGGTCCTGCGCTGGCGCAACCTCTGGCGTCGAACGGACTACCTCGGCGGCCGGGTCGGCGATCCGCTCGCCGACGGACCGCCGACCGCCGGGTCGGGCGGGACTGTGTCGATCGACGTGGAATTCGAGGATCCGGTGTTCCTGCCGGGACGCGGCGACACCTGCATGCCGGCGGCCGGTCGGCACTCGAACTTCCCCCGCGACCCGGCCTTCCAGGGCGAGTTGATGCGGTTGCTCAGGACGTCGTTCGCCTCGCTCGACCCGGCCTCCGCGGGCGAGATCGCTGTCGGCGAGGCACCGCCCGCCTCGACCGACGAGCTGATGAACCCGCGCGAATCGATGGCTTGATTCTGTCGGCGTTGAAGTTTCGTGGCCGGGATGGGTGCGCGTCCGGCGTCGGTCGGCCAGGATGAGCGGTGCGCCAGCGCCCGGCCTCGGCCGGACCGTCCTATCCGGAGGTCACCGCATGCTCGTCGGTCCCGTGGATCTGCTCGTGCTGTCGTTCCCCCAGGAGAATGCCGACCCGGGCGTCATCGCCGCCGTGCAGGAGGTGGTGGAGGCCGGCTTCGTCACCGTGCTCGACCTGGTCTTCCTCTCCCGGTCTGCGACCGGTGAGATCCGGGAGATCGACGTGTCGGAGAAGCTGGACGACGTCGGTCTCGGCCATCTGGAGATCCAGGAGCAGGCGCTGATCAGCGAGGACGACCTCGAACTCGCCAGGGACATTCTGGAACCAGGGCATTCGGCCGCCGTCATCGTCTACGAGAACAGCTGGGCACGAACGGTTTCCGGAGCCATTGCCGAGGCCGGCGGAGAGCTGACGCTGCATGTCCGGATTCCCCGCGACGTGGTCGAGGCGGCGCTGGAAGCGGCCGAGATGGACTGACGTCGGTCGCATCGGTGCTGCCGGCCGTTGCCGCGCTCTCGAGGGGCCGCACTGTCCGGGTTCGGCCGATCAGTGCCATGATCAGGGCAGTGGACCGACCGGGCGCACAGGTGGCGATCGGCGGTTCGTGACGTGTTTGTCCGTGGCTGGTCGTCAGCGGGTGGATCGGCAGTGATTCCCGGTGGCGAACGAGAGTGATCGATGAGGAGCGCAACGATGTTTCGACGACGTGGACGGCCGGGGTTGTTGGGAACGGTCGCTCGGACCGCGGTGGTGGCAGGGACCGCGACCGCGACGGCCGGTGCGGTGAACCGGCACCAGCAGAAGAAGGTCGCCGAGAAGGAGGCGTACGCCGACCAGCAGGCTGCGGAGAGCGCCCCGCCGCCGCAGCAGCAGCCGCCGGTGTACCAGCAGGCCAGCCGCAGCCGGTCTACCAGGCGCCGCCCCCGCCCGCACCGCAAGCGCCCGCCGAGGAAGACATGGTCGGCAAGATCACCGAGCTCGCGAAGCTGCGTGACGCGGGTGTGCTCTCCGAGGAGGAGTTCAGCGCCGCCAAGGCCAAACTGCTCGGGATGTAGCTGCACCGGGTAGCGGGGTCGGACGGAGGGCCGCGGTGGAAGTGGGTCGGGTCGGCCCATTTCCACCGCGCAACCGACGGTCCTGCCATTCAACCCAGTTGGAGCGCGGTGATCCGCCACCGACCGTCCACGCCCTGGATGCGAAACGCGATGGCCCGCACCCGATCCGCGCGCCGGAAGACGGCGCTCACCTCGGCGACGCCATCGGCCGGCTCGCACACCCGGACGTTGAGCAGGTGCGGCAACGCCTGATGCCCGGCGAACGGGCGCTCGAGCAGGCCGGCGTAGATGTCAGGTGCGCAGTGCACCCGTAACTGCGCCACCGGCCGACGGCTCGACAGCACTTCGACCAGGGCGCGGGCGAGCACCGAAGCCGCCCGGCGGGCCGGCGGCAGGTGCTCGGTCGCCGTTCTGCGCACCCCGATGTCGGCCTCCGACGACCAGGCCGGGACGTCGGAGGCGGCGATGGTGGTGGGACCTGCGCTGCCGGAACGCTTTTCGGCACTCTGAGCGGTTCCTCTCGGCAGGATGGCCACCGCGCCGGTCGAACCGGTGCGGGGCGACGTGTGACGGGTCGAGGTGGTGTGGGTCGCCAGGCTTCGTGCGGCGACGGGCCGATCGGCGGCTGCCGATCCCTCCTGGCCGACAGTCCGTTCGTCATCGAACGGCGGTTCGCTGCTGGGCACCGGCGCGAGATAGGGAGTTCGCCGGTTCCTCGGCGGGGATGCGGGACGGAGAACTTCGGGTCCCAGTGGGGGTGCGGGAGGGGCGACGGCGGCGGTCATGATGAATTCCCCGTTTCGGGAGTGGGCGGTGTGAAGAGCTGCCCGGGTTGGATGAGGTCGGGATCGGTGCCGATCACCGCAGCGTTCGCCGAATACCAGGCATGCCAGGCGGTATCGATGTCGGCGTCGGAGGCGTCGGGGGTCAGGTGATGCTGCGCGATGGACCACAACGTGTCGCCTGGCCGCACCTCGACCCTCGTTTCGGGTCGGCCGGACGGCGGAGGCGTCGCGGGCGAACTCTCGATCACGGCAGATTCCGTGGCCGTGGTGTCGGAGTGCGGAGCGAAATCCGGCGTCACAGCACCGGATCCGGCTTCCGGTGCGATCTCGGGCTGGGCGGTCATGGAGTCTTGGCCGGGAACCGCAGAATCCGGCTCGCCCATCACCAAGTCGGATGTCGGGTCAACTGGGGGCGCGACCGTTGAGTTCTGGCTCGGCCAGGTTGGAGTTGATGCTGTCGGTATCGATCCTGTCGGTATCGATGCCGGTGTCGAAGTTGCCGGTGTCGACGGTTCCTGCGCAGGTGCTGCGGACGTGCTCAGGGGGACAACCGGTTCCGCGGGCGTCACAGGGACAACCTGATCGTCGGGTGCGGGCCAGTCGATGCTGACCGAGGGCACCGCCGATTGATCGAGCGTCGTCAGCGGTTGCCATCCCCGTCCCGCCCCCGGACGGGACGGGGATGGTGGTCGTTTCGACGGATGCTGCGGGACCGGCCGAATCCGTCGGACTCTGCGCCCACGAAGCGGTCGTCGCCGTCGACGACACGCCCGAACCCGCTCCCGCCACTGACAGTGCCGGCACGGCGCAAGCACTGGTTCCGGCCAGCAGGGAAACCCCGACGGCCGCGGCAACGATTCGCCCCGCGGCCGCCGGAGCGATCCGGCGGAGAACGGCCCGGCCATGGCGACCTGCGGTGCCGGGAAGGCTGCCGGCGATCGCGGCGAGCCAGACCACTGCGACCCAGGTCAGCAACGTCCAGACCAGCACGCCCGCGACAACCAGGACCGCCGCCTCGACGGCCGAGCCGATCGATGGTGAGACGGCTGGATGCGACGCTCCATCGCTCAGCAGCGAACCCCAACTCGCCGGTCCTGGAACGACAAGTGCCAGCCCGACAAGCGCCAGCAGGCACGTCGCGAACTGCGCACGAGCGGCCCGGGCCGATGACGCCGAAGTTGGAATCGAGGCGCGTTCGGAATCGATCGAGCTCCAATCAGTCCATTTGAGCTTGTTTGCCATGGCATGGAGTCAAATGGATGCAGTGAGCCCTTGTCAAGCGTCTTTGAGTACGGCTTGACCCGGACGTCCTGGATGGTCAGGGTGGTCCCATGCGCTGGGAGCAGTTGTTCGCCGACCTGGAGGCACGATTCGACGAACTCGACGAAGCAGCCGCCGCGGCCGAAACCGCCGATCGTGAGCGGGTGGCGATGGGCGCCGTCCTGGCGCAGCAACGATTCGTCGGCTCGATCGGCCGACAGATCAGGGTGCGAATGGCAGGCGGAGCCACGCTCGACGGCGTGCTGCGCACCGTCGGCCCCGACTTCCTGCTGCTGACGGAGGCGCAGACGAGAGACTGCCTCGTTCCGCTCGGCTCGGTGACGGCCGTCGAAGGACTGACCTCGGTGACCGGTGCAGAGCTGGCAGGACTGGCGGTCCGGCTCGATCTCCGTCGTGCCCTCCGCGGATTGGCGCGCGACCGATCGCCGGTGTCCCTGGCGCTGACCGGATGGACCGGAGCCGCCGCGATGGCCGGCCATGGTGCCGGGTCGGTCGCGGCCGGTTCCGGGGAGATCACCGGCACCATCGACCGGGTCGGCGCCGACTTCATCGAGATCGCGGTGCACGCGGCGTGGGAACCCCGCCGGGCCAGTGCGGTGCGGTCCGTCGCGCTCGTCCCGATCCGAGCGCTGATTCTCGTCCGGGCGATTCCGCTGGGATGACGGCGCACCCCGCCGATTCGTCCCCCCGGGCCGGCAGGACGGCACGGGCACTGGTCGTGCTGCCCGAAGTTGGCGGATCTGCCGATCGTCGAGGTCCGATCGACCGGAACGGTGAACGCGTTGAACCACGCTGTTGGCACATCCGTTCCGCGTGGTCTGTTTCCAGAATTCGACGACCGCTTAACTCGGTACCCGGCACGGATCCGCGCTTCGCCGAGGTCGAGGACGGTAGGGATTCGACAGCCTCCGACCAGCGGAGCGCGTCGCCTACCGAAGGAGACCGATCATGAAAAGCCTGCGCCGCACGGCTGTTCTCGCACTGGGAGCAGTGGCTCTTGCCGGCGGATCATTGGTGGCCGCGACATCCACCGCCATGGCGACCAACAGTGACGGGTGGAACACGCCGATCCTCAAGCTCACCACCGAAACCATCGACTTCGCCGTCATCGACGTCGGAGCACCAGGTCCCGCACTCGGTCAGGGTGACCAGATCATCAGTGCGGACAAGGTTTTCAGAAGCGGCAAGGAGATCGGCACGGACGGCGTGGTGTGCACGGTGGTGAACGCCACCCCGGACGCGCTGACCTGTCAATGGGTGATGACGCTGTCGCTCCCGGACGGACAACTGACCCTGCAGGGGATCGCGGACGGGCCGACCGGTCCGCCCACCGAGCCGCTGGCGTTCACCCTCGCCGTCACCGGCGGCACCGGGCATTACCGGGGAGCAGGTGGATCCGCGGACATCGTGGACAACCCCGGCGGCGCGGAGCAGGTGACCGTGCGGCTGGCCCGCTGAGGGCTACCTGCTCGCGATCACGCCGCCGCACGACGCCGGAATCAGAGGGCTGACCGCCGATCCCGTCCGGGTGCGCGCCGCCGCGGACAGCGGTTTCGCCGCGATGCTCACGGCTCTGAAGGGGCGTCGAGCGCTCTCGGTGATGAGGAACGCCGGTGACCGATCCCGCTGAGCTCAGCGAGCCGAACCCACGAACGCAGCTTCCGGAGCGATGGTCTTGGTGATGTCGGAGAGGATGTCGGTCGAATAGTTGCGCTCCGGATCGGCCGTCTCGTCGACTGTCACGGCGATGGCGATCGACAGCTTCCGGGATGGCAGGTAGGCCATGGTTGCCGCATAGCCGTTGAAGGACGGGATCTGCAAGATCCAGCCCTTGGCCACATAGTGGCCGTAGGCGTAGTAGTTCTCGACCGACATCGGCGGGAATTTCGCCGTCACCGGCTCGAGCTGGATCTGGTGCGACTCGGGGGTGAGTAGGGTCCCTGCGCCGATCGCGGTGGCGCTCTTGAGGACGTCGGCGATGGTCGAGGTCTGGATCAACCCGTCGGCCAGGGTCCAGGACGGGTTCCAAAAGGTGGATTCCTCGTAGGTTCCGCGCTCTCCGTCGAAGGCGTGCAGCACCGGCTCGGGGATGCGTGCGGTCTGATCGGCGAACGTGCCGGTCAGCTGGAGCGGGTCGAGAACCTTCTCCTTGACGAGCTCGGCGAGCGGCTTGCCCGCGGCCTTGGCGAGCACCGCGCCCAGGATGACGAAGTTCGTGTGGGCGTAGGAGAAGCAGGTACCCGGCTGGCAGTGCACCGGCTGGCTGAATGCGATGTCGAGCAACTGGTCCGGCGTCCAGGCCCGGAACGGATCGTCGTGGAGCGCCTTGAGGAAGCCCTCGTCCGGCACGTAGTCGGGGTAACCCGAGGTGCCGTGGATCAGCATCTCCAGCGTGACCTTGTCGGCCTCGGGATAGTCGGGGAACCACTTCGCCAGGGGGTCGTCGAGGGCGACCACGCCCTGCTCGACCATCAGCAGGAGCAGCGTCCCGAGATAGGAGATCGCCACGGCACCATTGCGGAAGTGCATGTCCGGCGTCGCGGGCACGCCGGTCATGCTCTCGCCGCGAGCGGCGAGCCAGGGCGTGGCCTCACCCTCGGCGATTCCGATCAGCACCGCCTTCACCGGAACCTTCTGCACTGCCGCGTCGAGCGCCGACTCGTACAGACTGCTCGAGGCCGACGGAGTGGTTTGGGTCGTTGCCGACGAAGGGGTGGTTGCTGCCGACGCAAGGGTGGTTGCCGACTCTACGATCGTCGACGACGGGTCGGAGCTGCCGGCCGTGCACGCCGCCAGCAGGGCGGCGACCAGCATGAGACTCGATGTCGGATACCAGCGGCGTCGGGTGGTGTGTCTCATCGATCGCTCCTCAGGACGCGTCGGGTGTGCTCGAACCAGCAGGGGTCGACGATCTCGTCTTCGTCCCGTAGCGATGTCGGGTCGAACGAGGGATCGAGGCAGTTGACCTCGCCCTTGGCACCGCCGGGATCGACGAACCGGAGCGAGAGCATCGGACCGAGCCGCCGGCCGATACCGCTGGTGGCGTCGACGGCGAGCAGCGGGTCGCGAAGCGCCGTGATGGCCGCTCCGTCCCGGACCGTGAAGCCGAGGTGGTCGGGCCGTCCCCGCTCGAACATCGGACTGCAGCCGCCGGCCGAGTTCTCGCGGACAACGGGCTGGTACCCGGTGCCTCGAAGACATGGAGCAGGACGTCGCCCGCGACGAGCATTGACTGACGGCCGTGTCCGGGGCCGGCGCCCAAGACGATGCGGGCCCTGAGTCCCATGACGTCGTCGTAGAACGCTCGATATCTGTCGAGATCGCCGGTCACCACGGCGACATGGTTGATCCCGCAGGGCGTGACCCACGCGGCGTCGTCCGAGCCGAGCCTCATACCAAGAAGGCGTTCATCACGGCGGAACAAATCGTTCCACGCCGGTCCGTCCTACCACGAAACGCGCTCGGTGCGGTCCACCCGCCAGGTGAGTGACGCCGACGGGTCCGGCAGGTCGATGCACTGCCCGCCGCAGGCCCCGCACCACGTTCACGCGCGCCCGCTCGGCGTCGGAGCCGGTCGGTCGGTCGCGGCCGCTGGTCCGCAGTGCAACGGGCGCGTCCAACGAGCTCGCCCTCACCGACGCCGGAGCAGCCCTGGTTCGCCGGCTGCGACCGGAGCACGACGAGTTCCTGGCGGCCCAGTTCGACGTCCTCGACGACGACGAATTGCACCAGCTCGCGACGCTGTGGGCCAAGGTCAGCGACTCCGTCTGAGTGCGGCGACCGTCCGGGCGAACCCATCCATCAGAGTCCAGTACTGAAAGGACAGGAGAGATCATCATGTCAGCCCAGCGGTGTGGGACCGGACCGCCGATCTGGTCGGGGCCGGAGCACACCTGGGATCCTGATCGCCGACGCCGGCGAGGGGAGGCGTGCTGGGTGAGCGTCCGCAGCCGGCATCCCCTCGAGGCGCGGTGGTGCCGATGTCAATGGTGGTGTCCGCCGCCTGGCCCCTGGTCGTCGTGCGGGCCGTCGTCATCGTCGTTGTCTGGATGGTCGTGGTCGTGGTCGTGGTCCGGCGGGGTGGGACCGTGGACGTGCCCGCCCTGATCGCCGCCGCCGTGCGGTTCGGTGGCGAGCGGCCGTCGCAACGGGGGTGGCGCCGTCGGGGCCAGATCGCGGGTGATCCAGCGCAGATTGTCCGGACCAGGGCGGCGATTGTCCGCCAGCACCGCTCGGAGCCGATCCCACCACTCGTCTTGCAACCCCGGACTCCACCCTCCGGTTCGTGGGGTGATCTGCAGGAAACGGCCGGTGCTCGGCCGGCCGGTGCCGTCGATGACGAACAGCAGGTGATAACCGACGATGGCGAGGTTGGGGTCGTTCGGCACGGTCGCGATGATCGAATCGGCTTCGCCCCGACGGAACTCCAGCGTGACGTGGCGCTGGTCGGGGTTGAAGTTGTGCGTGACGGTTCCTGCGCGGACCAGCACCACCCTGGTGACGGTCGCCGCGTCGGGGGTGAGGATCTCGCACCTCGTCGCCGTGGCGAGCCCGCGGCGGCGCGTCGGTGATGGTCGGTCGCCGGCCGCAGAAGTACCAGGGCTCGAAGATCTCGATGCGGAGCTCGCGGTTGCTCAGATGCCGGGATTGGCGTTGAAGTTGGAACCAGCGACCCAGACGGCCCCGTTGGGCATCAGCAGCGCCGTGCTGTGGTAGCCACGGACCACTGGGCTGTGCGGAAGTACCTGCCACGCCGAGGTTGTCGGATCGAACAGCTCAGGCGACGTGACACCGGTCGCATCGCTGGAGCCGACTCTTGAGGCCGCCTTCGATCAAGATCTCGCCGGTCGGCAGGATCACCGAGTCCGCGTTCTCCCGGACTGGGTTGACGTCGCCTGTCGCCGGGTTGTCGAACATCGACCTGGTGGCTGCGGTCCAGCCGGCCGCCGGGTTGGTCGGTGTCGAGGATGAACGGTGTCGAGCCGCCTGCCTGCATGATCCGCGCGCGGTACTTGTCCTGCGGAGACGAGCGGCGGCAGCACCGACGTGGTGTCCTGCGCGAACCCGTTGTTGTAGATGCCTTCCGGCGGCGGCCCGGTCACGTCGTCCCAGTCGCCGGAGTCGGTGTACGGATGCCAGCGCTCGAGTCGGCCGTTCGTCATCGGCGACACCGAGATGACCGACGCCGTCCGGCAGCACGTGCAACCGCGGGTATTCGTACTGGCGCGCACTCACCTGGTCGATGTTCGCGTAGTCGGAAGGCACCGACCCTCGACCAGGCGCCGATGGCCGGGTCGTAGAGCTTGAGCGTGTTCCCGGATCGACATCTCCGCAACCCGGTGATCGTGCCTGATCGCTGCGAACAGCTCCACCTTCGACCCCACCATCCGGCCCTCCACGACTCGTCTCCGACACCTCCGGAGACCACCGTCAGGTGGGGCCAAATCAAGCCGTCACAACCACTCCCGGCGTGTTGACAAGTGGGGCCAGATCAGACCGTCACGGCGAAGTGTCGACAGTCAGCTGGGGCCGGATCAAGCCGTCACGGTGGGGCCAGAACAGGCTGTCACGGCCAGCCAACGCTGACTCGAGCAGGCAGCACAACGCCCACAGCGCAATCTGCTCACCAGCAGAGGGGTCAGAACATGACCTACATCCTCCGAGCGACGCAGCCACTCGAAGGGGACTGCATTGACGGCCTCTCCATCAGACGTCGCTAGGCAACGTGGACGGCAGTTCGGACAGGTTCGACGCAGTCTTCCGATAGGCCTGCTCGATGTACTCCTCGAGCTTGGTCCGCTCGACCCGCCACTGGTTCCGGCCGCCGATCTGGATGCCCTGCAGGTCGCCGCTGCGAACCAGGGCATAGGTCTGACTGGCAGAAATATTCAGGATTTCGGCCACGTCCGCCAGGGTCAAGAAACGCTCGGCGGTCATCGGGCCGTCCTCACCCTCTGCGTCATGGACATGTCTACGTCGCGGACCCGCAGTTCAGCGGGCTCCTCGACGGAGGGGCGGACATAGCCGACCGGCGAGTCAGGAACGATCGGCGTCATCGCGTGTCGTCCGTCACGCGGTCGAGGCAACCGGTTCTGTGTCGGTCATCGCCGTCGGAGCCCTTCGTGGCCTCGGGATCGCTCCTGCGATCGTCGCTTCGAGTGCTTTTGACACGCTTGGTCATTGATGATGTAGTTTGCCACGAAGCAGTGTGCCACAGGGCGCCGGGCCTTGCATCGGGTTGTCCCCGACCGAGTGCGCGATGCGCACGACGGGCGAGCGAGGGCGACGGAGGTCGGGGATGGCGTTGCCGCCGGCGCCGACCCCGCGGCGGATGTCCCGGCCGAAGTGGCTCAACGTCCGGGTGGTCGGCGGGATCCTGCTGGTGATCGCCGCCGTCGTCATCGGCGCCAGGGTGATCGGCGCCAGCTCGCAGACCACGGCGGTCTGGGCGGCCGAGCGCGACCTGGCCGAGCGGCACCGTGCTCGGCCGCGGGCGACCTGACCGCCGTCGAGGTCAATCTCGGCGACAACGCCGGCCTGTACCTGACCCCGGGTCCGGCGTCGCCGATCGGCATGACGGTGGTCAACCCGATGGCGGCCGGCGAGCTGCTGCCGGCTTCCGCGGTCGAGGAATCCGGCACCGGCCGGGTGGTCGCGATCGGCGTCGAACCCGGACAACATGCCGCCGGGCGTCGCGCACGGCTCCACCATCGACCTCTACCTGACCACGGGCGGCGCCGCCGGCGCGGAGGCGAAGGCCACCACCGAGCTGATCGGCCGGGACCTCACCGTGCAGTCGGTCACCGCGCCGGCCTCCGGCGGGCTGTCCGGCGCGACCTCCAACCGCTACCAGCTCTCGGTGCTGCTGCCCGCCGACACCGCGGACAAGCTGGTCCGGATCCTGCCGACCGGCGAGCCGATCGTCGTCCTGGTGAGCGGCGGGTGAACACCGGGCTGCTGACCGCGGGCAGCGGTCAGGGCTGGGAGAACGAACTGGTCGCCGCGCTGGACCGGCCCGGATCGTCGATGACGGTGCTCCGCCGGTGCGTCGACATCGGCGACGTGCTGGCCATCGCCACCACCGGTCAGGCCGCGGTGGCGATCGTCTCGGCCGACCTGCGCCGGCTGGACACCGAAGCGGTCACCCGGCTGCGAGCCTCCGGGGTCGCCGTCGTCGGCGTGCATCCGGCGGCCGACCAGCGGGCCCGCGACCGGCTCGAGCGGATCGGGATCACCGCGCTGGTGCCGGACGACGCCGGCACCGACGCGGTGCTGGCGGCCGCGCGGACCGCCGTCACCGACCTGGCGACCTGGCACGAGCCGGCCCGCGGACTGTCCGATCCGCGGACGGCGCTGCCGCCGCCCGGCGTCGCCGGTCGACGTCGAGGAGCTGGACGGTCCGGCCCAGCGCGGCCGGGTGGTCGCCGTCTGGGGACCGACCGGCGCGCCCGGCCGGACCACGGTGGCGACCGCGCTGGCCGTCGAGTCGGCGCAGCTCGGGGTGCCGACGCTGCTGATCGATGCCGATGTCTACGGCGGTGTCGCCGCGTCCGCGTTCGGCCTGCTGGACGAGTCACCCGGGCTGGCCGGGGCCTGCCGGATGGCGGCCAACGGCCGGCTGGACCTGGGCTCGCTGACCTCGCTGTGCTGGTCGCTGGGCGACGACCTGCGGCTGCTGACCGGGATCGCCCGCGCCGACCGGTGGCCGGAGGTGCGGCCGTCGGCGATTCCCGGCGTGCTCGGCGTCGCCCGGGAGATGGCGCCGCTGACCGTCGTCGACTGCGCGTTCGCGGTCGAGGCCGACGAGGAGATCTCCTTCGACACCATGGCGCCGCGGCGCAACGGCGCCACCCTGGCGGTGCTGGCCGAGGCCGATGTGGTGCTCGCCGTCGGCTCGTGCGACCCGGCCGGCCTCGAGCGGCTGATCCGCGGGCTCGCCGAACTGGCCGACGCGGTGCCCGGAGGCCAACCCGCGGGTGGTGCTGAACCGCTGCCGGCCGGCGGTCGGCTCGACCGACGAGGCCGAGGCGGCCGTCGACCGGTTCGCCGGCGTCAAGGTGATCGGCCGGCTGCCGGAGGACCGGGCGGCCACCGACCGGGCCTGGCGGCGCGGGGTGTCGCTGGCCGAGGCGGCGCCGCGGTCGCCGCTGCGCACGGCGGTCCGGGACCTGGCCAGATCGCTGCTGCCGGCACCGGATCGCGCCCGTGCCTGACGGCGATGGACCGCGGCCGATGCTCGGCTGACCCTGAGCGGGTCCGGCCGACGAGCGATGAGCGCAGGATATGATCGCCACGAATCGACCGGCGACCGAGCGGTGCGCCAGGCGACCGGCGAGCTTTCGACGTTCCCGACGGGGCGCAGCCGCAGCCGACCGGCGGCCGCGGGCCGTTCGTCAGCCGGGTGCAGTGGCAGCATCCGACGGCTCGACCGCGACCTGGGAATCCCGCACAGGCGCGCAAACGCGGCTTCATCGAGGTGCTCCGGGACGGCATCGTCGAGCGGATCCGGGCCCGACCGGCGGTCGCCATCCGGCTGGGCCGGTGCAACACGGTCTCCGGCATCTCGTTCTTCCTCGGCGGCGCGCTGTTCACCCTCGGCGCGGTGCTCAGCGCAGCTGGACGCGGCGCCGCCGACGACCATCGACTGGACCTTCCTGGTCGGCGGGTTCTTCTTCTCCACCGGTGCCTACGCCGCGCTGGTGCAGGAGCTCAACTCCCCGCGCGGCATCGACGAGGACGGCGCGCTGACCGAGAACCGTTGGCGCTGGTGGGCTTACGAGCCGAACCGGCCGGGCTGGGTGGCGGCGTTCGTGCTGTTCTGCGGCACCCTGGCCTTCGCCATCAGCCTGCTCGACGTCTTCCTGACAGACCTGGACCGACGCAGCAGGTCAACCGGCTGATCTGGGCGCCGGAGATGGTCGGCTGCGTGCTGTTCCTGGTCTCCGGGCACATCGGCGATCATCGAGGTCTGCCACGGCCGGTTCCGGCTGCTGCCGCGCTCGCTCGGCTGGTGGATCGTCATCGTCAACCAGCTCGGGTCGTGGCTGTTCTTCGCTCTCCGGGCTGGCCGCGTTCGTCCGGCCGGCCACCGGCGAGGTGATCAGCGTCGCGGTGATCAACTGGGGGACCGCGCTGGGCGCCGCCTGCTTCAGCGTGGCCGGTCTGGCGCAGCTGTTCGAGCGGCCGACAGCGCCCCGGCGACCGGCCCGACCCCGGCCGCCGCGTCGGCGCCGTCGCGATCCGGGCCGGCCGGCGGACCGGTGACCGAGCGGTGCGTGCTGTGCCACGATGACGGGATGACCGACCGGCTCTCAGCGACGGATGCCTCTTTCCTGTACGCCGAGGACGCCGGGACGCCGATGCACGTCGGCGGTGTCGTCATCCTCAAGCCGGACGCGGACGGCCCGGAGTTCCAGTACTCGGACATCATCGACCTGATCGAGTCCCGGCTGGACCTGGTGCCGCGGTACCGGCAGAAGGTGCGGTTCGTGCCCGGCCGGCTGGCCCGGCCGGTCTGGGTCGACGACGAGGACTTCGACCTCACCTACCACGTCCGGCGTTCCGCGCTGCCGAAGCCCGGAACCGACGTCGAGCTGGACGAGCTGGTCGGCCGGCTGATCTCCCGCCCGCTGGACCGGACCCGCCCGCTGTGGGAGGTCTACGTCATCGAGGGGCTGACCGGCGGCCGGATCGCCCTGGTCAACAAGACCCACCACGCGATGGTCGACCGGATCGGCGCCGTCGATGTCGCCGCCGCGATCCTGGACGTCAACCGGCGGTCCCGGGATCTGCCCGAGCAGCCGTGGATCCCGAACCCGTCGCCCAGCGACATCGACCTGGTGGTCGACGCCGTCGCCGACCTGACCACCCGGCCGACCGAGGTGTTGGACATCGCCCGGCTCGCCGCGCAGGACGTCGGCGCGGTGGTGACCAAGGTGCTCGAGCGCGGCCGGCAGCGCGTTCGAGGTGGTCCGGCGGACGGTGAGCCCGGCGCCGCGGTCGCTGCTCAACGACGCGAAGAGCGGGCAGCGCCGGTTCGCCACCGTGCAGCGCCGACCTCGCGGACTTCAAGACGGTCCGGCAGGCGCACGGCGGCTCGGTGAACGACGTCATCCTGACCGTGATCACCGGCGCGCTGCGGTCCTGGCTGCTGTCCCGCGGCGAGGCGGTGACCGCGCACACCGTGGTCCGGGCGATGGTGCCGATGTCGGTGGCGCGCCGCGCCCGGCGAGGACGGCGGGTCGGTCGCGTCCTACCTGATCGACCTGCCGGTGGCCGAGCCGAACCCGGCGATGCGGCTGCACCAGGTGTCGTTCGCGATGGGCGCGCATCGTCGAATCCGGGCAGCAGGTCGGCGCCGACGCGCTGGTCGAGCTCGGCCGGTTCGCCCCGCCGACCCTGCACGCCCTGGGCGCCCGGGTCGCCGGCCAGCTGTCCCGGCGGATGTACAACGTGCTGATCACCAACGTGCCCGGGCCCGCAGGTCCCGCTGTACGCGGCCGGCTTCCCGGTCGACGCGATGTACCCGGTCGCGCCGCTCGGCCTCGGGCAGGCGCTCGCGGTGTCCTGCACGTCGTACAACGGCGGGGTGTTCTTCGGGATGACGGCCGACCGGGACGCCATCCCGGACGTCGAGGAGTTCGCCGTGCAGATCCGCGAGGCCATCGAGGAACTCGGTCCACCGTGCCGAACGAGTCGGGTCCGCCAGGCCGCGAGGCCGGCGTCGCCGGTCGCGCGTCGCGGCCACCGGTCGTGCCGTGAGGATCCGTCGGCTCACGCACAGTCCACGTCAGCCGAGCTCGTGAGGATGCCGATGAGGATCTACCTGCCGTCCACCCTGTCCGGGCTCCGGCGGCGCTGGACGCGGGCTCGATCCCGGTGCGCTCGGGTGTCGGCTTCGCCGTCACCGAGCCGCTGCGGCTGGAGTACCCGGACTGGTCCGAGGAGGACCTGGAGTACCTCGCCATGCAGGACGCGTCCCGGGCGTCGCTGCGGCTGCTGGCCGCCGCCGATGACGGACGAGCCGCCGCTGCGGGTGGTGATCGCCGCCGACGTCGACGACGCCGACGGTGACCCCGCGGCCGGAGGCGGACCGGGCGGTGGTCGCGGTGCGCGGGCACGGTGGACTGGTCGCGCTGGTCGCTGCGGTGCACATCGACGGCGCCGACGCCGGGCCGGCCGTCCGGGAGGCGGCCGCCGTCATCGACGCCGCGGACCTGGGCGACCACGACGCTGAGTTCGTGCTCGGCTCGGCCGAGGATTTCGACCTGGCCTGGTACGCGCCGGGCGAGATCCGGTACTTCGTGGAGGAGGTCGACTCCGAGTAGCGGCCAGTGGACCTCGACGCGCCGAAGATCTGACGCCTGATCAGTCGGGCGCAGTAGCGGAGATCGAATCCCGGCCGACGGAGATCGTCTAGCCGGGATGTTCATGGCGGTCAGTCCCAACGAGCGGCACCCGGCTCGCGGGAGTGCTCACGGCCGCTCGGCGGACCGTTCGAGTGCGTGCTGGATTGACGTATCGATCGACCACAATTACTCGGCGTTCTTGACGAACTCCAGCTCGAGGTCGATCTCGACCTTGTCGGCGACGACGGCGTTGCCGGCGCCGAAGGCGGCTTCGAAGCTCACGCCGTAGGACTTGCGGCTGATGGAGGTCTTGGCGGAGAAGCCCGCGCGGGTCCCGCCGTAGGCGTCGACGGTCTCGCCGAGGAACTCGACGGCCAGCTCGACCGGCTGGGTGGTGCCGCGGATGGTCAGGTCGCCGATGCAGGACGAACTCGTCGCCGTCGATGTCTCTTGACGCCGGTGGAGACGAAGGTCAGCGACCGGGTGGTTCTCGACGTCCAGGAAGTCGGCGAGACGGACGTGCGCGTCGCGCTGCTCCTGCTTGGTGTCGACGCTGGCGGCATCGATCTCGGCGGTGACGGAGGCATCGGCGATGCCGTTCTCGCCGACGACCAGGGTGGCGGACTTCAGGGCGAAGGTGCCCTTGGCCTTGCCGACGGCCATGTGGCGGACCTTGAACGAGACGTCCGAGTGAACGGCGTCGGCGGTCCAGGTGCCGGCGGTGAGGGTGGGAGTGGTGACTGAGGTGGTCATCGTGGTTCCTTCCGAGTGAGTGGTTGCTTGAATGTTCAACAACTCTGCGAGCGAGCATATTCCGAAGAAGTGGACTCGTCATCTATCTTTGCGCGAAACCGGCGTGACCCTGGTCACACTGCGGATCGCTGGTCGACCGCGCTCGGTCGGGATCGACCCGCGCGTCGATCGACCCGCTGTGACTGCGGTCACGGGTTGTCGCCGCAGTTCGTCGCGCGGAGTGGTCGCGCGGTCAGTGGCGCCGGCGTGCAGTCAGTCGGTGTCGGCGTAGCCGTCGTTGCCGGACCGCGAGGCCAGCAGCCGCCGGAACGAGGCCAGCCGGCCGGGGCTCGAGTTGCCGGCGGCGACGAAGGCGTCCAGCGCGCAGCCGACGCCGGTGGTGTCGGCGCCGCCGTCCGGCGCCGGTGTGATCGCAGTTCGGCGGGCAGTTCACCGTGCCGGGCAGCAGGTCGTCGAACGTCTCCAGCAGGTCGTCCGGGGTGACGTGGGCCAGCCCGAACGAGCGCACGCCCGGGGTGTCGATCACCCAGCCGCCGGCCGCGCAGCGGCAGCGCGATCGCCGAGGTCGAGGTGTGCCGGCCCTTGCCGACCCCGGTGACCGCTGCCGGTGGCCCGCTTGGCGTCCGGCACCAGCGCGTTGACCAGCGTCGACTTGCCGACCCCGGAGTGCCCGATCATCACCGACACCGACCGGTCCAGCCGTTCGCGGACCGCGTCGATGCCGTCGACCATCCGCGATGCCGTCGGCGGACACGCCGCGCCGGGTCACCAGGATCGGCAGGTCGAGGTCGGCGTAGATCTCCGCCAGCGGGGCCGGATCGGCCAGGTCGGCCTTGGTCAGCACCAGCACCGCGTCCAGATTGCCGGTGTACGCCGCGACCAGGCAGCGGTCGATGAAGCCGGTGCGCGGCACCGGATCGGCCAGCGCGCAGACGATCACCAGCTGGTCGGCGTTGGCCACCAGCACCCGTTCGGCCGGGTCGGTGTCGTCCGCCGACCGGCGCAGCACACTGCGCCGCGGCGCGATCCGGACGATCCGGGCCAGGGTGTCCGGCGCGCCGTCGGTGTCGCCGACCAGGTCGACCAGGTCGCCGACCGCGACCGCCCGGCGGCCGAGTTCGCGGGCCCGCATCGCCGTCACCACGTGCGCCCGTCTGGTGCCCTCCTCGACCAGGCAGGTGTAGCGCCCGCGGTCGACGGTGGTGACGAAGCCGCTGACCGCGTCGGTGTGGCGTCGGCCTGGTCTTGGTCCGCGGCCGGGACGCCGCGGGTGGGCCGGACCCGGACGTCGTCGTTGTCCCAGTTCTCGCCGAGGGTGCTCAGTTGCGCCACCCCCGGCGACGGCGTCGGCCGGCTGCCCAGCATGCGGGCCCACATGCCGTCGAACCCGGGCAACGTCTTTGCGGTGGTGGCGATGTCGTCGACCAGACGCCGGCGACCCGCAGCCCGACGATCGCCCCGGCGGTCGCCATCCGGTGGTCGGCGTAGGCAGCCCAGGTCCCGCCGTGCAGCGGGCCGCGGGGTGATCGTCAGGGAGTCGGCGTCCTCGTCGACCTGCGCCGCCGAGAGCGGCGATGTCGGCGGCGATCGCGGCCAGCCGGTCGGTCTCGTGGCCGCGCAGGTGGCCGATGCCGCGCAGCCGGCTGGCCCGTCGGCGAACAGCGCGATGGCGGCGATCGTCGGGGTCAGCTCGCCGACGTCGTGCAGGTCGACGTCGATGCCGCTGCAGGGTCGTCGGGCCCGGTGACGGTCAGGCCGTCGCGTCCAGTCGAACCGGTGCGCCCATCGCGGTCAGGATGCCGCGGATCGCGTCCCCGGCCTGGTCGGTCGCGGCCGGCCAGTGCGGGACGGTGACGGTGCCGCCGGTCACCGCGGCCGCGGCGAGAAACGGGGTGGCGTTGGACAGGTCGGGTTCGATGACGGTCGTCCACGGCGCCACCGGGCCCGGCTCGACCCGCCACTCGTTCGGCGTGCTGAATCGTCGACGCGCACGCCGACCGACCGCAGGGTCTGCGACCGTCATCTCGATGTGCGGCAGCGACGGCACCGCGGCACCGGGTGCACCACCCGGACGCCGTCGGTGAACGACGCGCCGGACAGCAGCAGCCCGGAGACGAACTGGGATGACGCGCTGGCGTCGATGTGCACGGTCCCGCCGCGCAGCGCGCCGGTGCCGCGGATCGTGAACGGCAGCGCGTCGCCGTCGATGTCGGCGCCCAGAGCGCGCAGCGCATCCAGCACGGTGGCCATCGGCCGGCGGCGGGCGGCCTCGTCGCCGTCGAAGGTGATCGTCGCCGGTCGCGGTGGCCGCCAGCGCGCGGCAGGAACCGCATCACGGTGCCGGCCAGCCCGCAGTCGATGGTCGCCGGCCCGGCCAGTCGGCCGGGCGTCACCAGCCAGTCGAGCGCTGTCACCGTCACCGTGCGTCGGTGATCCCGGTGCCCAGCGCCCGCAGCGCGGCGGCCATCAGGTCGGTGTCCCGGCTGCGCAGCGGGGCCGCGATGACGCGACGGTCCGGTTGCCTGGGCGGCCAGGATCAGCGCGCGGTTGGTCAGCGACTTCGACCCGGGCACGGCGACCGTGGCCCGTGACCGGGGTCGGCGGCGACCGGCGCCGGCCAGGCCGCGGTCGGTACTCACGGTGCTCGCCAACGTCATTGCCCTCCATGATTCTCTGCATGATGCGCGATTCGTCGGCCGTTCGGGTGGCGGCGATCGTGCCTGACTGACCAACCGTACTGCCCGGCCGTGGTCGGATGCCGGGTGCGACTGTCGGACGCTCGATGGCACCATGCAGGCATGTGCGGTCGGTATGCGTTGACGATGGAACCGGAGACCCTGTACGGGCTTTTCGAGGCCGAGCCGGACCCCCGGGCGGGCGGCGCGGAGGGCTGTACGGCGGCGATCCGGTGCGCCCCCGGTACAACATCGCGCCCACCGTCACGGTCCCGGTGGTCCGGCTCGAGCCCAGGGTGCCCCGGAGGAGGCACGCGCGGCAGATCGAGCCGATGCGGTGGGGACTGGTGCCGTCCTGGGCGAAGGACGTGTCGGTGGGCAACCGGATGTTCAACGCCCGCGCCGAATCGCTGGCGGAGAAGGGCGCGTTCCGCACGGCCCTGGCCAAGCGCCGCTGCCTGATCCCGGCCAGCGGCTATTTCGAGTGGAAGCTGCTCGGGCATGCCGCGGCCAGCGGCGGCGGCACCCGAAGAAGCGCCGAAGCCCGTCAAGCAGCCGTATCTACATGACGCCACGAGGACGGCTCGGTGATGGCCTTCGCCGGGTCTGTGGGAGTACTGGCGGCCGGCGGACGGCGACCCGGTGGTGTCGATGACGATCATCACCACCGACGCGGTCGGTCCGCTGCGCGAGATCCACGACCGGATGCCGCTGATCCTGCCGGCCTCGGAGTGGGCGGCCTGGCTCGATCCGCGGGTGGAACCGGAGCCGATGCTGGCCCCGCCGGCCGAGGAGCTGGTGGCTGCGCTCGAGCTGCGGCCGGTCGGCGGGCTGGTCGGCAATGTCGCCAATGACGACCCCGGCCTGCTCGAGCGGGTCGCTGGCGATGGAGCCAGTTCGCGTCAGCAGGAGGCGCCGACGCTGATCTGATGACGCGCGGATGCCGGTGACGCAGTCGCCGCGCTCTGTCGATCGCCGGCCACGAGCGGTGCCCGACGGGCGCGAGTCGTCGTGCTCGGAGCGGCGCAGGGTGCTCGGTCGTGACTCGCCGCGATTTGCAGCAGCACCGAATGGGTCTGCGCGTGCGACTGCGGTCGTCGCGCCGGTGTGACCAGGCCCAAACTCGTCCCACCGACGCGGGTATCTGGACGGGCTAGGCGTCACTCCTTTGGATGGCCTCGGGCGTGAGCGCTGCCACGAGGCGTGACAGCGGCGCGTGGCCTTGGTTATGGTTGACGATCGGGACATATCTCGGATGGGGGTACGGCACGTGGTCTTCGCCGCGGGCGAGGAATTCGCCGGCTACACCATCGAATCGGTGCTCGGCACGGGTGGCATGGGTGCCGTCTACCTGGCCAAACACCCCCGGCTGCCGCGCCGGGACGCGCTCAAGCTGCTGAACCCGGCGTTCTCCGGTGACCCCAACTTCCGCACCCGGTTCGAGCGGGAGGCGGACCTGGCGTCCGGCCTGATCCACCGCAACATCGTCGCGGTGTACGACCGCGGCGCGGTCGACGGGCAGCTGTGGATCTCGATGCAGTACGTCGCCGGGGTCGACGCCTCGGTGGCCTCCCGGGCCGGGGACGGGTCGATGACGCCGCACCGGGTGGTGCACATCATCAGCGAGACCGGCGCCGGCCTGGATTTCGCGCACCGGGCCGGGCTGCTGCACCGCGACGTCAAACCCGCGAACATCCTGCTGGCCGCTCCCGACGACCCCAGCGAGCCGGAACACGTGCTGCTGACCGACTTCGGCATCGCGAAGTCGACCGACGAGGTGCAGCACCTGACCGGAACCGGCAACCTGCTCGCCACCCTGGCCTACGCCTCGCCCGAGCAGATCGAGGCCAAGCCGCTCGACCATCGGGTCGACATCTACGCGCTCGGCTGCGTGCTGTACGAACTGCTCACCGGCGAGCGTGCCGTTCCCGGAGAGCATCGCCGTTCGCCACCATGACGGCCCACCTGAAGAACCCGCCGCCGCGGCCGTCGGACAAGGTCGCCGTGGCTGCCGCCCGGCTTCGACGCGGTGGTCGCCAAGGCGATGGCGAAGGATCCCGACGACCGGTACAACAGCTGCCGCGAACTGAGCCTGGCCGCGCGGGCGGCGCTGGCGTCGGCCGACCCGGCGGCGTCCACGCCCACCCGGGCCGAGACTGCGGTGCCGCCGACCGCGGCTCCGGTCGGGGGAGCGCGAGCAGCACGGCGATGGAGGCTGCCGCCCCGGCCGCGGCGGCGGCGGCCGTCGATCCGCATCGAAGCGGTGTCGCTGACCACGCCGCGACCGCCGTACACGGTGTCCGTCCGGCGGACGTCCGCGGCACCGGGCACGGTCTCCGAACTCGGCCCGGTCAGCACCAACTACCTGTCGGCGCGACGAATCGCATCGCGCTGGAGGAACTGCTGCACCGGGCGCGGTTCTTCGACCTGCCGCCCCGGCTGCCGCTGGTGGAGGTGGTGCCCGGCGACGTGCTGCAGGAGATCACCGTCGGCAACAACGACGTCACCAGGACGGTGGTCTACGAGCGGGAGGGCGCCCGGCGTCCCAAGGAGCTCGACGAGATCGTCAGCCTGCTGGAGCGGCTGGCCGGCTGGCAGACCGATCCGGCAGTCCAAGTCGCTCCCGCAGAGGGCGGTGCCGGCGCACTGGACGCCGACCGGTACCGTCCCACCGCTGGGCGCGGCGCCGTCCGGCCGACCGAGGCCTACCCGCCGCCGGTGCCGGCGGGTGTCGGCGCTCCCACCGGTTCGGCTTCTATCCGGGGCCCACCGGACCGATTCCCGCCGCCCACCGGGCGGACCGCCGCCCGGCGGTAAGCACCACTCGGGGCCGCACACCGGCGGTACCCGCAGCAGTTCGCCGGTCCAGCACACCGGTCCCCGCCGCGATGCGCCGGCAAGTCCCGGCGGGGCGAAGAAGTGGATCCTGATCGGGCTGGTCGCGGTCCTGGTGATCGCCGGCGGGGCCACCGCCGCCGTTCTGCTGACCAGGCGGACAGCCACCGCCGACCGCTCCGGCAACGCCGACCGGCCTGACCGCGACGGCCGACGGCCGCGACATCACCGTGACCTGGACCGGCAGACCGGGGCCACCGGGTACACGCTCGCCGCAGCGGCGACACGGTGTACACCGGGGTCGCACCGCGTCTCGCGACACCAAACTGCTGCCCGGGAAGTACGACTACACCGTGACGGCGTCGAACGCGGCCGGTCAGACATCGGCGTCGAGTGCGCCGGTGTACGTGACGGTGACCGATCCGTGGGGAGCCGCGGCGATCGTCGTCGACGAGTTCCCGACCTGCTGCCGCGACCCCGACCGCGACGGGATACGACGACGCCACCTGCTCGATCGCCAGCGACACCTGAACAGCAAGGCCGACGGATCATCGCCTGCAACGATCCGCAACGGCGTGTACTTCGAGGTCATGCACTTCGCGTCCGAGGCCGACAAGGACGCCTACCTCGAACGGGACTGGGCGGACGCACCGACCATCGTGACCTGGAACATCGACGGCGTCGACAAGGGCAAGCTGTACCGTCCGCGGACGACGAGGCCGAAGTTGCCGTACATCATCACGACCTTCACCGATCCCGAGCGGGCCGCAACTACCTGCTGTACGTCCACTGGAAGGACCACACGATGACGGACCTGATGGACAACTGGTGGAAGCCGGCGGACTTCTGAGCCGGCCGCGGCCGGGTCGCCCCGGTCACGCCCGGTCGAGCGGCCCGCAGTGCCGCGATCCGGTCCGCCACCTCCGTGCCGTCGCCGGCCGGTCCTCGCGGCGGCGCCAGGCAGGCCAGGACCAGCGCCGCCTCGCCGGCGGTCAGCGACGGGTCGACGGCGGGTCGGCTGGTCTGCACCCGGCGGATCGCCAGCAGCGGCTGCCGTTCCGGCAGCTCGCCGTACAGACCCTTGCCGGTCAGCGCGCGGTGCAGGGTGGCGCCCAGCGCCCAGATGTCGGTGGACCGGGACGGCGGATCACCGAGCAGCAGCGACGGGTCGAGGTACTCGACCGACGTCTCCGGCGCCATCCCGGTCAGCGCGGCACCCGCGGTGAACACCCGGGCCAGGCCGAGGTCGGAGAGCTTGCCGCCGCCCTCGTGCAGCATCACGTTGCCGGGTTTGACGTCGCCGTGCGCGAGCCCGGCCTCGTGCAGGGCATGCACGGCGCGGGCGGCGTCCTCGACGGCGCGCAGCACCTCGTCCCGGGCCAGCGGTCGGGCCGGCGCGGCCAGCGAGCCCAGCGGGAAGTACTCCATCGCGTAGAGGAAGTTGTCCTCCAGGACCGCGTCGTAGACCCGCGCCAGGTAGGGCGAGTCGACCGCGGCGAACGCCCGCAGTTCCCGGGTGCCGCGCCGGTAGGCGTCCTCGCTGCACTGCCCGGCGAAGACCTTCACCGCGACGAACTCGTCGTCGATGCCGAGCCGGGCGGGCGGATGCGCGAGGTAGAAGCGGCCGTGATTGCCCTCGCCGATCAGCCGGACGACCCGGAAGTCGGCGAGCACCGGCACGGACTGAACGGGCGTGTCCTGCAGCACCACGTCGGACTCCTCACAGATCGTTCGGGCTGACATCAGCAGGCGGGCCGCCGATGATCATCGGCCCGGCGCTGATCCTAACGGGGCAGGTGCCCGATACGCTGGGCGATTCGACCGTGCCCCGACCGGGTGGTCGAGCCGGCACGGACGGTGGAATCTGCGTGATCATGCAGTATCCCGAACGCCGAGTCTGCCTCACACTGAGTGACGTCCGCTCCGCCGCGCCCAGACAGGACTGCACCGCATGCACATCGCCGGGCTGGTCTTCATCGACATCGCGATCATCATGATCGTTGCGCGGGCTCTTCGGGCGGCTGGCCAAGGCGGTCGGCCAGCCCCCGGTCGTCGGCGAGATCATCGCCGGCATCGCCCTGGGGCCGAGCCTGCTCGGGCTGCTGCCCGGCGACCTGGACGGCAAGCTCTTCCCGCCCGAGGTGCTGCCCTACCTGAACATCCTGGCCCAGCTCGGGCTGGTGCTGTTCATGTTCATCGTCGGCCTCGAACTGGACATGCTGCTGATCCGGGGCCGGGAGAAGCTCGCCGGCACCATCTCCGCCGCATCGGTGGTGCTGCCGTTCGCGCTCGGCGCCGGCGCTGGCGCTGCTGCTCTACCCGAGCCATGACGAGACCGCCGCCGGCCCGGTGGCGCCGCTCGCGCTCGCGCTGTTCCTCGGGCGTGGCGATGTCGATCACCGCGTTCCCGGTGCTGGCCCGGATCCTCACCGACCGCGGGCATGCACCGCACCTCGCACCGGGGTGCTCGCGCTGGCCTGCGCGGCGGTCGACGACATCATCGCCTGGACGCTGCTGGCCTTCGTCGTCGCCGTCGTGCAGGGCAACGGCCCGCTGGACGTGCTGCGGATCGTCGCGCTCACCGCGGTCTTCGCCGGCATCATGTTCGGGCTCGTCCGGCCCGCCGCTGCGCAAGCTGAACGACTGGTACCACCGGGTCGGCCGGCTGACCCCGGACATCCTGGCCGTCGTGCTGATCGGTGTGCTGGTCTCGGCCTACATCACCGAGATCATCGGCATCCACGCCATTTTCGGGGCGTTCATCTTCGGCGCGATCATGCCGCGGCAGGGCGCCGCCGAAATGACCACCGAGATCCTGGAGCGGCTGGAGCAGGTCAGCGTGCTGCTGCTGCTGCCGTTGTTCTTCGTCGTCACCGGGCTGAGCACCAACATCGGCGGGATCACCGGATCGGGCCTGTGGCAGCTGGCGCTGATCCTGCTGGTCGCCATCGGCGGCAAGTTCATCGGCGCGTTCGTCGCGGCCCGGGCGATGAAGGTGCCGACCAGGCAGTCCGCCGCCATCGGCGTGCTGATGAACACCAGAGGCCTGACCGAGCTGGTCATCCTCAACGTCGGCAAGCAACTCGGGGTGCTCGACGACGAGCTGTTCACCATGCTGGTGCTGATGGCGCTGATCACCACCGCGATGACCGGCCCGCTGCTGAAACGGGTCTACTCGGACCGGGTGATGCAGCGGGACATCGAGGCCGCCGAACGCGCGTCGCTGGGCGTCATCGATTCCTACCGGGTGCTGGTGCTGGTGGACGACCAGCAGCGGGCCCGGGCGATGGCCGCCGTCGGTGCCGCGCTGCTGGGCACCGGGCGACCGGCCGAGGTGGTGCTCAGCCGGCTGATCACCCGGCCGAAGGCGCCGCTGGAGGTGGGCGCCGCGCTGGTCCCGGACCTGGCCCGGATGGCCAGCACGGTCGACGAGCTGGGTGCGCTGTCCGCCGAGCTGAAGGCCCGCGGGGTGGCGTGCTCGGTGCTCACCCGATTCTCCGCCGACCCGTGGAGCGACCTCGTCGCGCAGGCGACAGCGGTCGAGGCCGACGTTGTGCTGGTCGATCGGCCGTTCGCCGACGCGCACGCCGGCGCGTCGACGATGCCGGTCGATCCCGGCGTTCACCCTGGCCATCGCGCGGCTCGGCGCCGGGGTGCTCGCCGCCGGCGACGCGGTCGGGGTGGTCGTCGACAACGACGCGGACGGCCGGACGGCGCTGGTGCTGGCCTCGGCGGCGGCCGGTCATCTGGGTGGCGCCGCTGCTGGTCGCCGCCCGGGACGGCGGCCGGGCCGCGCGCCGGGTGACGGCGGCGCTGGAGCCGCTGCGCGCGGCCGGGCTGCAGGTGCAGATGCTGGACGGCATCGCCGACTGCCGCACCGTGGTGCTGGCGGCGGCTCGCCGACGAGGCGGCGCTGCTCGGCGGTCCAGGCGACCGTCACCGTGCAGGCCGGCTGGACGACCGGGAGGCCGAGCTGGTCGAGCAGCTGGCCAAGCTCGCATCGATGGACTGACGCGGCGCGGACCGGAGTGATCGCAGCAGGTGACGCCCGAGCTGGCTCGAGTCACGACTGGCCAGGCTGGCATCGGCCGCGGACCGACGGCCGGCTGCAGCCGCCGGTCCGACGCCGCTCACAGCCGCGCGTGCGCCGATTCGAAGGTGAACATCCGGCGCCCGGTCCGGACGTGGGTTCCGGGGGCGAGCACGACGGGCTGTTGCGGCGCCAGCCGGTTCCAGCCCGACTGGCCCGCTGGCCGGCGATGTAGGTGCCGTTGGCCGAACCCCGGTCGATCAGCAGCACGTCCCAGCCCTCGAGCCGGATCTCGGCGTGCACCCGGGACAGGGTGCCGCTGTCGTCGTCGAGCCGGATCGGCCGCAGCCGGCTGCGGATGACGGCCTCGTCGACCTCCGGGTTGCGGCCGAGCAGGTAGTTGTCGTCCAGGACGAACGTCGACCCGATGTCCAGCACCAGCAGGCCGAGCGGCGGCCGGCGGCCGTCGACCAGGATCGCCGGTGCGCTGATCCATCCGGATGCCGCAGACCGAGCAGAACGACACCCGGGGGTCGTTGTGGTGGTTCCGGGAGCAGCGGAAGCCCTTGACCACGACGTGCGACGGGCCTGGGCCGGCGGCCCGGGCCGGGGCGCCGGCGGCTTCGCGCCGGCGATCGGCAGTGGCGGGCGGCGTGCCTCGTGCACGTGCGAGCCGTGGATCTGCTCGGACACCCGCGGCGGTCGGAGCTTCGGCGGCGGCGCACCCGGCGGCGGCGGGCGGTGCCGGGAGCGGGCTGACCGGCGGCGCGGGCGGCGGAGCTGCGGGCGGTGGCAGGTGCGGCGGTGGCGGCGGGCGGTGGCGCGCGGGCGGCTGGACCGGCGCGCGGCGGCGGCCGGGCGGCGACGGGTGACCGGGCGGCCGGCGGCGGCGACCGGGTGCCGGACGGGCGGGCGCCGGGTCGGCGTCCGGCCGAGCGCGGTGCTCCCGGGTGGCGTCGCAGCCGGTTCCGGGTGTGCCGCGGCGGTGGTCCCGGCGGGCTGTCCGGCGTCTGACGAGCCGCGGCGCGGCCGGCATCGGCGTGTGGTGCCGTCCGCCGCCGTGCTTGCCGCTGACGGTGCTGCGGGCGCCGAGCACGATCCCGTCACCGGGCACCAGCCCTCGACCAGCCCGGACCAGCCCAGCACACCGATCGCCGTGCTGCCGCCCTCGGGGTCCGGGGTCGCGCCCGGCGGCCAGCACGACCGGGCCGGCCGGCCAGGGCAACAGGCGGTCGACGGTGAACGCGGCCGTCCGTCCGGACAGGTGCAGCAGGTCGCCGGCGCCGGCCGGCCGCGCCCGGCGGCGGGCAGTTCGGAGACGCTGACGTCGCCGTGCAGGAACACCGCGATGCCCTCCTCGGTGGCGGCGATGGTGCCGAAGCCCGGGACCGCGCTGGTCGTCGACCACCCATTCGGTGAGCAGCCGGGCCAGGTCCCGGCCGGGGGCGGGCGCGCCGTCCTGCGGCGGCCTGCCGGATCAGCGCGAGCAGTTCGGCCGATGACGCCTGGCCGGCCCCGTCGTCCCGCCGGATGACCACCACGATGCCGGGCACCCGTGCCACCAGGTGCCCACCGGGCAGCACCTCGCCGCGAATGTCGTCGAAGCTGACGGTCACCAGAACCGGCCTCCCCGGAATCGCCAGCGCGAGAAGAAGATCTGCACCGGACCGTTGGCCACCAGCCATACCACCAGCCAGGTGGTGATGAATTGGATCAGGAACGCCGACAGTGGGACGTCACCGACCCCGGGCACCAGCGCCGCCCTTGATGAACAGCCAGACCAGCAATGCCCTCGTTGATCATCGTGAGCAGACCGAAGAACGTCGGCCAGTCCTTCTCCCAGCGGAACTGCTGCAGCCCGTGGTAGACGAATTCCCAGATCACGCCGAGCACCAGCACGGTCAGCAGCACCAGAAATGTTGTCTGGTAGGACTTGCCGAGCGATTCACCGGTCGGCAGGAACGGCGTGATGATCAGCGTCCAGATGCCGCCGACGACGACCAGCAGCACGATCCGCGTCTGGATCCGCCCGTACAGAGTGGGTACCACGGCTGCCCCCCTAGATCTTCTGGTGGCGCGCCCAGCGCCACCATTGCCTGGTCGAGGCGACCACCCCGAATTTCTTGCAGAACCCGAGCTTGGCCAGGTCGTCGCAGATCTCCTGGGCGGCGATCTGCAGGCCGAGGAAGGTGTCGACGCCGGGGAAGTAGCCGCCGAGGGTGGCGCTGCCGGAGGCGTACAACTTGCCGGGCTGGCTGCGGGTGCCGATCACCTCGAAGTTGCGGTCGACGTCGAGCCGGCCGACTGGGGTTGCGGCCGGCGCCGCTGTGGTCCAGCAGGTCGGCCAGCACCCGGTGCTCGCGGATGTCGGCCTCCAGGCCGGTGCAGTCGATGACGAAGTCGGAGTAGACCTCGACCGGCCCCTGTGCCTTGGTCTTCAGGTAGGTGACCACGCCCTGGTTGTCCGCGCCCGGGCCGCAGTTCGGTGACCTCACCGGTGATGGTCCGGTACCAGCCCTCCGCCCGGCCGCGCTTGAGCTGGGACTGCCAGAGCTTGCGGACCGGGGTGTTGGTGCCGCCCATCAGCTTGTAGGCCTCGGCCCGTTCCTCGCCCTCGAGGTTGCGGATCTTCGCCTTCAGCTGGCCGCCCCACACCGACTTCGGGTAGTTGAAGCCCTGGTAGGCCCAGCCGTCGCCGCCCTTGCGGCGCATGAAGATGTTCGGGCCGTGCGCGCCGGTGATGTAGGTCCGGAAGACGTGGATGATCTGGGTCTGCAGGCCCGAGCCTGTCCCGGTCGTCGATCAGCCGCTGCAGCACCCGGGACGCGACGATGCCGCCGCCGCGGATCACCACCGTGCCCGGGCCGCAGGGCGAGTTGCTGGTAGACGTGCTCGTGCGGCTCGTAGGCGTTGACCACCTTGGACGGATCCCGGTAGTACTCGCGGTAGCGCTGCAGGTCGGGCAGCAGCTTGAGCCCCGGGTAGCCGATCGCCACGTGCACGTACGGGCTGCGGTAGGCGAGCCGCCGGGTCGGGGTCGCGCCCGGCGGCGGCGTCAGGATGGTGAAGTAGCCGCCCTCGCGGCGGCGCCGGATCATCCGGACCTGGCCCTTGCGGACGCACTGCGGGTAGCCGATCCGGTCGTGCTCGCGCTCCATCGTCTCGAAGGCCTGGCCGGCCTTCGGGGTGTAGTAGTCGCGACAGGATCGGCTCGGTCAGCACGTTCCACAGCGGCGCGACGAAGCCCTTGACCGACTTGGCGCCGAAGGCCTCGCGGACCGCGTAGCTCGGGAAGCCCCAGATGTTGTCGGGCGTGGACTTGGAATCCGAGCGGAGCCGTTCGCCGCGCGGGATCTGCGAGACCCTGGTCAGGTACTCATAACTCGACCACGGCGTCTCGAGCTGGGTCAGCACGGTGATGTCGGATGCCGGCACGCCGTAGATCCGCAGGAAATCGACGGTGACGAACGAGCCGATGCCGCCGCCGACGGTGACGAACTTGGTGTCGATGATCGGAATGCCGGCCCTGGCGACCATCTCGTCGGTCCAGATGTCGGTGTCGATCAGTTCGGGGGTCAGGTCGCCCGCGCCGGTTGGCCGGCCTGCTGGGCCGTGGCCCGCCGGCTGCCGGACGTGGGCCTGCTGAGGCGGTGCCGCGCTGGCCGCCGTGGTCGCGGCGTCGGCTGGCCGGAATCGCTGCCGGTCGGTGGCGCCGGTCGGTGCGTCGGTGACTGTGGTGCTGGCCGAACGGGCGGCTGGCTCATCCGGATCCCCCTCTTGCTGAGCCGGCTGGCTGACGAGCAGCTGGACGGCGAGTTCGGTCGGCCGGATTCTCCGGACCGTGAGCATCGCATCGGCTCTGCGAGGTCATGCAGGTTGGCGACACTCGACGGACGGACGAACGTGATCATCACTCATCTGGCCGTCATCGGGCCAGCCATATGGCGTCACGTGCCGGTCACTTGCGCGTCAACTCGCCGCGATGTCGGCGACCGTCGCCCGGCACTGGGCGATCAGGTCGGCCGGGCGCCAGTTCGACCTGCAGGCCGCGCTTGCCGGCGCTGACCATGATCGTCGCGAACAGTTCCGCGCTGGCGTCGATCACGGTGGGCAGCGCCTTGCGCTGGCCCAGCGGCGAGATGCCGCCCGCGACGTAGCCCGACGACCGTTCGGCGTCGGCGACCTTGGCCATCTGCGCCTTCTTGCCGCCGGCGGCCGCGGCCAGCGCCTTCAGGTCGAGCTGCGCGGCGACCGGCACGATGCCGACCACCAGCGCGCCGTCGACCGAGGCCACCAGGGTCTTGAACACCCGCTCCGGGTCCCAGCCCAGCGCGGCCACCACCTCGTCGCCGAAGGCGGTGGTCGCCGGGTCGTGGTGGTACGGGTGCAGGGTGTGCGCGACCTTCGCGCGGATCAGCGCGGCGATCGCCGGGGTCGGTGCGGCTGGCATGCGCAGAGGGTAGCGGCAGCGGTCTGCCGGCCGAGGACGTCGAGCGGCCGGGCGTCCGACGGGCGGACACCGGCGGCGCGGCCGGCGTTCCGGTCGACGGATCGACGCCGCGGGCCGACCGCGAAGGGGCCGGCCCGTCCGGCACGGCGTGCGTCGCGGCATCAGCTCGGGAATGTTGGCCGCCACCCATTCCTGCGCGACCTGGGCGGAGTCCTGCTTGTCGACCGTGACCTTGGTGATCAGCTCGATCAGGATCGTCGGTGGTCAGCTTCGCCGACACCGCGTTCAGGGCCGCCGTCGACCTCCGGGGTGGCCAGGACGGTGCTGATCAACGGCAGCACGTTCTGCGCGGCGAAGTTGTTCTTCGGGTCCTCCAGCACGACCAAGTCGTCGGCCGGGATGGCCGGGTCGGTGGTGAACAGGTTGCCGGCCTGGATCTGGTCGCTGGTCAGCGCACCGACGGTCAGCGGGCCGCCGGCGTCGAGCGCCTTGAACTCCTTGAACGTCAGGCCGTACTTCGGCCTGCAGACCGGGCACGCCGGTCGGGCCGGGTCTGGAACTCCGGCGGCCCGCCGAGGACGAAGGTCGCCGGCGACCGGCGCCAGGTCCGCGATGCTCTTCAGGTTGTTCGCGTCGGCGGTTTCCTTGGTGACGACGACCGCGTCCTTGTCCTCGGCGGCCGACTTGTCCAGCACCGTGAGCCCGCTGGGGTCGTCGGCCTGCAGCGCGGCGTAGACGTCTTCGGAGGACGACTGCGGTGGCGGTCTTGTCGAAGTACTGCAGCAGCACGCCGGTGTACTCGGGGACCAGGTCGATCGAGCCGTCCTCGCAGGGCCTTGATGTAGACCTCGCGGCTGCCGATGTTCAGGTTCGTCGTGACCTCGACGCCCTTGGCCTTGAGCGCCTCGGCGTAGATGTTGGCGATCAGCGCGCTCTCCGGGAAGTTCGCCGAGCCGATGACGATCGGCCCGCCGGCGGCGGCCGAGCCGGAGCCGGACGCCGCCGCCGAGGCGGCGCTGGCGCTGAGCTGGAACTGGCCAGCGGATCGGAGGAGCTGCCGCACGCGGACAGGGCCAGCGCGGCGGCGAGGCCGGCGGCGACGAGCGCGCTGCCGCGGGTGAATATGGAACGGACGGACACAGGTACTCCTTGGGTGGGTCTGGGCCGGCGGTGGCGGTCGGCCGAGCAGACGTCGGATCGGCGGTGATCGGGCTGGAGCGTCGGTCAGCGGGTCGGCGGCGGTGCGGTCGATGCCGTCGCCGGCGGTCGGCTGACCAGCAACATCGGAAGTGGTGCGGATGGCCGGTCATCCGCCGCCGCCGCAGCGGCCTGGAGTCTGAGCACGACCATGTCGGCGGTGGTGGCCTTGGCCTTGACCTGGCGGCCGGTCAGCCCGGGGGACACCACGAAGTGCGCGATCAGCGCCAGGATCCGGTCGCCGATGATGGCCAGCAGCGCCGACCAGGAAGGCGCCGGCCACCATCATCGAGTAGTTCTGCTGGGCACAGGCCGTCGATGACGTACCGGCCGAACCCGCCCAGCGAGACCACCGCGGCGATCGTCGCGGTCGCCACCACCTGCAGGAATGCCGACCGGATGCCGGAGATGATCAGCGGCAGCGCGACCGGCAGCTCGACCTTGGTCAGCACCTGCCGGCCGGTCATGCCCATGCCCTTGGCCGCGTCCCGCGCCGCCGGGTCGACGTTGGCGATCCCGGCGTAGGTGTTGGACAGGATCGGCGGGACGGCCAGGATCACCAGCACCGCGATCGCCGGGCCGAGCAGCGCGATGTTGCCCTTGAGGGTGCCCAGCCCCCACAGCGCCAGCAGGATCAGCAGACCCGAGCGTCGGCAGGGCCCGCAGCGCGTTGGCCAGCCCGGAGACCAGCCCGGTGCACCTTCCCGGTGTGCCCGATCAGCGCGCCGAGCGGCAACGCGATGACCAGCGCGATGGCCAGCGCCAGAATGCGTGTACCAGAGGTGCTCCAGCAGCCGGGTCCAGCACGCCGCTGGTGCCGGACCAGTTCGCACCGGTGGTCAGCCAGTCCCAGGCGCCGGTCATCGGTCGCCTTCACCGCCCGTCGGCCCACGGGGTGCGTCGAGCCTGCGTCATCGGCCTCACCACCGGCATGGATGGCGACCGTCGAATGATCGCGCGCGCCAGCACCAGCAGGCACAGCACGATGCCGGCGATGATCGGGGTGTAGAAGTCCAGCTGGAAGCCGGCGGTGAACAGTTGACCCAGCTGCGGGATGCCGAGCAGCGCGGCCACCGAAACCAGGCTGACATTGGACACCGCGGCCACCCGCAGCCCGGCGCCGATCACCGGGATGGCCAGCGGCAGTTGCACCGTGATCAACGATCGGAGCGGCCGGTAGCCCATCGCGGACGCGCTCTGCACGACCAGCGGCGGCACCGAGTCCAGCGCGTCGGCGACCACCCGGACCAGCAGCGCCAGGGTGTACAGGGTCAGCGCGACGACGACATTCAGCGGGTCGAGGATCCGGGTGCCGAGGATCGCCGGCAGCACCACGAACAGCGCGATGGACGGGATCGTGTAGAGCAGGCCGGCCATGCGTGATCAGCGTCGCGTACGACCAGCGGTACCGGTGCGCGATCGCGCCGAGCGGCAGCGCAAGCAGCAGGCCGAGGATCGTCGGGATCAACGCCAGCCAGAAGTGCTCGACCAGCCAGGACAGGATCTGGTCGGTGTTGCGGCTCAGCCAGGCCCAGTTCACGCGGCGGCACTCCGCCTTGCGCGAACCAGGTCCGGATCGGCTCGACGGCGGGCGTCGATCGAGTCCTCGCACCCGCGGCCTGCTCGATGGCCGCCAGAACTTCGCGTGCGGCCACCGTCCCGAGCACCGCGGAGTCGGCGTCGACCGCGACGCCCCGGCCGGACGGCGAGGACAGCGCGGCGTCCAGCGCGGTCCGCAGCGAAGCGTCCGGCCCGGCCAGCGAGCCGCCCGAGCACCAGGTCGTCCGACCTGAACCCGCTGTCCGGCAGCGACCCTGCGGCAGTCCAGCCAGCCGCGCGGCTGGCCGTTGCCGTCAACGACCAGCAGCCACCGGCCACTCGTCTGCGGCCGATGGCGCCCTCGGCCGGCCGAGCCGGCGCCGTCGGGCACCGGCTCGCCCAGCGCCAGGGTCGGTTCCGGATGCAGCGGCAGGCTCCCGGACCGCGACGAACGACAGCGCCCGGTAGCCGCGGTCCCGGCCGACGAAGTCGGCGACGAAATCGTCGGCCGGGCGGGTCAGCACCTCGGACGGCTTGGCGAACTGGGCGAGCCGGCCGCCGACGGCGAAAACGGCGATCTGGTCGCCGAGCTTGACCGCCTCGTCGATGTCGTGGGTGACGAACACGATGGTCTTACCGAGTTCGGCCTGCAGTCGGATGAATTCGTCCTGCAGTTGCGCCCGGACCACCGGGTCGACCGCGGAGAACGGCTCGTCCATCAGCATCACCGGCGGATCCGCGGCCAGCGCCCTGGCGACGCCGACCCGTTGCTGCTGGCCGCCGGACAGCTGCGCCGGGTAACGGCTGCCCATCGCCGCGTCCAGACCCACCCGCTCCAGCAGCTCAGCCGCGGCCGTGCGGGCCTCCTTCTTGCTCTTGCCCTGCAGCACCGGCACGGTGGCGACGTTGTCCAGCACGGTGCGGTGCGGGAACAGGCCGGCGTTCTGGATGACGTACCCGATGCCGCGCCGCAGCTGCGGCGCATCGATGCTGCGGGTGTCCTTGCCGTCGATCAGGACCGCACCGTGGGTCGGTTCGATCATCCGGTTGATCATGCGCAGCGAAGTGGTCTTGCCGCAGCCAGATGGACCGACGAATACCGTGATCTTTCCGGTGGGGATCTCGATCGACAGGTCTTCGACGGCGTGGGTGCCGTCCGGGAAGACTTTGGACACGGACTCGAAGCTGATCACGGCGGTCCCTCTCGGGTAGGCCAGTGGAGCTGGGCGATGACGTCGGGTGGCGGATGTCGTCGTTGACACCGGAGCACTCGGACCGGTCGGATCGATCACGGCTGTGCCGATCGGGTGACTGATCGTCGCTCGTCGCAGACAGTACCCCGAGGCACCGACAATCGAACCCAAGACGGTCCTGTTCGCTGTCCGCCGCCGGGCGACGACGGGATCCGGCCTCCCTTGGATCTGAACGGGCGGGGACACTGTGCGGGTGATCGAACTGGGCGCCGGGACCCTCACCTGCGAAATGGTCAGTTCCATCGCCCGGGAGCGCGAGCAGGTCGCGCTCGCTCCCGGGGTAGCAGCGAGGCTCTCGGAAACGCATCTGGCGGTGCTCCGGCTGGCGTCCGAGGGTCCGGTGTACGGCCGGTCGACCGGGGTCGGGGCGTTACTCACCGAAATGGCCCCTGTGGGTCATCGAGCCGACGGTTATCACCCGGATGAATCTGTGCCGGCCGCCGACTCCTTTTCCCATGGGGAACAGGGTGCCGGCGAAGAGCAGGGCCCTGACCCGGTGGGCGCCGACGACCTCGCCGAACGCCGGGACCGGTTCGCGGACGGTCTGCTCCGTTCCCATGCGACCACTGCGGGCCCTCCGCTGCCCCGCGAACAGGTGCGGGCGATGACGGCTGTGCGGATCGAACAAATCGCGGTCGGCCGCAGCGGACTCGGCCCGACGACGGCGTTGGCGCTGGTCGGCAGCCTGAACGAGAACCGGATGCCGACGATCGGCAGATTCGAATCGCTGGGCACCGGCGACATCGCGCCGCTGGCCAGGCTGGGCTTGACCCTGCATGCGGATGACCTGCACCCGGCGGACAGTCTCGCCCTGATGTCGTCCAATGCGCTGACGATCGGCCGCGCCGCACTGGCGGTCGTCGATCTGGACCGGCTGCTCGACGCGGCCACCGTGGTCACCGCCTTGACGTTCCTGGCCCGGGACGGCGCCGCCGGGGCACTGCATCCGGCCGGTGCCGGGCCGTTCCCGGGTCCGCAACGGGCAGCTCGCGCGCTCCGTACATTGGGCGCCGGATCAAGACCGCCGGCCAGATTGCAGGACCAGTACGGCCTGCGAACCGCTCCGCAGACCCTGGGGCTCGCCGTTCGACGGTGCAGGCGAACTGCGGAATGTCGTCACCGCGCTGGCCAGGTCGCGGGTTGGAGAACCCGCTGGTCCTCAGCGGCCCACCAGCCGACGGTGGTGCATCACGGCGGTTTCCACGCCGTTCATCTCACGGCCGCCCTGGACTCCGCCGCGTTGGCACTGGCGAGGGCCGCGGTCGGTTCGGTGAACCGGCTGGCCCTGCTCACCGAACCGGCTCCGGTCGATCGCCGAGGGCCCGACCGCCGGAACGCCGCGGCAATTCCTCGCCGAGGGCCCGTCGACCGCATCGGGAATCATGGTCCTGGAATACACCGCGGCTGCCGCGCTGGGCACGGTCCGGGCCGCCGCCGTGCCCGCCGCGATCCAAACCGCCGGGCTGTCCCGCGGCATCGAGCAGGACGCCACGTTCGCCCCGCTTGCCGCCGACCAGCTCGAGGAGGCCATCGCCGCCGCCCGGGTGGTGGTCGCCGTCGAACTGGTCGCCGCGGTCCGGGCGATCCGGATCCGCGGGCTGACCGCTGCCGGCCGCCCTGCCCCGGTCTGGGCGTGTCTCGGTGCTGCCCGGCCAGACCTGATCGACCGCGATCTCACCGAGGACGTCCGGCTCGCCGAGCAGCTGCTGGACGTGATCGCACCGTCATGGCGCGCGGGGCATCGAAGCCGAACCACCGCGACTCGAAGGCACGAATGTCGACGCCGGCATCGACACCAGCGTGAGCGACAGATCCAGTCCTGATGACCGACGCCCTGCATTTCCCGCTGCTGTTCTCCCGGGACGGCCTCGACCCGATCGCCGAGCTGGGCGAGCGGCGCGCCACCGAGCCGGTCTCCAAGCTGGAACTGCCGTTCGGCATCACCGCCTGGCTGGTGACCGGCTACGACGCCGCCAAGTAGGTGCTCGGCGACGCGACGTCGTTCAGCAACGCGTTCGGCAATCTGACCACCGCCGGCACCGACGACGAGCAGGACCCCGGCGGCCTCGGGATGACCGACCCGCCGTACCACACCCGGCTGCGCAAGATGCTGACGCCGGAATTCACCATGCGCCGGCTGAAGCGGCTGAAGCCGCGGATCGAGGCGATCGTCGCCGGGCAGCTCGATGCGATCGAGCAGGCCGGGCAGCCGGCGGACCTGGTGCCGACCTTTCGCGCTGCCGATCCCGTCGCTGGTGATCTGCGAGCTGCTCGGCGTGCCCTACGCCGACCGCGACGGCTTCCAGGCGCTGAGCATCGCCCGGTTCGACCTTGGCGACGATTCGCCGCTGGACGTCATCGGAACGTCGCTGGACTACCTGCAGGGTCTGGTGGTCGAAGGAGCGGGCCAATCCCGGCGACGGCCTGCTCGGCATGCTGATCCGCGAACACGGCGACGACATCAGCGACCGGGAACTGGCCGGCCTGGCGGACGGCCTGCTGACCGGCGGACACGAGACCACCGCCAGCTCTTTGTCTCTCGGCGCGCTGGCGCTGCTGCAGAGCCCGGAATACTTCGCCGCGCTGGGCGCCGCCGACGAGCAGACCGTGCATCTGCGCGGTCGAGGAACTGCTGCGTTATCTGACCGTGGTGCAGGTCGCGTTCCCGCGATTCTCCCGCACCGAGGTGGAGATCGGCGGGCAGCAGATCCCGGCCGGCGCGCTGGTTCTGGTCTCGCTGTCGGCGGCGGACCGGGATGCCGTGCTGGCCGGCACGGCTCCGCGGCGACCTGGAGCAGTTCTACGCCGACCCGGCCGGCGACTCGCACCTGGCTTTCGGCTACGGCATCCACCGCTGCGTCGGCGCCGAGCTGGCCAGGATCGAGCTGCGGATCGCCTTTCCCGGCGCTGGCCCGCCGGTTTCCGACCATGCGGCCGGCGGTTGCCGATGGACGAGCTGCGGTTCCGCAATTCCTCGATCGTGTACAGCGCCGAGACCATGCCGGTCATCTGGTGAGACTCGCAGCGATCGGCCGGAAAGGAAGATCGCATGTCCGCAGAAGCCGACGTATCTGCCGGGCTCGAGCTCGTGGGCCAACGACCAGGTCAGCGCCTACGAGGCGTCCGACGGCGCGCAGAAGGGGCGACCTGCGCGGCGTGCCGGTGATCATCCTGACCACCCGCGGCCGGAAGTCCGGAGCGCTGCGGAAGGCGCCGCTGATGCGGGTCACCGATGGCGAGAAGTACGCGGTCATCGCCTCGCTCGGCGGCGCGCCGGAGCACCCCGTCTGGTACCTGAATCTGCTGGCCGATCCGGAGGTCACCCTGCAGGACAAGGACGTCAAGCGCCGGTACCGGGCGCACACCGCGACCGGCGACGAGCGCGAGCAGTGGTGGGCGCGGGCGGTGGCGGTCTGGCCGGACTACGACAAGTACCAGATCAAGACCGACCGGGAGATCCCGGTGGTGGTGCTCGAACCCGATCGACTGAGCCGGACCCGCACAGGCCGGCACCCGTCGCCGGAATAGCGCCCGTCGCGCGACGTTGCCCCCAACAGGAGCCGGCTCGAGTTCCATCAGATCCGGGTCGGCACGGACACGTTGGAGGCTGCGCGGATGCCAGTTGTGAGCGCCGACCCGGCTGGTCGCCCGGTCCGGACGACCGGCAGATCGGCGCACCGGGCAGGGCCGGACACCAGCGCCCGTCGCCCCGGCCCGTCAAGCCGCTCCGGCGCGACGGGTAACCTCGACGCTGCGCCGCGGAACACGCGCCGCGGTAGCTGCGCGCCCCGCGCAGGCGAGCTCGAGGCAGGTGAATCACGTGGCGACCACGTGCGGTCGACGACGATCTGGGCCAGCGGTTCACCGAGCAGGCGATGCCGCTGCTCGACCAGCTGTACGCCGCCGCGCTGCGGATGACCCGCAACCCGGCCGACGCCGAGGACCTGGTGCAGGAGACCTTCCTGAAGGCGTTCGCCGCGTTCGGCAGCTTCACCCAGGGCACGAACCTGCGGGCCTGGCTGTACCGGATCCTGACCAACACCTACATCAACGGCTACCGCAAGAAGCAGCGGCAGCCGGTGGTCAGCGGCACCGACGAGATCACCGACTGGCAGCTCGCCGCGGCGGAGTCGCACACCTCCACCGGGCTGCGGTCGGCCGAGATGGACGCGCTGGACCGGCTGCCCGACACCGACGTCAAGGAAGCCCTGCAGGAGCTGCCGGAGGACTTCCGGCTGGCGGTCTACCTGGCCGACGTCGAGGGCTTCGCCTACAAGGAGATCGCCGAGATCATGGGCACCCCGCTGGGCACCGTGATGTCGCGGCTGCACCGCGGCCGCCGGCAGCTGCGCGAGCTGCTGACCGCGTACGCCACGGAGCGGGGGTTCCTGCGCCCGAAGCGGCGACGCGGCGGCCGACGGCGCGAGCAGTCCGGTCGCGGTCGGCGGACAGCGGCAGCGACGATGTCAGCGTCGGGGACGAGGAAAGGACGGTCGCGGCGATGGCCTGCGGTGACCCGATCGACGAGATGGACACCGAGTCCGAGTGCACGGCGTGCTGCGGGATGTCTGGCTGTTCCTGGACAACGAGATGGACCCGGAGAACCGGGCGAAGGTGCAGCAGCACCTCGACGAGTGCTCGCCGTGCCTGGTGGAGGCCGGCCTGGACCAGAAGCTGAAGGAGCTGCTGCACCGCAAGTGCGGCGGCGACAGGGCGCCGGAGCACCTGCGGGTACGGCTGCTGCGCCGAGCTGCGGCCGTCCGGGTACCAGCGACGGTCACCTGACAGGGCTCGGCGTACGGTGACACCCGGACCGTCGCCGAGCGGGACGATCGCTCGAGCCGAGCACGACTGACGTCGAAGAACCGCCACGGCGAGTGCCGGGGCTTCTGGTGCGGTCTGCCAGCGACTCGTCAGGAGTTGGGACGGTTCCGTGGTTGGCGCCGTTCTTCTTGCGGGACTTCTTCTTGCGACCGCGCTTGCTCATGGGTCTCTCCGATGGTGATCTCGCGGCCGGATTCCTGCAGGTCAACACGGTCCGGTGCGCACGATGCCTGATGCGATGCTGCGCCGCAGCCGGTTGGCACGGCGTCGGCCATTGTGCCGATGACCGGCGGCGCATCGCCGGCCGTCCGCCGCCCAGGCGGGTGTGACACGCAGGTGCGGTCCGGGATGGTTGGATGGCTCAGCCCGGTCAGCGCATGCCGGTCGGGGACGGCGCGGCAGTCACGCCGATCCGCAGTCGAGAGGAACGGCGATGGCCGAAGAAGTCCGCGCCGAGATGGTCGCCAACGTCTGGAAGGTCCTGGTCGCCGAGGGCGACGCCGTCGCCGACGGCGACACCCTGGTGATCCTGGAGTCGATGAAGATGGAGATCCCGGTGATCGCCGAGGTCGACGGCACGGTCTCCAAGGTCGCCGTGCAGCGAGGGTCGGCCTGGTCCAGGAGGGCGACCTGATCGCCGAGATCTCCTGACCGCAGCCGCAGTGCCGCTCGGCGCCGAGCCCGGTCGCCGCTCGACCGCCGGCACCGCCGATGCCCGCTGACCCGCACCCGCTGGACCTGCACATGTCGACCCTGTCCGATGTGCTCGCCGAGCACTCCACGCTGTCCGGCTCCGCCGTCGCGCACCTGCAGCGGCTGGTCTCGGAGTGGCAGCTGCTGGCCGACCTGTCGTTCTCCGACCTGTTGCTGTGGGTGCCGACCGAGGCCGACCTGCTGATCTGCGCGGCCCAGGCGCGCCCGACCACCGGGGTCGACGGCGTTCGCCGACGACCGGGTCACCGGCGAGCGTCTCGCTCTCGGACTTCCCGCTGCTGCGCCGCGCCTGGGAGGAGGAGCGGGTGATCGTCGCGAGGAGACCACCGGTCGACGCCACGGCAGCTGGATCCGCCGGCAGGTCATCCCGGTGCGGCTACCACGACGAGGTCATCGCCGTCATCGAACGGGACACCAGCAGCATGGTCGGCCGCGAGAGCAGCCTGCTGGAGACCGCCTACGTCGACGCCGCCGACGACCTGTTCCAGATGGTCTCCGACGGCACCTTCCCGCCGCCGGAGCACCCGGGGGAGATGCACACCGGGCCCCGGGCCGGCGACGGCCTGCTCCGGCTGGACGCCGACGGCAGGGTCGGTCTACGTCAGCCCCAACGCGCTGTCGGCCTACCACCGGCTGGCTTACAACGGCGAGGTGCTCGGGCAGCGACCTGGCCGTGCTGACCCGGCCGCTGATCGACGACCCGTTCGACGCCGCCGAACTCGCCGAGCGGATCGACGGGCGCCGTGCAGGGCCAGCGCCAGCCTGCGGATGGAGGTCGAGGCGCAAGGCCGCCACGGTGCTGTTCCGGGCGCTGCCGCTGCGCCCGCACGGCCGGCTCGTCCGGGGCGCTGGTGCTGGTCCGGGACGTGACCGAGGTGCGGCGCCGGGACCGGGCGCTGCTGTCCAAGGACGCGACCATCCGGGAGATCCACCACCGGGTGAAGAACAACCTGCAGACGGTCGCCGCGCTGCTGCGGATGCAGGCCCGCCGGTCCGGCGATCCGTCGGTGCGGCAGGCGCTGCAGGAGTCGGTGCGCCGGGTCGCCTCGATCGCCATGGTGCACGAGACCCTGTCCACCTCGCCGGACGACCGGGTGGACCTGGATCAGATCGTCGACCGGCTGGTGCCGATGATCTCCGACGTCGCCGCGGCCGAGACGCTCCGCCAGGGTGCGCCGGGTCGGCACGTTCGGGATCCTGGGCGCCGAGCTGGCGACGCCGCTGGTGATGGTGCTCGCCGAAGTGGTGCAGAACGCGCTGCAGCACGCGTTCGTGCCCGGAATCGCCGGGCGGGCAGGTCACCATCACGGTCGAGCGGTCGGCGCAAGGAACTCGACATCGTCGTAGCCGATGACGGGCGTCGGCCTGCCCGAAGGGTTCTCCGTGGAGAACGCCTCCGGGCTCGGCCTGCAGATCGTTCGCACGCTGGTCGAGGCCGAACTGCTCGGATCCATCTGCATGGGCCAGCGCGACTGACGCCGGCGGCACCGAGGTGCGGATCGTGGTGCCGTTGCGCGGGCGCAGTTGACCGGTCCAGCCGAAATCGTGCTCGGCCGCCGCCGAAGCGCGGCCGGTGTGCCGTGCGAGTGCCGTAGCTGCTGTACCGGTCGGATGCACGAGTGCTACATGCTCCTGGCGCGTGCGCGGGCCCGGCGACGCTTGAGCGAACGGCGCTCGTCCTCGCTCATCGCGCCCCAGACGCCGGCATCCTGACCGGTCTCCAACGCCCAGCTCAAGCACTCGCTCGTGACGGGGCAACGCTGACACACGGCCTTGGCCTCGGCGATTTGCAGCAGGGCCGGGCCGGAGTTGCCGACGGGAAAGAAGAGTTCGGGATCTTCGTCGCGGCAGATCGCGCGGTGACGCCAGTCCATGGTTGTGTACTCCTCGGTGCAGTCGCCGGATTCGTAGTCCGGCTGGGTATCGGAGGTCGCGAGCGCGGGTTTACCGCACGACCTTGTGAATGGTTTCACATGAGACGCTTGTGTCAAGGGTTGGTGACGCCGGGGTTACGGACGTCACGTCGTAACGGTCAGTTCGCGTCCCCGGCTCTCCATGATGCCTGGTCACCACGATTCAGACCAGAGCTAGACGGCAAACTTCCGGACACGTCACTGGACCCGGCTACTGACCGTCAGACTACTAATCGGAGTGGCGTTCGGGACAGAGGTAAATTCCACCTCGGTCTTTTTGCCGAGGTAATCACCGTCGGCCTGCATGTCCGACCGGTTCGCTGCAACGCACCGTGGCCCACGGTTCGTCCTGCGCGCGAATGATCTGTCTTGCGAGTGCCCGGGCGCGGCCGCTCAAGATCTCGCCGGTGGCCCGCAGCGCGGTCGGCAGACCCATGCTGGTCAGCGCAAACACGCCCAGACCGGTGCGACGATCGACGGTCCCGGGATTGGTCCGGACCGGGCGGCTTGCCGAAGTAGGTCCAGGGGTCGACGTTGGAGACGAAAACCATGTGCACGCCGGTGATCGGCTCCCGTCCGGGGAGCTCCAGGGTCAGCCGCGGATGCCGCCGGTCGGAGCGGAAATACCGACTCGACCGTCATCCGGACGTGCAGCGCGTTCGAGATCGCGCTGCCCGGTGTGCCGGCGCCTTTCGACGGCGTGCACGGCCTCGGCGTCGAGGCCCAAGCCGGCGTTGAAAGTGAAATAGCGCTCACCGGCCCTGCCGAGGGACACCATCCGGGTGCCGGTGTTTGGCCAGCGCCTCCAGGATCTGCTCGGTGGCCACCGTCGGGTCCGCGTCGATGCCCAGCGCCCTGGCGAAGACGTTCGTCGAACCGCCGGGCACCACTGCCAGCATCGGCGTGTCCGGCCGGATGCCGCGGTACATCAGCCCGTTGACGACCTCGTTCACCGTGCCGTCACCGCCGTGCACGACCACCACGTCGACCCCGCTGTCGGCCGCCGCCGCGGCCAGGTGCGCGGCGTGGCCGCGGCTCTGCGGTGTGCGCCACCCGCAGCGACATCTCGCCGGCCAGGGCGTGCGCGAGCAGATCACGGCGCCGGTGTTGGTCGAGGTCGCGTGGGGGTTGACGATCAGCAGTGCGCGCATCGTCGGGCAGCCTACGTCCAACCGGCTGCCGTCGCCAACCGGCGTGCGAGCCGGCGGCGTCGATCGCCGACCGCGCTGCGCATCGGCGACGGCCGCGTCGGTAGCGTGAGTACGGCGTGAGCGTTCCCGATTCGGGACCCGCCGCCGATCAGCATCCCGCCGCCGCGGCCGGTGGTCGATCGCCGCGGTGCTGGTGCTGCTCGAGGCGGTCGGTCTGCTGGTGCTCGCCGTGGCGACCCTGGTGTCCGGGTTGACCGAGCGACATCGCCGATCGGCCGGACGCTGGCGCAGTTCGCGTACTACGTCGTGCTGGCGCTGCTGCTGCTGGCGTCTGCGCGAGCGCGGTGCTGCGCGGCCGGCGGTGGGGCCGGACACCGTGCCTGGTGGTGCAGATCGTGCTGGTGCTGATCGGGGTCTGGCTGGTCGCGCCGAGCGGTCAGTTCGGCTGGGGAATCGCGCTGATCGTGCTCGGCGGCGTCACCGGCTATCTGCTGGTCAGCAAGCCGGCCAACGCCTGGATCAACCGATTTCCGCTGCCTTTTGCAGAGCCGGACCGGTGAGCCGGAAGACCGTCCAGCCGTCCATCGGCTCGGCGCCCGAGGACCGTAGAACGCGATGGACGGCGCGTTCCAGTCCAGCACCGACCACTCGACCCTGGCGTAGCCGCGCTCGGCGGCGATCCCGGCCAGCGCGGTCAGCAGCGCCCGTCCCAGCCCGGAGCCGCGCTGGTCCGGCCGCACGTACAGGTCCTCGAGGTAGATCCCGTGCACGCCCTCCCAGGTGGAGAAGTTCAGGAAGTACAGCGCGTAGCCCACCGATCGCCGGCCGTCGTCCGGCCGTCGTCGCACCGTCGAACGCGACCAGCCCGAACAGCGCCGGCGTCGGGCCGAACAGCGCGGCCGTCGAGCTGCTCGATCCGTCAGGTGGCATTCGCTCGCGCAGCCGCTCGTACTCGGCCAGGTCGTAGACCAGTCGCACGACCGCCGGCACGTCGCCGCGGCTGCGATCGGCCGGATCCGGGGGTCAGGCATGCCCCAGCCCGGAGTCGGCCGTGGCCGACCGGTCTCGCTCCGGCTCGTCCTCCTCGGCCTCGAAGCCCTCGTCCGGCAGCTGGCTGATCTGCCGGCGGCCGGAACGGCACGACGTTGGCGTGCTCGATGCACGGGGCTTGTCGTGGTAGGTGCCGAGGACCGTGATCGCGGCCGGGTTCATCAGGATCAGCCCGCCGTTGGCGACCGGCAGGCCGACCCAGCGCATCGCCAGCACCCGGGAGATGTGGCCGTGGCAGAACAGCGCGACGTCGCCCTTGCGGAGCTTGTCCTTCGCCTTGGCCAGCACCCGGTCGCAGCGGACCGCGACGTCCTCGGGCGACTCACCGCCGGGTGCGCCCATGGTGAAGATCGACCAGCCGGGGTTCGTCTCGTGGATCTCCTTGCTGGTGATGCCCTCGTAATCGCCGTAGGCCCATTCGGCCAGGTCGTCGACGATGGCGTTGACGTGCAGGCCGGCCAGCGCGGCGGTCCGCTGCGCCCGCAGCCGCGGGCTGCTCCACACCGTCGCCGGCGCCAGGTCGAGGCCCCAGAGCAGGTTGGGGATCGTCATGGCCTGGTGGACGCCCTCGTCCGTCAGGTCGATGTCGGTGGTCGAGGTGTGCTGGCCGCTCTTGCTCCACTCGGTCTGACCGTGCCTGATCAGCGCAATCCTGTGTGCCATCGTGGCTGCTCCGCCTGTCGCGAGTGAGTGGGTGGGTGCAGTGCGCCGAGCCCGGTTTCTCGCGGGCTCGGCGCTACGCTGCACGGATGCGATCAGCGGTTTCGGCTGAGCGTGCTCAGGCGAGGCCGGCGACGTACTCCCGGCAGGCCTCCCAGGTCGGCAGCAGCCCGGACTCGGCGGCCTGCCGCCAGCGTCGGCGCCGCGGTGTCCTTGTCGGACAGCAGGAAGTCGACGCCCTCCGGCAGCGGCAGACCGAGCCCCGGGTCGACCGGGTTGATGCCGTGCTCGCGGCCGGGTGCGTAGCCGGTCGAACACAGGTAGGTCAGCGTCGAGTTGTCCTCCAGCGCCAGGAACGCATGACCGAGGCCCTCCGGACAGGTACACCGCGCGCCGGTGTTCGGAGTCGAGCCGGACGACGTCGACGGCACCGAAGGTCGGCGACCCGACCCGGACGTCGACCATGTAGTCCAGCACCGCACCCCGCGGGCAGGTGACGTACTTGGCCTGCCCGGGCGGGACGTCGGCGAAGTGCACGCCGCGCAGGGTGCGCCGCCCTGGAGACCGAGAGGTTCGCCTGGGCGAGGGTCAGCGGGTGGCCGACCGCCTCCACCAGTTTCTCGATCTTGAACCACTCGAGGAACAGCCCCCGGTCGTCACCGTGTTGGACGGGCGTGAATTCGAACGCCCCTGGCACCAGTAGTTCGCGAACCTGCATGGTCGCGGATCCTAGTCGCGGGCGCCGCTGCGCTTGACCGGCGGCCGCGTCCGGACGGGGCAGCGTGAGGCGCATGACGCTGCTCGACCTGTCCGAGATCGCCGATGCCCTCGATGCCCTGCCGGGTGGGGAGGCGACACCGACGACGTTGCGCTGCCGGTACACGGCGCCGGACTTTCCCGCCGGCGATCGCGCTGGTCGACGCCGTCGCGGTGGCCGCGGAGGCCGCCGGTCATCACCCGGACATCGACATCCGCTGGCGGGATGTGCTGTTCGTGCTGTCCACGCACTCCGAGGGCGGCGTCACCGGCCAAGGACGTCGACCTGGCGACCCAGATCGATCGGCTGGCCAAGGAAGCCGGGCGTCGGCGCCGGCCGGTAGCTCGGCTGAGCCCGGTGCGCAGCCGCCGGGTTGACGTCGGTCACGAGACGCTGCTGCGGCGCGGGTCGGCGACTCGCTGCGCACCGCGACACGCGCTGGCCTGCCGGTTGGGCTATTCCGGGCCATCGGTGCGGCATCATTGCAGCCAACCCCCGCACCACCCGCATCACCCGAACAGCCCGATGGACCGATCAGGCCCAGCGGCCCGGCAGTCGAAGTCCCACCGTGACCGACCTGCCGATGCCGAGCGGAGCGTTTCGCGGCCGAACGCACATCAGCGTCCGACCGCAGCGCTCCGTCCCCGCTGGGTTCGCTCGCACGCTGGCTCTGCCGGCTTCCCTGTCGGTCCGCACGTGGAGGCCGCGAGCCCAGGCGGATCCCGCCTGCACGTCCAGTCCGGAGTCGACCATGCTGACCACCAGCGATACCTGCCCCACTGACGTTCGACCGACTCATGCCGGCCGGCCTCGGCCGACTCGCCGCGGTCGCCAATCCCGGCGCGGTCAGCGCCGACGGTGCCCAGCCGCGCCCGCCGACTTCACCGCCGACGACGTGCTGACCGCGCATCGCGGCGGCAAGCTGTCGGTCGTCGCTGCGCGCGCCGCTGGCCAACCGCCGCGACCTGTCGATGCTCTACACGCCCGGGGTGGCCGGGGTTTCCAGCCTGATCGCCGACGATCCGGCCGCGGCCCGCGACTACACCTGGGCGTCCCGGGTGGTCGCCGTCATCTCCGACGGCACCGCGGTGCTGGGCCTCGGCGACATCGGACCGAAGGCCTCGCTGCCGGTGATGGAGGGCAAGTCGGCGCTGATGAAGGCGTTCGCCGGGCTCGACTCGGTGCCGATCGTGCTCAGCACCACCGATCCCGGACGAGATCGTCGCGGCCGTCACCGCGATCGCGCCCTCGTTCGGTGCGATCAACCTCGAGGACATCTCCGCGCCCCGTTGCTTCGAGGTCGAGCAGCGCCTGGTCGAGGCCCTGGACATCCCGGTGATGCATGACGACCAGCACGGCACCGCGGTGGTCGTGCTGGCCGCGCTGATGAACGCCGCATCGGTGATCCAGCGGGTGATGGTCGACCTGCGGGTGGTGATCGCCGGCGCCGGCGCGGCCGGCGTCGCCTGCGCCAAGATCCTGCTCGCCGCCGGCGTGCGCGACCTGATCCTGGTCGACTCCAAGGGCGTGCTGTCCGTCGGCCGGGACGGCATGCACCCGGTCAAGGCCGAGATGGCCGCGCGGAGCAACCCGCGTGGCGTCACCGGCACGCTGGCCGATGCCATGGCCGGCGCGGACGTGTTCATCGGGGTGTCCGGCGGCGCCGTCGACCCGGCGCTGGTCGACGACCATGGGCGCGCAGCCGATCGTCTTCGCGATGGCCAACCCGCACCCGGAGATCGACCCGGCCGACGCGCTACGGCACGGCGCGGCCGTGGTGGCGACCGGCCGCAGCGACTTCGCGAACCAGATCAACAACGTGCTGGCCTTCCCCGGGATCTTCCTCGGCGCGCTGGACTGCGGCGCCAGCCGGATCACCGAGGGCATGAAGGTCGCGGCGGCCGGCGCCATCTGCGCGGCGGTGCCGGGCCGGGCGACCGCCGACCGGATCGTGCCGGATCCGTTCACCCCCGGGCTGGCCCGGATGGTCGCCGACGCGGTGATCGCCGCCGCCCGGGCGGAGGGTGTCGCCGAGTAGCGCTGTGCTGCCTGAGCGTCCGGATGCGGTGCGGGAGCTGTCGGTCGCCCGCGCGTCGACCATGGCTGCCGCACGCAGCCCATCAGCTGCCGGGGTCGTAACCAATCCCGGCCACCACCCGCGGCCCCCGCCCCACACCAAGGGGCGGGGGCCGCGGGCTTTCCGTCGGCGGAGCCCTCGCCGATCGAGGGCGAGCCGCGTCGACTGCCACCGGCGCAGGGAAACTTGGCCGGAGACGGTCGGCGACCCTGCATGTGGATCGTCAGCTCAGGTGCGATCTGCTGCGGCTCGCCGATCGCCTGCGGTCACGTCGCGCCCGGCCGCCGTGCCGCACCGGGCCGGCCAGCTCGGCGAAGTCCCGGCCGCACTCGGTCCTCGGTCGGCTTCGGCGGCGTGCAGCGGTGGCCGACGGTGACGCCGACCGCGGCGATGGGCACCCCGTTGTGGTCGAACACCGGTGCCGCGACCGACGCGGTGCCGGCCGAGACCCGCCCGTCCTCGATCGCCCAGCCGCGGCGCCGCACGTCGCGCCAGGTCCCGGCGCAGCGTCGGGCAGCGTCGCCGGGCCCGCGGCCGGTCCGGTCGACGAATGCGGCCGGCCGGGAACAGCGCCCGTGACCTGCTCGGCCGGCAGGTGCGCCAGGATCGACAGCCCGGTCGCGGTCAACGCCGCCGGCAGTCGGACGCCGACCTCGGTGACCAGGGTCGGACCGCCGCGGCCCGGCCTTGTCCTTGGCCAGGTACAGCGTCTCGGCGCCGTGCAGCACCCCGAGGTGCGCGGTCGCCGCCGGTGCGCTGCGCACAGCCGGGCGAGCACCGGCCGTCCGGCGCGTTCCAGCGGCTCGCCGCGCAGATAGGCGGTGCCGATCTCGAACGCGACGAGCCCGAGGCCCCACCGCGCTCGGCCGGCAGATGCACGGCGAAGCCGGCGGCGGCCAGCTCGGTGAGCAGTTCGTAGGTGGTCGAGCGGGGCAGGCCCAGCTCCCGGGCGATCGCTCCCGCCGACACCGGCGTCGCCCGGGAGCCGAGCAACGCAGCACCGCGAGGCCGCGGCGCAGCGCGGGCGCCGCCTGGCGCCGGCGCCGGGCAGCGGCGCTGCCGGCGCCGAGCCGCGGCCGCGGCGGTGGACCCGGCGTCGCCCACGTCCTCGGCACGTCACTCTGTCCGGTATACCGGACACAACCGCCGGCCGCCCTCTCGCGCCGCGGCGCCGAACGGCATCCAATGAAGCCGGTGACAGTCCACTGCGCAGCACCCAGCCGCCGCACCCGGCCGGCGCCGAACGCCGCGACGGCCGACCCGGTGCTGCTCGGCACCGGCCCGCTGGACTTCGACCAGGTCGTCGACGTCGCCCGGCACGGTCGGCCGGTCGAGCTCGACCGCCGATGCGCTGGCGGCGATGGCGGCGTCCAGGGCCATCGTCGAGGCCCTCGCCGACGACGTCCGCCCGCACTACGGCATCTCCACCGGGTTCGGCGCGCTGGCCACCACTCGATCCCGCCGCACCGGCGGGCCGCGCTGCAGACCTCGCTGATCCGCTCGCACGCGGCCGGCAGCGGCGAGCCGGTCGAGCGCGAGGTGGTCCGCGCGCTGATGCTGCTGCGGCTGGCGACGCTGGCCAGCGGCCGCACCGGGATCCGGCCGGCAGACCGCCGCCGCGCTCGCCGCCATGCTCAGCGCCGGCATCACCCCGGTCGTCCCCGAGTACGGATCGCTCGGCTGCTCCGGCGATCTCGCGCCGCTGGCCACGGTCGCGCTGGCGCTGATCGGCGAGGGCGAGGTGATCGACCACGCGCGGCCGCCGCCGGCCGGCCGCGCGAGGCGCTGGCCGACGCCGGCCTGACGCCGGTCGTGCTGGCCGAGAAGGAGGGCCTGGCGCTGATCAACGGCACCGACGGCATGCTCGGCATGCTGGTGCTGGCGCTGGCCGACATCGCGTCGCTGCTGGACGCCGCCGATCTCGCGGCGGCGATGTCGGTGGAGGCGCTGCTGGGCACCGACCGGGTGTTCGCCGCCGACCTGCAGGCGTTGCGCCCGCAGACCGGCCAGGCGGTCAGCGCGGCCCGGATCGCCGCCGCGCTGGCCGGTTCGGCGATCGTCGCGTCGCACGCCGGCGACAAGGACACCCGGGTGCAGGACGCCTACTCGCTGCGCTGCTCGCCCGCGGTGCACGGCGCGGCCCGGGACACCGTCGGCTACGCCGGCACCGATCGCCGACCGCGAACTGGCCAGCTCCATCGACAATCCGGTCGTGCTGCCGGACGGCCGGGTGGAATCCAACGGCAACTTCCACGGCGCACCGATCGCCGCGGTGCTCGACTTCCTGGCCATCTCGGTCGCCGACGTCGCCGGCATCGCCGAGCGGCGCACCGACCGGATGCTCGACGCGTCCCGGTCCCACGGGCTGCCGCCGTTCCTGGCCCACGAGGTCGGCGTCGATTCCGGACACATGATCGCCCAGTACACCCAGGCCGGGATCGTCTCCGAGCTCAAGCGGCTGGCCGTTCCGGCGTCGGTCGACTCCATCCCGTCCTCGGCGATGCAGGAGGACCACGTCTCGATGGGCTGGCACGCCGGCCGCAAGCTGCGCCGCGCCGTCGACGGGCTGCGCCGGGTGCTCGCGATCGAGATCCTCACCGCGGCAAGGGCGCTGGACCTGCGCGCGCCGCTGCAGCCCGGCCCGGTGACCGGCGCCGTGCGCGACGTGGTGCGCACCAGGGTCGCCGGGCCCGGCCCCGATCGGCACCTCGGCCGTCGAGATCGACGCCGTCGTCGAGCTGCTGGCGGCCGGTGCGATCACCGCGGCCGCGCAGCAGATCGGCCGCTCCAGCCGACGACCGACTCCACGTCGACGCATCCGTACGACAAGGAGAACGGATGACCAGCCGCACCGACTGCGCACGTCGACGCCGGTCCGGCCCGCGCCCGGTCCGGGCCGCCCGCGGCACCACGCTGACCGCCAAGAGTTGGTCCACCGAGGCGCCGCTGCGGATGCTGTGCAACAACCTCGATCCCGAGGTCGCCGAGGACCCGGACAACCTCGTCGTCTACGGCGGCACCGGCAAGGCGGCCCGCAACTGGGCGAGCTTCGACGCCATCTGCCGCACGCTGATCGACCTGGAGCAGGACGAGACGCTGCTGGTGCAGTCCGGCAAGCCGGTCGGCGTGCTGCGCACCCACGAGTGGGCGCCGCGGGTGCTGATCGCCAACTCGAACCTGGTGGGGGACTGGGCGACCTGGCCGGAGTTCCGCCGGCTGGAGGCGCTGGGGCTGACCATGTACGGGCAGATGACGGCCGGTTCGTGGATCTACATCGGCTCCCAGGGCATCGTCCAGGGCACCTACGAGACGTTCGCCGCGGTCGCCGAGAAACTCGCCGCCGGCGCGGGCCGACAACGGCGGCACCGGCGGTGCCGGGCTGGCCGGCACGCTGACCGTCACCGCCGGGCTCGGCGGGATGGGCGGCGCGCAACCGCTGGCCGTGACGATGAACGGCGGCACCGTGCTGTGCATCGAATGCGACCCGGTCCGCGCGCAGAAGCGGCTCGCCACCCGATATCTCGACGTGCTGGCCGAGACCCTCGACGACGGCATCGCGCTGGCACTGGACGCCAAGAGGAAGCACAAGGCGGTCTCCATCGCGGTGATCGGCAACGCCGCCGAGGTGCTGCCGGAGCTGCTGCGCCGCGGCGTCGAGATCGACATCGTCACCGACCAGACCAGCGCGCACGACCCGCTGGCCTACCTGCCGATCGGGGTGAGGCTGGAGGAATGGCACGACTACGCCGCCGCCAAGCCGGAGGAGTTCACCGACCGGGCGCGGGCGTCGATGGCCACGCACGTCGAGGCCATGGTCGGCTTCCAGGACGCCGGCGCCGAGGTCTTCGACTACGGCAACTCCATCCGCGGCGAGGCCCAACTGGCCGGCTACGAGCGGGCCTTCGACTTCCCGGGTTTCGTTCCCGCCTACATCCGGCCGCTGTTCTGCGAGGGCAAGGGCCCGTTCCGCTGGGCGGCGCTGTCCGGTGACCCGGCGGACATCCACGCCACCGACAAGGCGGTCCGCCGGCTGTTCCCGGACAACGACAGCCTGCAGCGCTGGATGCGGCTGGCCCCGGAACGCATTGCCTTCCAGGGCCTTCCGGCCCGGATCTGCTGGCTCGGCGCCGGCGAGCGGGACAAGGCCGGGCTGGAGTTCAACGCCATGGTCGCCTCCGGCGAATTGTCCGCGCCGGTGGTGATCGGCCGTGATCACCTGGACGCCGGGTCGGTGGCCTCGCCCTACCGGGAGACCGAGGCGATGGCCGACGGCAGCGACGCGATCGCCGACTGGCCGCTGCTCAATGCCCTGGTCAGCACGGCGTCCGGGGCGAGCTGGGTGTCCATCCACCACGGCGGCGGGGTCGGCATCGGCCGATCGATCCACGCCGGGCAGGTGACGGTCGCCGACGGCACCGAGCTGGCCGCGCAGAAGGTGGAACGGGTGCTGACCAACGACCCGGCGATGGGCGTGCTGCGGCATGTCGACGCCGGCTACCCGGAGGCCGAGCGCGGCGGCCGACGGTCGGCCATGCCAGGTCCGATGACACCCGGCCGACGTCTGCCGATGCCGATCGCGCCGGTGCCGGTACCGCCGATGCCGGGGGAGGAGCGACATGAGGTTCGCCCTGCCGCCCGCCGACGGCAGCCGGTTCGCCTCCGCCTGGTCCGATCTGGCCGCCGTCGGCCGGGACCAGCGCCGCGGCGGGTACTCCCGGCACGCCTTCGACGACGCCGAAATGCAATTGCGGCAGTGGTTCACCGAGCAGGCGCAGCGCCGCGGACTGGAGGTGGAGACCGACCGCAACGGCAACATCTGGGCCTGGTGGGGTTCACCGGGGGCCTTCAAATGGCTCCATAGGGTCGGTTTGAAGGCCCACACCTGTGGGCGACCGCAGCGTGTCGGCGCCACCCAACTAAGCGTTGAAGATGTTCGCCGTACCGCGCAGCTCGATGTCCAGCTTTGTAGCTCGGCGATGCGCTTCTCCATCGGCGGATGCGTGGAGAAGAGGTTGTAGAGCGAGCCCTTGATGTGCGCCGGGGAAGATGTAGAAGGCGTTGAGCTCTTCGTGGGCGATCTTGTCGTTCTGGGGCATGTTCTTCATCCCGCCGCTGATCTTCTCCAGGGCGGAGGCGAGCGCCATCGGCCGGCTGGTGAGCTCGGCCGCGCCGCGGTCAGCGGCGAACTCCCGGTAACGCGACAGCGCCATCATCAGACGAAGCTGACCGCCCAGACGACGGCACCGATCAGGATCAGCGCCATCATGCTCAGGGCGCCGCCACCGTCCTCGTCATCGCCGTAGCCGCCACCGAAACCGCCGCCGAAGAAGAATCCGAACTGCACGATCATCGACGCGATCGAGGCGAAGAACGACGCGAGCGTCATCGTCATCACGTCGCGGTTGACGATGTGCGTGACCTCGTGGGCCATGACGCCCTCGAGCTCCTCCGCGGTGAGGGTTTCCATAATCCCTGTCGTCGCACAGACCGTCGACTTCTTCTGCGACCGGCCCATCGCGAATGCATTCGGCATCGGGGTCACAGCGACTGCGACCTTCGGCATCGGGATGCCCGCATTCGCGGCCAGGCGGCCGATCATCGCGTGCAGCTCGGGTGCCTCGTCGGGCGTGACCTCACGGGCGCCCATCGCCTGAGGGCGAGCTTGTCCGAGGCGAAGAACTGAAACAGCGCGAGCCCGCCGCCGATGGCGAGGATCGCGATCCCGGACACGCCCGCGAACAGCAGCGCAGCGATCAGCACCGTGTAGACCAGCGCCAGCAGGACGATCACGATCAGCATGCGAACTTGCAAGCCGGTATCGCGACCAAAGGAAACAGGACGTGACATGGCGAATCAGTTTAGGGCCGCCAATGCGGTAATTCCGTAGTGCCCGAACGGCCTGGCGCAACAGATCCCCCAACCCGCAAAAGATCGCTATCAAGCTTCTAAAATCAAAACGACGTATGCGCTTGCGATTCCTCCTCGCGGGCGTGGTTCTCCCCCTGGTGCTTTGGGCCGCTCTCCCGTTGGTCTCTGCCGGCGCGCCCACGGGCGGCTCCGCGTCCATCCAGAGCAAGATCAATCAGAAGCAGGCCGAGCTCAACAAGAAGCTCGGCAAGGAACGCGTGCTCTCGACCACGGTCTCGAACTACTCGAGGCGGATCAACAAGCTCGAAGCGAAGATCAAGGTCCTGCGTGCCAAGCAGGACACGATCCAGAACGATCTCGAGGCAAAGCGCGAAGAGCTCGGTGAGATCCAGAGCGACCTGCGCTCAGAGCGCAAGCGCTCGGCCCGCCTCGCGCGCGCCTCGCCACAGGGCCGCGCGACGTTGGAGAAGCGCCTGGTCGAGCTCTACCAGACCCAAGAGCCCGACCTCGTGACGGTCGTACTCGATTCCAAGGGCTTCTCAGACCTGCTCGAGCGCGGAGAATTCCTGCGCCGGATCCAGGATCAGGACAAGCGCGTCATCAAGGACGTCACCTCGGCCAAGGCACAGACGGAGAAGACCGCCGCCCAGCTCGACGAGCTCGAATCGCGCCAGCAGAAGATCACCGCGCGTGTGCTGATCCGTCGTAACGAAGTCGACTCCGTCCGCACCGATCTCGTCAACCCCCAAGATCCGCTGCGCGATGCCCGTGCAGCGAAGAACAAGGTCCTCAGCGGCGTGAAGGAAGACCGCCACAAGATCGAGGAGGACCTCGACAAGCTGCAGAAGGCCAACGCGCAGGCAACCGGCAACCTCGCCGGGCTGCCGGCCCAGGCGGTCAAGGGCGGCAATGGTCCGTGGGACTGGCCCGTCAACGGCCCGATCACCGGCAACTTCGGCGAGCCGCGCCCCGGTCACATGCACGCCGGCATCGACATTGCGGTCCCTGTCGGGACGCCGATCCGCGCGGTCGCCAACGGCAAGGTGGTTCTGCTCCAAGGCAGCGGTGCCTCAGGCGGTTACGGCAACTTCACCTGCCTAAGGCCACACCGGCGACGCTGACCTCCTGCTACGCCCACCAACGCAACTTCTCGGTCAGCCAGCGGTCAGACGGTCAAGAAGAACCAGGTCATCGGCTACGTCGGAATGACCGGTCACACCTTCGGCCCGCACCTGCATTTCGAGGCGCGCATCAACGGAGTCGCCCGTGAACCCGTTCAACTACCTCTCACGGCTGCCGGGCTTGCCGCGGCGGACCTATGCGATCGTGCGGCGGCGCGGCCGTCCGAGCCAGCCGGGTTCGAAGAGCGTCCGGCAGCCGAGCTCAGCAGCGGCCCGCCGGACAGCTGACCGTCCGCTGTCCTCCCGCACGACGACCTCGGCCGCAACATCACTGGGCAGGAGACCTCGCGCTTGCTGTGCGGCGGCTTGTGAGAGGCGACGCATCTCGGAGTTCCAGAACGTCGTCTGCAGGTTGCAGCACCGTGAGGGCGCCTCGACCTGGGCGAGGACGAGGACAGTTGGGCCGAGCCGGTCTCGCGTGCCGTGATAGCGCCTTCAGCGAGTGCCCGCTCGCTCGAACGAGAACCGTCAAAATGCACGAGAACATGAGCGGTGCTCATGCGTGCAGGGTACATCTCAGGATGACTCAGCCCGATGGTTCTGCTGTTGATGACGCCGGCTTGTCCGAGGCGGCATGGGAACTCTCGGTCCTGCCGCATCACCCCGACACCTTCCGCGTGACGGCCACCTCTGAACCACACCGTCGACCTTGAACTGGAGAAAGAGGCGGTAACGACCATTACCCGGGGAACTCGGTGACGAAGGCGATGGGAGCCTCTGCGGGCGCCTGATGAGAACCGGGGTCGACTTCGGGGGCATTGTGCTCGCTCTCGACAGGGTGGACGTGCAGGTATCCGAGGTCACCCTCGCGGAGTGCGACCAGATGACCGCGCGCGCCGAGAAACGGATCGACAGAAACCGGCTTCCCGTCGCGTGTTACCGCGAAGCGCAGCTCGGACTCCCTCCTCGCCAAAGAGCGATCGCCGGTGAGACGCACGTCGTAGCCCCCTGTCGCGCGCGCGGCGCTGGTCGGTGCCGGGATCGGCCGCCACGTAGTCGAGCCGTCGACCGCGAGGTCGGACCCGAGGGTCGTGTTCGCCCCGTCGCGCTTGAAGTCGGCGAACACGCGGTACCCTGCTGGGCTCGTTGACCTTGGATCGAGGGTGGTCCAGACGCCGTCGGATCTCGAGCTTGAGGTGGAGATGCTGAAAGCTCCGCCATGTCGCGACGCACGACGATCAGGTGCATTCGTTTTTTCGTGCTCGATCTCGTAGTCGCGCACTGTGGCCCCGTCGTGTCCGACGATGCGAAAGCGAGTCGAAGATCGCTGGCCGCGGAACCATGTTCGTTTTCGCCAGCACGAGCCTCAAGTCCCTTGTGCGCTGACCGCGAAGGCCCCGGACCGACTGTGAGCGCGCGCCGCTTTCGACCGCCACCCGGATGGAGCGCCGGTGCGACCGGCTGACTCTTGCGCCCCCGTCGCTGGCGCTCGGGCTCGTCCTGCACCCTACTAGCTCTCCGATCAAGGACCGTCAGTGCCAAAGACCGCAGGCGACCGCGGCCACCGCTGCCGACGGGCGCGTGGGTCAGGCCCGCCGTGGATGCCGGTCTCATGTACGGCGGCGTGGCCCTTGCCGCGTCCGATCAGCCAGCGGTTGAAGGGGAAAGGCCACGGCACCGGCGATCACGAGCGCGACCGAGAGCGCGCCCCAAAAGAGCAGCATACATCAAGGCCTGCCTCCATCGCACCAGGAACAGCGAGCATTATCCCGTTGTCGACCACTTCCATAACCGCGATGCTGGCCGTGTCGGAAACCAGCGCGATTGGAATGACCGTGCTTCAAGAGGAGTCCCGCTCGCAACAGGGGCAGGCTAGGTGGGGGCGTATCCGAAGAAGAACGCGAGCCCTACCGCCCAGTGCGATGAGTCTCGAAATCCGAGAACCCGAGTGCAGTCCCGATGATCATCCCCAGCACCTCGCCGATCGCGCAGCCGGTCAAGCAATGGAGGGTTGCGCTGAGCGCGACGTTCGACAGCTCGCGACCGGACGTGGGAGTGGGCGAGTGAGCGTGATGTTCGTGGGGGGCTGGCATTGTGACCTCCGAATGTGGCTCTTAGTAGATACCCGTGGGGGGTAGTCAGGGCGTAGCCTAGTTACCCTAGGGGGGTATGTCAAGCTCGGACTTCAGGCCCGGTTATCCGAGCGGAAACGTCGCAGTCAAGAGCGAGTTTCGACGACTGAAATGCTCGAGAGGGCCATCGCGGCGCCTGCGATCAGTGGATTGAGCAAACCGGCCGCCGCGAGCGGAAGCGCGGCGACGTTGTAGCCGAAAGCCCAGCCGAGGTTCTGCTTGATGACACGCAGCGTGCTGCGAGACAGTCGAATCGCGT
>CAVRCD010000012.1:0-164975 GCA_963719475.1 uncultured Actinomycetota bacterium | reverse complement strand
GCCCGCGGTGCAACGAGCACTGGCCGAGCACCGACCGGACGCCGGGGTGGTCGCGCTGTTCGTCGGGGGCGGGCAGATCCATGCGTTGGTGATCACCGCCGGTCGCGCCGTGCACCGGGTGCTGGCCGAGCGGAACGGCATGGAACGGCAGCGGCATCGGCTGCAGAGCGACCTTGACCTGCTGGCCGAGGAACGGGTCCCGGACGCTGTGAGGGCGGTGGCCGCTCGTTCGTTGGCGTCCTCGCTACAGCAGTTCTCGGACGTGTTCACCCCGGTGCTCGATGTCGTCGGCACCGGCCCAGTGCTGATCGCAGCCGTCGGCCAGATGGCGACCGTGCCGTGGCTGCTGCTGCCGGGGCTGGCCGGACGTCCGGTGACGGTCTCCTCGTCGGTGACCAGGGCGCTGGCCGGTCTGACGACTGCGCAGACCCGACCGGCCGACCACGGGGTGCTGGTCGCCGCCGGTCCCGGACTGTCGAACGGGGAGAAGGAGGCCTGCGCCGTCGCCGCCCTGCACCCGGGGTCGCGCCTGCTGGTCGGTGCGGCGGCGACGGGCCGGGCAGTCCTCGACGCCATCCCGCAGGCCGGCCTGGTGCACATCGCCGCGCACGGCCACCACGAGGCGGAGAACCCGTTGTTCTCCGGTGTGCAGTTCGCCGACGGGCTGCTGTTCGGCTACGACCTGGCGCCGAATCCGACCCTGCCCGGCCAGGTGGTGCTGTCCAGCTGCGATGTCGGGCAAACCGACGACCGGCCCGGTGGCGAGCCACTCGGACTGGTCGCTGCGCTGGTCCGCAGCGGCGTGCCGACGGTGATCAGCGGGACCAGCAAGATCTCCGACACCGCCGCCGAGGCGACCATGGTCGGCTACCACGAGCGACTTCTCGACGGTGCCACCCCGGCCACCGCGTTGGCGGCAGCGGTGACCGCGGCCGGCGCGGATTCGGGGCTGCCGGCGCCGTTCAGTTGCTTCGGCGCCGGCCTCTGACCCGGCGAGAAGCCCGGACCCGAGCTTCGGCCGCCAAGCATCCGGGCCGCGGTGCCCGAAACCGTTTATGCGTCGCGCCACCGCAGCATCACTGCGGCGGCAACCATCGCGGTGGTGGCCCACGCCGCGAGTACCCCCATTCCCATCCAGGGGCTGATCGCCAGGCTCTGCAGGTCAACGGTCGATTGAATGCCGAGGCCGGCATTCGTCGGTGCAATCTGCTCCAGGCGCCGTTTCCAATCCGGGTCGCCGACCACCTGGATCAGGATCGGAAAGAGGTACAGCACTCCGAGGACGACGCCGACGGCCAGCGCGGAGTCTCTGATCAGGGTCGCCAGCCCGAGGCTGAGCAGACCGATCAAAGTGAGGTAGAGGATCGACCCCGCTGTCGCCCGCAGCGTCTCCGGGTCGGTCAGGGACAGTGCTGGGAAACCGTTGGCGGCCGTGAAACCGTTGCCGGGCAGGATGAACCCGGCCAGCATCAGCGACCCGAGCACGGCAACGGCGCCGGCGAGCAGCACCATGCCGGTCAGCACGGTGGCCTTCGCCGCCAGCATCGGCCACCGCTGCGGCATGGCCGCCAGGGTGCTGCGGATCATCCCCGAGCTGTACTCACCGGTGATGATCAGCACCCCGAGCACAGCGACGACCGCCTGGCCCGCCTGGACTCCGACGAGGCTGATCTTCACCTGATCCTGCAGTTCCCGGGCCTGGAAATGCACCGCTGCCGTGGCCAACCAGCTCAGTCCGACAGTCAGCACCACCACCACCAGCAGCAGCCATCCGGTCCCCGGGGCAGTGCGGAGCTTGGTCCATTCCGCGTGCAGCGCCGACTTCACGCGTCCCGCCGCTGCAGTGACGACATTCGCCAGGCCGAGGGCCAGTGCCGTCCAGATGCAGAGGACCGCAAAGCCGGCCCAGGGTGCCAGCGGGAAGAACCCGATCGACGGCAGATAGGCGGTGTCGACCTGTGCGTACTCCGGCGTGCTTTGCGTCATCGCGAAACCGGCGGCCGGGGTGATCCGCAGCAACCACTGCGCGGGATCGGCAGGCAGCACGGACGCGACCGCGAGCAGATACGGCAGCACGGTCAGCAGGATGGTGACGGTCAGCGCGGCGGCGCTCCGCCGCAGGATGGTCCCGACGGCCAGGGCGAACACGGCGGCAAGAGCAAGCAGCGCGGCGGTCCCGACGACCACCCGCACTTCGGTGAGCAACGAGACCGGGAGAACGATCCCGCCCGCACTTCGTCGCAGCTGGGTGATGACGACCACCGCGATCAGGGCCGAGACCAATCCCACGACGAACGTGACAGTGCCGAGAACGACGGCTTTCGCGGCCAACACCCGGCCACGGCGAGGACTGGCGATGAACGTGGTGCGGATCAGGCCCCGCCGGAATTCGGCAGTCACGAACGAGGTGCTGACCACCAGGATGGCGACCAATCCGGCAAAGACCCCGACCAGACCGCGTTCGATGGTGTTCCCGCCGGGACCGGCAACCGCCGGGGCGATGTCGCCGGATCCGGTCATGGTGAAGGTGCCGTCCGATTCGGTGAACTGCTGCACCGCGGGGGCTGCGGCAACATTCCGGTCCGGGCCGTTTCCGCCGGCCTCACCCGACTGGTCGGAACCGCTGGAGTCCTCGCCGTCGATGCCCAGCACGGTCCACTCGCCTCCGGAGGCGCCTCCTTCCAGGGTGACGTTGTCGAACGCCGCGGTTGCCTGGCTCTGATCGCCGATCGAGTTGGTGCCGCCGATCTGTTGGGTGGTGACCTCGTATTCCGGAGACGCGACGAACATCCCCGCGTGCACCGTGGCAGGGTTCCCGGTCAGCTGTGCGGTGCCGACCTGGGATCCAGGTCGTCCCGTCGGTGGATTCGTATCCGGTCACGGTGTCGCCGGCCCTGGTCAGCCGCAGCCAGTGCGGCTCGGTCGACGGGACCTGGGCTGCCGGCAACGTCATTCGTGAAATTGTCTTGCATGCGAACACCGTGCCCACCGGTGAGCATGACGGCTGCGTACGGCGATCCCTGGGTGCCGCTCTCCTTGATGATCACCCCGGCCTTCGCCCATGGCACCAGGCCCGGCAGGGTTCTGCCGGCCACCGGGTCCGCGCCCTCCGGAGCGTCGAAATCAGGAATCCTGCCGGTCAGTGAACTCACCCGGACGGTGATGCTGCCGTCACCGGTCAGCTCCTGCTGGACGAAGGCGAAGTGGTCCACCACAGCCTCACCGTTCGGGCCGACGGGAACGCAGTCGGTCGCGGCGCCGCACGGCGTCGGCCCGCCCAGCACGGTGAAACCGAGCAGGACGGTCAGCACCGCTGCGAGCAACAGGCCGATCACCCAGCCCCGCACCGTCCGGAACTTTGTCCACTCCGATCTGACCAACTGCGCGAAACCAGCTTCGGTGACGACGATCTCGGATCGATACGCGGTGGCGGTCATCGGGTGGACTCCCGGCTTCCGGCCGGGTCGCCGACCGGGAGTTCGCCTGCCTGCAATTCGCCTGCCCGAAACTCGACGGTGTTCCTGGTCAGGTCCATGTAGGCCTCTTCGAGGGTCGCGCGGTGCGCCGCCACCTCGGAGAAGGGCACGGCGGCGTCGTTCATCAGGGCAACGACCCGCCCCGCCGCCAAACCGGACACCGTCAGGGTGTCGGGTCCGGTGACAGCAACGGTGGCCCCGGCGTTCGCCAGCGCCGACATGGCGGATGACCGTTCGGTGGTGCGCACGGTGATCTGGCCACCGGAGGCCGTCGCGATCAGCTCGGCAACACTGGTGTCGGCGACCAGTCGTCCGCGGCCGATCACCACCAGATGCCCGGCGGTGTCCTGCAGTTCGGCCATCAGGTGGCTGGACACCAGGATCGCGCGGCCCTCGTCGGCCAGTGATCGCAGCAGCGTGCGGATCCAGACGACACCCTCCGGATCCAGTCCGTTGAACGGCTCGTCGAGGATCAGGATCGCCGGATCGCCGAGCAGGGCTGCGGCGATCCCCAGTCGCTGACGCATGCCCAACGAATAGCCACCTGCCCGTCGATCGGCCGCGCTCTGCAGCCCCACCTGTTCGACCACCTGGTCGACCCGCTGTCCGGTCAGGCCCTGTGAGTGGGCGAGCCAGAGCAGGTGGTTGCGACCGGTGCGGCTGGCCTGCAGCGCTCCGGCGTCCAGCAGGGCGCCCGACGTGCTGCAGTGGGCGGTGCAGCGTGCGGTAGGGCCGGCCGCCGACCAACGCGGTGCCTTCGTCGAGCGCGTCCAGGCCGAGGATGGCCCGCATCGTGGTGGACTTCCCGGCACCGTTGGGCCCGACGAATCCGGTGACCTGTCCGGGCTGCACGGTGAAGGACAACCCGTCGAGCGCAATCGCCGACCCGAAACGTTTCCGCAGGCCGCTGACTTCGATGCTCGCTTCCATTCCGGGAACGCTAGGCAGCCGGGCGGGGCTCGTCGTCACCCCCGCGAGCGATCTTTGCCGGACATCCCTCACGGGAGGGACGCCGGTGAGATCGCCGACGGCCACAATGAGCTGTATGGATCAACGGCCGACCTGGCGCATCGGATCGCTGGGGGCCGAACGACGACGGCTGGGCTCCTCCCCGCAGGTGCGAACCGTCGTGGCCGGCATCCTGGGGGCAGCCGCGGTGATCGAGACGATCGCCCGGGCGGCCGGCAGCGGTGACGGCGCGCTGTTCGTCGTGGTGCTCTGTCTGCTGGCGCTGGCCGGCACGCTGCCGGTGGCCTCACCCCGACACGGCAGCCGCCGCGATCGTCGTATCCGCAGCGAACCTGTTGTCGGTCATGCCGTTTCAGACACTGACCATCGCCGGAGTCGGTGCTCAGCTGATGGTCGGTTACCGGCTCGGCCGCACCGGACCACAGGTCCTCGCCATCGGCCTGCCGTTGCCGTTTCTGTTGCTGGCCCTGGCCGGTCCGATCGGTTCCTGGAATTGGCAGCTCTCCCTCGGACTGGCCGCGCTGATCCCGACGTTCGCGCTGGCCGGTGCTGCAGTTCGACGGCGGGAAGAGGCCAGGGAGTACACCTCGGCCCGCGAGGACATCCTCGGGACCCTGCTGGAGCACAGCGCGCGCGGGGAACGGGCGCGAATCGCGCGGGAGTTGCATGATGTTGTCGCCCATCATGTCTCGATGATCGCGGTGCAGGCGGAGACGGCCCGGTTGACCACGCCGGGAATGCCGGCCGTTGGCGCGCAACGGCTGTCCCAGATCGGTGACACCGCCCGCACCGCGCTGACCGAGATGCGCCGACTGCTCGGCGTGTTGCGCGAAGATGCGCCGACCACTGACATCGACCGCCGGCCGCAGCCGAGTCTGGCTCAACTCAATGACCTGCTCGACGAGGCGAGAAAGAACTCCGGGGCGGCCACCAGGCTGATCTTGTCCGGTTCGCCGGACGCGTTGGATCCGGGCGTCGAGCTTGCCGCCTACCGCATCGTCCAGGAGGCGCTGACCAACGCCCGCCGCCATGCACCCGGCGCCGCCGTCGACGTCGAGTTGCAGTACACCGACGCCGCGTTGCTCGTCCGCATCCGGGACAACGGCCCGGGGCCGCCGTCGCCGTCGGTGGATGCGGTGCACGGACACGGGTTGCTCGGCATGCGGGAACGGGCGGCCGCGGTCGGCGGCCGGTTGGAGATCGGTGCCGCGGCGGGCGGCGGATTCGTGGTGCAGACAACCCTGCCGACGACAGCGGAATCACTCCGGTGACGCCGCCCGGGCAACCGAGGTTCCCGGTTCGGATCGTGGTTGCCGACGACCAGGGGATTGTGCGGGAGGGCTTCGCCGTCACTGCTCGCCACTCAAGCGGATTTCGAGGTGGTCGGCACCGCGGCCGACGGCGCCCAGGCGGTTCGGCTGTGCACCGAACTGGAGCCCGACGTCATCCTGATGGACATCCGGATGCCCGGGATGGACGGAATCGCCGCCACCCGGGAAATCAGCGGGCCGGGGAGCCGGCCCGATGGGCCCCGAATTCTCATCCTGACCACCTTTGATCTGGACGAGTACGTCTATGACGCGCTGCGGGCCGGAGCCAGCGGCTTCCTGCTCAAGGACGTCACCGCGGAACGGCTGTTCGAGGCCGTCCGGGTGATCGCCACCGGCGACGCACTGCTCGCGCCCGCCGTGACCCGGAGACTGATCGGGGAATTCGCAGCGCTCCGGGTCAGAACCGGAAACCGCCTCGGCTGCAGCCCGATCCGGGCTCGATCTGGCCGCGCTGACGCCGCGGGAGACCCAGGTGCTGCGACTGGTTGCCGAGGGACTGTCCAATGCAGAAATCGCCCAGCGGCTCGTGGTGTCCGAGGAGACGGTGAAGACGCACGTCAGCAGAGTGCTGAGCAAGCTCGGTCTGCGAGACCGCACCCAGGCCGTTGTCGTCGCCTACGAGTCGGGCCTGGTGGTGCCCGGCGCCCAGCCGACACGCCCACAGGGAGGTGAACGCCTCCCTCCACGGAGTCGGACCAGAGCCACTCGGGCAGGGCCGAGATGTCAAGTCTCTGCCGTCACCGAGCATGCTGTCCTGGTGACGACGAGTGACCGGGCGGTTGCCGAGCCCACCACTCGGGCCAGTTCGGCGCCCGGTTCCGCGGCCGATCTATGGGCACAGGCCAGGAATCGGGTCGATTTCGGGCGCCCAGCCACCGGGCTGAAGCTGGGCGCTCGAGCCCTGGCACACCTGCGCAAGGAGCACCCCCCGGCGGGTCAGGCGGCCGTGCTGCGCTCACGGATCCTGGTCACCATGGCCGACGCCCAGGTCGAACTGGGCCGCACCGCCGAGGCCGACGAGTTGCTGGACGCCGCGCTGCAGCAGAGCGCGACCGCGCTGCCGATGGTGCAGGCCTCCCGCGGGGTGTTGCTGGCCAGGACGGGCCGGCTGCTCGAGGCCCGGCAGCAGCTGGACGCGGGAGTGGCCGGGCTCTCGCGGAGCGGCCGACCGAGTGCGAACCTGGTGCGCGCGTTGCTCTGGCGGGGACTGCTGCATCTGAGCGAGGCACGACTGGATGCGGCGCAGGCCGACTGCGAGGTGGTCGTCGAGCTCGGCCGCTCGACCGGCATGGACCCGGCCGTCGCGGTGGCCACCCACAACCTCGGTCTGGTGCGATGGGTCTCCGGCGATCTCCCGGGGGCGTTGCACGAGATGGCGCTCGCCGACGAGGTCGCCCATGACGTCCGCGCCGGCATCCGGGCCCTTGATCGGGCGCGCGTGCTGCTGGCCGCAGGTCTGTTGCTCGAGGCCAGGGAGTTCGCCGATCGGGCGGAGCGGGTGTTCGCCAGCGAACGGGCCAAGGTCGATCTCGCGGACGCGCTGTTGGTGCAGGCGGAGATCGACATCGTGGCGCGGCGGGCCAAGGCGGCGCGGTCTGCGGCCCGCCGGTCGGCGCGCAACTACGCCCTGGCCGGCTACGAACGTGGCGTTCTCGCGGCCCGGGTGATGGAGGTCAGGGCGGAGGCGAACGTCCGGGCAGCCATCCGGCCGTTGCCGCGCCGGCAGGCGCTGCAGGATGCGAGTGCGGCCGAGACGCTGGTCACCGACCTGCTGGGCGCCGGCCAGCAGGAGGATGCCCGGGCGGTGCGGTTGTTGCAGGCCGAGGCCCTGCTGCAGGCCGGAGACCTGCCCGCCGCGGAGACCGCTGCCGGCGCCGCCGCCGAACTCGGGGCCGGCAACGGAGCGGTCAACCGGGCGGCCCGGGTGCCGTTGATCGCCACCGAACTGCACACCCAGGTCGTCGCGGCCCGCATCGAGCTGGCCCACGGCCGTCGGTCGTCCGGCTTGGCGCACATCCGGCGGGGGCTCGACGATCTGGCCGCCTACCAGGCCCGGTTCGGGTCGCAGGACCTGCAGTCGGCGTCCGCCGTGCACGGCAGCGAGCTGACCAGGTTGGGGCTGCGAACCGCCCTGCAGACCCGCTCACCGGCAGCGATCCTGCAGTGGCTGGAACGATCCCGGGCGGCGAGCACGAGGTTGGCCGCGGTGCGGCCGTCGATGGACGGTGTGCTGGCGCGCGAGCTGAGCAAGCTGCGGATGGCCTCCTACCGCGCCCGGATGGCGCTCCTGGCCGGGGCCGCGGACCCGGACATCGAGGACGAGGTCGATCTGTTGCGGCGTCGGGTCCGATCCCGGTCGTGGGGGGTGGTGGGCACCGGCGCGGTGAACCGGCCGTTGCCGTTGGCCGCTGTGCAGCGCCGGCTGGCCGACACCGGCGAGCGGATCAGCGTGGTCGCGCCGTTCCGTGGAAACGGCCGGTTCCATGCCTTGGTGATCACCTCCGGCACCGCCCGCTATGTCCCGCTCGGACCGGACTTCGGCCTCGAGTACCACCTGCAGCGGATCATCGGCGACCTGAACGTGCTGGCCGACCACCGGATCATGCAGGCCCTGCGGTCGGTGGCCGACGTGTCGCTGCGGGCCGGGTTGGACAGGGTCGCGGGGTTCATCGTCGATCCGCTGCTGCCGTTCGTCGACCAGGGGCCGATCGTGGTGGCGGCGGCCGGGTCGGCCGCCATCGTGCCCTGGGCGCTGCTGCCCGGGCTGGAGGGTCGCGCGGTGTCCGTCAGTCCGTCGGTGACCGCCGCGGTCGCCCACCTGGGCCAGACCAGGCAGGTCCATCGGCGCGGGGTGCTGGCGGTGGCCGGTCCGGAGGTGCCGCATGCCGGGCGCGAGGTCGACAGTGTGGTGGCCGCCTACGAGCCGTGCGCCGACGGACGCATCGACCGAACGGCTCGACCAGCCGGCTCGCCGGGCCGGCGGCCACCGGACGGGCGGTGCTGGATGCGATCCCGGCCGGCGGGCTGCTGCACATCGCCGCCCACGGACATCACGAGCCGGACAACCCACTGTTCTCCGGAGTGCTGCTCGCGGACGGTCTGCTGTATGGGTACGACGTCGCACCGAACCCGTCGATCCCGGCTCAGGTGGTGCTCTCCAGCTGTGACGTCGGCCGCACGGATGATCGGCCGGGGAGCGAGCCGCTGGGCCTGGTCGCGGCCCTGCTGCGGAGTGGGGTGTCGACCGTGATCGCCGGCACCAGCCGGGTGTCCGACCAGGTGGCCGCGACCGTGATGGCGGCGTACCACCAGCGGTTGAGTGCCGACCAGGCACCCGCGATCGCGCTGGCCGGCGCGATCGCCACGACCGCCGGCAACAGCGCCGATCCGGCGCCCTTCACCTGTTTCGGGGCCGGGTTGTAGCTGCACGGGGCCGTTCCCGGCGCGCCGCTGAATAACGGGCGCAGCGCCCGATCGGCTACCGTCGTTGTCACCGCATCGACGATCACCCCTGGAGTCCTGAGCATTGATCACCGAGTGGATCCTGCTCGTCGTCGGCCTGATCCTCATCGCCGGCACCGCCCTTTATGTCTCCGCCGAATTCAGCCTGGTCACCGTCGATCGCGCGACCGTGGCCAAGCAGGCCGCCGAGGGCGACAGCGGCGCGAAATCATTGATGGTCGGACTGCGCTCGCTGTCCACCCAGCTCTCCGGTGCCCAGGTCGGCATCACCATCACCACGCTCGCGCTGGGCTTCGTCATGCAGCCCTCTCTGGCCAGCCTGGTCGGGGTGCCGCTGGAGGCCATTGGGCTGTCGGAGGGGGCGGCCGGCACGGTCGGCCTGATCTTCGGCCTCACGGTGGCGACGGTGCTGTCCATGGTGTTCGGCGAGCTGGTGCCGAAGAACATCGCGATCGCCGAGCCGCTGGAAACCGCGAAGACCGTCATCATGCCGATGCGGATCTCCACCATGCTGTTCAAGCCGTTGATCTTCGTGCTGAACGGCACCGCCAACGGCGTGCTCAAGCTGATCGGGGTGGAGCCGCAGGAAGAACTGCGCTCCGCCCGGTCCGCGGTCGAACTCGATTCGCTGGTCCGCCGGTCGGCCGCCCAGGGCACGCTGGAGAAACCCACCGCGGGGCTGTTGGCCAGGTCGATTTCGTTCTCCGGCAAGACCGCCGATGACGTGCTCACCCCGCGGGTCCAGGTGCGGTTCGTCAAGGCCACCGACACCGCCGAGGCGGTCCTGGTCGCCGCCGCAGAGACCGGACACTCCCGATTCCCGGTGTCCGGCGAGGATTCCGACGACGTCATCGGGCTGGTCCATCTCAAGCGGGCAGTGGTGATCCCGCCGGACGAACGTGCCGGTGTGCGGGTCGAGCAGTTGATCGTCCCGGTCCCCGTTGTCCCGGGTTCGATGCAGCTCGACGACCTGCTCGACCAGCTGCGCGGCCGCGGTCTGCAGATGGCGGTGGTGGCCGACGAATACGGCGGCACCGCCGGGATTCTCACCCTCGAGGACGTCGTCGAGGAACTGGTCGGCGACATCAAGGACGAGCACGACCCGGTGGGCGGGCGGGCCGAGTGCCGGCTCGACGACACCTGGCTGTTGCCGGGCACGCTGCGCCCGGACGAGATCGCCGAGTTCAGCGGGGTTCACCTGCCGGAGTCGGGGGCCTACGAAACCGTTGCCGGGCTACTGATCTCCCGGCTCGGCCGGATGCCGGAGAACCATGATTCGGTCGAGGTCGTCGCCACCATGGACGCGTCCTCGTTCCTGGGCATTCCGGAAGGTCAGGTCGGGTTCCCGGACGACGAACCGATCAAGGCCAATCCTGACGACGACCTGCCGCGGGCGGTGACGGTGCGGCTGACGGTGCACAGCCGGGACCGGCGCCGGATCGAGACCGTGGTGATGTCCGCGGTCAGCCTGGACAGCGGCGACGAGGAGCAGAACGGCAACGGCGAGTCGGGCGGTGATCGCCGGTGACCACCAACTGGTTGTTGCTCGGGCTGGTCGTCGTCCTGCTGGCCCTCAGCGCCTTCTTCGTCGCGGCGGAGTTCGCCCTGATCGCGGCCAGGCGGACGGTGATCGAACCGCTGGCGGTGAACAGCGCCCGGGCCCGGTCGACGTTGAAGGCGATGGAGAACGTCTCGCTGATGATGGCGTGCGCCCAGCTGGGCATCACGCTCTGCGGCGTGCTGCTGGGCGCGTTGGGCGAACCCGCCGTCGCCGCTCTGCTGGAGCCGGTGTTCGAGAATCTCGGCGTCCCCGAGGGCTGGCTGCATCCGGTGTCGCTGGTGATCGCGCTGTTGCTGGTCGTCTCCGCCCACGTCGCGCTGGGCGAGATGGTGCCGAAGAACATCGCCATTGCCGGGCCGGAGCGCACCGCGCTCGCCCTGGCGCCGGCCCTGGCCGGCGTCGCCACCGCCATCGGGCCGATCATCCGGACGCTCAACCGATTCGCCAATGCCGTCGTCCGGTTGACCGGACGCGAACCCAAGGACGAGGTGGCGTCCGCCTTCACCCGCGAGGAGGTCGCCGATCTGGTGGCCGAGTCCCGGCGCGAGGGACTGCTGGACGACGAAGAACACCAGCGGATCACCTCGGCGCTGGACTTCGACACCACCGACGTCAGCACGGTGATGGTGCCCGACGCCGAGGTGATGTCCGTCGAACCCGGTGTCACCGCGGCGGAGATCGAGCGGATCTGCGCCCGCACCGGGTTCTCCCGCTTCCCGATCCTCGAACCCGACGGCCGGTTCTCCGGATACCTGCACATCCGGGACGTCATCGACATCCCGGCCGACCGGCGGGACGAGCCGGTCCCGCCGGGCAAGATCCGCAGGTTGCCGACGGTGGCCCCGGACACCGACCTGCGCACCGCGTTGGACAGCATGCGCCGGCTCGGTGCGCACCTGGCCGAGGTCGCCGTACCGGTGGCGGCCGCGGCCGGCGAGTCGGCATCGGTGCCGGTGGTCGATCCGTCGACCGCGCCGGTTGCGTCGGTCCGCGGCGTGGTCATGCTGGAGGACGTCATCGAGGCGCTGATCGGTGAGATCCGGGACGCCACCCGCCGGTCGCCCGATCGGGCCGGCGGCCGGCGTGCGGGCGCCGACGGGGCCTGACCGAAGAACGAGCCCACCGACGGCTACTCTCGGGCCCATGCAGCGGCGGATCATGGGGATCGAAACCGAGTTCGGTATCACCTGCACGTTTCACGGTCAGCGACGGCTGAGCCCGGACGAAGTGGCCAGGTACCTGTTCCGTCGCGTGGTTTCCTGGGGTCGCTCGTCGAACGTGTTCCTGCGCAACGGGTCCCGGCTGTATCTCGACGTCGGATCGCACCCCGAGTACGCGACCGCCGAATGCGACGATCTGCCGACGCTGATCGCCCACGACAAGGCGGGGGAGCAGATCCTGCAGGACCTGGTCGTCGACGCCGAGGCCAGGCTCGCCGAGGAGGGCATCGGCGGGGACATCTACCTGTTCAAGAACAACACCGACTCGGCCGGCAACTCCTACGGGTGCCACGAGAACTTCCTGATCGCCAGGGGCGGCGAGTTCGCCAAGATCGCCGACGGGCTCATCCCGTTCCTGGTCACCCGGCAGTTGATCGCCGGTGCCGGCAAGGTGCTGCAGTCGCCGCGCGGTGCGTCCTACTGCCTGTCCCAGCGGGCCGATCACATCTGGGAGGGGGTGTCCAGTGCCACCACCCGGTCCCGGCCGATCATCAACACCCGCGACGAACCACACGCCGACGCGGAACGGTACCGGCGGCTGCACGTCATCGTCGGGGACTCGAACATGTGCGAGACGACCACGCTGCTCAAGGTCGGCAGCGCGGCACTGGTGCTGGAGATGATCGAGGCCGGAGTGGCGTTGCGCGATTTCACCTTCGAGAACCCGATCCGGGCGATCCGGGAGATCTCGCACGACACCACCGGTCGCAAGCCGGTACGGCTGGCCGGTGGCGGGGACATCTCGGCGTTGGAAGCGCAGACCGAGTACTACACCAGGGCCGTCGAGTATGTCGAGAAGCGCGGCAACGACCCGGTCACGGCGCGGGTGCTCGACCTGTGGAAGCGGACGTTGACCGCGGTGGAGACCCAGGACTTCTCCGGGGTCGACACCGAGATCGACTGGATCATCAAGAAGAAACTGATCGACTCGTACGCGGCCAAGAACAACATGGACCTCACCCATCCGCGGATCGCCCAGCTCGATCTGACCTATCACGACGTGCGGACCGGACGTGGCCTGCACTCCCTGCTGGTCGCCAAGGGCAGGGCGGCGCGGGTGGTCACCGACGAACAGGTCGCCGTGGCCACCACCGTTCCGCCGCAGACCACCCGCGCTCGGTTGCGCGGCGAGTTCGTGGCCGCCGCCCAGGATGCCGGCCGGGACTACACCGTCGATTGGGTGCATCTCAAACTGAACGACCAGGCGCAGCGAACGGTGCTGCTCAAGGACCCCTTCCGGTCCACCGACGACCGGGTGACCAAACTGATCGAGGCCATGTAGCGGTCTCGAACAGCTGCACGCGTCGTCCGGACCCCGGGGACAACGCGCCTGGGCTCACCCGCGGTAGCTCCGACTGACCCACCGCGCGACCTTCTCGCCGATCTTGGCGCCCTGGACGTCGGCAGTACGGAAGTGGAGGCCCTGCCACACCCGGGCGTCGATGGTGTCGTCGACCACGTCGGTCAACCGCGTGTAGTGGCGTTCCTCGTTGGTGCCCACCTTGACCAGGCTGAAGTGAATCTTGTCCGTTCCGAAGAACTCTCTCGCCGAGAACATCATCGCGCCGGAGATGCAGTTGTACCCGGAGGCATGATCCGGGTAGGGCGGGGTGGCCACGTACGGCGTCCAGTCAGCCTCCCCGACAGTCGCCCGATTGCCGTCGTTGCTTCCGTTGCGAATTGCGGTGACCGGGCGCCAGAAGAGATAACGGCCCTTGTCCGCCCAACAGGTGATCAGGCTGTCTGCGGTTGCGGTAGTCAGCAACGCAAAGAGCCGTGCCTGTTCCTTCAGCGTCAGATGGTGCTCCTCGGCGATCGTTCTGAAGGTTCGGTTGAACAGTTCGAGCGCGTTCACGTTGAAGAAGTCCGCGACGTCTTGTTGCTCGGGCTGCCTCGCGTTCCCATCCACGCGACCTGTGCTCTTCACCTCGTTGTAGTCCCGCGCATAGGCCCCGGAGGTCAGACTGTTGGGTCCTCGAGAGCGGAACTGGTCGGCGCTGTTGATCACGAAGGGCTTCACTTCAGCCAGCCAGTCGAAGCGAAGTTCGGTGCGGGGAGCGGGTGGCGGGCCCAGTTCGTCCCAGGACCCGATCGATGTCCCCGATGCAAATCTGTATGCGCCGTATCGTCCGTCTGACTTGCGTTCCTCCAACACCGTGGCGGCAGCCGCATCACCCGCGGCGATACCCGCATCCACCGCTGTCATCCCATCCGCAAGTACGGCTGCATTCTTGGAGGTTTGGTACTGAACGTCGAGCCAGCCGGTGACCGCGTCCGGTAGCGGCAGTTGTTGCCCAAACGGCGGAACCGGAACTGGGACGCCACCGGGCGGATCGAGTCCGATCAGTACCTTGTACGCGGCCGTTGCGGTTGCGGCAGCGGCTGAAAATGGTGACTTGCGACGATGGTCGTCCCACGAATGACCGTCGTCACGCGAGGCGACGGCCAGATAGATGGCGTTGTGCACCATCGCGAGATGGACAGCGACAGTGCCCCCGGCCTGTCCGGCTCCAGGCAGCTGTGTTCCCGGCGCCGGCGGGATTGTCGGGTTGGTGAGCGCCGCGAAGGCGAACTGATTCCATGCGAGCACCTCCAGGCTGGGCTCGCTGGTGGCTCCGCTGTCGGATGCGGTGGCGGGTGCGGCGAGCAGGCTCATCGCCATGACGATCGGCACCATGAGGCTGATGCTCAGCTTGGGATGTCGGGAGTGTCCACGCATGCTCTTTCCCTTCTGACACGGGCGCGATCGAAGGCGCGCGGCCCTCCAGCCCAGGTCGACGGGACGACGCACGCCAACACCCGCGGGCGATAGTCGCATATGTACTAAATGTCGGATACCTCCGAAATGATGAAAGTGGTCGCGGACTGTTTCGTGCGATCGGTTGCCCCGGTGTGATCAGGCGACGTCAGGTCGTGTGACAGGCTGGATGGTGTGGCAACGGCGAAGGCGGAGCGACTGCTCAACCTGGTGATCGCCCTGGTCAATTCGCCGAGGTACCGCACGGCGCAATGGATCAGGGAGAAGGTCGCCGGGTACTCGGACGCGCCCAACGACGAGGCCTTCTTCCGCACGTTCGAGCGGGACAAACAGGAACTTCGCGAGTTGGGCATACCGGTCCAGACCCCACCTGCCGGCGAGGACGGCTACCGGATTCCGCCGGTCGATTTCGCGCTGCCCGCGATGTCGTTCAACCCGGCGGAGGCGGCCGCACTGGCGCTGGCCGGTCGGCTCTGGGAGACCACGGCGCTGGGCACGGCGGGGACCGGGGCGCTGCGCAAGATCCGCGACGCGGTGAGCGCCGAGGCTCCGCAGCCGGGCGCGGACATCACCGCAGACACCCTGTTGCAGCCGCGGGTCCGCACCGGCGACCCGGCATTCGCGCCGCTGTACGCGGCGGTCAGGGCCCGCCGTGCCGTCACCTTCGACTACCGCAAGGACAACACGGAGCCGGCGTCCACCCGGCGGTTGCAGCCGTGGGGGATGGTCTCCTTCCGCGGGCGCTGGTACGTCACCGGGTTCGACGAGAAACGCGGCGAACGGCGCACTTTCCGGCTGTCCCGGATCGCCGGGCCGGTGAAGGCGGTCGGCCGGCCCGGTGCCGTCACCCCGCCGCCGGACATCGACCTGCTCGCCGAGGTGGCGGCCAGCGTCGAGGTGCCGGCCGACCGCACCGCGACGGTGCGGATCCGGCCGGGCCTGGCCGCCGGTTTGCGCCGGCACGCCGTTGCCGCGACCGAGTCCGCGGACCCACCCGGCTGGGACCGGGTGACCATCCCGCTGGGCTCGCTGTGGGACACCGCCCGGCGGATTGCCGCCAACGGCCCGGATGTCGTCGTCGAGGAACCGGCCGACCTGGTGGACGCCACCGTCCGGCTGCTCACCGGAACCCTGCACGGCAGCAGGCAGTTGCGATGAGCGAGACCGCCACCGACCGGCTGGCCAGGATGCTCGCCCTCGTCCCGTACATCTCGCGGCGACCCGGGGTGGCCATCGCCGAACTCGCGACCGAGTTCGGGGTCAGCGTGGAGCAGATCGGCGCCGACCTCGACCTGCTGATGGTCTGCGGCCTGCCCGGGTACTACCCGGACGACCTGATCGACGTGGTGCTGGACGACGACGGCGGTACCGTCGCGATCGCCTTCGACGCCGGCATCGAACGACCCGTCCGGCTGACCGCCGACGAGGCCTACGCGCTGATGGTGGCCCTGCGGGCGCTGGCCGAGATGCCCGGCCTTGTCGATGCGCAGGCTGTTCATTCGGCGCTGGCCAAGCTGGAAAAGGTCGGTGGCCGAACAGGTGCGGCCACCGACGCGGTCCGGGTCGTCCCGGCCGACCCGGCTCCGGCGCTGGGCGTTGTCCGGCGCGCGCTCGACGAAACCCGACGGATCTGGATCCGCTACTACACCGCGTCCCGCGACGCCGTCACCGAACGGACCGTCGATCCGTTGCGGTTGCTGGTCACCGACGGCCATTCCTACCTGGAGGCGTACTGCCACCTGGCCGGGGCGATCCGGCACTTCCGGGTCGACCGGATCGAGGAGGTCCGGCTGCTGGACGAACCGGCGCAGGCCACGCTGTGGGTGGATTCGGAGATCCCGGAACGGATCTTCCATCCGGATCCGCAGATCCCGCCGGTCACCCTCACCCTGTCCAACGCAGCGCGGTGGGTGGCCGAGTACTACCCGATGGAGGAGATCACCGAACTGGCCGCACCGGCCGGGTCGCTGCGGGTGCGAATGCGGGCCGGCAGCGACGAATGGCTGGCCCGGCTGGTGCTCTCGCTCGGCGGGGACGCGGTGATCGAGGACCGCCCGGAACTCGACGCGCTGGTCGGGGAGCGCGCGGCGGCGGCGCTGGCGGCCTACCAGAACTGAGTCTCCCGCGCTCGGAGCGAGCCGAATCATCCGGCTCGTAGGTGCCGGTCGCGGCAGCGGGGTGTCAGCGTTGCCCGATGAGCGAAAAGACCGTCCTGCGGTACGAAAACCTGACCAAGGGCCAACGCAAGCGGCTGGCCGTCCAGCTCGTCCTGCGATCGCTGGTGGTCGCCATCATGTTGTTCGTCGCCTACTACACGTTGCCGATGGACCGCCCGGAGAACGCCGGGATCGTCGTGCTGGTGGTGGGGGTGCTGGTGCTCGCCCTGGTGCTCACCTGGCAGATCAGGGCAATCATGGGTTCCCCGTTCCCGCGGCTGCGGGCCTTCGAGACGCTGACCATCGGCGTCCCGTTGCTGCTGATCGTGTTCGCCTCCGCGTACTACCTGATCCAGAACGCCGACGCCGGCAGTTTCAGTGAGCCGCTCACCAAGACCGACGCGCTGTACTACACGATCACCGTGTTCTCCACCGTGGGATTCGGCGACATCACGGCCAAGTCCGAGCTGGCCCGGATCCTGGTCAGCATCCAGATGATGTTCGATCTGGTGGTGTTCGGGCTCGTCGCGAAATTGATCTTCGGGGCGGTCGAGATCGGGCTCAAGAAGCGGACCGGTGATTCTCCGGCGACGCCGGAACCCGGACCCGTCCGCACCGTAGAATCGGCCGGGACCACCGGCGGCAACGCGCCCGATCACACCGAACGCGACCACCGCGCGGGTCGATCCGCCCGTGTTGCCGACAGCTGGGAGGTCCGCTCGTGCCGATGCGGCTGCCCGCCGGGCTGCACCTGCCCAAGCTGCGCAGGAAGAAGTCCGACAAGTCGGCCGACGGCACGATGTCGTTGATGGAGCACCTGTACGAGCTCCGCCGTCGGCTGTTCTTCGCGGTTCTGGGAATCCTGATCGGCACCATCGTCGGTTTCATCTGGTTCGGCCACGGCATCCCGGCGATCGGTCTGCCGAGCCTGTCGGAGATTCTGACCGGGCCCTATTGCGCCGTCCCGGAGACGGAGCGACTGGTGCTCGGCGAGGGTGACGGGTGCAAGCTGCTGGCGACCGGCCCGTTCTCGGCGCTCGAGCTCCAACTCAAGTCGGCGTTGATCGCCGGCACCGTGCTCTCCAGCCCGGTCTGGCTCTACCAGCTCTGGGCCTTCGTCACCCCGGCCCTGTACTCCAAGGAGCGCCGGTACGCGATCGTCTTCGTCAGCTCCGGGGCGGTGCTGTTCGCGATCGGTGCCGTGCTCGCCTACGTGGTCATCCGTGAGGGCCTGACGGTGCTGCTCGGTTTCGGTGGTGACGCCACGATCGCGGCCCTGTCGCCGGACAGCTACTTCTCCTTCCTGATCGCCATGTTGATCATCTTCGGGGTGTCGTTCGAACTGCCGTTGCTGCTGATCATGCTCAATCAGATCGGCGTGGTGTCCAGCGCCAAACTGGCCAAGTGGCGCCGGTATTCGATCTTCGGCCTGGTGGTCTTCGCCGGCCTGGTGGTGCCCGGCAACGACCCGATCACCATGCTCGCGCTGGCCATCGCGCTGGTGTTGCTCTACGAGCTCTCGGTACAGGTCACCCGGATCCACGACCGGCGCGCCGCCAAGCGGCAGCGGCTGAGCGAACTGTCCGACGACGAGGCCTCCGTGCTGCCGGACGCCGCGGCCGGCGCCGACATCGTCGGTGACCTCGAGGTGCAACCGGTCGCCGCCGCGCGGCCCATCTCGAGTCCGGCGCCCGGGCCGGCCGGCCCGACTCGACCGACCGTTCGCCGGGTCGACGACCTCGGCGATGCGACCTGACCGATCTGCCCAGCCCTATCCCATTCGGGCGATGCCAAGTGCGAACCCGGCGCGATCTGATGTTCTCTGCTGAGCTAGGCATCGACTCGCGCTCCAGGAGGCGCATGAGCCGCTCGACCGACAGGGAGCTGGAACGACATGGCCGCGAAGATCATCGCCCACCCGAGCACCGCCGACCGCCGCGCGGTGGGAGCCGACGCACGGATCGCGACCCCGCTGGAGAGCCATCAGGACTGGAAGCCGGCCGCGGACCGGTTCGACCCGGTGACGTTGCTCGAGGAGCAGAACGTCACCCGCGAACCGGATCTGGTCCCGGTGCGGCACGGCCGGATGATGGTGTCGCCGTTCACCTTCTACCGGGGGGCGGCGAAGATCATGGCCGCCGACCTGTCCGCGACACCGACGGCCGGGTTGATCTCGCAGCTGTGCGGTGACGCCCACCTGTCGAACTTCGGCGGATTCGCCTCGCCCGAGCGCCGGCTGGTCTTCGACCTGAACGACTTCGACGAAACCCTCCCGGGGCCGTTCGAGTTCGACGTCAAGCGGATGGCGGCGAGCTTCACCATTGCCGCCCGGAACAACGGGATGTCCGCCGCGGACGGGCGGGCCGCGACGATGGCGTCGGTGCGTGCCTACCGGGAGGCGATGGCCGAATTCGCGCAGATGGGCGTCATGGACCTGTGGTACGCCCACAAGTCAGAGGACGACCTGCAGGTGTCCCTGCGTCAGGTACTTGACGCGTCGCAGGTGAAGCCGGCCAAGGGCAAGACCAAGGATGTCAAGGGCAAGGACGCAAGGGCAAGGACAGCAAGGGCAAGGGCAAGACGGCCAAGGCGAAGGGCGCGGAGTCCGACCAGGTCCGGGCCGCCCTGAACGCCGAAAAGGCCATGCGCAAGGCACACACCAGGGACAGCCTGCAGGCGCTGTCCAAGCTGGGGGAGATGGTCGACGGCCGGTACCGGATCGTGAGTCAGCCGCCGGTGGTGGTCCCGCTCCGGGAACTGGCCTCCGTCGCAGGCATGCCACCCGACGAGGCCGAGAAGGGCACCCACGAGCTGTTTCGGCAGTATCGGGACACGCTGGAGCACGACCGACGTCACCTGTTGGAGAAGTTCGAGGTGATCGACGTCGCGCGCAAGGTGGTCGGAGTCGGCTCGGTCGGCACCCGCGCCTTCATCGTGCTGCTGCAGGGCCGCGACGAGAAGGACCCGCTGTTCCTGCAAGTGAAGGAGGCCACCAAGTCGGTGCTGGAGGATCACCTGCCGAAGAGCCGTTTCACCAACCCCGGGGAACGGGTGGTGCGTGGTCAACGGATGATGCAGGCCGCCAGCGACATCTACCTGGGCTGGTCGAAGGGAGTCCAGGCCAACAGGTTCTTCTACTGGCGTCAGCTGCGGGACATGAAGATGTCGGCGACGGTCGAGACCATGTCGAGCTTCGGACTGAACTGGTACGCAGGACTGTGCGGGTGGACGCTGGCCCGAGCGCACGCCAGATCCGGGGACCCGGTGGCCATGGCCGAATACCTCGGCGACGGCGACCAGTTCGACCGGTCCATCACCGACTTCTCCGAGCGTTACGCCGATCAGAACGAGCTGGACTACCAGGCCTTCACCTCGGCCGTGCAGTCCGGTCGGATCCAGGCGGTTCAGGGGGTCTGATCGGTCGGCGGGCCGAACCGCGGCCTAAGGTTGACCCACCCGAATCAGCAGCCCGGCCCGCAGCACAGCGAAAGGCGCAACATGACCGCATCGATCGACCAGCTCGGCCCCGTCGACTACCTCGTGGTGGAGTTTCCGGGGAGCAACTTCAACGGCGAGATCATGCCCGAGCTGGTCGATCTCGTGCAGCGGGGCGTGGTCAGGGTGCTCGACCTGGTGGTGATCAAGAAGGATGAGGACTCCTCGTTCGAGGCCTTCGAGTTCGCCGACATCGAGGACGGGGTGCTGGGCGAACTGCGAGAGCTGGAACGCGAGTTCGCCGATCTGCTCAGCGAGGACGACATCTCCTCGGTCGTCGACGCCATGGAGCCGGGCAGCACAGCCGGCCTGCTGATCTACGAGAACCTCTGGGCCGCGCCGTTGGCCTCTGCCGTCCGGCGGTCCGGTGGGCAGCTCGTCGCCAGTGGCCGGATCCCGGTGCAGGCATTGCTTGCGGTGTTGGAGGACAGCGCGATCGAGGACGCAGCGACGACGGGCTGATTCCGCGGTTTGTCGCAATTGTCGCGCTGGGTATGCTTCGCGACGATGAGCATCCATCTGACCGGCGACGTCGGCACGCGATCCGACGGCTCGCCGTTCGCTGGTGGCCGCCTGCGTCGGCAATGTCGTGGAGTGGTACGACTTCGCGCTCTTCGCCGCATCGGCGACGGTGTTCACCGCGGTGCTGACCCCGGGTGATTGGGCCGGATTCACCACCGTCTTCGCGGTGCTGGCGATGTCCTGTTTCTTCCGGCCGTTGGGCTCCCTGGTGCTCGGTGCGCGCGCCGACCGGCTGGGCCGCCGATCGACCCTGGCCGCGACGATCCTGTTGATGGCCGGGTCGACCGCGGCGATCGGGCTGCTCCCACCGTGGGCCGTGATCGGCGCCGCTGCGCCGCTGCTGCTGCTGGGATGCCGCGCACTGCAGGCTTTCTCGGCCGGCGGTGAGATCGGTGTCTCGGTTGCCTACCTGACCGAGATCAGTCCGGCGGCCCGGCGCGGGGTGGTCGGCGGGTGGTATCTGAGCACTGTGGCGATCGGATTCGCTGCCGGACTGGGGGCGACCGCTTCGGTGGCGGTGCTGCTCGCCCCGGCCGATCTGTTGGCCTGGGGGTGGCGCATCCCGTTCCTGGCGGCCATCCCGTTGGGCGCCGTCGGTCTGTACCTGCGCCGCCGACAGCTGCATTCGGTGCCTCCGGAACCTGGCACCACGACCAGGGTCCGGCCCACGGTGGTGCTGGCGGAGCACTTTGCCACCGTGCGGCGGTGCTTCCTGATCGCGGCCGCCTACAGCGCGGTCTTCAACACCTGGTTCATCTTCGTGCCGAGTTACGCGACGGCGACCGGGGCGAGCACCCTGGCCGGCGCGCTCGGCTGCTCCCTCGCCGGATTGCTGGCGGCAGCGGTCACCGCGCCGCTGTGCGGCCGGCTGTCGGACCGGATCGGCCGACGTCCGGTGCTGATGGGTGCCACCGGCACCCTGGTGGTCGTCCTGGTCCCGCTGTACCTGTGGATACTGGGCGGCTCGACGGTCGCACTGCTGGTCAGTGCAGTCGTCGTCGGCGGCGTGATCGGCGCGTTCGTGCTGCCGGCGTTCCTGGCCGAACAGTTCCCGGGTCCGGTTCGGGCCACCGGGCTGGGTCTGGCCTACGGCCTGGGCAGCGCGGTGATCGGCGGAACCGCGCCACTGCTCGCAACGATCCTCACCCAGCGACTCTCGGCCGTCGTCGTACCGGTCTACCTGGCGTGCTGGGCGGTGGTGGCACTGGTGGCGGTGATCCGGTCACCCGAGACCAGGACTGTCTCGGCCGGTGCCGCATTGCAGCGGGCCTCGATCTGACCGGCTCGGCGGACGCCCGGGTCGCCGATCGGACGCTGGGCTGTGTCACCCTGGACTGGTGACGTCACACGGTTGGACCGACGAATCGGACGTCTCTCCAGCGGCCCAGTTCACCGATGCCGCGTTGCGACGGGACCATCCGCATCTGGCCGAATTCACCCTGACCCGGCCGTTCATCCTCGATCCCTTCCAGGTCGACGCCTGTCGTGCGCTCGAGGACGGCCACGGCGTGCTGGTCTGCGCGCCGACCGGCGCCGGGAAGACGGTGGTGGGCGAGTTCGCCGTGCACCAGGCGCTGGCCACCGGCGGCAAGTGTTTCTACACCACGCCGATCAAGGCGCTCTCGAACCAGAAGTTCGCGGATCTGATCGCGCAGTACGGTCCGGACCGGGTCGGCCTGCTGACCGGCGACACCTCGATCAACTCCCACGCTCCGGTGGTGGTGATGACCACCGAGGTGCTTGCGCAACATGTTGTACGCCGGCTCGTCGGATCTGACCGGGCTCACCCATGTGGTGATGGACGAGATCCATTACCTGGCCGACAAGTTCCGTGGGGCGGTGTGGGAGGAGGTGATCCTGCACCTGCCGGCCGAGGTGCAGGTGGTCGGGTTGTCGGCCACCGTCTCCAATGCCGAGGAGTTCGGGGCCTGGCTGGCGGAGGTGCGCGGCGAGCTGACCGTGGTGGTCGACGAGATCCGACCGGTGCCGCTGTGGCAGCACATGCTGGTCGGGCGACGGCTCTACGACCTGTTCAGCGGAGCCGACCCGGTCGCCGCCGAGCCGGCCGGCGCCCGCCTGCGGATCGACCCGGCGCTGGTTCGCGCGGTGCACGACGCGGAGGCGATGACGGACCGGTTCTCCTCCGGCCGGCCGCGCCGGGGTGGCCCGGGTCGCGCGGACAACGGCCGGGGGCACGGCGGCGGCCGACCGAACGGTGAACGGTCGGAGGGTTTCCGGGGCGGTGGCCGCGGCGGGGGCTGGCGTCCGCCCGCCCGCGTCGACGTGATCGAGCGGCTCGACGGCGCCGGATTGCTGCCCGCGATCACCTTCATCTTCTCCCGGGCCGGCTGCGATGCCGCGGTGACCCAGTGCGTCCGTTCCGGGATGCGGTTGACCACCGAGCGGGAACGCGCCGAGATCCGGCAGATCGTCGACCGGCGCACCGCCGATCTGGTGGAGGCGGACCTGGGCGTCCTCGGCTACTGGGAGTGGCGGGAGGCCCTGGAACGCGGGATTGCCGCCCACCACGCCGGTTTGCTCCCGATGTTCAAGGAGACGGTCGAGGAACTGTTCGTGGCCGGTCTGGTGAAGGCGGTGTTCGCCACCGAGACGTTGGCGTTGGGCATCAACATGCCCGCCCGCACCGTGGTCCTGGAGAAGCTGAGCAAGTACAACGGCGAGGGCCACGCCGATCTGACCGCGGGGGAGTACACCCAGCTCACCGGCCGGGCGGGCCGCCGCGGCATCGACATCGAGGGTCACGCGGTGGTGATCTGGGGACCGGGAATGGATCCGCGCGCGGTCGCCGGCCTGGCCTCCCGCCGCACCTACCCGCTGCGGTCCTCGTTCCGGCCCAGCTACAACATGGCCGTCAACCTCGTCGGCCGCCTCGGCCGGGAGGCGGCGCGGGATCTGCTCGAGCAGTCCTTCGCGCAGTACCAGGCCAATGCCGCGGTGGTCGGGATGGCCCGGCAGGTGAGCCGGAATGCCGAGGCCATCGCGTCGCACGAGCAGGCGATGCAATGCCATCTCGGGGACACCGCGTCGTACCTCGCGTTGCTGAACGATCTGGCCGCCGCCGAGAAGGAGCTGGCCCGCGCAGGGGCGTCCCGGCGGCGCGACGAGACGGCGCGAGATCTCGCGGAGTTGCGCCGGGGTGATGTGATCGAGGTGCCGACCGGACGGCGCGCCGGCCTGGCCGTGATCCTCGACCCTGGGGTGGCGACCGATGGCTCCGCACGTCCGCTGGTGGTCACCGCGGGCAGTTGGGCCGGCCGGTTGACCTCGGCCGACTTCCGCGGCCCGGTGCCGTCGCTGGGCCGGTTGAAGCTGGGCAAGTTCACCGATCACCGATCGCCCAAGGTGCGGCGTGACGTCGCCTCCGCTCTTGCCTCGTCCGGAATCCGGGTCGCCGGCCGCGGTTCCCGCCGTGAGCCGGTCGAAGAGTTCGACCTGACGGTGCTGCGCCGGGCGGTGCGGGCCCACCCGGTGCACGGCTGCGCCGATCGTGAGGAGCACCTGCAGTGGGCCAGGCGGTGGCGCCGGCTGACCGTCGAGAACGAGGCGCTGGCCGCCAAGGTGGCCGCGGCCACGGGGTCGCTGGGCAAGGCGTTGGAGGAGATCATCGGTCTGCTGACCGAGCGGGGATACCTGCGCGGGGACAAGGTCACCGCCGACGGCAAGGTACTGGCGCGGATCTGGTCGGAGAGTGACCTGGTGGTCGCCGAGTGCCTGCGTCGCGAGACCTGGGACGGGCTGGCGGCGCCGGATCTGGCGGCGGTGGTGTCCTGTCTGGTCTTCGAATCCCGTCGCGAGGCGCCGGGAGCAGCCCGCACACCGTCCGGCAGTGCAGCGCACGCCATGCTCGAAACCACCAGGGTGTGGGCCGAAATCGCCGGCCGGGAAAGAGCTCTCGGTCTTCCGCCGACCCGGGACCCGGATCCCGGGTTCGCGGCCGGGGTGGCCGCCTGGTGCCGCGGTGGCACGTTGGCCGAAGCGCTCACCGTGACCATCGCCGGCGGGACCGATCTGTCGGCCGGTGATTTCGTCCGGTGGTGCCGGCAGGTGATCGATCTGCTCGATCAGATCGGCGGTGTGGAACCGGGATCGGTCGGCGTAGCGGCCCGCTCGGCAGTCGGGGCGTTGCGGCGGGGTGTCGTCTCGATGGGTTCGGTCTGAGCGGTATCTTCCGGCTGGAACGACGCGGCCGCCGGTCTGCACGACCGGACCCGGTTCCTGCCGGGACAGGTCACACCGGACAGGTATCAGCCGGGTGCCCGGTGCGCTCTCTGGTTCTGCTGCAGAGCCGGTTCGGTCGCCTGCCCAGGTGACACCGATTCCGGTTTCCGCCGCAGGTGATGCGGCGTTCCACGCCCGCTGATCGCGGTCATGGTTGGATCATTCACAGGCGCCGGTGCAGGTCGGCGTGATCGAGGAGGATGCGATGAGCACGCCCTATGGCGGTCAGCCCCCCAACGACCAGGGCGGTCAGCCCGGGAACGGCCAGGACGGGCAGCAGTGGTCCGGTCAGCAACCCGACCCCGATCAGGATGATTCCGGGGCGACCACCGTCTACCGTCCCGGCGACATGTTGCCGGACGCTCCGTCGAGTTCGCCCAGCCACGCCGCCACGGCCGACACCGGACCGCAGTCGGTGGTGCCCGGACCGCCGCCACCGTCCGCCGGCTCATCGTCTGGGTCTTCGTCGTCGTCCTCGTCACCGTCCGGCCAGGGATATCAGGACTACTCCGCGCCGGGTTCGGGTTCGTCCTACCCGCCGCCGACCACCGCCGAACCGTCGTACGGACAGCAAGCGGCCGGTCAGCAGGGCTACGGCCAGCAGCCCTCCTACGGTCAGCAGTCCTACGACCCGTCGGCCTACGGCCAGCCGGCTTCGGGTCAGCCGGGTTCCGGTCAGCAGGGGTATGGCCAGCAGTACCCGCAGCAGGGCTACCAGCAGCCCGAGTACGGCCAGCAGGGTGGGCAGCAGCCCGACTACAGCCAGGGCGGGCAGCAGGGCTACGGCCAGCCGGCCGGCGGTCAGCAGCCGTACGGGCAGCCGACCTACGGCCAGCCCGGTGACTACGGCCAGGGCGGACAGCAGGCCTATGGCCAGCCCTACGGCCAGCAGTCCGCGTACGGCCAACCGGCCTACGGCCAGCAGCCGAGTGCCTACGGCCAGCAGGCCGCGGGGTACGGCGCCGCCGGCGCTGCGTACGGCCAATCCACCGGCGGGTTCTCACCGACCGGGACGGATCAGCAGCCGAAGAAGTCGAATCAGGGCCTGATCATCGCGATCGTGGTGGTCGTCGTGCTGCTGGTGCTGGCCGCTGTCGCGCTGTTCGTCTGGCCGGGCTTTTTGAACAAGAAGGTGTTCGACGAGCGGCAGGTGACCCAGGGCGTCGAAAGCGTGCTGACCGGCACCCCGCCCGCCGGGTACGGACTCGATGGCGTCACCGACGTCTCCTGCCCCTCGGGTCAGGAAGTCAAGGCCGGCACCAGCTTCCAGTGCGACCTGAAGATCGACGGACAAGCCACCAAGGTCACCGTCCTGGTGAAGGACGACAACGGCCTGTACGAGGTCAACCCGCCCAGCTGACCCCGCCCGACCCTCCCCACCAACCCGCCGCCCTCGCAGACCGCGCGCCGATCCCGAGTCCGACCTCCGATAAACCGCTGTTGATCAACCACTTTCGAACGCTTGTACGGCCTTGAAGCGTGCCGTAGTGGTTGATCAACACGCAGTTTGCCGGGCGCCGCAGGGAAGGGTGGGGCAGCGGGACACCCAGCGGACGCTGAGGTGAAGCGCAGCGTCACTCGCCGGCGATCGCCCGGACCAACCGCGCCGTCGCGCCGCCGATGCCGTGCTCGCGGACCAGTTCGGACAGTCGTCCCGGGTCGACCGGCTCGCGCGGGAGCTCGTCGCTGTCCGGGGTGACGACGACGGGGGCGTCCGCGGCGACCGCGACCACCTTGGGCGCCACCAGCAGATAGTCCTTGGCCGCGGTGAGCTTGCTGCGCATCGACGCGGTGAGGCCGGTCGACCGGCCGTCCATCGCCTCCAGCAGCCCCTCGATCGACCCGAACCGGTTGATCAGGGTGGCCGCGGTCTTGTCGCCGACACCGGGGACGCCGGGCAGGCCGTCCGACGGATCGCCGCGCAGAGCGGCGAAGTCGGCGTAACCGCCCGGCGGGATGCCGTACTTGGTGGCCACGTCGGCCGCGCGGTACACCGCGGCCTTGCTCATCCCGGCCCCGATGTACCGCACGCAGACGGTGGGGTCGTCGTCCCTGGCCACCTGGAACAGGTCCCGGTCGCCGGTGACCACCTCGATCGGGTCGAGCCGTTCGGTCGCGGTCAGGGTGCCGATCACGTCGTCGGCCTCGAAGCCTTCGGCACCGGCGGTGGCGATGCCGATCGCGGCCAGCACGTCGAGCAGGATCGGCACCTGCGGTGACAGCTCATCCGGCACCACCTCGATGTCGGCCGACGCACCCGGCGTGCCGCTGTGCGGGGTACCGGCAAGCTCGACAACTGTTGCCGCAGCAGTGGATTGCGGCTCCAGCACGCGGTGGGTCTTGTACGAGGGGATCAGCTCGACCCGCCAGGCCGGTCGCCAGTCCAGGTCGAGGCAGGCGATCGCCCTGGTCGGCCGGGCGTCGGTGATCACCCTGGCCAGGATGTCGAGCGATCCCCGAACCGCGTTCACCGGACGGCCGTCCGGTGAGGTGGTCGAGGTCGGAACCGCGAAGAACGCCCGGAAGTAGATACCCGCGAGGTCGAACAACTGAAGCATGGACACGGACGCTACCCCGGCGCCCGGATCGGCGGCGCCCGCACCGGCCCGCGTCAACGGGCGACCGGGTCGGCGGGCACTAGGCTCCCGTCCATGGCACTGCATGCTCCCGGCGCCGCCGCCGAAGACACGGTTCCCGCCTTTGCCGATCGGCTCGGCCGGCTGGCCGAGCAGGCCGGGGTATCGGGCGCGGACGTCATTCTGATCACCCCTGGACCGGACCTGGAGTACTTCATCGGTCACTCGGTCGGCTCCCACGAGCGGCTCACCTGCCTGGTGGTGCCGGCCGGCGGCGAGCCGTCCCTGCTGGTTCCGACTCTGGAACGGCCGGGCTGGGCCGGCACGCCGGCGGAGGACCTGGGCATCGCGATCAGCACCTGGACCGACGGCCAGGACCCCTACCGGGCGCTGGCCGACCTGCTGCCTGCGGGCTGCCGGGTGCTGGCGGTCGACTACCACATGCCCGCCGTGCACGCGCTGAATGCGCAGGCGATCGTGCCGGGCTCCGAGCTGACCCTGGCCGGGGAGGCCATCGCCGAGCTGCGGATGCGCAAGGGCGCCGGACGAGGTCGAGCAGCTTGCGGCGGCGGGCGCGGCCATCGACCGGGTTCAGCGCCGGATCGGCGAGTGGCTGACGGCCGGCCGGACCGAGAACGAGGTCGCCGCCGACATCGCCAAGGCCATCGTGGACGAGGGACATGCCCGGCCGGATTTCGTCATCGTCGGTTCCGGTCCGAACGGGGCCAGCCCGCACCACGAGGCCTCGGACCGGGTGATCGAGCCGGGTGACGTGGTGGTGATCGACATCGGCGGACCGATGCCGTCCGGCTATTTCTCCGACTGCACCCGTACCTACGTGGTCGCGCCCGACGGCGGTCGCACCGTCGCGCCGAAGGTCGAAGAGGTGTACGGGGTGGTCCGTCGGGCGCAGGCGGCCGGCGTTGCCGCGGTCCGTCCCGGGGTCACCGCCGAGTCGATCGACGCAGGCCGCCCGCAGCGTGATTGAGCAGGCCGGCTACGGGGAATACTTCATCACCCGGACCGGTCACGGCATCGGTCTCGAGGTGCACGAGCACCCCTACATGGTCGCCGGGAACACCACGGTGCTGGAGCCCGGAATGGCGTTCTCCGTCGAGCCGGGCATCTATCTGCCGGGGGAGTTCGGGGTCCGGATCGAGGACATCGTGGTGGTCGGGGACGAGCGGTCCGGTGCTGATGAACACGGCACCGACAACGTTGACCATCGTCGGCGTAGATGGCTGAGAGGACGCTGCCCATGCTGGAGGAACTCGACGCCCGGATCGCGGCGGTGCTGGCCGCCGACGGTCGGTGCAGCTACACCGACCTCGCCGAGCGGGTCGGCCTGTCGGTCTCCGCTGTGCACCAGCGGGTCCGCCGGCTGGAGAAGCGCGGGGTGATCCGCGGGTACTCGGCGCAGATCGACTGCGAGCAGATCGGCCTGCCGCTGACCGCCTTCGTCTCGCTGACGCCCGATCGACCCGGCGGCGCCCGACGACTACCCGCAGCGGCTGGCCGGGATGTCGGAGATCGAGGCCTGCCATTCGGTCGCCGGCGTCGAGTCGTACATCGTCAAGGTGCGGGTCGCCTCGCCCGTCGGCGCTGGAGGCGCTGCTGGCCCAGATCCGGGCCACCGCCGGCCTGTCCACCCGGACGACGGTCGTGCTCTCCACGCCGTACGAGAACCGCCCGGTGACACCGCCGCCGGTGGTCGGGGACGGCGAGCGCGGGTTCCGAGCCGCCGGACGTGGGAGGAATGACCGGCACGCCGGACATGGTGAGTCGACGGACATGGTGAGATCGGACGGTGAGCAACCACGACCTCTCGTATCCACCGACCGTCCGTGACGACACCGTCGAGGTGCTGCACGGCGTCACGCGTCGCCGATCCGTACCGCTATCTCGAGGACCCGGACGCGGACCGCACCAGGGCCTTCGTCGAGGCGCAGAACGCCCTGTCCGCGCCGTATCTCGCCGCGCTGCCGGCGACAGCGCCGCTGCTCGAGCTGACCACCGCGCTGCTCACCGCGCCGCGGCGGGGGGCGCCGTGGGAGCGCGGCGGCCGGTACTTCGTCATCGCCAATCCCGGTGAGCTGGACCAGGACCAGCTGTTCACCGCGCCCTCGCTGGACGAGCTGTTCGACGCGCCCACCCTGCTGGTCGACCCGAACGCGCTGTCCGCCGACGGCACCGTCGCGATGACGGCCGTGCGGGTGAGCCCGGACGGCACGGTTCCTGGCCTACGCGCTGTCCGAGGCCGGGTCCGACTGGCGGACGATCCGGGTCCGCGAGGTCGACACCGGAGTCGACCTGCCGGACGAGCTGACCTGGACCAAATGGATCGACCCGACCTGGCTGCCCGACGAGTCCGGATTCCTCTACTGGCGCTACCCGGAACCGGCCGGCGACGAGTTCACCGCGGCGATGGGCGCCGGCGAGCTCATGCTGCACCGGCTCGGGGCACGACCCGGCCGACGACGTGCTCGTCTGGTCGCCGGCCGGACGCCGGGACTGGATGGCCGAGCCGTGGGTGGCCGCCGACGGCCGTTGGCTGGTGCTGACCAGCAGCCCGGGCACCGACTCCCGCAGCACGGTGCATGCCCGCCGGCTGGTCCGGGACGGAGCGGGCGAGCTACCGGATCGACGACGCCGAGGTGGTCGTGGTCGCCGACCTGACGGACGCCCACCACGTCGTCGGATCCGACGGCGACACCCTGTACCTGCGCACCGAACGGGACGCCCCGCGCGGGCGGCTGGTGGCCGTCGACCTCGACGACGCCGAACGCCCCGTGGCGGGAGCTCATCGGCCAGCACGAGGCCGACGTGCTGGTCGGCGCGAGCCCGGCCGCGGGGACGTTCGCGCTGCTCTGGTCGTCCGACGCGGCGCACCGGATCGAGATCGTCGATCGCGCCGGCGGCCATCGGGACTGGCCCGACCTGCCCGCGCCGATCTCGGTCACCGCGGTCAACTCCCGGGATTCCAGCACCGAGATCTTCGTCGGGGTCACCTCTTTCACCAGCCGGGCCCGCTCGCTCCGGCTGGCGGCTGGGGCCCGACGGTCACCGTGGCGACGCTGCCGCAGCCGGGCCGGGAGATCGCCGCTGCCGGACGCGGGTGTCGAGCGGCGTGCGCGGCACGATCCAGCGACGGGATCGCCGTGCCGATGACGGTGCTGCGCCGCGCCGATCTGCCGCCCGGTCCGCGGCCCACCCTGCTGTACGGCTACGGCGGATTCGACATCCCGGTGCTGCCGGCGTTCTCGGCGATGTTCGCCGACCTGGGTCGCCGCCGGCGGGGTGCTGGCCGTGGCGAACCTGCGCGGCGGCGGCGAGTTCGGCGCCGACTGGCACCGGGCCGGCATGCTGCACCACAAACAGCTGGTCTTCGACGACCTGTACGCGCTGCGCGACCGAGCTGATCGACTCCGGGGTGACCACTGCGGCGCAGCTGGCCGTGCACGGCCGGTCGAACGGCGGGCTGCTGGTCGGCGCGGCGATGACCCAGCGACCCGAGCTGTTCGCGGCCGCGCTGCCCACCGTCGGGGTGCTCGACATGCTGCGCTTCCACCTGTTCACCATCGGCTGGGCGTGGACCACCGAGTACGGCAACCCCGACGACGCCGCCGATTTCGCGGTGCTGCACGGCTACTCGCCGCTGCACCGGCTGGTGCCGGGCACGTCGTACCCGCCGACCCTGATCTGCACCGGTGACCACGACGACCGGGTGGTGCCGGCGCACTCGCTGAAGTTCGGCGCCGAACTGCAGCACTGCCAGGCTCGGCGCCGGCCCGGTGCTGCTGCGGGTCGACACCAGGGCCGGCCACGGGATGGGCAAACCGGCCAGGGCGCTGGCCGCCGAGTACGCCGACCAGCTGGCCTTCGCCGCCGAGCACACCGGCCTGCTGGTCGGCGACGACCCCCTCGCGGGGTAGCACGCTCGACCACCCGCCGCTTGCCCCCGCACGAAGCGGTTAGCCTGCCAAAGGGGTCCGGCTCGCAGAAGTCCGAGGTCACGAGAGGAGGTCGACGATGGCGACATCGGACGTGTCGGCGTCGGTCGGTTTCCGCTCCGAGCGCGGCCCGATCCTGATCTCGCTGATGCTCAGCACCTCGCTGGTCGCGCTGGACTCCACGATCGTCGCGACCGCAGTGCCGTCGATCGTCGACGATCTCGGCGGCTTCTCCCAGTTCCCCTGGCTGTTCTCGGTATACCTGCTGGCGCAGGCGGTCTCGGTGCCGGTCTACGGCAAGCTGGCCGACCTGTTCGGCCGCAAGCCGATCATGCTGTTCGGGATCGGGCTGTTCCTGCTCGGGTCGGTGCTGTGCGGGTTCGCCTGGAGCATGCCGGCGCTGATCGCCTTCCGGGCCGTCCAGGGCCTCGGCGCCGGCGCGGTCCAGCCGATGAGCGTCACCATCGCCGGCGACATCTACACGCTCGCCGAGCGGGCCAAGGCGCAGGGCTACCTGGCCAGCGTCTGGGCGATCTCCGCGGTGGTCGGGCCGACCCTGGGCGGGCTGTTCTCGCAGTACCTGACCTGGCGGTGGATCTTCTTCGTCAACATCCCGCTGTGCGCGCTGGCCGCCTGGATGCTGATCCGCCGGTTCCACGAGCCGGCCGGGAGCAGGTCCGGCGGCAGAATCGACTACCTGGGCAGCATCACCCTGACCACCGGGTGCACGCTGCTGATCCTCGGCCTGCTCGAGGGCGGCCAGGCATGGGCCTGGAACTCGCCGACCAGCATCGCGATCCTGGCCTCCGGCGCGCTGCTGATCGTCGTCTTCGTGCTGGTGCAGCGCCGGGCGGCCGAACCGGTGCTGCCGCTGTGGGTGTTCACCCGCCGGGTGCTGCTGGCCAGCGCGGTGATCGCCCTGCTGGTCGGCGCCGTGCTGCTCGGGCTGACCACCTATGTGCCGACCTTCGTGCAGACGGTGCTGGGCACGGGTCCGCTGGTCGCCGGTTTCGCGCTGGCGACGCTGACCATCGGCTGGCCGATCTCGGCGGCGCTGTCCGGTCGGTTCTACCTGCGGCTGGGGTTTCGGCGCGACCGCGCTGATCGGCAGCGTGCTGGTGGTGATCGGCGGCTTCTGCTGCGCGCTGCTCGGTGCCGGGTCCACCGTCTGGGAGGTCGCCGCGTGCTGCTTCGTGGTCGGGCTCGGCATGGGCCTGGTCGCCAGCCCGACGCTGATCGCCGCGCAGAGCAGCGTCGGCTGGGACGAGCGCGGCGTGGTCACCGCCAACAACCTGTTCTTCCGGTCGATCGGCAGCGCGGTCGGGGTGGCCGTGTTCGGCGCCATCGCCAACACGACGCTGGGCAGTCAGACCGAGGGCGTCGCGGTGCCGCGCGCAGGCGATCGCCGACGCGACCCACGACGTCTTCGTCGCCGCGGCCGTGCTGGCGCTGGTGATGGTCGCGGCCGCGTTCCTGCTGCCCGGTGGCCGGCCGTCCGCCGAAGAGGCGAACGCGGGTGGCCAGGGCCGACCCGACGAGCCGGCGGACGGTCCCTGACGCCGCTCAGCCGTGACCGAGATCGACGATGCAGAACCGGTTGCCGTCCGGATCGGCCAGCACGACGAAGTCGGGATCCTCCGGGAAGCTGTCCCAGGCGACGGGCTGCGCGCCCAGCGACAGCAGCCGGTCGGCCTCCGCGGCCTGCTCGGCGGCACTGGCCACGTGCAGGTCGAAGTGCAGCCGGGGATGCTCCTGCACCGGCGTCTCGCTTCGCTGCAGGGCGATCATCGCCCCGGGAGCACCTCCGGCCGGAGCCAGCACCGTCGCCCAGCCACCGAAGCCGTCGGTGCGGACCCGATAACCCAGGGCCGCGCACCAGAATTCCGCCGCCCGCGGGACGTCACCGACCCCGAGCACCACCACGCCGAATGTGAGCACAGCTGATTCTGCCAAGCCCGGGGCGGTGGCCGGAATCCGGGCTCAGAGGACGATCTTCGCCAGCCGGTCGATCTGGGCGAGGTCCGCGACCGTCGGGTCGAAGATCACCTCGTCGACACCGGCCTCGGCGTACGCGTCGAGAGCGCCGCGGATCGCATCCTCGGACCGCAGCGCGCCCGTCGCGATCATCTCCGCGTACTGCCCGAAGGTCGCGTAGTAGTGCCGCAGGTAGCCGTAGGAGCTGTCCTCGACCTCGTCACCGAGCGAGTAGTAGGTGAGCGCGAGGATGCGCGGTGCGCCGGCCTTGCCGGCGTCCGTCCAGGCCTGCCGGATCCGCTGCACCATCGGCGCGACCTGGTCCGGCGGCGCGCCGCCGACCGTCCAGCCGTCGCCGTACTCGATGGTCCGGCGGACCGCCGCCGCGCCGTTGCCGCCGATCAGCATGGGCACCCGGCCACCCGGCACCACGGGCACCACCGGCTCGGTGCTGCCGTCGATCGGCTCACCGCGCCACGCCGCGGTCATCGTCTCGAGCATCTGATCCGTGCGCTTTCCGCGGTCGGCGAACGAGGTCTCGGAGAGGGTGAAGTCGTCCTCCCGGCCGCCCACTCCGATGCCAAGGGTCAGTCGACCATTCGAGATCGAGGCGATGGTGGCCGTTTCCTTGGCCAGCAGCACCGGTTGCCGCGTGGGCAACAGCAGGATGTTGGTCAGCAGTTCGATCCGCTCGGTCACCGCCGCCGCTGCCGCCAGCGCGATCAGCGAGTCGTGGTTGGCGAACGCCACCCGGTCGATGGTGGCCAGCGTGCTGAAGCCGTGTTGTTCGGCCTGGGACGGCCCAGGTCGGGAGGAGGGTGCCCGGCGTGCCGGGGACGGGGTTGGGGAGTCCGATACCGATTCGCATGACTAAGGACGGTAGTCGGGAGCGATTCCCCGGCGCGCATGTCAGTCCGCTGCGGCCGCCCGCATCGCCGGTTCGGTGCGGTAGATGATCTCGATGCCGACCGCACCGACGGCGCCGACCGCGAGGGAGGTCCACAGGGTGGCCGAGGTCAGCGAGAAGTTGAAGAAGCTCTGGCCCAGCGGGGTGATGAAGGCCAGCGCGGCCAACCCGACCATCGAGCCGAGCAGCGCCGTCTTCCACGGCCGGAACGGCCGGGACAGCACCACCAGGATCCAGAACGCCGTGAACAGCAGGGAAATGGTCGCGGCGGTCGACGGCTGCCAGCAGATGACGTTCGCGACGCTGTCGTTGGACTCGGTCTTCACCAGGCACTCCGACGCCGGCGGGGCGCCGACCTCGTTGCGGGCCAGCAGGTACGAGACCAGCACCACGATCCCGGAGACCACGCCGGCCGGCACCGCGAACCGCAGCACCCGTTTGAGGAAGCCGGGGATGTAGCGGCGCTTGTTCGGCCCGAGGGCGAGGAAGAACGCCGGGATGCCGATGGTGACCGCCGAGACCAGCGTCAGGTGTCGCGGCAGGAAGGGGAACGGCAGCACGAACAGCGCCGCCGAGAGGATGGCGATCAGGCTCATCACGTTCTTCGCGACGAACAGGTTCGCCACCCGCTCGACGTTGCCGATCACCCGGCGGCCCTCGGCCAGCACCGACGGCATGTGCGAGAACTTGCCGTCCAGCAGCACCAGTTGGGCAACCGCCTTCGTCGCCTGCGCCCCGTTGCCCATGGCCACCCCGATGTCGGCGTCCTTGAGCGCCAGCGCGTCGTTGACGCCGTCACCGGTCATCGCCACCACGTGCCCGTTGCGCTGCAACGCCTGCACCAGCGCGCGCTTCTGCTCCGGCGACACGCGGCCGAAAACGGTGGTCTTCTCGGCGATCTCGCGCAGCTCCTCCGGATCCTCGCCGATGGTGCGGGCGTCCACCACCGAATCCGGACCCAGCTCGAGTCCGACCCGGGTGGCGATGGCGCCGACGGTGGTCGGGTTGTCGCCGGAGATGATCTTGACCCGGACGCCCTGCTCCTTGAAGTAGTCCAGGGTGTCCTTCGCGTCCGGCCGGACCTGCTCGGTCAGCGTCACCAGCGACACCGGACTGACCCCGGACGGGAGCTGCTGGCCCTCCAGCGGTGCGTCGGAGCGGGCGAGCAGCAGCACCCGCCGGCCGGTCGCGGCGAGTTCGCTCACCCGGTCGCGCAGCGGGTCGTCCGCGGCCAGCAGCACGTCGGGCGCGCCGAAGATCAGCGATCCGCGATCGGTGAAGGACGCCGCGCTCCACTTGCGCGCGGAGTTGAAGGCGATGGTCACCTGCCGGGTCCAGCCCGCCGACGGTGGCAGCGCGGCGGCCAGCGCCTTGAGGGTGCCGTTCGCGTTCGGGTCGTCGGCCAGTGCGCCGAGCGCCTCCCGGATCTCGTCGGCCGACAGATCCGCGCACGGTTCGCAGTCCTCGTAGGCGATGTCGCCGACGGTGAGGGTGCCGGTCTTGTCCAGGCAGACGATGTTGACCCGGGCCAGGCCTTCGACGGCGGGCAGTTCCTGGACCAGAACCTGCTGCCGGGTGAGCTGCACGGCGGCCAGCAGGAACGCCACCGAGGTCAGCAGCACCAGGCCCTCCGGCACCAGCCCGACCAGGCCGCCGGTGGACCGGATCACCACCTGCTGCCACCCCTGGTCGCCGATCGCCCGCCACTGCGACCACAGCTGCAACGGCAGCGCGAAGATGATGATCCAGGTGATGTACTTCAGCAGTTGATTGACCGACTCCTGGATCTCGGAGCGGGTCTTGGTGAACTTCTTGGCCTCGGCCGCGATCTTGTTGATGTAGGCGTCCGGCCCGACGGCAGCCGCACTGAACCGTCCGATCCCGGCGACAACCGTTGTGCCCGAACGGACCTCGTCGCCCTCGGACTTCGGGATGGCGTCCGCCTCGCCGGTCAGGTTCGACTCGTCGATCTCCAGGCCGGAGGTGGAGAGCATCGAACCGTCGGCCGGCACCTGATCGCCGGTGCGCAGCTCGATCAGGTCGTCCAGCACCACGTCGGCCGTCGGCACCTCGGTCAACGTCCCGTCGCGCAGCACCCTGGTGGTCGGCGAGTTGAGCAGCGCCAGCCGATCGAGTTTCCGCTTCGCCAGGTACTCCTGCACGATGCCGATCGCCGAGTTGACCACCAGCACCACGCCGAACAACCCGTCGGCCAACGACCCGGTGCTCAGGATCAGCACGAACAGCGCGCCCAGGATGGCGTTGAACCTGGTGAAGACGTTGGTCTTGAAGATCACCCACAGCGACCTGGACGACGCCTGGCTGGTCGCGTTGACCTGGCCGCGGGCAACCCGCTCGGCAACCTCGGCCGCGGTCAGCCCCGTTGTCAGGTCGGTTCGCACACTGGTGGATTCGGGCACGATGCTCACCGGCTTACTGTGACAGATCACCCCGGTGTGAGGGGAGCGACTATCCGGCACCTTCACCCGTCAGGGTTCGACGGGGGAGTGTTCACTGGGCCGGTGACCCTGACGCTCCTGCACAACGGCCGGATCCACACCGCGGCCGATCCCGACGCCACCGCCCTTGCCATCTCCGATTCCATGATCAGCTGGATCGGCGGCGAACACGCGATCGGGCTGGCCGGCCGCGCCGATCGGGTGATCGATCTGGACGGCGCGCTGGTGATCCCCGGTTTCGTCGATGCCCACGTGCACACCACCGACGCCGGGCTGGCGATCGCGGGCCTGGATCTGACCGGGGCCAGGTCGCTGGCCGAATGCCTGGCGGCGTTGCGGCGGCACGCGGCGGCACACCCGGACGGCGTGCTGTGGGGTCACGGCTGGGAGGAGACCCGGTGGCCGGAGAATCGCCCGCCGACCCGTGATCAGGTCGATGACGCCGTCGGCAACCGGCCCGTCTACCTGTCCCGGATCGATGTGCACTCCGCGTTGATCAGTTCCGCACTGGCGGCGAGCGTGCCGGACGGTCCCGCGCTGCCCGGCTGGTCGACCACCGGGCCGATCACCCAACAGGCCCACGCCGCAGTCCGAGCCGTTGCCCGGGAACACCTCTCGGCCGAACAGCGGCGCGCCGCGCAGCTCTCGTTCCTGCACGCGGCGGCGGCCAGGGGGATCGTCGAGGTGCACGAGTGCGGGGCGGGTGACGAATCCGGTCGCGCCGATCTGGCGGCGCTGCTGGCCCTCGACGGACCGGTCAGAGTCCGCGGGTACCTCGCGTCCGCGGTGAGCGACCCGGAGCAGGCTCTGCACCTGCTGGCGCAGACAGGTGCCCACGCACTCGGCGGCGATCTCACGGTCGACGGCGCGATCGGCTCCCGGACCGCGTCGCTGACCGACCCCTATACCGATGCCGTCGATCGTCGCGGAGTCCGGTACCTGAGCGAACAACAGATCGCCGATCACCTGGTCGCCTGCACCGTCGCCGGCGTTCAGGCCGGCTTCCACGCGATCGGTGACGACGCGGTCAGCGCGGTCGGCCGGGCGCTGCTGGAGGCGGCCGGCCGCCTCGGGGACAACGCCACCGTGCGGATGGCAGGTTGCGCGCATCGGGTCGAACATGCCGAGATGGCCGACGACGCAGCCATTTCCGCGTTCGCCGCGACCGGCACGGTGGCCAGCATGCAGCCGCTGTTCGACGCGGCGTGGGGTGGACCGGAAGGGCTGTACACCCGCCGCCTCGGAGCCGAGCCGCGCTGCCGGGATGAATCCGTTCGCCACCATGGCCAGGGCCGGGGTCGCACTGGCCTTCGGATCCGACGCCCCGGTGACGCCCGCGGATCCGTGGGCGGCGGTGCAGGCGGCCGCCCACCATCGCACGCCCGGCAGCGAGCTGTCGGCGCGGGCGGCGTTCACGGCGCACACCAGGGGCGGTCACCGGGCAGCCGGTCGGACCGACCGGGGGATCGGCACCGTCGGGGTGGGCGCACCGGCGCACCTGGCCATCGTCGCGGCGGGTGAGCTGGTCCGGCCGGCGGCCGATCCGAAGGTGGCACGCTGGTCGACCGATCCGCGGTCACGGGTGCCGCTGCTGCCCGACCTGACGCCTGGAGTGGAGCTCCCGACGACGTTGGCCACCCTGGTGGACGGGCGGCTGGTGTACGACGCCGGGCTGTTCGGCTGACCGGCCCTTCAGCGCCAATCAGGGTCAGCTTGCCGGGAATTGCGAGGCCAGCGCGTCGCGCGCGCCGTCGAGGTGCTCCCGCATCAGTTTTTCGGCGAGGGCGGCGTCACCCTGACGCAGTGCGGACAACACCCCGCCGTGCTCGGCGACGATCCGGTCGCGGCCGAGGGCATAGCGCGATTGCACCATCGACAGGTGGATCTCGCCGCTGAGCATTTCGTAGAGCCGCGACAGCCGTGGGCTCCGGACAGCCTGCACCAGGGCGCGGTGGAACCGCAGGTCGGCCTCGACGAACTTGCTGTGACCGGCCTCCGGCGTGATGCCGGCCAGGTCGTCCACCGCCGCAGCGGCGCCGGCCGGGATCGGCCCGCCGACCACCAGTCGCACCACCTCCAGCTCCAGCGGCATCCGGACCAGGAACAGGTCCTCGACATCCTCCCGGGACAGGCTCGGAACATGTGCCGACCGGTGGGCCTCGCGGCGCAGTAGACCTTCCTGCACCAGCTGGCTGATCGCGGTTTTCGCGGTGGGCCGGGAGACCTCGTATTCGGTCGCGACATCGGTCTCCGTGAGGCCTACGCCGGCGTCGATCTCGCCATCGAGCACCCGGGCACGCAGGGAGGTCGTCAGCGCATCGACCACGGACACCGTCTTGAGGCCTTTCACGCTGACGACGCTACGCCTGAATCGGTCATGTGTCTCGCAATCTGCTCGAAGCCTTGACAGACGTGTGTACTTGTCTTACAACTTAACCAACACCTCGAGCGAGTCGACGCTGACTTCCCGTTCGAACCAGCCGTTGCTTCCCCGGGCCGACACCGCCGACCCGACCACCCCGCGCCCACCAGGCCGTCACGAAGGAGTGCCGATGTTCCAACAGGTTGCCAATCCGGTAGGGGGGTCCTTAGCCCTGTCGGCGATCATCGCCGCGCTGCCGCTGCTGACCCTGTTCGTGCTGCTCGGCGCATTGAAGTGGAAGGCCTGGCAGGCCGGTATCGCGTCGTTGATCGTCGCGCTGGGGGTGGCGATCTTCGCCTTCGGCATGCCGGCCGGCCAGGCCCTGCTGGCGGCCACCGAGGGCGCGGCGTTCGGCCTGTTCCCGATCATCTGGATCGTGCTGACCGCCATCTGGATCTTCCGGATGACCGAGCTGACGGGTTACGACCTGGTGCTGCGTCGCGCATTCGGCTCGTTGTCCCCTGACCAGCGGGTGCAGGCGATCATCATCGCGTTCTGCTTCGGCGCGCTGCTGGAGGCGCTTGCCGGCTTCGGGACCCCCGTCGCGGTCACCGCCGTCATGTTGATCGCAGTCGGCATCACGCCGATCAAGGCCGCAGCCGTCGCCCTGGTCGCGAACACCGCTCCGGTTGCGTTCGGCGCCATCGCGGTGCCGATCACCACCCTGGGCAAGATCACCGGACTGAACCCCGATCTGCTGGGTGCGATGGTCGGCCGGCAGACCCCGATCCTGGCGATCTTCGTGCCACTGATCCTGGTGCTGATGGTCGACGGCCTGCGGGGCGTGCGACAGACCTGGCTGGCCGCCCTGGTCGGCGGATTGGCGTTCGGTATCGCCCAGTTCGCCTGCTCCAACTACTTCTCCTACCAGGTCGCCGACATCATCGCGGCGCTGGCCGGGGCCCTCGCCCTGGTGTTGTTGCTCCGGGTCTGGAGTCCGTCGGAGATCGTCTCGTCGGAGAAGGCAGCGCAGCTGCAGAAGGTCGGCCCGGCCGGTTCCGGTGGGGACAGCGCAACGGGAGGCTCCGCAACCGGTTCCGCCGATTCCGCCGCCTCGGGTCCGCTGACCAAGAAGGAGGCGCTGATGGCCTTCGCGCCGTACCTGATCGTCGTCGCACTCTTCGCCGTCACCTCGTTCGGTCCGGTGCTGCACTTCCTGGAATCGCACTCGGGTCCGAAGTTCGCCTGGCCCGGCCTCGAGGTGACCAACAGCGCGGGACAGCCGTTGTCCGCCGCCACCTTCAACTTCAACGTCTTCAGCGCAGGTGGCACCGTCCTGCTGGTCGCCGGAATCCTGACGGCGTTGCTCTACCGGCTCTCGTTCCGCCGCGCCTTCGGCTCGCTGGTCGGCGTCGTGGTCCAGTTCAAGTGGACGATCCTGACCGTGGTCGCGGTCCTGGCCCTTGCCTACGTGATGAACTTCTCCGGTCAGACCGTCACCCTTGGTCTCGCGCTGGCCGCCACCGGTGGATTCTTCGCCTTCCTGTCCCCGGTCGTCGGCTGGATCGGGGTGGCGGTGACCGGTTCGGACACCTCCGCCAACTCGCTGTTCGGGCTGCTGCAGACCACCGCCGCCACCGAGACCGGGATCAGCCCCTACCTGCTGGCTGCGGCCAACACCTCCGGTGGCGTGCTCGGCAAGATGATCTCTCCGCAGAACCTGGCGATCGCCGCCGCTGTGGTCGGGATCGAGGGCAAGGAAAGTGCACTGTTCCGCAAGGTCATCTGGTGGAGCCTCGGCCTACTGTTCGGTATGTGCGTGCTCGTCTACCTGCAGTCCACCCCGGTTCTCGGCTGGATGGTCGTGGCCGGATGAGATCCACCGGTATCGCCACGACGGCCGTCACCCTGAACAGCCCGCCCCGATCCCGCAGGAAGCCACAACAGGCGCAGCCGAGCAGCACGTTGCCGGTGACCCCGCCGGACCTGCTGATCGGCCTGGCTGCGGCCCTCGCCGACCCGGCGCAGCTCCGCAGCCGGGCCACCGACCGGCTGGCCATGGGCCATGACGCCTCGCATTTTGCGCTGACCCCGAGCGCCGTGGTGGTACCGGCCGATGCGGATGAGGTCGGTCGCCTGTTCGCGGTCTCGGCAGCACAGGGTGTCCCGATGACGTTCCGTTCCGGCGGCACCAGCCTGAGCGGGCAGGCCGTCACCGACGGCATCCTGGTGGACACCCGGCGGCACTTCCGGGACATCGAGATCCTGGACGGCGGCGCCCGGGTGCGGATCGGCCCCGGCGCGACCGTCCGGCAGGTCAACGCCCGGCTGGCCCGGCTCGGTCGCAAGCTCGGTCCCGATCCGGCCAGCGAGATCGCCTGCACGCTGGGCGGTGTGGTGGCCAACAACTCCTCGGGCATGGCCTGCGGCACGGTGGCCAACACCTACAACACGGTGGAATCGCTGGTGCTGGTGTTGCCGAGCGGGACGGTGATCGACACCGGCGCGGTGGACGCCGACGAGCGGCTTCGGTCCCTCGAACCCGAGCTCTACCAGGGACTCTCCCGGTTGCGTGACCGGGTGCGAGGCAACCCCGCGTCGGTGACGTTGATCGAGCAACAGTTCTCGATGAAGAACACCATGGGCTACGGGTTGAACTCGCTGCTGGACCACACCACACCGGCGCAGATCCTGGCGCACCTGGTGGTCGGCAGCGAGGGCACCCTGGCTTTCGTCGCCTCGGTGGTGATGCGCACGGTGCCCTTGCTGAAGCACGCCATGACCGGCCTGCTCGTCTTCGAGACCCTCAGCGCGGCAACGGGTTCGCTGCCGGCCCTGGTCAGTACCGGAGCAGCGACCATCGAACTGCTCGACTCGGTGTCGCTGCGGGTGGGTCAGGCCGATCCGGAGGCCGACGAGAGCCTGCGGCGGATCACGGTGGATCGGCACGCCGCATTGCTGGTCGAGTACCAGGCGGATTCCGCCGCGGCGGTTGCCGAGCTCAGCGCCGCTGCTCATCCGGTGCTCCGGTCGCTGCCGGTCACCGGACCGGCTGACGTCACCGCCGACCCACGGGCACGGGCGCGGTTGTGGCACACCCGCAAGGGCCTGTACGCCACCGTCGCCGGCGCCCGGCCGTCCGGAACCACCGCGTTGCTGGAGGACATCGTGGTCCCGGTGCCCGCCCTGCTGGAGACCTGCGAGCAGTTGACCGGGCTCTTCGCCAAGCACGCCTATCAGGACAGTGTGATCTTCGGGCATGCCAAGGACGGCAACATCCATTTCATGCTGACCGAGCAGCTCGGCGGCGGGGGACCGCTGGACCGCTTCCTCGGTTTCACCGAGGACATGGTGGATCTCGTGCTGGGACAAGGTGGTTCACTCAAGGCCGAGCACGGCACCGGTCGGATGATGGCGCCCTATGTCCGGCGGCAGTACGGCGACGAGCTGTATGAGGTGATGCGGGAGATCAAGCGGCTCTGCGATCCCCGTGGACTGCTCAATCCCGGGGTGTTGATCTCCGACGACCCGGACGCGCACATCAATCACCTCAAAGTCGCGCCGACGGTCGAGAAGGAGGTCGACCGCTGCGTGGAATGCGGCTACTGCGAACCGGTCTGCCCGAGCCGGGACATCACCACCACACCGCGGCAACGGATCGTGCTGCGTCGGGAGATGCAGCGTGCCGAGGCCGGCGGCGACGCTGCGCTGGTCGCCCAATTGCGGGAGGAGTACGAGTACGACGCGATCGACACCTGCGCGGTGGACGGGATGTGCCAGACAGCCTGTCCGGTGTCGATCAACACCGGTGATCTGATGAAGCGGCTGCGGGCCGACAATGCCGGCAAGATCGCCAAGAAGGGCTGGGCCACTGCGGCGAAGCACTGGGCCGGGACGACAAGGGCGGCGTCGGTTGCGTTGTCGCTCACCGCCAAGCTGCCCGACGCGCTGGTCACCGGGCCGAACAAGCTGGGCCGCAAGGTGATCGATCCCGACGCATTGCCGCTGTGGTCCCCTGAGCTACCCGCCGGCGGTGCGCCGCGACGACGGGACGCAGTGCCCACCAACCCGGCTCCGGCCGGAAGTGTCGGCGGGCAGGAGGTTCCGGCCGGCACGGAGGCGGTCTATTTCACCGCCTGCGTCGGCACCATGTTCGGCCCGAGCGAGGCCGGCCCCGGGGTGCGGGAATCGTTCACCCAGATCTGCGCCAGAGCCGGGATCACCCTGCACCATCCGGCCGACCTGCCGGACCTGTGCTGCGGAACGCCCTGGCGTTCCAAGGGTATGACGGAGGGCTACGCGGTGATGGCGGGCCGGGTGCTGCCGGCGTTGTGGGCGGCCAGCCGGCAGGGCGAGCTGCCCGTCGTCTGTGACGCGGCCTCCTGCACGGAGGGCCTTCGGCAGATGCTGGAGAGCGCGGTGGCGCGCGCCGTCCGGGCAGTACGCAGTCGTTGCGCATCGTCGATGCGGTCGCCTTCGTCGAACAGCAGGTGCTGCCCCGATTGTCGGTGACCCGCAAGGTGCCGGCCCTCGCCCTGCACCCCACCTGTTCCTCGACCCGGATGGGGATGAACGACTCGCTGCGCGGTGTCGCGGAGGCGGTGGCCGACTCGGTGACGGTGCCCGACAGCCTGGGGGTGCTGCGGGTTCGCCGGTGACCGCGGAATGCTGCACCCGGAGCTGACCGAGTCCGCCACCAGGGCGCAGGCGGCCGAACTGGCCACCGGATCGTTCGACGCGTTCGCGTCCTGCAACCGCACCTGCGAGCTCGGCATGACAAGGGCGACCGGCGCCCAGTACCAGCACGTACTGGAGCTGGTGGACTGGGCGAGCCGGCCGCCGTCCTGAGGTTCAGTGCCGGGCGACGAGCCTGACCAGCTCGCTCGCCCGGACACCGGGCAGGTAGGCCCTGGTGATGGCGATGCCGATCCGGGGCAGGTCCGCCTCGTCCCGGTAGGCCAGGTACATCGGTTCGTACCGTGGGCTGAACTTGGTCTTGAACGCGTGCAGCGAGCGGAAGCCGTAGACCGGTTCCAGGTTGGCGCCCAGGACGTCGAGCAAGCGGTCGACCGCAGCGCTCTCCCGCGGTTCGCCGTCGGCGGGATCGGTGTCCGCATGAGCCAGCGGAGCCCCGGACAGCGAGACGAACGCAGCCCCCTCGGCCTTGAACGCCAGGCTGGACGAGGCAATCAGGAACTCGACCACCGGACGGAACCCATCTGCCCGGCGTCGCATGAGATCCAGTGTCCAGCCACGGATCCGGCCGTCGGGTCCGTACACCGGCAGCCAGGATGTCATCCCGTGGATGTGGCCGGCGTTGTCGATCGCCAGCGCGACCCTGACCTCCGGATCCAGCGCCTCCTCGACGCCGCCCAGGGTGAAGCCCATCTCCGGCAGGCCCTTGTCGGCGACCCAGTCCTGCGACATGTGCCGGATCTGGGTGATCACCGTCGGATCCTGCTCGGCCAACGTCACGAGCTGGAAGTGGATGTCGTCCCGCGCGGCCCGGTTCAGCGCCGAACGCACGTCCTGCCAGCGCTTGCCGCGGAACTCCAGGCCCGGCAGGTCGATCAGGGTGTCCTGTGCGACAACAGCCGACCGCCAGCCCATCGCGGTGGTCACGTCCCTGGTCCGCGGGCCGACCGAGAACAGCACCGGCGTCGCACCGGTCCGATCGGCCATCGCCGCGAACTCCCGGATCGTCGCCGCATGCTGCTCCGCCGGCCCGATCGGATCGCCCAGTCCGAGCACCACCCCGGCGTGCCGCTGGTAGGCCAGCAGATTCCGGCCGTCCGCGCGGACGAAGGTGCGGTTCTCCGGCCAGGTCGCCATCCAGGACAACGATCCGCCACCGTACCGATGCAACAGTCCTTTGGTGAACGCCGGATCCGCTGCGCCGCAGAGGTTTCCCACCGCGGTCCGCCGACGCGCCGGTACCGCGAACGCGCGCCGGCCGATCAGCAGCGCGGACAGTTCGACCAGCCACAGCACGCCCATGGCGACGATCAACCCGGCGAACTCCGACTGCTCGTCGCCGATCACGAACTGCCCGGCCGCGAACACATTGACCACGGCGAGGACCACTGCGATCCACCAGGCGAGCCGCCTGCCGTGCCGCAGCGAATTCACCACCAGCGCCACCACGACAACCGTCACCGCCACTCCCACCGCCGAGTCCGACATCAGGCTGGTGGAGCCGACCGGCCCGTCCGCCGGAATGACGGAGGCGACGACCTCGACCACCGCGGTGAGGGCGAGTCCGGTCGCGGCCAGCAACCGCCACTCACGCCGGCTCGGTCGATGCGCCGGCGTGATGTCGATCAGCAGCGGCGCCAGGATCAACGCCGCGACCACGGCGATCAGATGCTCCAGGTCGGCCAGCGCACCGATGAGCATGAACGAGATGCCGACATAGGCCAGCAGGGCCAGCCGCACCCGCAGCCGCCACGGTTCCCGCAGGGTTCCGGAGACGACCGCGAGACCGGCCAACGCACCGGCCGAGAACCCGAGGTCGAGGTGGCCGGACAGATCCTGCGCCCAGGCCCAGTCGGTGGACCGCAGCGGCAACAGCACCGCCGCGGCCCCCAGCACACCGATCAGCTGGCCACCGACCACGGTCACCGCGGCGATCCTGGTGCCGAGCTGGTATTCGGTGTAGCCGGCCAGCAGCACGAAGCTGCCGACCATCGGCAGGTAGATGCCGGGCTCCAGGGCGAAGAACGCGCCGGTGATCGGGGTCCACCAGGCGCCGTCGAGGAAAGCCGGCAAGCCGTAGGCGATCTGCGGGAACCAGGAGCGGTCGGCCGCCGCATCCCAGAGCGCGCCGGTGAGCAAGCCGGCGACCAGCATCAGCGCGGTGACCGTCACGGTGAACGGCAGTCGCCGGACCAGCAACCCGCGGCGCGGACGTTGCGGGACGTCCGCCCGGTCGTGGTGGTAGACGGTGGTGGTGCCGGGAACGGTGGTCGTGTCGGGAATGGTCTCGGTCTCGGGAACGGACGTCGGCGGAACGAGGGTCTGCGTCATCGTGATCATCTCTGTTGTCCGGTCGAGCGGGCGGGGAGCTGTTGCAGGGCGGTGAGCAGGGCCGCCGGATCCTCCTGCTGCAACGAGCGGGAGATCCGGTCGGCACCACCGGGAAGCCGACCGAGCAGACCGAGGGCGGCATCCCTTGCGGCACGGGTGAACGAGCCGCGAACCTCGGCCAACCGGGCCAGTTGGGTCGCCCGGCGCTGCACCTTGGTCACCGCCGATTTGCGTCGCTGTTGATAGCGCAGCAGTGCCTCGTCCACCTGATGGTCGGCCAACTCCAGGGTGAGGACGGCGGCGTCGACCAGGGCGCTGTTCGCGCCCTGCCCGGCCGTTGGCGGCATGGCGTGCGCCGCGTCGCCGAGCAGCACCAGCCGGCCGTCGAACCAGGAGTCGGCACGGACCGACGAGACATCGTTCAGCAGCAGGTCATCGAAGCTCGGCACCCGGTCGAGCAAGTCGCCGGCCAGCGGTAGCGCCCGCGCCCAGACGCTTCGAAGTGCGGCGAGATCCCGTGCCTGGATGGCCGCCGACGATTGCGGGGCGGTGACATCCGCATAGAAGTAGAGGTGGTCGGCATCGATCCTGGTGCCGCCGAACAATCCTTGCGATGTCCAGTACTCGCCGCTGATCTCCGGGGTGGAACCGTCCGCACCCGCGTCGACGACGGCCCGCAGATAACGGTGCCGCGTCCGGTCGATGACCGCGCCGAATTCGCCGGCAGCTCGCACGACAGATCCGATGCCGTCCGCGCCGATCACCAGATCCGCTGTCAGCTCGCGGGTCTCGTTCTCCGGGTCGGTGGCGACGGTCAGGGTGCCGGTGCGCTCAGCACCGATGGCGGTGGTGCCGAACAATGCCGTGATCGCGCCGTCGCCGCGCACCTGCGTCAACAGGGCGGTGTACAGCGCACTCCGTCGGACGGCGATCATCCGGTCCAGGCCCTGGCCGTAGTCGGGGACGGTGACCTCGGAGATCGCTGTTCCGTCGGCCCGCCGTACCGCGTTGCCGCGGGTTGCGATCCCGGTGCGATCGAGTTCGGACTGCAGGCCGAGGTGCTTCAACACGGCGAGGCCGTTCGGCTGCAGCAGCAGTCCCGCGCCGACCTCGGCCGGATCCGCGACCCGCTCGACCAGGGTGACGTCCGCGCCCTGCCGGCTGAACAGCAGCGCGGCAGCAAGGCCACCGATACCGCCACCGGCGACGATGACGCGAAGATCGCTGAGGGACATCGAACCTCCTGCTGACGAACCGCGGTGCGGTTGCTCGGCGCTCCCGGCATCTGGCACACCGTCGAGCACACTGAGCGTCCCGCCGCCGCGATCCGGTCACCAGGGGGTCAACCCCCCGACCTACCGGGGTTGACCCTCACCCGGGAGCGTGCCGCCCGCCCGCCGACGGGCCCGGGAGGCTCGGAGGTTGACCGCGTTGCCGCACACCTTCACGTCGTGCCAGACGCCGCTGTTGTTCTTCGAGCGGTCGTAGAACGCCGAACTGCAGGGGGCGTTGCGGCAGAGCTTGAGTCGGCGCCAGGTGTCGTTCTGCTGGGCCAGGAACACCTCGGCCCAGATTGCCGAGGAGAAGCGCTGCGGCCCGGTTCCGGCCGGTGCCAGGCGAACGTCGCCGCCCGGCGTGATCACCAGTGAGGCCGAGACCGTCGGGTTCTCGCGGCGCGACGTCCTCGCCGTGCAGCAGCGCACTCACTTCCCGCCGGAGTGCCCGCAGGTCGTCGAGGTCGGCCTCGGTCGGGTCGAAAAGTTCGCCCTCACCGCCGGTTTCGGCCGGGTGCCGGGCCAGTTCGGCGATCAGCCAATCGCCGGCCGAGTCCGTCGAGGCCAGCAGGTCGGGCACCTTTCCGCCGACATCCCTGGTGTTCAGCAGGTCCTGCACCAGCCGGAGACCGGCCGGCGCGGCCGCGATTCCCAATCGACCGGTCGATGTCGGCTTCGTCTGTGACATAGCTCAACTGTATTTGACTATGTCGTCTTCAGCAACTACACCTGACAGAGACAAACCAACTTCACCTACGTCCACAGGGCGGAAATCGAGGAATCGACATGGTCACCATCAACGGCGCGGTAGCGGTCGTCACCGGAGGACAACGCGGGTTGGGCCGGGCGTTCGTCGCCGAGTTGCTCGAGCGGGGAGCGTCGAAGATCTACGCCACCGCGCGCCGCCCGACCCCGAGTGACGATCCGCGAATCGTCCCGGTTGCGCTCGACGTCACGGACCCGGCATCGGTTGCCGCGCTGGCAGACCAGGCGGGCGATGCCACCATCGTGATCAACAACGCCGGCGTCGGGGGAGCGGGTCCGCTGCTGTCCGCGGGGATCGACGAGATCAAGGAAGTGTTCGAGACCAACCTGTTCGGCGCGATCCGGGTCGCCCAGGCCTTCGCACCGATCCTGGCCCGCAACGGCGGGGGAGCATTGGTCGACATCCACTCCGCGCTGTCCTGGATCGCCGGTGCCGGCGCGTACGGCGCGTCCAAGGCCGCGTTCTGGTCGGCGACCAACTCCCTGCGCCTGGAGCTCGCACCTCAGGGTACGAATGTCATCGGCGTCCACCTGGGCTATGCCGACACCGATCTCACGGCGACGGTCACCGCGCCCAAGCTGGACCCGGCGGACGTCGCCCGCGCCGTCGCCGACGGCATCGAGCTCGGGGTGAACGAGGTGCTCGTCGACGACGTCAGCCGGCACTTCAAGCAGGCGTTGGCCGGCCCGGTGGACGGACTCACGGTGCCCGTCAGTGCGAGCAGGTAGCGGGAACCAGCAGGCGACGCTGATCCATTCGGGCACTTCGGAAGACCTTGGGGAGAAGGGCGATTGACAGGAAGGTTCTATTCGCCGTTAGGTGTGACTGGCGTCACGTCTGTGGCGCATCCCGCTGTTCACCGAAGATCCGGGAGTCGCTGTGCGACGTCGCCTCATCGCCATTCTGGCCGGATCCGCGCTCGTCGCGGCGACCTTCATCGGCACACCTGCCTCGGCCGCGCCCGGTGATGCGGCGGACGCCGGTCCGACCGTGTACGTCGGGGACGTCAGCCGGGAGCAACTCGCGCAGGTGGTGGCCACCGGGATCGACCGCGACGAACTGACGCTGTCGGTGCTTCCCGGTGGTGCCGTCCGGGTGGAGGCGGTGCTGAGCCCGTCGCAGGCGTCGAAACTGGTTGCGACAGGCGTGCCGCTGACCGAGAAGCAGGTGGCTGGAACCTCCGCGTCGCAACGCATGTCGGAGAAGGCGGCGAGCGGCTACACGGTGTTCCGATCCTGGAGTGAACCCGACGGATTGCGCGACGAACTGGTCGCCACCGCCAAGGCCCATCCCGGTCTGGTCAAGCAGGTCACCATCGGCAAGACCGTGCAGGGCCAGGACATCCTTGCGTTCAAGGTGACCAAGGACGCCAACCGGGTCAAGGACGGCCGACGACCCGCGGTGCTGTATTCGTCCAATCAGCACGCCCGGGAATGGATCACCCCGGAGATGACCCGGCGGCTGTTCAACTACTACCTCGACAGTTACAACTCCAATAAGGAGATTCGCCAGATCGTGGACACCACGGAGCTGTGGTTCGTGGTGAGTGCAAATCCCGACGGGTATGACTACACGTTCACCGAGGACCACCGGCTCTGGCGAAAGAATCTGCGGGACAACGACGGTGACGGCCAGATCACCGGGCTGGACGGGGTCGACCTGAACCGTAACTACCCCTACAAGTGGGGTTACGACAACGAAGGATCCTCGCCGTCGATCTCGAGTGAGACCTACCGCGGGACTGCCCCATCGTCCGAACCGGAGACCCAGGCGATGGACGGCCTGATGCGCCGGGTCGGCTTCGAGTTCTTGATCAACTACCACTCGGCGGCCGAGTTGCTGCTCTACGGCGTCGGCTGGCAGGTGGCCACCCCGACGCCCGACGACCAGCTGTACGAGACGTTGGCGGGTGACGATGCGAAGCCGGCGGTGGCCGGGTACGACCCCGACATCGCCGCCGAGCTCTACACCACCAACGGCGAGACGACCGAGCAGGCGCACAACACCTACGACACCCTGTCCTTCACCCCGGAGATGTCGACCTGCGAGTCGGCCAGCGAGGTGGACCCGGACGATGCCTGGGAGCCGGACGACTGCGAGAGTGTCTTCAACTTCCCGGATTCAGAGGAACTGGTGGAGGCCGAGTTCCAGAAGAACATCCCCTTCGCGATCGCGGTGGCCAAATCCGCGCAGGACCCGTCCAACCCGGTCTCCGTCGTCGGGCGGACCGCACCGGACTTCCAGGTCGACAAGTTCACGGTGTCCTACGGCGACCCGCAGACCGTCGCGGTCACCGCGCGGCGGGACATCAGCAGCCTGGCCCTGCACTACAAGATCTCGGGCGAACGGGAGCGGCGAACCGGTGCCCGGGAGTGGCGGGGCGGCGAACGGTACGGCGACGAAGGGGACGTCTACTACGGCGAGTACCGGGGCACGATCCGGGGCGCCGACCCCGGCGACCAGGTCGAGGTCTGGTTCACCGGTAACCGGCGACTGAACTCTGGTCGAACGGCCGTGGAGAGTGAACACTTCACCTACACGGTCGCCCAGGACACCGGCAACGACGTGCTGGTGCTGGCCAACGAGGATTACGAGGGCTACAACTCGGCCGGGAACCCGTTCGGCGCCGATCCCGCGGACGGGCCACGGTACCTGCAGACTTACGTCCAGGACCTTGCCGCCGCAGGTGTCTCGGCGTCGACCTGGGACGTCTCCACTCAGGGCGTTCCGCACGATCTCGGCGTGCTCAGCCACTTCGACGCGGTGCTCTGGTACCTCGGCGACAACCGACTGACCCAGGACCGTGAGGACGTCTTCACCGACGTCGGCGGAGACATTCCGATCGACGACGAAAGCGAAGACAACGGATTTGTCGATGCATCGGTCGCGGAACGCCAGCAGTACCTGACCCTCGCCGTCCGCGACTATCTGAACGACGGCGGCAAGCTGGCGCTGACCGGCGAGACCGCGGGATATGCCGGTTCGTTGGGCTTCGTCGGCGGCACCTACTACGGACTCAACGGCCACCCAGATCAGGAATGTCTGATCACCACCAGCTACTTCGACGACTGCCTGATCCTGGCCGACGACTTCGTCCAGTACTACCTGGGCGGCTACACCCGATCGGATTCCGGTGCCCCAGCGACGTTCAACGGAGTCGGAGAACCGTTCGGCGACGCCACCGCGGCACTGACCGGCACTCCGAGCAACGCCGTGGACGAGGCGGGCCAGTTCGTCGTCACCAGCGAGGTCCTGCCGGTCGACGAATTCCCGCAGTTCGCGAGCGAGGCGTCCGGTCAGTACGTCAGCGCCGGGGGCGGACCCTTCGATCCGTTCGAAGGTCTGTGGTACGCAGCGGCCCGGCACGCCGACGACTCGTATATGCGGCTGGCCCGGACCGTGGACCTCACTGCTGTCGGCGCCGGGCAGGCGCCGAAGCTGGAGTTCGCTCTCTCCTACGACGTGGAACCCGAATACGACAATGTGATCGTCGAGGTGCACACCGTCGGCCAGGACAACTGGACCACCCTGCCGAAACAGGGTGGTGGCACGTCGACGGCCCCGCCGGCGGACTGCGACATCCAGATCGAGGCCAACCCGTTCCTGGCGCACTACCTGACGCCGCCCACGACTCCCAACGGCGACTGTCTGTCGACCGGAACCTCCGGCGCGTGGAACGCCCTCACCGGCACGTCGAACGGCTGGACCCAGGCCGCCTTCGACCTGTCCGCTTACGCGGGTCAGCAGGTCGAGGTGTCGATCAGCTACATCACCGATGGTGGTGTCGGCGGCACCGGGGTCTTTGTGGACAACGCGCGGCTGGACATCGGAGGGACCGACACCCAGTTGGAGGGATTCGAGACCGATACCGGGGCGTGGACCTTCCCCGGTGCACCAGCCGGAAGCCCGGACACCGGCGACTTCGTGCGCAGCCAGGCAGCGACCCCGACCGCCGCCGTCACCACCGAGGACTCGGTCCTTCTCGGGTTCGGTGTCGAGCAGATCGCCGACGCCGGCCAGCGGGCCGACATCCTCGGACGAATGGTGGAGTACCTCTTGGACTGATCCTGCGGCACTACGCTGGCGCCCGTGGCATCCCCGTCAGTGCACAACGATCCGGCAGTCCCGTCGGCCGTGTCGTCCGGCACCGTTGATCGGTTGCGCAAGGACAGGGCGGCGGTACATCCGGGGCGGCTGCACCGCTGGCGTTCTGCGCTGCTCGGCGTCGGCGGCCTGCGGATCGTTGCCTCGGTGCTCGGCGGGCTCGCGCTGTTCGCTGCCTTCGCCCCGTCCACCCAGTGGTGGCTGGCGATCGTCGGCTTCGCCTTGTTCGGTCTGGCGCTGGAGGGCCGCAGCTGGCAGGTCGGGTTCGGGCTGGGGCTGCTGTTCGGTCTTGCCTTCTTCCTGCCACTGCTCAGTTTCACCAACATCTATGTCGGCGACTTCCCCTGGTACGCGCTCAGTGTCATGGAGGCGCTGTTGACGGCTCCGGCCGGCGCCCTGATCGCGGCGGCCAGCAGGCGGCTGCCGCTGTGGCCGGTGTGGGCCGCATCGGCCTGGATCACCGGCGAGGCGCTGCGGGCGCGGTTGCCATTCGGCGGCTTTCCCTGGGGCGGCGTCGCGTTCTCCCAGCCGGACGGCCCGTTGCTCCCGGTGGCGTCGCTGCTCAGCGCCACCGGGCTCGCCTTCCTCACCGCACTCGCGGGGTTCGCACTGGCCCGGCTCGTCCAAGCGCTGGCGATCGACCGGGATGGCTGGCGGTCGGCCGCCGCGCTCACCTCGATCGGCCTGCTGGCACTGCCTTTCGTGCTCGGCCTGATCGGTCGCACCACCGTGCAGGACGGCGCAGGCGCGCCGACCACCACCATCGCCGTGATCCAGGGCGACGTGCCGCGGCCCGGTCTGGAGTTCAACGCCGAGCGTCGCGCCGTGCTGGACATGCACGCCCAGCGCACCCACGAGCTGGCGGCCGAGGTCAGGGCCGGAACCGCGCCGAAGCCGACACTGGTGGTCTGGCCGGAGAACTCCACCGACATCGACCCGTACCGCAACGCCGATGCCAATGCGGTGATCACGGCAGCGGCCCAGGACATCGGGGTACCGATCCTGGTCGGCGCCGTGGTGCAGGCCGACACCCCAGGCGAGGCCTACAACCAGGCGATCGTCTGGGATCCGGTGACCGGGCCTGGTCAGACGTACGACAAGCGGCATCCGCTGCCGTTCGGCGAGTACATGCCGTACCGCTCGTTCTTCCGGATCTTCTCCGACAAGGTCGACCTGCAGCGCGGGACCTTCCTGCCCGGCGACACCGTCGGCAACCTGGACGTCGCCGGCGTCAACGTCGGTGACGTCATCTGTTTCGAGGTGGTCTACGACGACCTGGTCCGGGATGTGGTGAACGGCGGCGCGCAGGTCATCGTGGTGCAGACCAACAACGCGACGTTCGGCTACACCAACGAGACCTACCAGCAGCAGGCGATGAGCCGGGTGCGGGCCGTCGAACACGGCAGGGAGGTGCTGATCTCGTCGACGAGCGGCGTATCCACGGTGATCAGACCGGACGGCACCGTCGAATCCACCATCCCGCTGTTCACGCCGGGTTACCTGACCCCGGATGTCCCGCTGATCAGCGCCACCACTCCCGGTACGGTTCTCGGTGGCCCGCTGGAATGGGTTCTCGCCCTTGCCGCGCCGCTGGCGCTGGCCGGGTCGATGATCATCTCCAGTCGCCGACGCGCCCAATCCGGGCGCCCGCACGTTCAGACGCCGTAACGGAGGACCCTGCACCGTGAGCCCCGAGAGTGACACGCCACCCTCGCAGCATGCCGAACCGGATGTGCCGCACGGCGACAAGATCCTGGTGATCATCCCGACCTACAACGAGCGGGAGAACCTGCCGCTGATCCTGGATCGGCTGCTCAAGGCGGTGCCGTCCACGCACGTGCTGGTCGCCGACGACGGCAGCCCGGATGGCACCGGTCAGATCGCCGACGAGCGGGCCGCCGCCGACGAGCGCGTGCACGTGCTGCACCGCTCGGAGAAGGCCGGCTTGGGAGCGGCCTATGTCGCCGGGTTCCACTGGGGACTGGAGCGCGGGTACGAGGTGCTGGTCGAGATGGATGCCGACGGCTCGCACGCACCCGAACAGCTGCCCCGACTGCTCGATGCCCTGCAGCACGCGGATGTCGTACTGGGTTCCCGATACGTCGCGGGCGGCACGGTGGTCAACTGGCCGAAGAAGCGCGAGGTGCTCTCCCGGGGCGGGAACCTGTACTCGCGGTTGGCCCTCGGGGTGCGGATCTATGACATCACCGGCGGCTACCGGGCCTACCGGTCCGAGGTATTGCGGGCGTTGCCGTTGGAACAGGTGGCCTCGCACGGGTACTGCTTCCAGGTCGACCTGGCGTGGCGGGCGGTGCAGTCCGGGTTCCGGGTCACCGAGGTCCCCATCACCTTCACCGAACGCGAGATCGGCGAATCGAAGATGAGTGGCGGCATCGTCCGGGAGGCGTTGCTCAAGGTCACGCTCTGGGGCGCCAACCACCGGTGGCACCAGTTCCTGGGACTGTTCGGTCTTGGCAACAAGGCGAAGCGGGCCTGAAACGCGAAACGCCGCTCACCCGGTGGGTGAGCGGCGTTCGAGTTCCGGGGATTTCCCCGGTCGGAGATCAGGATGCGGTGCGACGGCTCTTCAGCTCGGTGAGCCGCTCGTTGAGGATCTCTTCGAGCTCCTCGATGGAACGACGCTCCAGCAGCATGTCCCAGTGGGTGCGCGGCGGCTTGACGGCCTTGCCCTCGGGCACCGAACCGTCGATCAGCATGGAGGCGAGCCCGTGCATCCGGCAATCCCAGACGGCCGGAACCTCGGCGTCGTCGGCCATCGGGACGGTGAATTCGTGGTCGCGGGGACAGCGGTAGGTCGCCGTGCGCCGAGGTGCCAGATCGTGATTGCGATCTGCCTCGTAGCTTGTCGAACCGAGACGGCTGCCGCGCAGGACACGGTCGGCCATGATGTTCCTTTCCTGCTGCAAATGTTGCGTTGCTACCGCGGGTCGAATCGGGCGCGGCGCTGACCGGTGATGACGCCGGCCACGAGCCTGTCGGGCTCCTTACCGGTGAGTAACGCTGTACGGGTGTCGTTCGTTCCCACCGGGTGGCGGGCTTGGTGCTATTGGTCAGTACCACCGGCGCACCGCTGCCGGATGAGTGAACTTCCACCCACCGCGATGACGGTCGTTCCGGTGCCTTCACTGGTTCAGACGCACGAACCGGGCCTCCGTGACGCGAAAACCCGACGGGATTTCGGGGATTCTGTCCGGATCTGCACCGGTTCCCGCGGTACGGAGCCCGATCAGCATGCCGGTAACACGTCAGAACGCCAAAGTCGGGTTCACCTCTCAGGTTGAACGGCTCGATCCGGGCCCAGAATTCCCGACCTGTGATGTACGCGACACAGCACCTGGTACCGCACCGACTCGACGTTCGCCAGGGCCGCCTGGGTGTCGGCGACGACCACTGTCGCGCCCTCGCGGACGATCTTTCCGCCGACGACCCGGCCGTTGAACCGACCGATCCGGCCACACCAGCAGAGCACCTCGACCTGCAGCGGCGAAACCTCGTCGGCCAGTTCGAACAACCGCGCCGAGCCGGGGAACAGCCGACCGCGAAAGTCGGTGGCGATGCCGAAGGCGTAGACGTCGACCTGGACGTCGTCGGCCAGCACCGCGAGTTGGTCGATCTGGTCGGAGCTGAAGAACTGGGCCTCGTCCACGATCAGGTAGTCGACGCGGCGGCCGCGCGCCCAGGTCGCCCGGACCAGCTCGCCGATGTCCTGCTCGTCGGAGACCTCGACGGCCGTGCGGCTGATCCCGATCCGGGAACTGATCCGGGCCGGCCCAGATCGGTCCAGCTTGGTCAGCAGCATCCCGAACCTGCCCTGCCGGGAATGGTTGTAGTGCAACTGCAGCGCCAGCGTCGACTTGCCGCAGTCCATCGGGCCGTGGAAGAACTTGACCGTCCCGCCGGCGAACCGGCTGCGACCGGAACCGGCCGCGGGTACCGCCGACAGCGCGGAGGCACTTGCCGCCGCCGTCCGCGCCGGCGTCGTGACCGGGGTCGTCCGCGTATGCGCCCTCCGGGTTGTTTCGTCGGGGTTTGTTGTCGGCGTTGCCGTCCTCGGTGGTCGGGTCGCTGTCCGGCACGTCGGGGACTGTCATGCGGGGACCTTATCGGCGCGAACGGCGGGTCAGCGCCAGGCGCCCCGCTCTTGGAAGCACGTCACGCAGCAGCTCGGGCCGGTCGGTCATGATGCCGTCGACGCCGAGGTCCAGCAGCTGGTGCATCTCGGCCGGATCGTCGATGGTCCAGACGTGTACCTCCAGTCCGGCGGACCGCGCGGTCGTCAGCAGCCGGGGAGTGACGATCTGCACGCCCTGGTACCGCGTCGGCACCTGCGCGGCGACCGCCGTGGTGCGGAATCGTCGGCGCATCGCGCTGGCCCGCACCAGCCGGAAGATCGCCCGAGGGCCGAGCGAGGTGGCCACACCGGGTCCGAGCAGATCCCGCAGGGCGGCCAGTCGGCGGTCGGAGAACGAACCGAGGCAGACCCGGTCGACGGCACCGGCTTCCACCACCAGCTTCGCCAACGGCGCCACGGTTCCCGATGCCTTCGCGTCGATGTTGAACATGGCGTCCGGCAGTTCGTCGAAGACGTCGGCCAATAGCGGGATCGGCTCGGTCCCACCGACCCTGGCCTGCCGGACGACGCTCCACGGCAGCTCGGCGATCGCACCCTGCCGGTCGGTCACCCGGTCCAGCCGGGAGTCGTGGAAGACCACCAACTGACCGTCCGCGGTGGCCCGCACATCGGTCTCGAGGTAGCGGTACCCCTCGTCGAAGGCACGCCGGAAGGACGCAATGGTGTTCTCCAGGCCGGCCAGGTCGCCGATGTGCCACCCGCGATGGGCGAACGCCCGTGGGCCGCTGCCCCCCAGAAAGCCGGTCACCGCCGCAGTCTGGCACGACCGCGGTCCCGACCGGAAAGGCCGGTCCACAGCAATTCCGTCGCCGCCGGTATGTCGTCACCGTGACGATCGGTGCGCTGGCATACGGTCGGCCGGTGTCCGCTGCCACTTCCGTTCTGACCAGCACTCCAGCTCTGTCGAGCGGCCCAGTTCTGTCGAGCACCGCAGTTCTGTCGAACACCGCAGTTCTGTCGAGTCACAGCGGCACCCGGTCCGGGCCGGAACGGTGCCAGTGGTGCGGTCGCGAGCTGCCGACCTCGACCGGGGTCGGTCGCCGGCGTCGGTACTGCGCTCAGGCGTGTCGGCAACGCGCCTACGAGAACCGAAACGCGCTGGAACGCGGTGCGATCCCGACCGACGCCGTGGTGCTGACCCAGCAGGAGCGTGACGACCTCGCCGACCGGCTGTACCAGGTCCGTTGCGCTGCAGAGGATGTCGCGACGGCGCTCGCGGAGTCGGCCGGTCCCGCCGAACTCGCGCCGCTGGTCTCGGAAATGCTGGCCGCTGCCCGATCGGCGGAGCGGATTCGCTGAACAGGACTTGAACCTCAAGTAGAGCTTGATACTTCAGGATGCTCTGGATTCAACTGCGCGGAGCCTCCAGATAGGCGAGAACGGCCAGCACGCGGCGATTGTCGTCCTCGCTCTGCTCCAGGCTGAGCTTGCCGAAGATCGCGTTGGTGTGTTTGCCCACCGCCTTCTCGGTGATGAACATCTTGCCGGCGATGGCGGCGTTCGATCTGCCCTCGGCCATGTGTGAGAGCACCTCGCGTTCCCGCGGGGTGAGCGTCGAGACCGGGGAGCTGTCCTGATGCCGGGACAGCAGTTGACTGATCACCTCCGGGTCCATCGCGGTACCGCCGGCCGCGACCCGCCGGATGGCGTCGACGAACTGGGCGACGTCGGAGATGCGGTCCTTGAGCAGGTAGCCCACCCCACCGGTGCCCTGCGAGAGCAGTTCCTTGGCGTACAACTGCTCCACGTATTGGCTGACCACCAGCACCGGCAGGCCGGGGATCTCAGTGCGCGCGGCAAGGGCGGCCCGCAGCCCTTCGTCGGTGAACGTTGGCGGCAGCCGGACATCGACGACGGCGACGTCCGGCCGGTGCTGCGTCAGTGCCCGCAACAGTGACGGCCCGTTGTCCACCGCTTCCACCACGTCGAAGTCATAGGCGGTCAGTAGCCGGATCATGCCGTCCCGGAGCAGCGCGAGATCCTCGGCCAGCACCACTCGCACGAGTTTCAGCCTCCCGGTCTGGCGATGCCGGAAACCGACATCGGTGGACGTTCCGGCCGAGAGCCTAGTCAGGCCTGACGCGGGTCATCCGGTCGCCTGCTGCAGCGTGCACGGAACCTTGATCGTGACGATCGTCGGCCCGCCGAGCGGACTGGCCATGGACATGGTGCCGTCGAACGCCGACAGTCGCCGCTCGATGCCGACCAGCCCGCCCTCCGGCGTCAGCTGGGCACCGCCGACCCCGTTGTCGCCGACCATCGCCGTCAGGGTGCTGCCGTCGTGCCGCATCCAGATCCAGGCATTCTGGGCGGCCGAATGTTTCGCACTGTTGGTCAGCGCCTCCGCGACCGAGAAGTAGACCGCCGATTCGACCGGAGCAGGCGGTCGGCCGTCCAGCTGGGCGTCGACCTCGACCGGTCGGGGGTGGGCAAGTGCCAGTGCGGAGACGCCGCCGGTCAGGCCGCGGTCGGCGAGCACGGGTGGATGGATCCCACGGACCAACAGCCGTAGATCCGCGAGTGCGGTGGTGGAGGACTGCCGGGCCTCGCCGATCAACGCGGCGGCGGCCGCCGGGTCCCGAACGACGAGTTCCTCTGCCAGGCCGAGATTCATCGCGAGGGCGACGAGCTGCGCCTGCGCACCGTCGTGCAGGTCGCGTTCGATCCTGCGCAGCTCCGCGGCGGAATGATCCACCGAGTCCGCGCGCGAGGTCTCCAGCTCACCGATCCGTTGCTGCAGTTGGGCGTCCTGGGGCCCGGCCAGCAACCGGGTGGTCGCGGCATCGGTCCGCAACAACAGTGGCGATCCCCACCAGCCCAGCGGGAGGAACGGGAACGCGATCAACGCGGCGAGTTGGACGGCGAACCCGATGGTTTGCACCTCGAGCAGCCAGGCGAGGTCGCGCCAGGTGGCGCGGTCGCTGAGCCGGAAGCGCAACCGCACGAACAGCCCGCCGGTGATGGCGACCGGGTAGGGCTCCGGGATCACGGTGCCCAGCACGCGGCCGGCCAGCCGCCGATGCACCCTGGCGAAACCGCGGAGCGTCGCGAGCATGGCCAGGAGCAGGGGCAGTCCGATCCAGATCACCAGCAACGCGATCGACACGACCAGGAAGGCGATCAACACGAAGCCGAGGATCCGCAAGGCCAGCAGGGCCAGCACGATGCCGACGAGTCCCCACCGGCTGGACGGCCGGGGCGGAGGGAGGCGGGCGGTCTCGGTCATGTCCTTCATTCTGGCCGCCCGGAGGCGGGTGCAGGAGTAGGTGTAAACCCCCGAATCGGTGGGGGAGAAGCCCCGAGGGCCGGGCGCGCGTCAAGGGGTCGGGGTCCGGCCGGCGCTGAAGGGACCGGCGAAGTTGGTGCAGCCGTTCGTCAAGCCCATGTTCGAGAAGCTCGGCGACCCGGCCGCCGCCGGGATGAAGGAGCGGTTGGATTCGCTGTCGGCCGGCCCTGTTGCCTGACCTGGCGCGGCGTCAGTCCTGCGGACGGTATCGGCCGACGATCACGCCGGTGGTGGTCGTCACGCTGTCGGTGAGGATGGAGATCAGCGGCGGCACCGTCCGGGAACAGTCTGCTGCCGGACCCGAGCACCAGCGGGTAGATCGACAGCAGATACTCGTCGATCAATCCGTGCTCCCGCAGCGACTGCACGAGGACCCCGGAACCGAGGACGGTCAGATCCGGCCCATCGGTCTCCTTGAGCGCCGACACCGCCGCGCCCAGCTCACCCGACAACAGGGTGGCGTTCCAGTCCAACGGCCCGGTCAGCGTCCTGGACGCGACGAACTTTCCCATCGAGTTGATCCACGTGGTGAACGGGTTGTCCTGCGGCATGTGCGGCCAGTTGGCGGCCATCGTCTGGTACGTCCGGCGGCCGAGCAGCAGGCAGCCCTCGGAGTCCTCCGACCCGGCGGTCATGTAGTCGATCAGCACCTGGTCCGAGTAGCCGTTGGCCCAACCGCCTCTGCTGAAGCCGCCGCGAATGTCCTCGTCCGGCATGGCCGGGGCCTGCATCACTCCGTCGAGCGAGATGTTCTCCGTCACGACGATCCTGCGCATGGTGGGGTCCTCTCTTGACCTGCAGCACTCTCTTGACCCGTTCAACCTACGCTCCTAATATAGGAGTGACTAGTCCTAGATAGGGATCAAAATGGCCGATGCGGAGACCAGGACCTACGACGACCCCTGTGGGGTCGCCCGCGCCCTCGACGTCATCGGACAACGCTGGGCGGTGTTGGTGGTCCGCGAATTGCTCCTCGGCCCCAAGCGATTCCGTGATCTGCTGCAGGGCCTGCACGGGATGAGCCCGAACGTGCTGTCGCAACGCCTGCGGGAGCTGGAGGCATCGGGAGTGGTCAACCGGGAGGCTATCGGCCCACCCGTCGGCGCCGTTGTCTATCGACTCACCGACGTCGGTGCGGCGCTGGAGCCGGTGCTGATCGAGCTCGGTCGCTGGGGACGCCGCCGCCCGCAGCACGCCGAAGGCCCGATGAGCACCGATGCGCTGTGGCTGGCGCTGCGGACCACCTTCGACCCGGCCAGGGCCGGGGATCTGGCGGCGACCATCGAACTCCGGGTCGGCACGGACCGGGTGACGCTGAGTGTTGCCGACCGACGATTGACCATGCACCGGGGTAGCGCATCGTCGAACCCGGATGCGGTGGTCGCCGGTGATGTGGCCGGCGTCCGGGCGATGGTCTACCGGCCGGCAACGGTGGCCGAGGTGGTGGGCGCCGGCACCGTCACGATCGAGGGCGACCTGCCGGCCGTACAGCGGCTGGTCGATTGCCTCCGATGAACGGAGATCCGGTACCGACTACTCCTGCGCGGCGGCGCGGGAACGAAGGGTGAGCAGGCTGATCTCGTTGGGTGCGAACACCCGGAACGGCGGACCCCAGAACCCGGCACCCCGGGTGGTGTAGAGCTGCGTGCGCTCGCCATGTCGGGAGAGTCCCTGCAGCGCGCCCTGTTCGGCCCGCACGATCAGTTGGAACGGCCAGATCTGGCCACCGTGCGTGTGTCCGGAGAGCTGGAGATCCACCCCGGCCGCCGCCGCTTCCCGCACCTCCTTCGGCTGGTGGGCCACCAGGATCACCGGCACGCCTGCGGGGATCCCGGCCAGCGCCGCCGGCAGGTCGCAGCCGTGCCCCGGAACCCCGGAACCGGCAGCGGTGAGGTCGTCCGTGCCGGCGATGGCCAGTCGCGCACCGCCCCGCTCGACCATCACGTGACGGTTGTGCAGGACCGTCCAGCCGAGTTCGGTCATGTGCTCGACCCAGGCGACCGCGCCGGAGAAGTACTCGTGGTTGCCGGTGATGTACACCTTCGCCAGCCGTCCCTGGGCCTCGCCCAACGGTGCCACCTGGCGGCGCCGTTGCTCGACCGATCCGTCGGCGAGATCACCGGCGTGGACGAGGATGTCGGGATCGAGTGCGGTGACGGCGGCGACCATCTTCGCCGACCACCTCGACCGTTCGATGGGACCGTAGTGGGTGTCGGCGATCAGCGCGATCGTGGTGCCGTCCAGGCCCGCGCCGAGTCGATCCAGCACGATGTCGGTACGCCGGACCGGCGGCACCCGGCGGGCCTGGTAGTTGCCCCAGATGCAGAGCACGGTCACGATCGCCAGCACGGCAGCAGCGATCAATCGCTGCCGGTCCGTGCCGGACAGGTCGGTGAGAAGCAGTGCGAGTCCGAGGATTTCGCCGATGACGGTCCAGGCGAACAGTTGCCAGACAATGCCCAGCCAGGTGTCGCCGACGATCGCCCACCGATCCGCATGCCGCCGGCCGTGACCGACGACCATGGCCAAGGGGAACCAGAACAGCGCGCTGATCGCAACGACTGTGCCGACGACGGTGACCGGCAGTGGCCACCCCGGTGCCATCACCAACGCCCACCACGGAACACCGTGCAGCAGCAGCAAAACCAGCAGGGCGACCAGCAGAAAAGGTGTCGGGCGTCCCCGGCGTCGACGCGGTGGCCCGGTCGGCGAAACGGCCGGTTCCGGTCGGTCCTGGCGGCGGTCGCCGGCCGCGGTGGTCATGACGCCGACCCGGTGCCGACCGGCTGGCCCGGCCTGATCGGGTGGTTGAGAACGGCGACGGCCGTCCCGAGTCGACCCTCCAGTCGGGTGACGTCGTCGACGTACAACGCCGCCTGCCACAGGTCTTTCGCCCGTTCGGCGAACTCCTTGTTGTCGATCGCGATCGGTGCCGCCCGGAAGGTTTCCAGCACCAGATGCTCGGCCTGCACCGGAATCGCCGCCGGTGCGGGCTTCTCTTGAGGCGCCGGATCCAACAGAATCTCGGCTGTCTGCTGGAGCCACGTCGCAGCGGCCGAGGCCGTCCCGACAAGCTCGACGCCGGCCGCTCGCACCGGCGAGGCGGCGGACGTGACCGGCTCCTCGGTGCGACACAGGCCGGAGATCGCCTCGGCCGCAAGACGTACCCGGTTCCCACCGTTGCACACCGCGGCCAGCGACTCGATCGGCACCGATTTCGTCCCCCGCTCGGCCAGGTACTCGCGAAGGGCGTCGTCGAGTCGGTAGCTGGCACCCCTCGCACGCCCGATCACCTCATCGAGTGTGCTCTCCGGTTCGCCGGCCGACGCCAATTGCTGCACGGATCGCTCGAGGGCCGTGGCGGACTGCAGGTAGAGCTCGGACAACGCCCGGCGGATCTGCGCGGCGGCGCCGTGCGGCCAGAGCAGCACCCCGGAGATCAGTCCGGCGGCGCAGCCCAACGCGATGTCCTCGATCCGCACCAGACCGACGGTCCAGCCGACCGGGTCGATGATGTTGAACAGGATGACCACCATCACCGTGAACGCGGCCTGACCGGCGGTGAACGACACCGCCTCGGGTAGATAGGCAGCGACGACGACGGTGACGGGCAACAACAGCCACAGATGCCACGAGGTGGTGCCGACCAGATAGATCAGCCCGGCGCCCACCAGAAACCCGACGAAGGTGCCGACCAGGGCCCGCAATGCGGTGGAACCCGTGTTCAATGCCGTGGTCCGCAACACCGACATCGCCGCCAGCACGATCCAGAAGCCGTGCTGCACCTGGGTGAGCTCCGCGATCAGGACGGCTGCCGCCAGCCCCAGCCCACCGCGGAGGCTGTTCTGGAACCAGACCGACCGGCGGGTGATGTGTCCGGCGGTGATCCGTTGCACGGCGGCGAGCGGGCCGTCCACCGTTTCCGGCTCGCCCCGGCCGATCAGCCGGTCGATCAACGGTCGGGCATCGGCGGCTGCTGACAGCGAGACCGTCTGCCCGGCCAGGTGGGAGGTGTACGCCAGCTCATGCGCGAGCGCGGGCAGCAGCAGGTCCGGGTCCTGCTCGTGCGCCGGCGGTCCGCCGATGACCGCCAGGAACGCGCGAACCGCAGCGCGATGGTGATCGAGGTCCTGCATGGCCACGGTGAGTCGCTGCCGGGCGGCGACGGTCGGACGGTGGGAAGCCGTTGCCAGGACCTCCGCGCCGGCGCCGAGCACGTCGGCGCAGGCCACCACCAACTGCTTCGTCGGTTCCGGCCAGCCATCGGTGTCGCCGCGGGGAATCCGGTCGATCACCGACCGCAGCCAGGACAGTCGATCCGGCAATTGCATCAGCATCCGACTGCCGGTGGTCAAGCCGACCGGCCGGTAGATCGTGCTGCGAAACTGCTGGCGCAGCGCGAGAATCGCCTCTTCGGTGTGCAGGTCGATCAACTGCAGCGAACGCGCCCGCTCGTCCGCGTCACCGTCCGGACCCGGATCGGGAAGCGTTCCCGAACGGGCCAGCAACTGGTCGGACATGGCCGCACAGGCCGCCGAGGCCCGCACCCGCAACCGGTCGTGATCACGCGGTGGCCACACCAGGATCGCCAGTGGAACCGCCAGGATCACCGCGATGGCCCACCCACCCAGCCGAGCCGGAATGTCTCCCGCGGACCCCGGCAGGCTGACCGGCAGGATGAACGCGAGCAGCGCGGCCCGGGTGGCGCCGGCAGCAGCCGCGCTGAACAACCCGGCGAACAGCACGATGAAGCCGACGACGCCCATCCCGATCACGGCGAGCCAGGCAACGACGGAGGCCAGCGTGCCGAGGACGATCAACAGCGCGCCGATCAGGGCGAGTCCCACGAACGCACCCAATCGCGCCGATCGACCGCCCGGGAACTCGGCGAACAACAGCAGGGCGACTCCGCCGAATGAGGCGAACGTGCTGAACTGGGAGTTGCCGACGACAAAGGTGCCGAACGCGAGTCCGACGGTGACCGCGATCGCGACCTTGATCGCCTTGTGCAGGGCGTTCCACTCCGGGTCGTGCCGGTGTAGCCACCGAACGATCGGTCCAGACATGGTTTCTACCGCTTCCGCACCAACGAGTCGCCGGGCGGTGTCAGCCGGCGAGCGGAATCTATCAGCAGGACAGGGGGTGGTGGCGCAGGTCACGTTCGGACGGGAAGGAATCCGACCAGGTCCTGGTTACACCCATCGACGGTCCCCGGTTACATGCCCCGGGCTCCACCCCTTTAGTCGCCGAGAGCGACCACGTGCCGAGAGGCGCACTGTGCGGGGATCGTCCACTCCAGCCGCCCGATGCCTCCCGCGTCGGGCGGCTGTCGTGTTTTCGGCACCGGGTTTTCGGCACCGTGTTTTCGGCACCGTGTTTTCGGCAGGTGTTTCCCGGCAGGTTTGCCACCATGTCCAGGTGATCACCACGCAAAGCCTCGCCCGCCTCCGATTGGCTGCCCAACGGGTGGAGGGAAGCACCATGGTTAATCCGGCCGCCGCCGTCCGCTGGATGCTCGCCATGCAGGGCCAGGATCTCCCCGGCGCGAAATGGTCGGTCGGGCTGCGGGTGCCCGGATCGACGATCCAGGACGTGCACGATGCCTTCGATCGCGGCGACATCATCCGGTCCTGGCCGATGCGCGGCACGCTGCACGTGGTCGCCGCCGAGGACATCGGCTGGATGCTCGAGCTGACGGCCGGCCGAACCCTGCAGTCGCTGCGCACCCGGCACCGCGAACTGGGGCTGGACGAATCGACTGTCGCCATCGCCGAGAAGGCCGCCGTCGAGTTGCTGGAGGGCGGGCGGTCCGCCATCCGCGCCGAGCTCTTCGCCGCGTTCTCGGCAGCCGGCATCGACACCACCGGCCAGCGCGGGCCGCATCTGCTGGGTCGGCTGCATCAGGGTCGACTGCTGTGTCTCGGACCGATACGGGGCAACGAGCAGGCCGTGGTGTTGCTCGACGAATGGGTTCCGACACCACGGGTCTACGAACGGGACGAGGCACTGGGGGAGTTCGTGCGCCGGTATTTCGTCAGTCACGGACCTGCCACCGTGCGCGACTTCACCTGGTGGACAAAGCTTCCGGTTCGGGACGCCAAGGTGGGACTGGCCATCGCACAGAGTGCGCTCGAGGAGATCGTCATCGATGGCATTTCTCATTGGATGTCGCCCGGGTTGTCCGAGCGTCCGGCGTCGGAGGTGCACGCCTTGCCAGGGTTCGACGAGTTCCTGCTGGGCTACCAGGACCGGGGCGCTGCGCTGGCTCCGGAGCACGCACAACGCATCGTGCCCGGCGGCAACGGCATGTTCCTGTCGACCATCGTGGTGAAGGGCCAGGTCGTCGGCACCTGGCGGCGGCGGAAGACGGCAGCCGGGATCACGGTGACCCCGTTGCCGTTCGCCACCCTGCCGCCGAAGGCTCGGGCCGGCTTCGTCACTGCAGCACAGGCCTACGGGAAGTTCGTCGGCGCAACGGTGACCGTGGATGCCGATGCGCCGTTGCTCTGAGTCCGGATCCGCTCGATGGCGTCCAGAGAGTCCGCGGGCGACAGGGCCATCTCGGTCAGCAGGTCGAAATCCTTGGCGTACCGGTGTACCTCGGGCTCTCCGTCGACGAAGAAGATCCTGGTCTTGTTCTCCAGGTACACAACGTCCGGTGCGCCGGTCGCCCGTGACTCGAGAATCGAGAACGAGCCGGCGCTGACCGGCGGGATGCCGGCGGCGAACGGCAGCACCTGGATCCGTACGTTCGGCCGGGCGGCTACCTGCAGCAGGTGCTCGAGCTGACGGTCGTGCAGATCCGGCTCGCCCGCACCGCCCGGGGCAACCGCCGAACGCCGCAGCACGGCCTCGTCGATGACCACTGACAGGTTCAGCCGCGTTTGCGGGGTGTTCTGGTCGAGTACGGCCTGCCGGCGCAGGCACACCCGGATCCGGCGATCGATCTCCTGTGGCGACGGCGTCAGCCAGGTCGCCAGCACCACCTGCCGGATGTAGTCGGCGGTCATCAACAACGGATGCGGCAACACCGCGCAATAGCTGCGCAGCGCCTGTGACCCGGCCTCCAGTCGCAGCAACCCCGCGTATCCCTCGGACAGCGAGTCGGCGTAGGCATCCCACCATCCGCGGGTGCGCGCGGTGGGAGCCAGCCGACGGAGATATTCGGCCTGCTCGGCGGGGACGTGATAGAGCTCGATCAGCAGATCGAGATCGCCCGGACTGATGCCGATCCGGCCCGTCTCGATACGGGACACCTTCGACGCCGACCACCCCAGCGCATCGGCGACGGCGTTGCCGGCCATCTCGGCGCCGATCCGGACCTCACGCAGGTCCCGGGCCAATCGACGCTCCCGCACCGATGGCGAATCGATCGAGCTCATCCGAACTCCTCCGTGCCCAATCAGAAATCTCGCGTGCAATATTGCAATCATACTTCCGTCGTTGCCGTGGCTCTGTCACCGTTCGGAAACGGGGCCGACCGGCTCCGACAGGACGATTCGGAGGTGCGTGATGGGCTGGATCTGGGTGGTGGGAATCGGCGGAGCACTGCTTCTCGCAGCGGTTGCGGCAGCGCCGAAGCGTCATCGTCGGGGGTCGTCAGGTACGGGCGGCGGGGACGGCTACGGCTGGGGTGCGTACTCCGGCAATGACGCGGGCAGTTCCCACGGCGGCGACTGCGGCGGTGGTTGGGGTTGGGGTGGCGGCGACAGCGGCGGTGGCTGGGGTGGCGGCGACGGAGGTGGGGGAGGCGGCGGTGACGGGGGAGGTGGCGGGTGCTGACCCGTCGCGCGTAGGGTCGGTGCGCTCCGCCATCTTCTCAAAATAGGGGCACATGCCGAACGTTCCCAAGTTTCGCCTTCGCGCTCTGCCTGCGGCGGTCTCGTCCGTGGTCGCTCTCGCCGTGCGCTGCCCGTCGTCTCCGCCTGTGGCGGCGTCGCGGGGCGCCGGTCGTTTGTCGGTGTCGTGGTCTGTCGGTCGCCGCTCGGCGCTGCCGTCGGGCGCGCGGTCGGTGTCTCGTTGCCGCGTGTCGGGTGCCGCGGGGCTCCGCGGCCGTCGCGGCGGTGCGGCGGTTCTGCCTCGCCCGGCGGCGTCGGGTGTGTCGTGTCGCGTGTCGGTGGCGGGCGTCTCGCTGGCCTCGCGGCTCGCTCGGCGGGTCGGGCGCTGTGGGCGGCTTGCTGGCCGCTCGGGGGGTGCGCGGTCGGTCGGCGGGGTTCTCTCGGGTGGGGGGGCGTGGGCTCGCTCTGCGGGGGGCGGGGGCCTCTGGTGCGCTCGGCCTGGCGCGGGGCGTCTCGTGCCGCGCGCGGGCTGCCGGGCGCTGCGGTTCTGGGGTCGGCGCGGGGGGGCGCGGGCCCGGGCCGCGTGGGCGGTCGGCTCGCGGGCGCCCGTCGGCTCGCGCGCGGCGGCGCGGGCGCGGGGCTCGCGCAGTGGGGCGCGGGCGCGGCTTCCGGCGCTCCGGGGCGTCACCGGGGCAGGGGGCGCCGGTGTGCGCCGCCCGGCGCGCAGCGCCGGGCGGGCGAGCTCGCGGGGTCAGAGCCGGCGGCGTATCGGGCGGCGGTCGCACGCTCGTCTGCGCGACGCGGCGCGATCGCGCGGCCTAGAGCAGAGGCTATCAGGCGGGCCACAGGCGGGATCACCTGGGCGCGCGGAGGCGTCAGGGGGCCGGCTGCAGCAGCGATCGCGCAGATCGAACTCTCGATTGGCGGCAGGATCGAGGCAGTCGATCCGCGTGATTGCACGATCTCGAGAGACAGGGGGCGTCAAGGGAAGAGAAAAAGACAGCTGGGAATCAGGTAGCTGGAAAGATCGAGAAGTCGCGAAGGTGGGCTGAGAGAAGTAGGGATGTGGGTCAGAGAATGCCGACAACGCCACAGCCGCTGGACTTCTCGTTCACCGCGCCGATCGAGAAGGACGGCGCCTACGCCACGTTCGTAACGGTGCCCGGCTCCGCCGAACTGCTCGGGACCCGCCGGCCGGTGAAGGTCGGCGGAACGATCGACGGTCATCCGTTCACCGCGACCCTGATGCCGTCCGGCCAAGGGCCGCATTGGCTCCCGATCAAGGCAGCACTGTGCACCCTGATCGGGAAGAGTCAGGCTGGGGAACAGGTGAGCTTTCGGCTCAGCGAACGGTTCAGCTGATCGGATCATCACGGGACGGTGGCAGGGTGACTGAAGAATCGGATTCCGATTCCGTCGAGGCTCTGCGCGGGCGACGGCCCACCAGCCACGAACGGCAGTCCGGGCAGCCGTGGGATGCCTCGTACCACGACGGTCCCGCCCCCTGGGATGTCGGCGGCCCGCAGCCGGCGGTTGTTCGAACGGTGGCTGAGGGTGGCTTCGTCGGAATGGTTCTCGACGCGGGCTGCGGTAGCGGAGAGAACGCCCTGCACATCGCGGCATCCGGATTGACGGTGCTGGGCGTCGACGTCGCGGAGACAGCACTCGAGCGGGCCAGGACGAAGGCGGGGGAGCGGGGGATCGAGGCCGAGTTCGTCGCGGCGGATGCGCTTGCGCTGCAGCGGCTGGGCCGCAGGTTCACCACCGTGTTGGACAGCGGCCTGTTCCACGCCCTCGACGGCAACGAACGGCGTGAGTACGTCGCGGGTTTGGCAGCGGTGACCGAACCCAGCGGCACCGTCTATGTGTTGTGCTTCAGCGACAATGGACCGGACACCGGGCCGCACCCGGTCAGTGCTGACGATCTCAGGTCGGCCTTCGATTCCGCAGGAGTCTGGGAGCTCGTCTCGATCGAATCGGACCGGGTGCTCACCAGATTTCACGACGACAACGGTGCGCCGGCCTGGTTCGCCACGATCAAGCGGATCTGAGGCGCGACATGTGCACTGCACGCCTTCGCTGGGAAAGAGCGACCCGAAGTGGCACGATCGGTCACGTGACCAGCACCCCGACCCCGGAGCAGCGATTGCGCGACCTCGCGCGGTTGCGGCGTGTCCGCGACCGGATCGACCGGGAGTACGCCCAGCCGCTGGATGTCGAGGCGCTCGCCCGTGGCGTGCACATGTCGGCGGGTCATCTGAGCCGGGAGTTCAAGCTCGCCTACGGCGAGGCGCCGTACGGGTATCTGATGACACGGCGCATCGAGCGGGCCATGGCCCTGTTGCGCCGCGGCGACATGAGCGTCACCGACGTCTGTTTCACGGTCGGATGTTCTTCGCTCGGGACGTTCAGCACGCGTTTCACCGAGCTGGTCGGGGTGCCGCCGAGTGTTTACCGACGCGACTCGACCGGGGCCACGGCGGGCATTCCGTCCTGTGTGTCGAAGCAGGTCACCCGACCGGTCAGGAATCGAGAAGCGCCGACCCCCGAGCCGCAACTAGCGTGATGCACATGGACATCAAGATTCACGCGAGCTTCCTTCCGCACAACGACCCCGACGCGGCACTGGCGTTCTACCGCGACACCCTCGGATTCGAGGTTCGCAACGACGTCGGTTACAAGGGTCTGCGGTGGATCACGGTGGGCCCTGTCGGCCAGCCGGGTACCTCCATCGTCCTGCATCCACCAGCGGTCGATCCGGGGATCACCGAAGAGGAACGCCGCACCATCACCGAGATGATGGCCAAGGGCACCTATTCCGGCATGCTGCTGGCCACCGCCGATCTGGACGCCACGTTCGAGAAGGTGCAGGAGAGCACCGTCGCCGAAGTCGTCCAAGAACCCACCGAACAGCCGTACGGAGTACGGGACTGCGCGATCCGTGACCCAGCAGGCAACCTGATCCGCATCCAGGAACTGCGCTGACCTGTTTGTTCGGTTGGTCTCAGCGTGCGCGGACCGGGGCGGGAAGTTCGACTACTTCTTGGCGAAGACATCCTCCAGCCAATCGTAGGCACGCTGGTTGAACAGGGCACGATTGTTCATTTCGCAATGATCCCCGGCGCCCTCGCTGCCGAGGAATTCCAACATCGTGGTGGGTGCTGTCATCTGTTGCAGCACCTTGGGGGCGCTGGCCGAGAGTGGATCGTTTTCGGCCGCGCACAGCAGCGTCGGACAGGTGATGTCTGCAAGTCGGCCGTCGAGGGTGAATTCCGAAATGGCTTGGAGATATTCGCTCAGGGAGCTGACGCCGTGCACCATGAGTCCCCGCTGCAGGATCGCCCATTTCTGGGCCCTGCTCGCGGTGATGCCCTGCTCGATCTGGCTCAGGATGTCGCTCGACACTGTGGGGTAGTCGGCGAGTGCGGCTGGTGGGATGCCGGCCGCTTCCAGCCTCGGCACCATGCCGCCGTCCATGGAGAACAGCGCGGGATCGGCAATACAGGCGGCCAGTCGAGGTTCGCCGGTGGCCGCCCGGAGCGCGAAGTACCCGCCGAGGCTCCAGCCGGTGAGCGCAATCCGGTCCGGGTCGATGTCGGACCGATCGAGCGCGACATCGACGACGGCTGTGACGACATTTTCCCAGTCCGGTCGGATGACCAGTCCTTGTTCGAACAACGCACGTCCCTGACCCGGCCCGTCGAAGAGCAGGCAGGACCAGCCGCGTTCCAGGGCGGGGAGGGCTTGGGCCAGGTACCCCTCGTACAAGGTGGAGTCGTACCCGCTCGTCGCGATCAGCAATGGCGTCGGCTCCGGGTTGCTGGTCGGCCGGAACAGCCATCCCGGCAATGTGGTTCCCTCGTAGGGGATTTCGATCGGTTCGCCGGGCGGATCGGCCAGCGCCGCGGCCTTGGTGAAGGCCGCGGTCTGTCGGCTGAACCCGGTCAGTAGCGCTGGTTGCATCGGTGATCCATAGAGCGAGTGATAGCCGATGGCGTAGTAGACAATTGCCCGGAGATAGGCCTGTCGGGCGCCGGCCCGGTGTCCGGTGGCGACCGATCGGTCGGCCTCGTCGACCAGGCGATCGGCGAGTTCGGTCCAGCTTGTGTTCCAGGCGGTGTCATCGCCGTCCGCGACACCTGCACAGGCGACGGCGATCTCGCCCGGCTGGCCACCCAGATTGAGGGCAAGCGAAGCGAATTCGTCGAACAATGGATCCGTGGAGTACGTCGGCATCGTTTTGGTGATCCTCCGGCTGGTCCCGATGGGCGAACCCGCCGAGTATTTCGCACCACCCCGATTCGCGCAGCCTGGAGCATCGCGGGACAGTTTCAGCAGCTAACAGTTCGATAGCAATGGACCACCGGCCAATTCGTCGTGGTCAATACGTCACTGTGACGGAAATCGTTCGGTCGAAGGGACCAGACGGCTCAGGACGGCCGGCGGAACTCAGCGCTTGGTCTCATACCTGGTGAGAATGACGCCATCCGGAAAGGTCCGGGTCTCCACCAGTTTCAGGCTCACCCAATTGTCCAGGGCGGTGAAGAACGGCGTGCCGCCGCCTATCAGGACCGGTGCGGTCACCAGTGCGTACTCGTCGATCAACCCGGCTCGCATGGCCGCTGCGGCGAGGGTGGCGCCGACGATGTCCATGGAGCCACCGTCCTCGGCCTTGAGCCGGGTGATCTCGGTGACCGCGTCGCCCGTGACCAGTCGGGTGTTCCAGTCGACCGTGCTGATCGTCGAGGAGAACACCACCTTCGGCATGTCGCGCCAGCGGTGGGCGTACTCGATCTCCGCCGGTGTCGCGCCAGGCTGTTGATCGGCGGTCGGCCAGTGGGAGCTCATCGCCTCCCACAGTTTGCGTCCGTACAACGCCAGGCCCGTCGACCCGACCCGGTCGGACCACCACTGGAACAGCTCGTCGCTCGGCACGCTCCAGCCGAGGTCGTCGCCGGGCGCAGCGATGTAGCCGTCCAGGCTGACGTTCATGCCGAAGCAGAGTTTGCGCATGGCGACAGCCTTCCGTAGGTCGGTATTGGGTGTACAGATCAGCATGGCGCGGAGAAATCATCGGTCGGTTCGGACTTCGGTCCATCGGCGTGGCCGACGGCGGGTCGAACCTCATTCTCCTGAAGTGCCGATAATGTACATTATGTCAAGTCGCTGAGGAGGCGACCCCTTCTGGGTAACTCCGCAGGCCCACGGGCGGTTTTGTTTCCCACCAAACCCTCTGATGCGGCGTAGGTCCGGGGTCGTTCATCTCTTGTCGGCGCACCGTACGCAACGAGTGGCGGTCGGCGACACCTCGAGACGGCCAGGTGCGATGGGCTCACCGCACCGCGCACAGACGCCGTACCGACCGGCGTCCAGATTGACCAGAGCGTCGTCGACGTCGCGGATCCGCTGCTGCGCGGCGCGGTGTCTGCCGTCCAGCCGGGACCATTCGCCGGACAGGGGCGCACCTTCGGGGTCGTGCTCGTCGTCATCGGACCGGTCGGCGCGCAGCCGCCGGATCTCCAGTAGCGCCTCATGAGCTGGCCTCGAGCTCCACGGTGAGCGTCTCCCGGAGTCGCAGGAGGGTGACTCGCGCGTTGGTGTGGAGTCCGGCTCCTCTGGCTCCGGGTCACAGTCAGTCTCTCATGCCACAGATGTCCTTTCACAACAGGTCTCAGTTCCGCACTGCCTTCCACACCCCCCATCACGGTCGCTCGGCCGCTGGTCCTCGTGGGAGATGTGGCTGAGCTGACGCCAGATGACGACCACGAACAATGCCGAACCGATGAACGCGAACCAGAACGGTGCTGTGATGCCGTAATGCTGGGCGAGCACCCCGCCGATGCCGGAGCCGATCACCAGGCCGCCGTAGGTGCCGACCATGTTCACGCTGGCCACTCTGCCCTGCAGCTTGGTCGGCACCACCCGCTGCCGGATCGTGACCGAGGTGGTCCCCCAGATGAACGCGTGCGCACCGAAGATCAGGAACACCGGCACCGCGACCCAGGCGCTGGTGGTCAGCGCCAGTGCGAGATGCGTCAGCGTTTCGACGATGAGCCCGGCACGCATGATGTCGCCGAGGCTGACCCGGCGGGTGATCCAGCCGTAGCTCGCGGTACCGAGCAGGCCGCCGGCGGCCATGACGGTGGTGAGCAGCCCGAATCCGATGTCGCCCAGCCCGAGTCGCTGCGAGGCGTACAGCACCAGCACCGACCACGCCGCACCGAACGTGATGTTGAAGATGAAGATCGTCAGCACCAGCGTGCGGACCGCGGGGTGATGGATGACCCAGCGAAAGCCCTCGATGATGTCGTGATGCAGACGGCGTTCCTTGCGGTCGGTTGCGGCATCGGCGTGCGGCGGCAACACAACCCGCGACACCAGCACCACCCCCAGTCCGACGACCAGCGCCTCCGCGCCGAACGGCCAGGCCGATCCGATGACGAACAGCGCGGCGCCGAGCGGTGGACCGGCCAGCTGGTTGAAGGTGATCATTCCGGTGAGCAGCCGCGAATTCGCGATGGCCAGGTCGTCCCGGGCGACGAGCATGGGCAGCAGCGTGGAAGTGCTGGTATCGGCGAACACTTCTGCCGTTGACAGCACGAACAGGGCTGACAGAACGACACCGATGGATCCGTAGCCGGTGGCGATCGCGAGCACCAGCAGAGCGAGCATGCAGACCCGCGCCAGGTTCACCAGAAGCACGATCCGGAGCCGGTTGTGCCGATCGGTCAGCGCGCCGGCGATCGGCGCGAACAGCAACGGCGGCAGCCACTGGAACGTGGCAGCCAGGGCCACCAGGAAGGCGTCGTCGGTGAGTGAGGCGACCAGTAACGGACCGGCGGCGAGAGCGAATCCGTCGCCCAGGTTGGTCAACCAGGACGACGGCAACAACCAGCGGAACCCGACGCCCAGCCGCGACGGCGCCATCAGCTCTGCCAGTCGACCCACAATCGGCAGAGCGTAGCTGCATTGTTGCCCCGCCAACATGCTGGCAGGGCCGTTGTCGATGCAGGCAGAACCGGCTGGCGACCCAGGTCTATGTTCCTCGTGGTGGAACGGGCTTATTGTCCCTACTATCCAAGTTCAGCCTCACCGAAGTCCCACAGTGAAGGGGTTCACGCCATGACCGCACCAGTGACCAGACCTGGCCTCGTCACGCTGGTGGCCGCGCTGACCGTCATCGCCGGCATCATTGCCATCATCGCCGGTGTCATCGCCATGATCGCCGAAGGGACATTCCTCGGCGCAGGTCTGGTATCTGTCGTCATCGGCCTGATCTATCTTGCGGTGGCGAAGGGTTTGGCCGACGGCAACAGTGTGTCCCGAGCCATCGTTGCCATCGTGTCGGTCCTGCAGATCGCCTGGGTGCTGTACCGGGTGATCGCGATCGACAGCCAGTTCGGAGTCAAGGGCGCCGGCATCGGCTCGGCGGTCGTCAGTCTGATCATCTTGCTGATCCTGTTCTCCCCCAGGGCAAACGAGTTCTTCGCCTCCCGCTCCAACTGACCAACAGGTACTAGCCTGAGCAGGTGGCGGTCGCGGGTAGTCGGAGAGCCAAATACGCCCGTCGACGCAAACGCCGGATGGATCGTGTCGAGCACGACCTCAGTGTCGAGCAGTGGGCAGCGCTCAAGACGGCATGGGGTGGCTGCGCCTACTGTGGAGCGACAGATGTACCGCTGCAACGGGACTGCGTGCAGGCGCTCTCCCGGGGTGGGCGATACACCCTGGACAACATCGCGCCTGCCTGCGGTCCGTGCAACGCCAGTAAATGCAACGACGAAGTCACCGGCTGGCTCCGGCGCAAGCGGCTCGACGAGCGCGCGTTTTTGTTGCGGCATCAGGAGATCGGCACATCGCTGCGGCTCCAGTTTCCGGCCACAGCAGACGTCCCGACCTGAGTGCTCAACGGTGACGAGCACTTCCAACGGATGATCGGCAACGGTAGGTCCTCGGCGAGCACCTGGAGTGTCGTCGAGAGCCCACCGTCATGGCCGAGCTCGAACGTTGTGGAGAATGGTCCGGATGAGACTTCGGATCGACCACTCCTCCGCGGTTCCGCCGTACGAGCAACTGCGGCTGCAGCTGGCCGGTCAGATCAATGACGGAACCCTGGCCGTCGGCAGCAAACTGCCGACCGTTCGTGCCCTGGCCAGCGATCTCGGCATCGCCGCCAACACGGTGGCTCGCGCCTACCGCGAGCTCGAAGCCGCTGAACTTCTCGAGACCCGCGGTCGGGCAGGGACTTTCGTCGGTTCGAACGGCGACAGCAGCGCCGCGGGTGCTGCGGCAGCAGCGGTCGAGTACGTCAGAGTCACCGATGCGCTGGGAATCCAGCGGCGAGAGGCGCTGGCAATTGTCACCGCAGCCCTTGGCATCTCATCGGCCAGTCGAGACTGACCGCGACTGATCGCGGTCTATGAGGGGCGCCGCGGCGCTCGACCTTGTTGTCGGTTGGCGCCGCGCTGTCGCGCCGGCGAGGACGTTTTCGGGCCGATCAGCGTGGCAACCCAACCGCGGACCAACTCGTGATGCGGCGTGTGGGCGGCCCAGATGTCCTTCGCCCAGGCCATGGTGCGCTCGGCCCTGCTCCCCGGATCGGGCTCGGCGACGACGTCGGCGACCGTGATCGTGCCGATCGGCGGCGGCACACCGAACGGACGCCACCACTCCGGGTGGGTCAACGCGGAGCGCATCAGATCCTTGATCCGCTTCTCCGGGTAGTCCCACTCGAGACGCGCGCACAGATCGATCGCATGGACGCACGCCGACTGGATGGCCCGCCGCTCCAGCGCACCCGGGTGCTGTACGGCGTAGGCATCGCCGGCCAGTTGGCCAGGAACGTCTCCACCCGGGCCAATGACGAGCAGTTCGTTGAACAATGCCCAGCACCCCGGTGAACTGCCGATGTAGGGGTGTCTCGGCCCGTCGGTGGGCCCCACGACAAGCCCGCAGCCGGGGCATGGCTCGATGGTCGGGTTGGGCATGCTTGTCTCCCTACCCCGACTGCGCTCCGGTGGCAACCGCGCGGCCCCGGGCAGACCGATCTCGAGGCCTCCAACAGTGCACTGGTCGAGGCCTTCGGAAAGTCCGCCTGACTCCGTTTCGCCGCCTAGCGAACGGGACATGTTATGAGCATGGCACCGACACATCCCGGCGCTGACGCGGTGGTGATCGGGTCGGGTCCGAACGGACTGGTGGCGGCCAACCTGTTGTGCGACGCAGGCTGGTCGGTGACGGTGCTGGAGGCCCAACCCGGGATCGGCGGCGCCGTGGCCAGTAGCCAGGACGTGGCTCCGGGTTTCGTGCACGACACGTTTTCCTCGTTCTACCCGCTCGGCGCCGCTTCACCGGTTCTGCAATCGCTGGACCTGGAGCGGTGGGGGCTGCGTTGGGCACATGCTCCCGCGGTGATCGGCAGCCCGTCCGCCGACGGGGAGTGGGCGCTGCTGTACCGGGATCCTCACCGGACCGCAGCGAATCTCGATCGCCTGCACGCCGGTGATGGCCAGGCCTGGCTGGACCTGTACGCGACATGGCAGCGCATCGGTCCGGCGTTGATCGACGGGCTGCTCAGCCCCTTCCCACCGGTGCGGGCCGGCACCCGACTCCTCGGCCGGATTCCACGTGCCGGTGGGTGGGCCACCGTCCAGATGTTGCTGTCCTCGGCACGTTCGCTGGCCGAATCACGATTGGCCGGGTCGGCCGCGCAGATGCTCATCGCCGGGAACGCCGCGCACGCCGACCTCTCCCCCGATGCCGCGGGGTCCGGCCTGTTCGGACTGCTGATGGCGATGCTCGGTCAGCAGGTGGGATTCCCTGTCCCGGAAGGCGGAGCGGGCGCTCTCGCCGCTGCGGCGGCGGCGCGGCTTCGCGCCGGGGGCGGTGAGATCCTGTGCGACCGACAGGTCACCGAGGTCCTGATCGAGCGCGGTCGCGCCACCGGGGTCCGAACCGCCGACGGTGAGGTGTTTCTCGCGCGTCGGGCGGTGATCGCGGATGTCTCCGCACCAGCACTGTTCGGCGGGCTCGTCGGTTGGGAAAACCTCCCGGCGGCCACCCGGCGCGGCATGCAGCGCTTCGAATGGGACCCCGGCACTCTCAAGGTGGACTGGGCACTGAGCGGCCCGGTGCCGTGGCGGACGCCCCCGGCTGACGCACCCGGCACCATCCACCTGGCCGACTCGATCACCGAGCTTTCGGTGTGGATGGCGCAGGTCACCGGTCACACGGTCCCCGCCAACCCGTTCCTGCTGATCGGACAGATGAGCGCCACCGATCCGACCCGGTCTCCGCCCGGCACCGAAGCGCTGTGGGCGTACACCCGGCTCCCCCACCATGTACGCCACGACGCCGGCGCCGACGGTCCGGGTGGCCGGATCGTCGGCACCTGGGACCGTGACGACGCGCAGCGGATGGCCGATCGCATGCAGGCCCGGATCGAAAGCTACGCACCGGGTTTCGGTCAGCGGGTGCAAGCCAGGCGCATTCTCGGTCCGACGGAGTTGGAGCGGCGCAATGCCAACCTCGTGGGCGGCGCGATCGGTGGGGGTACGTCTGCGCTGCACCAGCAGTTGATCTTCCGGCCGATTCCCGGGCGCGGTCGTGCTCACACACCCGTCAAGGGCCTGTTTCTCGGGTCCGCTTCCGCTCACCCGGGCGGTGGGGTCCACGGTGCCTGCGGCGCCAACGCCGCCAGGGCCGCCATGCTTCACGACCGCCTCTCCGGCAGATCCAGGAAGGCCTGAAAGACCGCCCGCTCGTCAGCTCCGAGGTACACGCCCCCGGAGCGGAATCCGCAGGGGGCGTGCATCGGACGTCTCTCGGGAACCCTTGCATCCACTAGACGTGACGTGTGATTACCCGGCTGGATCTGCCGTCAAACAGGCTGCAGTTAAGGGGATGTCGGGCACAGAGTCACTGAGCGGGGGGTCAAGCCTTGGCCTGCATGGATCTCCTGGCCGGGTTCGCCTGCTTCTCGGCCTTGGGATCCTTCTCGTCCTCTTTCGCCCGGACGGTGATCTCGATCCGGTCGCCGAGGTCCTTGTCCACATTGCGCCAGTACTGGAACGCACGCAGCAGCACCGGTTCTGACACCGCGTTCAACAGGTGCCCGGAGATGTTGTCCACCAACCGCTGCCTGGCCGCGTCGTCCAGCACGTCGCGGACCATCGTGCCGGCCTGACCCCAGTCGTCGTCCTCGGCGTGCTGCACATAGCCGGCCCGCACCATGTCGCCGTCGGCGGCCCAACCGGCCGGTTCGCCGTAGCGGGCGGTGTCCGCGGCCGGCCCGCCGTAGGAGTTGGGCGCGTACACCGGGTCGGACACGTTGACGAACCGCATCGCCCCGTCCTTGCTGTAGCTGTGCACGGGCGAGTGCGGGGCATTCACCGGGAGCTGCTGATAGTTGGTGCCGATCCGGTAGCGGTGCGCATCTGCGTAGGAGAACAACCGGCCGAGCAACATCCGGTCCGGACTCGGTCCGATTCCGGGGACCATGTTGTTGGGTTGGAAGGCCGCCTGCTCGATCTCGCTGTGGTAGTCCGTGGGATTGCGATCCAACGTCATTCGACCGACGTCGATCAGCGGATAGTCCGAGTGTGGCCACACCTTGGTCAGATCGAACGGGTTGAAGCGGTAGTTCGCAGCGTCGCCGAACGGCATGATCTGCATTTTCAGCGACCAGCTCGGGAACTCGCCGTCGGCGATGTGTTCGAAGAGATCCCTGGTGTGGTAATCAGTGTCGACGGCTGCCATCTGGTCGCCCTCGTCCTGGGTGAAGAACTCCACTCCCTGGTCGGTCTTGAAGTGATACTTCACCCAGAACTTCTCGCCGGCCGCGTTGACCCACATGTAGGTGTGCGAGCTGTAGCCGTTCATGTGCCGCCACGTCCGCGGGATGCCGCGGTCACCCATCAGCCAGGTCACCTGGTGCGCCGATTCGGGCGACAGCGTCCAGAAATCCCATTGCATGTCGTGGTCGCGCAGATTGGTGTCGGCCCGCCGCTTCTGAGACCTGATGAAATGCTGGAACTTCATCGGATCCTTGACGAAGAACACCGGGGTGTTGTTTCCGACCATGTCGTAGTTGCCCTCGGTGGTGTAGAACTTCAGCGCGAAACCCCGCGGGTCGCGCCAGGTGTCGGGGCTGCCTCGTTCCCCCGCCACCGTCGAGAACCGGATCAGCAGGTCGGTCCGGGTTCCGGGTTGGAACACAGCGGCCTTGGTGTAAGCGCTGACGTCGTGGGTCACCTCGAACCGGCCGAAGGCACCGCCGCCCTTGGCGTGTGGTTGGCGTTCGGGGATGCGCTCCCGGTTGAACTGCGCCATCTGCTCGATCAGGTAATGGTCCTGCAACAGAATCGGACCACCCGCACCGAGAGTGAGCGAATGCTCATCACTTTCCACCGGGATCCCGGCGTCCGTGGTTGTCGCTCTGCGTTCGGTTTCCGTCATCGCATCTCCTCTCGCCGGCCGGCCAAGCCAACCTGAAGTCGCGGGCGCGGCACCCGCGTTCTGTTAGATTCACCCGTCGGCAGGCGTCCAAACAGTCCACTGCCGAAAAGGCCCGAGCGTGGTTCGCGGTGCCGGTCAGCCGACGTCGACGACCCAGGTGATGCCGAAGCGGTCGGCGAGCATGCCGTAGAGCGGCGCCCACGCAGCGGGCGCGAGGGCGGCGAGGACTGTCCCCCCGTCCGAGAGTTTCTGCCACAGTTCGGTGACCTCCGCGACGTCCCGCCCGCGCACGGAGACGAAGAATGAATTCCGTCCCCGGTCCCAGGGTTGGGTGGACGGGACGTCGTAGGCCATGATCCGAAACCCATTGTCGGCGGCCACCTGTCCCCACATGAGCTGGTCGGCCTCGGCCGGGCTCTGCACGTTGTGCGCATCCTGATAGGTGATCATGGCGAGTTCGCCGCCGAAGACCGATTGGTAGAACTCGAGCGCCGGTCGGGCGTCTCCGCGGAAGTTCAGGTGAGTGACGGTGGCGACGGTCATGGTTGATTCCTCACTGTGGGTATGGGCCGGTTGGGAGCGGGGTCAACGACGACGCTAAGAGCAATCGCGGCCAGTTCTCGTCCGCAATCAACCGGAGAATGGTGAACATGGCCAACACCAGCTCCAGGACCCTTCGGTTGCTGTCGTTGTTGCAGACCCGCCGCTACTGGCCTGGCCCGCTGTTGGCCGACCGGTTGCAGGTCTCGCCACGCACCCTGCGACGTGACATCGACCGCCTGCGGGAACTCGGCTATCCGGTCGACGCACACCCGGGAGTCGACGGCGGCTACGCGCTGGCGCCTGGCGCCGCGGTCCCTCCGCTCGTCGTCGAGGACGACGAGGCGATGGCGCTGGCGGTGGCGATCCAGACCCAGCTCACCACCGGTGACGGCGGAGACGCCGCGCTGCGTGCCCTGACCAAGATCATCCAGGTGATGCCGCGACGGCTGCGGGCCAGGCTCGACGCCGTCCGTGCCTCCACCACCCCGGCGCCGTGGAACGACGACGCAGTCGGGCTGGTCGATCACGAGGTGCTGTCGACCCTTGCCCTCGGCTGCCGCGACGCCGAACGCGTCCGCATCGACTACCGGGCAGCCAACGGGGACTCGAGTTCCAGGGTGGTCGAGCCCTTTCGGCTCGTTCCTCTCGGTCGCCGCTGGTATCTCGTCGCCTACGACCTCGAACGCCACGACTGGCGGACCTTTCGGATCGATCGCATCGCCGGGGCATCGGGCACCGGAGTGCCGTTCGCGCAGCGACGGCCGCCCTTCGACGATGTCGCGGAGTACGTGCGTGCGAAGGTTCAGGGTGGATCGCCCGGCCGCCGGCATCGCGTCGAGGTGATCGTCGACGCATCGGCGGGCGTCGTCGCGGCGCGACTCGGGCGGTGGGCGGAGGTCACGCCGTTGTCGGCGACGACCTGCAGGATGACGATGGAGACCGACTCGCTCGACGGTCCACTCTTCGCCCTCGGCATGCTCGGCGCCGAGTTCACCGTGATCACTCCGCAGGAGCTGACGTCGATGGCTGCGGACTGGGCCGCCCGTTTCGCCCGGTCAGGCGAAACGTCGGGATGACCATCCCCCACTCAGGTCTCAGGGTTCTTCGACCAGGACTCGGCGGGCAGGTAGGCCGCCACGTTGTCCATACGTCTTTGTACCGAGGCTATCTCGTGCACCGCCTGAGCCAGCATGCTGCGATCGATGGGTGACAACCTGTCGCGCTCCAGCAGGTCCGACGGCTTCTCTCCGCGGTCGTACTGACTGATCTGATACCGCAGCCGCAGCCGTTGGATGACCCCGAACGCCTCGATGAGACGGTCGGCCTGCTCCGTCGGGAGCACCGCCGAACCGGCGGCCGCCCGAAGACGTTCGGTGGTCGGCAATGCTGCCGATCCCACACTCAGACCGACCCAGCGAGCGACGTTGACGACAGGCAGCAGCGCCTGCGACTTGATGTCGAAGGTGTCACGCCTGGTGAAGATGTCGCGGACCGAGCGAAACCGCGCCCGCTTGGCGAGCGACTCCTGCATCAGCAGCCGCAGGGTGCCCGGGTGCCGGCGGACGTCGGCGAAGACCTCGGTCACCGCCGGCAGGCCGGGATCACCGTGGATCGGTCTGCCGTCGACGAGCAGCGAAGTCATGATGGCGCCCTGATTCTCCTCGGGCGACACCAGCCACTGCTGAGCGGCTTTGCGCCACGACGCATTCGTCCGCGCGAATGCCGGTCTTTCCGCGGTTGCCCCGTGATCGTCGGCGGTCAGGCCGGCGTCGGCCAGCAGCCGGTTGATCTGAGCGAAAGCAACGCGGTAGCGGGCAATCTCCCCCTCCTGGACCGCATCGTCGAACGCCACCGCGGAATCGATGTCCGAGCTGGGTGTCGCCTCGCGGCGGCCGTTACTGCCCAGCGACAGCCAGGTGAAGGCATCGGTGGAGAGCTCCGGATGCTCGCGGAACACCAGGGTGATCGCCCGCCGGACGATGGTGTCGACGATGGCGGAGTAGACCGTGATGACCTTGCCGGAGGCCAACTGCCGGGACAACAGATCGTCGAGAACAACCGGCACCCGGCGAATCCGTTCCTGCAGTTCGGCCACTGTGGAGGCGCGGCGCACCTGCTCATGGATCGAGACACCGCTGGTCGACGCCGATACGGTGAAGTCCCGCGGACTGACGATGCCGCGCAGCCTGCCGGCCCGATCGGTGACGAGCAGGAACTCGGCGTTGCTGTCCAGCATCAGGATCAGGGCTTCGGCGGCCGAATCACCCAACACCACCGTCGGGACAGTGCTGTCGGCCACTTCTCGGACCGGTGCAGTTGCGGGCAGTCCTTCGACGAGCACTCTGCGCCGTAGCAGGCCATCGGTCAGCAGACCGAACCGTCCGTTGCCGAACTGGACAGCAGCGCAGGGTGAGCCTCGCTCGGTCATCGACCGTACGACCTCGGCAATCGGGTCCGCTTCGTCGACGATCAGCGGTTCGGTGACGATGAGCTCATCGACCAGGCTGTACGGCGAAACTGCGACCCGTTGCCGGACCACTGTTCCCTGCTCGGCCAGGAACTGCGCGCCCGCGCCGGATGCGAACGCCGGTTCCACCACCGACGCCGGGATTGCCGCCACCGTCACGCTGTCCACCGCCATCGCGAGCGGTCCGACGGAACGCTTGATCAGCATGGCGGAGAACCCGAAGATCTCTCCCGCTCCGAGCCGCTCGTCCGCGGGTTGGTCGTTGCGCTGCAGGCCGTTCCAGAGATCCACCGCCCCGGTGATCACGACGAAGACCTCGACGCTCGGGCTGGTGAAGGCGTCGAGGATGACGTCCCCGGGGGCGAACCGCTTGATGTGCGCGGCTCGTGAGAGCTGCCGGCGAACGGCGGCCGACATACCGTCGAAGGGCGGATTCCGTTCCAGGATGTCGACGAGCGCATCGACATCCTGGTGAAGGCCGCTCCCCGAATCTCCCGTCACCAGTGCTGTCCGGGTCAGGCGGTACCGGGCGTCGGCGGATCCGGGATCGAGTATCCGGATGGTCGAACCGTGGAGTTCAGCGACTTCTCCCAGGATCCGTCATCGATGTACTGCTTGAGCGCGGCAGTCACCTTGTCGACCATCGCGGTGTCACCCTTCTGAATCCCGATGCCGTACAGCTCATCGGAGAAGCCCTTCCCGATCACCTTCAGCTTGCCCCGATACTGATCCTCGGCCGCGAATCCGGCAAGAATCACGTCGTCGGTGGTCACGGCGTCGACCTGGCCGGCGGCCAGCGCCTCGACACAATCGGAGAAGGTCGGCAGTTCCGACAACTCGATCTGCCCGAGGTACTTCTCCTTGACGTTTGCCGCTGACGTCGTGCCCGGAACCGAGCACAACTTCTTGCCGTTCAACGTCTCCGGGCCGGTGATCTCCGTTTCGTTGCGGCGAACCAACAGATCCTGATGCGCCTGGAAATAGGGGCCGGCGAAATCCACCACCTGCTTGCGGTCGTCGGTGATGGAGAACGTGGTCACGATCAGATCTGCCTCACCGGAGGTCAACAGCCGTTGCCGCTCATCGCCATCGGCCTCCTTCCAGGTGATGTTCTCCTCCGGCACGCCGAGCGCCTTGGCTACATACACCGCGGTGTCGATGTCGAAACCGCTGTAGCTGTCGCCGTTCTTGAGCGAAAGCCCTGGCTGATCGAAGGCGATCCCGATGGTCAGCTTGCCGTTCGGGGTCGCGCCGGACACGGTGGCGGGGCTCGGGTTCGGTCGCTCGTCACTCGACGAGCAGCCGCTGAGGACAACCGCGATGGCGATCGCGGTGGCAACGGCCGCGGTGATCTTCCGCCGCCCGACGTTGTGCATGGTTTCCTCCGGAGATGATGACAGGGCCGACCGACGTTCGAAGGCTCAGGTGGGAATGACCTGCTCCTCGTGCCCTGGGTCGAGATCGTCAGGGGTGACCGAAGGTCCGTAGGTGGGGCCGTCATCGGACCACACCGCCTTGATCCGGCCGCCGGTGTTGGCCATCACGGCCGGCCGGACGACCATCCATCCGATGGTCAGACAGATTGCCAGCACCGGGATTCCGATGACAATCACCAGGAACTGCGTCTTGTGCCAGAAGTACGGTGAAGCCTGCCAACCCGATATCGCCATGCCGACGATCACCAGGGCCAAGAACGCCAGTCCGACGTAGCTTGTCCACGGATAGCCGGGCGCCTGGAACGAACTCTTCGGAATCACTCCGCGATTGACCAGTTTTCGCAGCCGGAGTTGACTCAGGAAGATCGTCCCCCAGGTGAACACCACGCCGATGGCCGCGGCCTCCAAGGCGATTTCGAACGCGTCCGGGACCAGGGCATTGAGGAGGGCGCCGAAGATGAAAACCACCGAGGTCATGACAATCCCGGCCCACGGCACACCCGAACTGCTCATTTTCAGGGTGAACTTCGGTGCCTGCTTCGACATCCCCAAACTGCGCAGCACGCGGCCGGTCGAGTACAGGCCGGAGTTCAGGCTGGACATGGCGGCAACGATCAGAATCCCCTGGATCAGCGCACTCATCCAGGGCATCCCCAACCGTTCGAAGACGGTCACGAACGGACTGGTGCCGGACGTGTACTCGGTCGTCGGCAGCATGCAGACCAGCAGAAAGATGGACCCGCAGTAGAAGATGCCGATCCGGAAGATGACCGCGTTGACGGCCTTGGGGACCTCCCGTTCGGAATTCTCCATCTCGCCGGCGGCCACACCCACCATCTCGATGGCGGCATAGGCGAACACGACGCCCGACATCACCAGGATCGGCCCGTACCAGTAGTAACCGTCCCCGGTCGGCCAGAAGCCGCCGGGGTTGCTCCACAGATTCTGGATGCCGGCTTGGTGGCCGCCGATGTCGAATTTGCCGACCACCACGACGGTGCCGACGATGAGGAACGCGACGATCGCGCCGACCTTCAGGATCGACGCCCAGAACTCGAACTCGCCGAACGCCCGCGCCGAGAGCAGGTTGATGATCAAGACGACGGCGAGCGCGATCAGCACGGTTGCCCAGGTCGGCATCAGCGGGAACCAGAACTGGACGTAGAGGCCGACGGCGGAGAGCTCGGCGATCCCGGTCAGGCCCCAGTTCAGCCAGTAGAGCCAACCGGTGACATACGCGGCCTTCTCGCCGTAGAACTCCCGCATGTAGGAGACGAACGCGCCGGACGTCGGGCGGTGCAGCACCAGCTCGCCGAGAGCGCGCATCAAGAAATACGCGATGACGCCGACGAACGCATAACTGAGCAACAATGCCGGGCCGGTGCTGTGCAGTCGGGATGCCGAGCCCAGGAAAAGGCCGGTGCCGATGGCGCCGCCGATGGCAATCATCTGGACGTGCCGGCGCCCCAGCGACTGTTTGTAGCCGACCTGCTCCGCATGCAGCGACGGGGCTGCTGGCTCTTCAGGCTTGTCGAGAATCGTCACGGCCGGACCTCGCAGTCGTTCTGGGGCTCGCGACCCTGACCCGTGAATGCCGACGTACGGCACGGGCGTAGGGCGTTGTGCAATGTCTTGGACTTGGGAAGAAAAAGCAGTCGATTCACCTGCCGTCACGAGAGCAGGGTGACACAACACAGCAACGCGGAAACCTTCACGCAGTAACGGGAAAAGGGCCCTTTATCCCGGCCACCGGTGACACACTTATGAAATCTCCATCAGGAGACGAAAGAATCACTCGAATGCGACATTAGTTACGCTGACGACAGTATCCGGCGGCGGTCCTGTCCAACAGGCAGGTGTGAGCACTGTTGGGGGCGTTCGGCGTTCGACCACCAAGCATTGGCATTGACAGACCGTACCCCCATCGTCATCCAAAGTAATGACTGGTCACCACAAATTAACAACAGCCGAGCCTGTCCGCCGGACACGCTTGTTGCGGTGGCGAGATATCAACGATGGACCGTCTCGGAGATGTCCTATTGTTCGTCCTATTCATACAGAATTCGCCAGATTCGATCCTTGGAGGAGGGAGGCTCCTGTAGGGGGTTGATCACGGTCCCGGCGTCCGCGGCCGGCACCGACTGCAGCATGCGGACCTCGAGCCTGGCGACCATCGCCCGTCGGAGAGTTCGCCGCTGCGATTCGACGATCCTGCGGGAGCTGCCCGGCGGTGAGGACACCGAGAAGTTCTTATCCACATTCCCGATCTCAAGGCTGATTGACTGCTAGAATCGAACACATGTCCACAACGGTCGAGTCTGAGGAGTCGAGCGATAGCGCTCGACCCGGCTTGACCTCCGTTGATCTTGGTGGCTGGGTCGAGCGCATTGGTGCGATCGCCACCGGGAGTCCTGATGCGGAGTTGATCGATCAGATCGCTCAGTTGGAGAGGGTGAAGTCGGCGTGCGCGGCCGCGCAGGCGAAGCTGGCCGTGGCGTTCGTTGCTTCCCGGACCGCGGGGTTGACGGAGAAGGAGATCAAGGACGAACGGGTGCACCGCAGCATCGCCGCGCAGGTCGCGTTGGCCCGCCGGGATTCCCCATTCCGGGGCGGCCGGCACGTCGGCCTGGCCAAAGCGTTGGTCCGGGAAATGCCGAACACCTACGCGGCGTTGCGGGCCGGGGAGATCAGCGAATGGCGGGCGACCCTGCTGGTCCGGGAAACCGCGTGCCTGTCGGTGGCTGACCGGCAGCAGGTCGACGCCGAACTCGCCGGGAAACTCGGCGGGATGGGTGATCGGCAGACCGCGGCGGCCGCGATGCGGATCGCGCAGAAGCTGGACCCGAAGGCCTGGGTCGCGCGGCACCGGAAAGCGGTCAGCGAACGGCGGGTCAGCATCCGCCCGGCACCCGACACTGATGGGATACGTCAGCGCGCTGCTACCGGTCGCGAAAGCTGTTGCCGTGTATGCGGCGTTGAACCAGTACGCCAACACCGCCACCGCCGTCGGTGACGACCGGTCCCGCGGCCAACTGATGGCCGACGAATTCGTCAACCGCATCACCACACCCGCAGGCAACGGCGGCGACCACCCCCGCGGCGCCCGGAACAGCAGCAGCTCTCGACCAGCGACCGGCGACTCCCCCACTGCGCAGACTCCCACAGGCCGGGCCGATGTCGCCGACACCGAGGACGCGCAGACCCCCACCGTCCAAACCGCCGACCCGGATGTCGACGACGAAACAGCGGGCCGCGATGATGCGACCGGCGCGGAAAGTCAGGACGTCGACAACGCCGGCTCGGAAACTCGTGGCGACGAAACCAATGCCGGCGCCGGTGGGTCGGTCCCGCCCGGGGTGGGCATCGACATCCAACTGATCATGACCGACCGCACCCTGTTCGACGGCGACGACGAACCCGCCATCATCACCGGCTACGGCCCCATCCCCGCCCCGATCGCCAGAGACCTCATCCGCAACGCCAACCCCGACACCAAGACCTGGATCCGCCGGCTCTACACCGACCCCGACACCGGGCACCTGATCAACGCCGACTCCCGAAGACGCACCTTCCCGCACGCCATGCGGCAATACCTGCTCGCCCGCGACCAATACTGCCGAACACCCTGGTGCGACGCACCCATCCGACACACCGACCACATCACCGCGCACAGCCGCGGCGGCACCACCACGATCACCAACGGACAAGGCATCTGCGAGAACTGCAACTACGTCAAAGAATCCCCCGGCTGGACCACCACCGCAGAACCCGACGGCTACACCATCACCATCAACACCCCCACCGGCCACACCTTCAGCAGCGAACCACCCCCACCACCACGATCCATCCACTGGATCGAACAAAGCGTCATCGAACAACGCCTCTACCAGTTGGCTTCTCGCGTCATGACACCAATGGTCCGACCGGGGAGATGCGCCGACTCAAGCGGGCACGCGATGAGTCCCGGCCGGGCTGGTGTGGATCGTGGCCGCGGTGAGGCGGGGCACGTGAGCCAGCAGGTGCCGCTCGGCGTGATGCGCGATCTCGTGGGACTCGACGAGCGAGATGTCGGGATCGACCTCGAGATCTGCTTCGGCGCAGAGGGTATGCCCCAACCAACGGATCCGCAGGTTCCTGATGCCCTGCACCCCAGGGGTCTGGAACAAGCTGCGCTCGGCGATGTCCAGCACATCCGGATCGACGCCGTCCATCAGCCGGCGGAACACATCCCGAGTCGCAGTGCGCAGAACCAGCAGGATCGCGACCGCGATGATCAGTCCGACGATCGGATCCGCCGCGGGCCAGCCGATGGCGACGCCCGCCGCCCCGAGAACCACCGCCAGGGAGGTGAGTCCGTCAGTGCGGGCGTGCAATCCGTCGGCGACCAGCGCAGCGGAACCGATCCTTCTGCCGACCCGGATCCGATACACCGCAACGATTTCGTTGCCGGCGAAGCCGATGACGCCGGCAACGGCAACCCATCCAAGATGTTCGACCGGCGCGGGTTCGATCAGCCGCCGGACGGCTTCCCACCCGGCGACCACGGCCGAGACGGCGATCATCAAGACGATGAACAGCCCGGCAAGATCTTCGGCCCGCCCGTACCCGTAGGTGTACCGACGGGAGGCCGCCCGCCGGGACAGCGCGAACGCGATCCACAACGGCACCGCGGTCAACGCGTCGGAGAAGTTGTGCACCGTGTCGGCGAGCAACGCCACCGACCCGCTGATCGCGACCACCCCGAGCTGCAACAGCGCCGTCGCGCCGAGCGCCACCAGGCTGATCTTGACCGCCCTGATCCCCTGAGCGCTTCCCTCCAGCGCGGAGTCGACCGAATCGGCCGCGTCATGACTGTGCGGCCGAAAGACCGAGCGGATCCCGTGAGCATGCCCGTCGTGGTCGTGGTCGTGATTTTCGGGGTGTCGGTGGTGTTCGGTCACCGCTCGCTCCCCGCCGCTCGCAGGGTCCGGGCCTGATGGTGCGCGGGAACGGCAGGACCGGCGTGTTCCGCATTGTGGACTGCGTCGATGATCAGCTGCCGAACATGTTCGTTCTCCAACTGGTAGTAGATCGTGGTGCCCTCCCGTCGGGGCCGCACCAGCCGCGCCATCCGCAGCTTGGCCAGATGTTGCGAGACCGACGGTCCGGGCTTCCCGATCGTCACTGCCAGGTCGTTGACCGACATCTCACCGTCGATCAACGACCACAGGATCTGAATGCGGGTGCCTTCGGCCAACATCCGGAACACCTCGACCGCCAACGCGACCTGATCCGCAGGCAACGAACGATCTACTGCCTGCTTATCTGCATCCATACGCAGATAGTAACACTGAGCACCTCGCCTAGGACAGGGTCACCCACTGGCCGGTCGCCGCGGACTCGGACATCGCGTCGAGTGCTAGCTGCGCTGCGCACGGCGTCATCAAGGGTGCTGCCGTACGGCTTTCCTTCGGCGATCGACCGCAGGAAGTTGTAGGCCTCGATCACCTTGAGGTCGTCATAGCTCAGGCTGCTGGCCGAACCCGGCTGGAATGCCGCGTAGTCACCGTGCGTCGGGCCGACGTAGACGGTGCTCACCGCCTGATCCTGGTACGCGGTGCCAACGCTGACGCCGAGTTCGCCCATCCGCCGGAAGTCCCAGAAGACAGCGCCCTTGGTGCCGTGGATCTCGAAGCCGTAGTTGTTCTGCTCGCCGACAGCAACTCGGCTGGCCTCCAGGGTGCCGCGCGCACCGGAGGCGAATCGCAGCAGGCTGGAGACGTAGTCCTCGTTCTCCACCGGGCCCAGTTCCCCGCCGGTCGCGCGGGCATGACCGCTGGTCGCACCGGTCGGCCGCGCGCGCTCGGTGAGGAATGTCGCGGTGTCCGAGACGAGCGAGTTGATGTCGCCGAGCAGGTACCGAGCCAGGTCGACACCGTGCGAGGCGAGGTCGCCCAGCACCCCGCTGCCGCCGCGCTCCCGCTCGAACCGCCAGCTCAGGGCGCCCTCGGGATGAGCCGCGTAGTCACTGAACAGCCGGATCCGGGCATGGGTGATGGAACCGAGTTCGCCGGAGTTGATCAGGTCGCGAGCGGCCGAGACCGCCGGCGCATTGCGGTAGTTGAACCCGACCGCGCTCTGCACGCCGGCGGCGGTAGCGGCGTCGGCCACGGCCGTGGCATCGGCCGTCGTCAGACCGACCGGCTTCTCGATCCAGATGTGCTTGCCGGCCTGGGCCATCGCGACGCCGATCTCGCGGTGCAGAAAGTTCGGGGCGGCAATGCTCACCGCCTGCACGCTCGGATCTGCGGCCAGCTCGCGCCAGTCGCGGGTCGCGCCGGCAAACCCGAACTGCGCCGCAGCTTCCTCGGCCCGACCGGGAACCTCGTCGGCCACCGCGACCAGGCGCGGCGCCACCGTCAACTGCGGGAAATGGTGCAACACCCTGGCATAGGCCTGGGTGTGCACGCGGCCCATCCAGCCGAAGCCGGCGACAGCGACACCCAAGTCCTGACGCTGTTGACCCACTGATTGCACGCTCACCGATGCGCCTCCTGAGGCGGCCCAGCGGCTCGCCATCGAGTCCGACGACCGGCAATGGACCGGTCCAATGTCTAGACATCTTGCCAAACACGCCGTGTTGCCTGTCAAGGCTCGCCGCATGGATTTCCGAATGGGTGGGGAAACCAGCGGAGCAGCGGGAGTTCTCGGCCCATCGTGGACCAGGGCACCGCTCATGAGATGTCACCGCAGGGCATTGGTCAGTGATCGACGGCCCAGAACCAAGACGGCACGTCCGCGCTACGATGTACCGGTCCAACGAATAGTCCATATGGGCGGGTCGCTGACGAGAGGCGGATCGATGGCCAGCAGTGAGCCGACCCGCCCGGCCACCATCCGCACCGTTGCCGAACTGGCCGGGGTCTCGAAATCGTTGGTCTCGCTGGTCCTGCGCGGATCGCCCAATGTGAGCGAGGCCCGCCGGGAGGCCGTCCAGCGGGCGATCGACGAGCTCGGCTACCGGCCCAACGCGATTGCCCGTCAACTGACCGAGCGCCGCACCAACATGGTCGGCGTCCTGCTCAGCGATCTGCGCAATCCCTGGTTCGTGGATTGCCTCGACGGCCTGGTATCCGTGCTGCAGGCCAACGGACTGCGGACCCTGCTGACCGATGTCCGACTCGACCGGGACTCGGGAGACGCGCTGCTGCACGGACTGCTCGAGTTGCGGGTGGACGGCCTGGTGGTGATGGGATCCATTCCCTCCTCCCCCGCCATCCTCGAGGCGTCGGCCGGAACGCCGACCGTGGTCGCCGCCGGACGGGACATTCGACACCCCGGAATCGACGTCGTCGTGAACGACGACTGGGTCGGCATCGATCTGGCCGTCGACCACCTGACCGCGCTCGGCCATCGCCGGATCGCCCATCTCGCGGGCTCTTTCGCCGCGGTGGCCGACGTGCGACGTCGAAGCTACGAAGCGGCGATGACGGCGCACGGGCTGCACGACGAGGTGCTGATCGAGCCGAGCGACATGACGGAAGATGGCGGCTACCGGGCCGCCGTCCGGCTGTTGGCCCGAGCCGATCGCCCGACCGCCATCATCGCCGTGAACGACATCGCTTGCATCGGGGCGATGTCGGCGGCGCAAGAGTTGGGTCTGCTTGTGCCGCAGGACGTCTCGCTGATCGGCTACGACAACTCCTCGCTGGCTCAGCTCCGTCACCTGTGGTTGACCAGCGTCGACGGGGCGAGTGACGAGGTCGGCCGGGTGGCCGCTGCCGCGTTGTTGCGCAGGATCGCCGACCCCGCCGCGCAGAGCACCGAACAGCTGATCCGGCCGACCTTGCGAGTCCGGAACACGACCGGGCCGCCGCCGCCCGGCGCCGCCCTTGGGGTGATCAGTAGCTGATCGGCTCGCTGCGCCCCGATGACAGCGAGCGGGTGGCGGCCTCGGCGATGGCCTGGGCCTTCAGCCCGTCGCTGAGCGACGGTGTGATGGGCGAACCGTTCTCCAGGCAGGCGACGAAATGACCCAGCGCGGCCGCGTAGGTCGGCTGGACGCGCTCGAACCATCCGGGATGCATGCCGTTCTCGACCACCTTCCCGGCGTGGTACCGCGAGACGGCACCGGTGCGATGTCGCTGAGCCTGCACCATTCCGGTCGACCCGAGCACCTCGATCCGCTCGTCGTACCCATAGCCGGTCCGCCTGGTGCAGTCGATCTGGACCAGCGCCCCGGACGGCAGCTTGAGGGTGACCACCGAGGTGTCGACGTCGCCGTACTCGGCCAGCCGGGGCTCGGCCAGGGTTGAACCCGCAGCGAACACCTCGGTCGGGTCCAGATTCGCGATCCACCGGGCCAGGTCGAAGAAATGCACGGTCTGGTCACGCATCTGGCCGCCGGAGACCGCGATGTACGACAGCGGCGGCATGGCCGGCCCGCGGCTGGAGAGCTGGATCAGTTCGACCTCACCGATCTCACCGCTGTCGACGACCTGCTTGAGTTCGGCGTAGTCACGATCGAAGCGCCGGTTGAAGTTGACCATGGCCCTGGTCGACCGCTGCGTCGCGTATCGGACCACCTCGATCGCATGATCGAGATCGAGGTCGATCGGCTTCTCGCACAGCACGGCGACGCCCGCATCGGCGGCGCGCCGCAGGTGCTCGGCATGGGTGTCGGTGGACGACGCGACGTACACGGCATCGACCGCGTCCGCGTCGAACACCTGCGCGATGTCGGTCGCGACCCGGGCACCGTGCTTGCTTGCCAGCAGCATCCGCCCGTGCGGTGTCGACGTCATAGACGAACGCGAAGTCGACAGCCGGGTTCGCAGCGAGATTGGCTGCGTGCACGGACCCGATGAATCCCGCGCCGATCAGGGCGAAACGCTGCATGTCAGAATTCCTGCTTCCTGCTGGGAGGCGTCCAGGGGTGAATGTGCAACGATATGTGGACCGGTCCAGGTTAAGACAAATGAACGACCCGAGGCAAACGAAGGATGGCCGCGGGTCTCAGGTGCCCGCGCAGTCGCTGCACAATCCGGTGAGCGCGACATTGTGCCGGTCAAGAACGAAACCGAGTTCGGCGACGGTCCGCTTGCCGATGTCGTCGAGCAGATCCGCCGGCAGATCGATGACCAGGCCGCAACTGCTGCAATGGCCGTGGGCGTGATGGTGGCCGGTCATCGTGTCCGACAGGTGATAGACCGCAGCTCCCTTCCCGACCGCGACCTGGGTCACCAGGCCCAACGCGACGAAGGACTCCAGCGTCCGGTACACCGTGGACAGGTGCATGCCCTCGGCCCGGGTCGCCGCATCCGCGAAGACGTCCTCCACGGTGAGGTGCTCGTCCCGGTCGATCAACACGCCGAGCACGGCCCGCTTGCCCACCGTCACCCGATCACCGGCGCTGCGCAGCCTGGCCAGGGCCTGATCCATCCGGTTCGCCGACACGGCGCGCGATGGTGACGTCATCCGCCCATCATGACGCCCGTGGTGTTCCCGCGTCACGTCGGCGCTGCAATCAGATCGTTTTTGCAAATTGATTGCAATAGCGGCCAAGGGACCGTAGCGTCACGCCGATGAAGTCTCGGGGACTTTGTCGACGCGCCACCCTGGCAGCGATGGTGGGTGCCGGACTGATGGTGCTTGCTGCCTGCGGGTCCTCCTCCGCCGCGACACCCGAAGCGGCCGTGGGTTCTTCGGCCGGCTCTCCCGCGCAGCTCACGGTGGTGACCACGGTCGCCCCGATCACCTCGATCGCCGCCAACATCGGCGGCGACAAGGTGCGGATCGTCGGCCTGGTTCCCGAAGGGACGAACAGTCACACCTTCGAACCCCCGCCGAGCGCCTCCGCGGTGCTCTCCGAGGCCGACCTGGTCTTCGTCAACGGCTTGCAGTTGGAGGAGCCGACCAAAGAACTGGCGCAGGCCAATCTCAAACAAGGCGCCGAGATCGTCGAGATCGGCACCTCGGTGTTGCCGGAAAGCGACTACATCTACGACTTCTCGTTCCCCGAGGAGGACGGAAAGCCGAATCCCCACCTCTGGACCGACCCCACCTATGCGATCAAGTACGCCGGCGTCATCGAGGGTGCGCTGGCGACGGCCGATCCGGCCAATGCCGAGTACTACCAACAGAACTCGGACAAATTCATCGCACGGGCCACCGCATTGAGCGACGCACTGCGCAGGGATCAGGACAGCATCCCCGGCGCAACGCGCATTGCTGACGTACCACGATGCGTACGCCTACTTCGCGAAGACCTACGGCTGGACGATCATCGGCGCCATCCAACCGTCGAATTTCGAGGACCCGACGCCGAAGGAGGTCGCCGGGATCATCGACCAGATCCGGGAGCTGAAGGTCCCGGTGATCTTCGGTTCGGAGGTCTTCCCCTCCGATGTGCTGGCGCAGATCGCCGACGAGACCGGCGCCCGCTACGAGGACACCCTGCGGGACGACGATCTGCCGGGTACGCCGGGCGATGCCGAGCACTCGTGGATGGGCCTGATGCGCTACGACTACGTGACCATGATCAAGGGCCTTGGTGGCACGGCGCCCACCCTCGAGGCGCTGGACGTCGCCGATGTCGCCCCGGACGGCGCGGACTACCCGCAATGACCGCTCCCCTGATCGAGCTGCGGCAGGTGTCGTTCGGCTACGACGCCAGGCCGGTGCTGCTCGATGTCGATCTGGATATCCAGCCGTCCTCCTTCATCGGCATCCTGGGCCCGTCGGGGTCCGGCAAGACGACGCTGTTGCGCGCCATCCTGGGCCAGATCCGCCCGCAACGGGGTTCGATCACCAGGGCGTCGGGCACAGCGGTCAGTTATGTGCCGCAACTGGAGACCGTCAACTGGAACTTCCCGGTGACGGTCGGCCAGTGCGTGCTGATGAGCCGGATCGGAAAGCGACTGGTGCCCTGGGCATCTCCTGCTGAACGCCGCCTGGTCACCCAGGTGCTCGACCGGCTTGGCATCGCGGACCTGCAGGACCGGCACATCCGGGATCTCTCCGGCGGACAACAGCAGCGGATGTTCATCGCCCGTGCGCTGTTGCGGGACCCGAGTCTGCTGCTGTTGGACGAACCCACCTCCGGCGTCGACGTCGCAACCCGACACGAGGTGCTGCACCTGCTGCAGGATCTCAACTCCGACGGCATCGCGATCATCCTGACCACCCATGACCTGAACGGACTCGCCGCGCACCTGCCCGAGCTCGTCGCGCTGCGGACCAGGATCCTGGCCAGGGGTACACCGGAGGAGGTCGTCAAACCGTGGGTCCTGGAGCAGGTGTTCGGCGCCCGGATGGAGGTGCTGCAGCACCTCGGGATGCCGGTCGTCGTCGATCCCTTTGCAGCTGACCGGAGGGCGGGATGACAACGCTGCTCGAGCCTTTCGCATACTCGTTCTTCGTCAAGGGCCTCATCGTGGCCACGGTGGCCGGGGCGTTGTGCGGGTTCATCGGCGTCTTCATCGTGCTCCGCGGCATGAGCTACATCGGCCACGGTCTCTCGCATGCGATCTTCGGTGGGTTCGCCGCCAGTTCGGTGATCGGCCTGAACTATTACCTCGGCGCCGGGCTGTGGGGTCTGCTGTCAGCGCTGGCGATCCAGAAGGTCAGCAGGCGACGCGGGATCAGCGCGGACGCCGCCATCGGGGTGATCACCACCGCGTCCTTTGCGCTCGGGATCGCCATTCTCACGTTCTACGGCAACAAGGGACCGAGTTTCGACGCGGCGCTGTTCGGCAGCATCCTCGGAGTCACCACGACCGATGTGTGGATCCTGGTCGGGGTCGCGGTCTTCGCCCTGCTCGTGGTCACCCTCAACTACCGCCGGCTGCTGTTCACCACGTTCGACCCCGACGTCGCCGCCGTCAGTGGAGTCAATGTCGGACATGTCGACGCGTTGCTGATGCTCGTGCTGTCGCTGTCGATCCTGTCCACCCTCACCGTCATCGGGGTCACCCTGGTCGCAGCGACGCTGGTCGTCCCCGCGGTCATCGCCCGCATGCTCACGGTGTCGTTCCACCGCATGCTGATCATCTCGACCGTGATCGGTGCGACGTCCGGGTTCGTCGGGATGAACCTGAGCTACCACCTCGACGTGCCCAGCGGGACGACCATCGTGCTGGTCGGTGCGGCCATCTTCGGGATCGTGCTGGCCGTCACCGGCGGTCGGACGCTGCGGCGGACACGCGATCTCGATGACGTCGTCGACCTTCCGCTGGTGCCGGTCCCCTCCCGGAACGCCGAGCGCTGAGCGCAGCGGCCCACATCGGCCTGAGCGCAGCCGCCCAGATCGGCCGGAGCACCCGACGGTCGGTCAGCCGAAGAGTCCGAGATGATCGGCGAGTATCCGCACCCCGATCAGAATGAGAATGACGCCGCCGGCGATCTCCGCCGGTTTGCCGAACCTGATCCCGACCCGGTGCCCGATGAGAACGCCCGCGAAGCTGATCAGCAGCGTGGTGACCCCGATCATGGTGACGGCGGGCACGATCGACACGTCCGGGAGGAACGCGAAGGTGATGCCGACGGCCAGGGCGTCGATGCTGGTCGCGATCGCCAGCACCAGCAGTTCCCGGAAGTTGATGGAGTCGACGTCCTTTTCGGTGTCCTCGTGGCTGGAAAATGCCTCCCACAGCATCTTTGCCCCGACGGCGCTGAGCAGGGCGAAGGCGATCCAGTGGTCGAAGTCGACGATGTAGTCGGCGAAGCGGGTGCCCAGGAAGTAGCCGATCAGCGGCATCAGGGCCTGGAACAAGCCGAAGGTGACCGCGATGATCGCCGCGTTGACCAGGTTGAACCGGCGAAGGTGCAAACCCTTGCCGAGCGCGACGGCGAAGGCATCGGCGGATACGCCGATGGAGATCAGCATCAGTGGCCAGAACGTCATGGCAGCACCGGTCGCTGCTGTTGCGCCGGGATCGTCACCATCTCGGGTCCTCTCGGTGAGGCCGACCGAGTGCGCTGGACAGTGCCCTCGGCCAGCATGCAGTCACTGGCCGAAGGTCTCGTTCGCCGGCCATCGATCAGCCGGTGGATGACCGGGCACCGGAGCGCCAGCATGTCGACCATCCGCACCCGTTACCGGGCGGAACTACTCCCCTTCAGTCGTAGATCGTGCCCGACTCCGGGCCGTAACGCCCCATCGGGCGCGCGTGATCTCGCCGACACGTGCCGATCAGGAGCGATCGCCGGGATCCACGGCCGGCGTCAGGCAGGCCAGCAGTGAAGTCGCCAACCAGGATTCGTAATCCTGGTCGCTCAGTTGACGATCGCGCACCTGCAACAGGTAGACCTCTGGCGAATTGAGCACCCAGACCAGGTCGACGACGCCGTCGACGTCCAAACCGGGCCGGGCGAAACCCCGCCCGACGAAACTCTTCGCGAACATCGTCGTGCCGATCCGCCGTTCTTCAGCGCCGATGCGAGCCAATCGATCGAGATCGGGCTCCACCGCCCGGGCGCCGTACACCAGCTCGAGCAGCGGACGCAGCCGTGCGCCCATCGCGGTTGCCGAGCGGGCGTAGGCGACCAGGAGTGTGCGGGCATCGAGCGCATTGTGCATTGCGATGACCTCGGGCCTTTGGGCCATCGGCACTGGTTCGTCATCGCCGGCCAGGGTCAGGTCGTAGACGGCTTTGAGCACGGCTGCCTTGTTGCCCACCCGCGAGTAGACGGTCTGCTCGGAGACCCCGGCCGAGGCCGCGATCGCCCTGATCGTCGTGCCTGCGTAGCCGTCGGCGAGAAAGTGGTGACGGGCGGCCTCGACCACCCTGCGCCTGGTCTCCCTCGACGATTCATCCCGGACCTGGCTGGCGTACTTACGCGAACCCACCACACCTCACCCATCGCCGTCTTTAATTCGCTGGAGAAGACTCAATTGAATTGAGTAGTCTCCAGCCATGTCGCAATCATCCGCCATCCTGCCCGTCGCCGTCGACCGCCGCTTCCGCGCGCGTGTCGACCCTGTTCACCGCCACCGTCGCGCTGGTCTTCGCGGTCACCGGCGCCGGCCTGTTCGAAGGGAATGTGGTCTATCCGTCGTGGTACGACCTCGCGGGCTTCGACGGCTTTGCCGAGTACCACTCGGCCTTCGGACTGCGATTGCTTCCCTTCCTTCCCGTGCCGCTGCTGGTGGCCACGGTTCTCAACGGGTTGCTGCTCCGATGGCGGCCGCCCGCGGTCCCGCTGCCTGCTGTCGCCGTCACCCTCGCGCTGCAGATCGGTATCGGGATCGTCACCGTGGCTCTGGCGATCCCGTTGCAGCAGCAGCTGGGCACGCCCGGCCATTCGCCGGCCGAGATCGTCGGCCTGCTGGATCAGCTGACGTCGGTCAGCCTCTGGCGTGACATCCCGGGAGTCGCGGTTGCCCTGATGTTCGTCTGGATGCTGCGCCGACAGCTGGTGTGGAATTCTCCGAACTCTGTGCAGGTCGGTGTCTGATGCCGAACGCGTCGAGGAGAATCCCGCCGGGCCAACTCGTCCGTCACGCGGCTGTCCGGGCAGCCTTCGGAGCGGGTGAACGGGTCAGCCCCGGCCGCGCCGCCGCGATCGCCGGCAGCATGTGGTTCACGCCGCCGCGACCGCGTCCGGCCGTTGCGATCGATCCGCAGCTGGGCGGGATCGACTTCGAGGTCGACCTGGAGGCTGACCCAGTCGACATCACGCTGCAGGGCACGGCATGGGGCCAGGACGGCCCGGCGGTGTTCTTCATACACGGATGGGGTGGCCAGGGTTCTCAGGTCGGCACTCTGGTGTCGCCGCTGCTCGATCGCGGGTTTCGGGTGATCACCTTCGACGCCCCGGCGCATGGCCGATCAGCGTCCAGCAGTCCTGGCCACCGACGGACGAACGCCGTGGAGTTCGGTCGGGCGCTCACCGCCGTCGTCGAGCAGTACGGCCCTGCGCGCGCCGTGGTCGCCCATTCGCTCGGAGCGGTTGCCACCGGTCTCGCACTCGCTGCCGGTGGTTTCCGGTGCGACCGACTGGTCCTGCTGGCGCCGGTGACCCAGGTGGTCGGGCAGTTGGAGATGTTCGGCCGGCACCTGGGTCTCGGCCCGCGAACGCGGCGGCTGCTCCCCGCCCATGTCGAGCGGTACACCGGATTGGCGGTGGACGGATTCGAGCTGGCCGGATTGCTCGAGCACACCGACACCGACGGCGCGGTGGTCGTCCACGATCGCGACGACCGCCTCAGTCCCTACGCCGAGGCAGCAGCCTTGGTGCGTCATTGGCCGAGGGCCTCGCTGGTCACCACCCAAGGACTGGGCCATCAGCGGCTGCTGCGGGACCCCGCCGTCGTCCGGTCCGTGGTGGAGGCGCTCACGGCGGATCTGCCGTCCGATTCGCGCCGCCGCTGAACTGCGGGCAGGCTGGGTTGGCCTCACCACTCTCCCGAAGGAGCCCGCCGTGTCGCTGGTTGTCGGTGTACCCAAGGAAATCAAGGACAACGAGAACCGGGTCGCTGTGCAGCCCGACGGCGTCGCCGAGCTCGTGCATCACGGCCATCGGGTGCTGGTGGAAACCGGCGCCGGCAACGGATCCCGGTTTCCAGACGAGGAATTCGCCGCTGCCGGCGGGACGATCGTCGGTACGGCGGACGAGGTCTTCGCCGGTGCGGACCTGATCGTGAAGGTCAAGGAGCCGATTCCGGCGGAGTATCACCGGTTCCGGCAGGGGCAGCAGCTGTTCACCTACCTGCACCTTGCCGCGGATCGACAGCTGACCGAGTTCCTTCTGGAGAAGCAGATCGACTCCATCGCGTACGAGACGGTGCAGACACCGGACCGGAAACTGCCGCTGTTGACCCCGATGAGCGAGGTCGCCGGCCGGTTGGCCGTGCAGGCCGCGGCCAGGGCGTTGGAGAGTCCGGCCGGTGGGGCCGGGATCCTGCTCGGCGGGGTACCGGGTACCCCCGCGGCAAAGGTGACGATCATCGGCGGCGGAGTGTCAGGAACCGAGGCAGCCAAGATCGCGATCGGGATGCGGGCCATCGTCCGGGTTTTCGACACCAACCCGGCGCGGTTGGCGTACCTGTCGGACATCTTCGAGGGCCGGTTGGACCTGGTCACCCCGAACCGGGCCAGGATGGCGGCGTACATCGCCGATTCCGACGTGGTGATCGGTGCGGTGCTGGTGCCCGGTGCGAAGGCTCCGAAGTTGGTGTCCCGGGAGATGGTGGCCAGCATGCGGCCGGGAAGTGTGGTCGTGGACATCGCGATCGATCAGGGCGGCTGCATCGAGACCAGCCACGCCACCACGCATTCCGACCCCACCTATGTCGAGGAGGGAGTGGTGCACTATTGCGTCGCGAACATCCCCGGCGCGGTGGCCAGGACCTCGACCCTGGCCCTGACCTCGGCCACCCTGCCCTACCTGGTCAAGGTCGCGGACCTGGGAATCGCCGGCGCCGCGGCCGGCGATCCCGCGCTGACCCTGGGTTTGTCCACCCTGCACGGGCACTTGGTGACCCAACCGGTGGCCGAAGCGCACAACCTGCCGTACCGCAACCCGGCTGAACTGTTCGGGTGATCGTTTCGGCCCTGCTTGATCCGGCGACGGACAGCACAGCAGGCAACGAGATCGATTGGGAGAGTGCGCACTGGAAAGAACTTGTGGTGGAGGACCCAGGAATTGAACCTGGCGAGACGCCCCAAGTGCGTATCCCCCTCGAACCTCGTCGAGCATATGACACCGCTGTCCGGTCGGCAAATCGAGCCGCCGCACGGTGCCGACGATCATCCGGTCCGAGCGAAACTGCCGGCCCGACCCCGGCAGGCGGCCGTCATGGAGCACCATTGTCTTTCATGACGGCGATCTCCAAGGGCGCGAACATTCCGGTGGCGGCAGCGGCGGTGCAGGTCGCGCTCAGTTGGACTTCAGGTCCGGGCGTTCCCGATGCCGACGTGTCCGCTCTGCTGCTCGGCGAACACGGGAAGGTGCGCGGTGATGACGATTTCGTCTTCTACAACCAGCCGCGACATCGTTCCGGTGCCGTGACACACGACGGGAAATCCACCTCGGGGTCGACCGTTTCCGACGCGATGCGGGTCAACCTGCTGACCGTCGAACCATCGGTGACCACAGTGGTGATTGCCGGTTCAGCGGACGGCGGGCCGTTCGGCAAGGTCCCCGGCCTCACCCTGACCGTGTCCGCCGACAGCGGGCAACAGCTCGCGGTCTTCGAAATCACCGACGCCACGACCGAAACCGCCTTCGTCTTCGGCGAGTTGTACCGGCGGGCCGGTGGGTGGAAGTTCCGCGCCGTCGGTCAGGGTTACGCCTCCGGGCTGGCCGGCCTGGCCACCGACTACGGGATCAGCGTCGGCGACGATCCTGCCCAGAACGACGCAGCACAGAACGACACAGCACGGGACGACGCAGCACGGGCCGATCGCGAGGTGCACCGCGAACCGGCCGCCGTCCGGCCGCCGGAGCGTCCGGCCTGGCCGCCCCGGCCGCCGGACACACCGCAGCCCCCGTTGCAGCCGTCGCCGCTGCCGCCGTTCCCGAACGTTCCGTCCCCCTTCCGTTCCTGAAGGCGTCCCTTCCGTTCCTGAAGTCGGTCGACCTGGCTACGGTGATCGACAACGCGCCACTGCCCGTCCGACGGCGTCGAAACGAAGGGCCTGCCATGTCGGTATGGATTGCTCGTGAGCACCCGCGATCAGCCGGACGCTCCGGCGGCACCGACGCTCGGATGATCCGGTCGTGAGCACGGAATCGCTGTTGTCGCTGCTGCTCGTGATGGCGATCGCCGCCGCTGCACCGATCGTCTGCCGGTTGATACCTGGACGACCGCCGCAGGTGTTGTTCCTCATCCTCGGCGGCATCGTGATCGGGCCAGAGGTGTTGGGATTCGCCGATTCCGCAGAGATCCAGCTGATCGCCGGGCTGGGTCTCGGCTTCCTGTTCCTGCTGGCCGGTTACGAGTTGGACCCCAAGCTGCTGCGGGAGAAGGCCGGCCAGCAGGCACTCGTCGGCTGGGCGATCAGCGCTGTTCTCGCCGTCGCGATCGTGGGTGGGTTGGCCGCCATCGGCTTCGTGCACGCCTTCGTGCCGGTGGCCATCGCGTTGACCACCACCGCGCTCGGCACGCTGCTACCGATCCTGCGGGACCAGAACATGCTCAAAGGCGTTTTCGGCCGATTCATCTTCGCGGCCGGCGCGGTCGGCGAACTGTTCCCGATTCTCGCCATCTCGCTGTTCCTCGGGGCCTACAAGACCTGGTGGGAAGCCCTGATCATCGCCTCGATCGCCGGGCTGGCCTTCCTGCTCGCCTGGCTCACCCATCTGCTCTCCGGAACCAGGGTGGGGGCGATCATCAACGAGAACAAGAACGCCACCTCCCAGTCGACGCTGCGGATCACCGTCGTACTGCTGGTCGGCCTGCTGCTGATCACCGAGCGATTCGGGGTGGAGGCGGCCCTGGGGGCGTTCTTCGCCGGAATGGTGCTCCGGCAGACGGCCAGCGACGACGCCGCCGAACTCGACGAGAAGCTGGATGCCGTCGGCTACGGGTTCTTCATCCCGGTCTTCTTCGTCAGTTCCGGAATGGCGCTGGACGTGGTGTCGATCGTCGAGAACCCGGTCCGTCTGCTGGTCTTCTTCGCGCTGTTGCTGGTGGTCCGCGGGCTGCCGTCCTTGCTGGTGTACCGCAAGACGCTTCCGTTCCGAGAACGAATAGAGATGGTGTTCCTGACCGCCACCGCGCTGCCGTTGTTGGTCGCGCTGGCGACGATCGGCGTGGATTCCGGGGTGATGCTGCCGGAGAACGCAGCCGCCCTGGTCGGCGCGGGGGTGCTGTCGGTGGCGATCTTCCCGTTCATCGCCACCCGCATGCACGAGGGCGCCGGATCCCCCGCGGTTCTCGACGGGCCAACACAGTGAGTGGCCTGACCATGGTCCGATCCGGACGCAGAACGCCCGGGATGCTGCCTAGCCTTGTCTGATGCAGCTGACCTTCACCGGCGACATCTGGTACTGGCGGGGGCCGTCCCCCTACTACTTCGTGACGGTGCCGGACGAGCAGGCCGGCCACCTGCACGAAGTGTCCGCGGCCGTCTCGTACGGATGGGGAATGATCCCGGCCACCGTGCGGGTGGGCAGCACCGACTTCTCCACGTCGCTGTTCCCGAAGAACGGCGGCTACATCGTGCCGATGAAAGACGTCGTCCGCCGGTCCGAGGGGCTCGACGAGGGCGACACCGTCACCGTCCGGCTGCTCATCGACGCAGGTGCGTGACCGCCGCCGGCCGCCGGAAAACTGGTTCGGGGAATTCTTCGACAGGGATGTCCTGGAGCGCCGGACCCGTTCGTGGAGTAGGTGAGGGCAGCCGCGGGGTTGCCGGTCACATCGACAAGGAGATGCAGATGAAGCTCACCCTGAACACCTTCCTCAGCCTCGACGGCGTCATGCAGGGGCCGGGCGGTCCCGACGAGGATCGCTCCGGCGGGTTCGACAAGGGCGGCTGGCTGGTCCCCTTCGTGGACGAGGGCTTCGGCGCGGTGGTCGACGGCTGGTTCGCCGCCACCGACGAGGTGCTGCTCGGACGGACCACGTACGACATGTTCCACACCTTCTGGTCGCAGGTCTCGGACCCCGACGACGTCGTCGCGGCCAAGCTCAACAACAGGCCGAAGCATGTTGCGTCCCGCACCATGAAAGAGGCGGCGTGGCAGAACACCTCGGTCATCTCCGGTGACGTCGTCGCCGCTGTCGAAGCGCTGAAGGCGAAGCCGGGCGGTGAGCTCCAGGTGCACGGGAGCTGCGAACTGGCGCACACCTTGCACGACGCCGGACTCATCGACGAATACCGGCTGGTGATCTTCCCGGTCATCGTCGGCGGTGGAAAGCGGCTCTTCCCGGACGGCGCCGTCCCCGGCACCCTTGCCCTTGTCGACTCCACGACCACGACGACGGGAGCGATCGCGCTGACCCTGCGGCCCGCCGGAGCGCTCGGTTCCGGCGACATCGAGGTCGTCGACGGCAGGGAAGTCATCGTCCCGGCCTGACCGCGGACGACGTCCGAGCACCACCCCGGCACCCGCCGACACATCACCCGCACTCTCTCCGCACACCAGTAGCCACCAACCCTTGAGGAGCCCGACATGACCGAGTACCTGCTTTCTGTCCACGGCAGCGACACCGACCCCATCCCGGACAACGTCCAGGACCTCTACGCAGCGGTCGAGAAGTTCAACACCGAGCTGCGCGAATCCGGCTCGTGGGTCTTCGCCGGCGGTCTGCACCCCGCCGCCACCGCCACCGTCATCGATGCCACCGGCTCCGGTGATCCGGTGATCACCGACGGCCCTTACCTGGAGTCGAAGGAGCACATCGGCGGCTTCTGGATCATCGACGTGGCCGATCTCGACGCAGCCCTCGATTGGGCCCGCAGGGGGTCGGCAGCGTGCAACGGTGCGGTGGAGGTTCGGCCGTTCCAGTCCGAGCCGGAAGCCTGATCGACTCGTGACGGCATCCGGCCGTGCAGAGCTCGATCGTGTGTTCCGCGAGGAGCATGGTCGGGTGATCGCCACCCTGGCCCGCCGACTCGGTGACCTCGATGTCGCCGAGGAAGCGGCCCAGGAGGCCTACCTCATCGCTCTGCAGCGCTGGTCCGAACAGGGACCGCCGCCGAACCCCGGGGCCTGGCTGACCACCACGGCCTACAACCGGGCGATCGACCGGATCCGTCGCGAGTCGACCCGCGACTCGAAACAGGCACAGGCCGCCATGATCAATGAACCCGTCGACGACCCGTTCGTCGAACCGCCGTCGTCGGTGGTGGACGACCGACTCCGGCTGATGTTCACCTGTTGCCACCCGGCCCTGGCAACCGGCTCCCAGGTCGCGCTCACCCTGCGGCTGCTCGGCGGGCTGAGCATCGCCGAGATCGCCGCTGCCTTCCTGGTCGACGAGGCGGCGATGGCCAAGCGACTGACCCGTTCCAAACAGAAGATCAGGGCGGCCAGGATCCCCTACCGGGTCCCTCCCGATGCCGAATTGCCGAACCGGCTTCGCGGCGTCCTGGCCACCCTGTTTCTGGTGTTCAACGAGGGCTATCTGCCGTCGACCATCTCTTCGCCCAGCGAGATGAACGTCGCAGCAACCGATGTGGATGCTGGCGGCGCCGCGGAAGGCCCAACGAACGCGCTCCGGGCCGAGCTGTGCAGCGAGGCGATCCGGTTGACGCGGATTCTGGCCGCCCTGATGCCGGACGAACCCGAGGTACTCGGACTGCTGGCCCTGATGCTGCTCACCGAGGCCCGCCGGCCCAGCCGGTTCGCGGACGGCGTCCTCGTCACCCTCCCGGAGCAGGACCGATCCCAATGGGATCACCAGCTGATCGCGGAAGGGCATCGGCTCGTCCGGATCTGCCTGCGCAGGGGCCGACCCGGCCGCTACCAGTTCCTGGCCGCCATCAACGCCGTTCACACCGACGCCGTCGACGCGAAGGACACGGACTGGCGGCAGATCGTCGCTCTCTACGACCAGCTGTTCGCCGTGGAGCCGACGGCCGTCGTCGCACTGAACCGGGCCGTTGCGATCGCCGAGGTCGACGGCCCGGACGCCGGATTGGCGATCTTGGACGACTTGGATCTTCCGCGGTACCACGCCTATCAGGCGACCCGGGCCGACTTGCTTCGTCGCGCCGGGAGAACGACGGCAGCGGCAATTGCCTACGAACGCGCCCTCGAGCTGGCCACCAACTCCGCCGAGCGCGCCTTCCTCCGCGGCCGACTCGACGAGCTCGTCGTCAGTCCCAACTGTCGATCTTGACGTCGCGCGGAGCCGGCGCGCCCTTACCGGTTTCGAGCAACGACTTCAGACTCATCAGATAGGTCGCCCATTTGGTGCTGCAGTGGTGCATGAACTCGACCGGCTCCTTCCAGCCGCGGTGGCTGAACAGGACGGTGGTGTAGTCGCCCTCCGGCCGGAGTTCGAACAGGATTTCGGTGTCGACCCATTCCTCCGGCTCGTCCACCACCTCCCACAGCACCCGCCGTCCGGGCTGCAGATCGACGACCCGGGTGTGGATACTGCCCGGCCCGAACGTGAAGTGGATGGTCCCACCGACGGCGGGATCACCCGAGGTGTCGTCGGTCCACCAGCCGGAGAGGCCGTCCACCGTGGTGAGCGCGGCGATAGATCTCGTCCGGCGTCGATGCGATGCCGACCTTGTGCAGGATGTCGACCATGAGTGATACCTCTTTCTGTGAGCGCCATCTCGAGTGCTCGCGATGGCAGGTGATGGGCGAGCTGCACGCCGTCGGGTCTGTCAACGTGCAACTCAGTGGTTGCTATTCACTCTAAGGCGGCGTCCTGGATAATGCAACCATTGGGTTGCTCTTGTTCGAACGGGCCGCCGGAATCCCGGTACCCGACCATGTCGCCGGCCGTCCGGCAGCATCGGCAGAATTGGTCGCTCGACAGAATTGGTCGCTCGGGGTGTCCTTTCCGGGGGCTACCCGTTCGTTCCTGTGATGAGGGACCACAGTGGGACCTGACGGAGGAGAAGGAGAAGTCCGATGGCCGAGTACGTAGCACTTGTCTACAGCGCCGATGTCGATTGGTGGGCACCGGAACAGGCCGACGAATTGGCCGAGTACCGGCAGTTCGCCGTGCAGAACGCCGACTCGATCAGGGCCAGCGTCGTACTGCACCCGACCGGCACGGCAACGGTGGTCCGGGTGCAGGGAGCCCGCGGTGGGCCGGTGATCACCACCGATGGCCCCTATGCGGAGACCAAGGAGGCGTTGACCGGCTTCTACCTCATCGAGGCCGACGATCTCGATCAGGCGGTGGCCATCTCGGCCGAGCTGCCGGCCGCCTGGAACGGCGCCGTCGAGGTCCGCCCGGTCATCGCATCGAGATGAGCGACCGTGGTCCTTGAGTTCGACGGACTCGCCGAGACGGTCCGGGTCGAGGGAGCGCGCATTCTCGCGACCCTGATTCGGACCGTCGGCGACGTCCAGATCGCCGAGGATGCCGTCTCGGAGGCGACGTTGGCCGCGCTGAAGGCGTGGCCGGTGACCGGGCCGCCGCCCGAACCTCGAGCCTGGCTGACGGTGACCGCCCGACGAAAGGCCATCGACATCATTCGCCGCGAGCGGGACCGGGCGGGCAAGGAACGGGACGGACTGCTGATGATGGAGTTGTCCAGGTCCGACCTGCCGGCGGACGGAGTCGTCCATGACGACCAATTGCGACTGATCTTCATCTGCTGCCACCCGACGTTGTCCCCGGCGACGCGCGTTGCCCTCGCCCTGCGCACCTTGTGCGGGCTGTCGCCGGCGCAGATCGCCGGCGTGCTGCTGACCACCGAGGCGGCGACGAAGAAGAGTCTGACCAGGGCCAGGCACAAGATCGCTGCCGCGAACATCCCCTACCGGGTGCCGACGGAGCCCGAACTGGCGGAACGCCTGCCCGCGGTGTGTGGGGTGATCCACAGTCTGTACACGGCGGGTCACGCGCCGCTGGACAGCGCCGATCTCTACGACATCGACAGCTGCACCGAGGCGATTCGGTTGGCCGAACTCCTGCACGTGCTGCTGCCGGATCAACTGATGCCCACCGCGGTGCTGTCCCTGCTGCTGCTCACCGAGGCCCGTCGACCTGCCCGGCTCGACGCTGCCGGTGTCGTCGTCACGCTCGACCGCCAGGATCGCAGCTTGTGGGACGGCGCAGCCATCGAGCGCGGGATCGGGTTGCTGAACGACTCCCTGCTGCGTTCGCAACGGCAGGCGGACGCTTACCAGCTCCAGGCCGCGATCGCCGCCGAGCATGCGAGGGCAACCAGCTACGAGTCCACCGACTGGAGCGAGATCCTTCGGTTGTACGAACTGCTCCTGACCCTTGCCCCGAACGAGGCAGCAAGCCTCGGCCGGGCCGTTGCGGCGGCCGAGGCATTCGGTCCCGCAAGCGGTCTCGCGCTGATGGACGATCTTCCGCGGACTCCCCGCTGGCATGCCGTCCGTGCCGAACTGCTCGCCCGCGACGGCCGGTACTCCGAAGCGGTCGGCGCACTCGACGAAGCGCTCACCGGGCCGTCGACCCGCGCCGAGCGAGAGTTTCGCACTCGGCAGCGGGCGGAATTGTTGGGGATGTGCAGGTCGGATTCACGTTGAACGGTGTATTTGCACCGGTAACAACACGTTAGGGTGTCCGGAACTCGGCAACCCATAGGAGATCTCAGCCATGAAGCGAGCGTCGATCGTCGCCGGCATTGTCGCCGCCGCGGTTCTGTTGGCGGCCTGCAGTTCATCGAGCGACACCGCAGGCAGCACGACGAGTGCCGCAGTCGAGTCCCAGTTCCTCCCCCGCCGCCTCGTCGAGTGCCGCTTCCTCCACCGCCGCCGCGTCGAGTTTGTCCGCGACGAGCACGTCGGCACCGAGTTCCTCGGCGATCACGATCGGCGGGGACACCACCGAGTTGGACGCGCAGACGGCCACCTGGTTCGACACCTTCTGCACCGGCATGGGTCCGCTCGGAGAGCTGCAGAGCGGAGCGTCCACGATCACCTCGGTGCAGCAGCTCAGCGAACAGATGACCAGCATCGGCACCGCCCTCACCGACACCGGTGCGAAGCTGGCGGCGCTTCCGCCGCCCACCTTCGAGGGCGGAGATCAGGTTGCCCAGCAACTGCAGGCGAACATGCAACAGGGTGGACCGGTCTTCACCGACTACGGACAGAAGGCCCTGCAGCTCGATCCCAACGATCAGGCCGCCGGCAACCAGTTCCTGGCCGACTTCCAGGCGGCGACCGCCGATCTCGGCATTGCCAACTTCGAACCGACGCCAGCTGTTCGGCAGGCGGTGCGGGCTGTCCCCGCGTGCCAGACCCTGTTCGGTTCCTGACCCCTTCGATGTTTCGTCTGTCGGGCATACGCTCGATGCGTGGACTATCTGCTGCCGGCCATCGCTGTCGTGATGGTCTTCGGCGCGATCATGGGCGGGTTGGCCTGGCTTACCACCCGTGATCGCGGCCGACGGGCCGGCGGGTCGGTGGCCGGACCCTTCGAGGAGATCTGGCATCCGGCGGCGCACCGTGCGCGGATCGAGGTCCAGGTGCAGGACGAGCGCACGGTCGAGGCGCCCTCCCCCGGCGATCCGCTGACCCTGCCAGACGAACAGCGACCCTGACCTACCCCGGTACTGGTCAGGGTCAGCGTCAGGGTGCCCCCGGAACATCCCTCATAGGCCGTCGATCACCCTTGACAGCGCTGTATCGCGATATATCGTCGAAGTATCGCAACCGATCGTCAGGAGGATCGATGAACGCCTACGCCTGTGACGGCGGAGCCGACTGGGACCTGCCCGGCTGGCTCCGAAAGACCTTTGCCGAGAGCGGTTTCGGCGGTTCGAGGGGACAACGGGCACCGTGGCAGGGTGCGCGCGGTTGGAATTGGGGCCCTCCCGGCGGTGGTGATCCCTGGGAGAAGGGCCCACGACATCACCGGGGGCAGCGCGCCGGCCGCGGCGATGTCCGCTCCGCCGTCATCGCGCTGCTGGCCGAACAGCCCATGCACGGGTACCAGATGATCCAGGAGATCAGCCAACGCAGCGGCGGCGCGTGGAAGCCGAGCCCAGGATCGGTCTACCCGACACTCCAGCAACTGGAGGACGAGGGACTGGTCCGCGCCCAGGAGCAGGACGGCCGACGGGTGTACCGGCTGACCGACGAGGGCCAACGCGTGGCGGCCGACCGGGCCGAGGAGTTCGCCTCGTTGTGGGAGGGTGTGGCGCCCAGCGAGGACGACACCCAGCTGGGAGACCTGGTGTTCCAGGTCGGAGCCGCCTTCGTGCACGTCGCCCGCACCGGTACGCCGGAGCAGATGGCCGAAGCCCGCAAGGTGCTGGCAAGGACGAGGGCCGACCTCTACCGGATCCTCGGCGAGCACGACGGCAAGGGCGGCGACCCGTCGTCATGACAACCCCACACATGCGGGCCGGACACACCGATCGGCAGGACGCCGTCGACCGGCTGACCCGGCACTTCACCGAGGGCCGGCTCGATCCGACGGAGTTCGACGAGCGGGTGGCGAAGGCCTATGCCGCAACCCATCTCGATCAGCTGCCGGTGCTGCTGGAGGATCTCCCCGAGGACCAGCAGCGTCGAGTTGACCGCGCATCGGCGCCGTGGAGCGGCCCGCAGCGACCGCCGGTCCGCCGTCCCCCACCGGTGCTGGCGATCATCCTGGTCGTGGCCCTGCTGATGTCCATCGGTGCGATCACCCACGGCTTCTTCCCGTTCCCGCTCTTCTGGGTGGTGCTGGTGATCTTCTTCATCATGTCCGGGCGCCGCCGCCGGTACGGCTCCTATCACCACGGCCACAATCGTTATCGCCAGGACGGCAGGCGCTAGCGAGCGTTCGGCGGCCCCAGCTGGTCGCGCCGACGGGACAGGGCGGCGATCTCTGCGCTGTTGCCCGCCAGCTCGATCGCCATGTCGTACGCCGCGCGTGACGGGTCAGTGCGGCCCAGCCGACGCAGCAGTTCGGCGCGGGTGACGTGGTAGGCGTGGTAGCCGTTCAGGGTGTCCTGCAAACGGTCGACGGCTGCCAGCGCGACCTCCGGGCCATCGAGCTCGGCGACCGCGATGGCGCGGTTGAGCGCGACGATCGGCGACGGGTCGAGGCGCGCGAGCTGGTCGTAGAGCGCGATGATCTGCGACCAGTCGGTGTCCCGCATGTCGCGCGCGGAGGTGTGCACGGCGTTGATCGCGGCCAGGATCTGATACCGACCGGGAGCGACTCCGGTGGCCAGCCGCTCGCGCACCAGTCGATGACCCTCGGTGATCTGTGCCGCATTCCAGGCGCGCCGGTCCTGCTCGTCGAGGGCGACCAGCTCACCACTCGCCGAGAGCCGCGCCGCGCTGCGGGCCTCGGTCAGCAGCATCAGTGCCAGTAGCCCGGCCACCTCACCGTCCTGCGGCAGCAGCTCCCGGATCAGCCGGGTGAGCCGGATCGCCTCGGCGGTCAGGTCGTTCCGGACGGGATCGGTGTCGGAGCCGGACGCCAGGTAGCCCTCGTTGAAGACCAGATAGAGCACGGCGAGGACGCCGGAAACACGTGCCGGCAGATCCTTCGTCGACGGCACCCGGTACGGGATGCGAGCGACCCTGATCTTGTCTTTCGCGCGGGTCAGCCGCCGCCCCATGGTGTTCTCGGGCACCAGGAAGGCTCGAGCGATCTCGGGCACCGTCAGTCCGCCGACCATTCGCAGGGTCAGCGCCACCCGGGTCTGCATCGCGAGCGCCGGGTGGCAGCAGGTGAAGATCAGCCGGAGCACCTCGTCGTCCACGGCGCCAACGGGTTCGGACGGGTCGTTGGCGTACACCACGTGAGCCTCCTGGTGCTTGTCGTGGCGCTTGTTCTCGCGCCGGATCCGGTCGATGGCCTTGCGGGTCGCCGTGGTCGTCAGCCAGGCCCCCGGATTCGGCGGCACCCCGTCGACCGGCCACCGTTCGACAGCGGTGGCGAACGCCTCCGCTGCCGCCTCCTCGGCGATGTCGAGGTCGCCGAACCGCCTGGTCAGGGCGGCGACCACCCGCGCCCACTGCTCGCGGTGGGTGCGGGTGATCTCGTCCTGGACGCCGACCGCCGTCATAGGAACGGCCGCACCTCGATCTTCCGGTTGCACGCCTTCGATCCCTCGGCGGCCAGTTCCAACGCGACGTCCAGGTCGGGCGCCTGGACGATCCAGAAGCCCACCAGGTACTCCTTCGACTCCAGGAACGGCCCGTCGGTGACCACCACTTCGGCGCCGCGGTTGTCGACCACGGTCGCCGGGTCGGGTGTGCCGAGGCCGCCGGCGAACACCCAGTAGCCCTCGGCTTTGAGCCGATCGTTGAACACGTCGATGGCCGCATCCTCGGTCGCCGTTTCCGGGCCGGTGCCGTCATCGATCACGGAGATCAGGTATTGCATCTGACGATCCTTTCTCTGTCGTGCTGCCATTGTTCTTCGCTGCTGCTGTTCTCGGCCGGTTCGCTCAGCCGGCGGGGTAGCGCGGGCTCCCGTTGGGCCGGAAGACCTGAGTCACGACTCCCTTCGAGTCGGCCTTGGATCCCAGCAGTTCCAGCGCGAGGTCCGGGCCGGTGTCGGGAAACAGCCGGGTGCCCTGGCCGAGGATCACCGGGACGACGATCAGGGTCATCTCGTCGACGAGATCGTTGTCCAGCAACCAGCGAACCAGGGTGCCGCTGCCGTGCACCTGCAGTTCACCTCCCGGCGCCGCCTTCAGCCGGCGGATGGCAGCGGCGAGATCGGCGTCCAGAACGGTCGTGCCCGCCCAGCCGGCCTCGGTGAGAGTGGAGGATGCGACGTACTTCGGCCGCGTGTTCAGGGCACCGACGATCGGGTTCTCGAGGTCGGTCCGCACACCCCAGTAGCCGGCGAAGAGCTCGTAGGTGCGTCGGCCGAACAAAAACGCGTCGGCGCGCTGGTAGGTCTGGTTGATCAGCGTCATGGTGTCGCCGTCGCCGGCCCCCAGCGCCCAGCCGCCGCGCTCGAAGCCGTTCCTGCGGTCCTCATCGGAGGCGCCGCCGTTACCCTGCACCACTCCATCGAGGGTCACCTGGGTCATGGTCGTCAACTTCATCTTCGGCTCCTTCAGCCTTGCCGGTGCCGCCGGGTGGGCGGCCTGTCACCCCTGCTACGAACACCGCTGCCCGGATCCGACAGCTCGCGGAGGAATTCTTCGGATTGTTTTCCGGGGACCTGGCGGGGGCGCGGGTGGGGCGTCGATGCCCGCCGGGAAGAATGCGTCCGACGAAGGAGGCGCCATGCCAGCACCCGGTGAGCCACTGATCAGGTTGGGGTTCCTGACCATCGGCCTGTTCGATCCGGAACAGCCCGGTGCCGGCCACGAATCAACACTGCGGATCATCGAGCTCGGTGAGCAGCTGGGTTTCGACAGCGCGTGGGTTCGGCACCGGCATCTGCAGTACGGCATCTCGTCGCCGGTCGCCGTCCTGGCCGCGGCCACCCAGCGGACAAGTCGCATCGAGCTCGGGACCGCCGTCACGCCTCTCGGCTGGGAGAACCCCCTGCGATTGGCCGAAGATTTCGCGACGGTCGATGTGCTGTCGGGTGGTCGTCTCAATCCGGGTGTCAGCGTCGGCCCACCGATGAAGTTCGATCTGGTCAAGACTGCGCTCTATCCGGATACGGCAGAGCAGGAGGATTTCAGCTACGAACGGGTGCTGCGGTTGCTCCGTGCGATCCGCGGCGAACCGGTCACCGACTTCAGTGGGGTGGAGGGCATCGAGGTCTACTCGGACCGGGTGCAACCGCACTCCCCCGGACTGGCCGGGCGTCTGTGGTACGGCGGGGCGTCGTTACGGTCGGCGCAGTGGGCCGGTGAACAGGGTCTGAATCTGTTGGCCAGCAGCGTGGTCCGCGCCGAGGAGTCGACCGACTTCGCCGAGATCCAGCTCTCGCACATCCGCACCTTCCGCGCCCATCATCCGGCCGGCGAGAACGCACGGGTCTCTCAGGGGCTGGTCGTCATTCCCACCGATTCCGCAACTGAAGACCAACGGGAGAAATACGAGCGCTACGCCGGACAGCGACTGGCCCGCACGGCGACGCCCCAGGGGCCCGCCCGGATGATGTTCGCCGCGGATCTGGTCGGCGACTCCGACCGGATTGCCGAGATGCTCTACGCGCACGCGGCTTTCCGGGAGATCAACGAAGTGGCCTTCGCGCTGCCGTTCAGTTTCGAGCACGACGACTACGTGCAGATCCTCACCGACATCGCGACCAGACTGGGTCCTGCACTCGGGTGGCGTCCGGCTGAGCTGACCCTCCGTCAGCCCGGCATGTCCACTCCCGGCTCAGGCCGGTGTCCGGGCGCGCAACGCCCGGACGGTCCAGTCGAGTGCGGGACCCGGGTCGCTCGGCTCCGGCCAGCCGTTGACCACCGACAGCCGGCGGAGATAGGCGTCCCGGCGGGGATCGTTCACGGTGGCAAGGTGCTGCATCAGGTCGCGCCGCAGGTCGTCGCCATCCTGACGACCGACGGCTGATGCGTACCCGGCGACGAGCGCATCGACCACCGGCAGGGCATCGGGCGAGGTCGGTTCGACGCCGGCCGCCATGACCGGACCGACCCTGTCCCGGATCCTGGTCACCGCGTCCCGACGGGGTGGGCCTGCCGGCGTCCCGGCCCGTTCGGCCGCGAACGATTCGGCGATGACCCGGATCAACCGGCGGAAGTCGTTGTCCCGCAGCATGTCGATCAGCTCGACCCAGGCCAGGGCCTGCTCGGCGTCCGGGTCGTCGGGAAGCGCCGGGGTCATCGATCGGACGATCCCCACCCATTCCGGACCCGCGGTCGATGTTCTCCAGAACAGCTTCGAAGAAGTCCGCGATCAGCCGATCGGCTTCGTCCGTGTTCTGTACCGAGTCGTTCTGTACCGAGTCGTTCTGTACTTCTTCGAGTCGTTCGGCATCGCATCCACCTGTCCCTGTGTGGCGTCCTGCTGGGCGAGAAGTCCCAGTGCCGCCCGTTGCCGTTGCAGGCTCCGGATCTGCCGGTCCAGCAGTGGCAGCCGGTCGCGGCGACCGCCGACAAGGAGATCTCCCGGGCCAGCACGCGGCGAATTGTCGGCAGGTCGACACCGAGCCCGCGCAGAGCCCGCACCAGCACCAACCGGTCCACCGCATCCGCGACGAACCTTCGGTGGCCGGCCTGGTTGCGCCCGCTCGTCGGGATGATCCCGTGGTCCGCGTAGAACCGGATCGCCGTCACCGTGCAGCCCGGTGCGCCGCGCGAGATCTCCGATCGACACATCAGCGTCCTGCATGACCCACATCCTTGCGTCTCCATCTGGTGGAGGCGCAAGGGATCGCAGGACTATTCGTTGTCCGAGCGGTACCCGAGGTTCGGCGACAGCCAGCGCTCGGCCTCGGCGACGGTCCAGCCCTTGCGTTTGGCGTAGTCCTCGACCTGATCGCGGCCGATCTGCCCGACGACGAAGTACTGCGACTGCGGGTGCGAGAAGTACAGGCCGCTGACCGCAGCGCCCGGCCACATGGCCATGCTCTCGGTCAGCTCGATGCCGGTGTTCTCCTCGACATCCAGCAGTTCCCAGATGGTCTGCTTCTCGGTGTGCTCCGGGCAGGCCGGGTAGCCCGGTGCCGGCCGGATCCCGACGTACTTCTCCTGGATCAGCGACGTCGTTGTCGAGGTCCTCGTTGGGCTGGTAGGCCCAGAACTCCGTCCGGACCCGCTCGTGCAGGCGCTCGGCGAAGGCCTCGGCCAGCCGGTCGGCCAGCGATTCCAGCAGGATGGCGCTGTAGTCGTCCAGCGCCGCCTTGAACTCGCGGATCTTGTCGCCGATGCCCAGACCCGCGGTCACCGCGAACGCACCGACGTAGTCGTGCAGGCCGGTTGCCTTCGGGGCGACGAAGTCGGCCAGCGACCGGTGCGGCACGCCGGGTCGGTGCTCGGTCTGTTGGCGCACCTGCGCGCAGCGTCGTCAGCACCTGGGTGCGGTGCTCGTCGGTGTAGACCTCGATGTCGTCGTCGTCGATCGGTGCTCGCCGGGAACAGCCCGAACACCCCGGACGGCGCGGACCCACCTCTCCGTCGATCATCCGGTCCAGCATGACCTGCGCGTCGTCCCAGAGTCGGCGCGCGGTCTCCCCCGATGCCGGGTTGTTCAGGATGTCGGGGAACTTCCCCTTCATCTCCCAGGCGTTGAAGAAGGGCTGCCAGTCGATGTACTCGCGCAGTTCGGCCAGCGGGTAGTCGTGGAAGGTCTTGACGAACTGGGTCGCCGTGGTCACCCGCCGTTCGCCCTGGTAGTGCACGTCCGGCGCCTGTTGGGCGAGCAGTCGCGGGCGCGGCGGGCGGTAGCCGGTCCAGTCGATCGGTGTCCGATTCGCCCGGGCCTTCTCGATCGGCAGGATGACCTTGGCGTCCTTGCGGGCGGCGTACCGCTCCCGCAGCGAGTCGTAGTCGGCGGCGACGTCGGCCAGCAGTGTCGGCCGCTGCTCGTTGGACAGCAGCGCGGCGACCACCGGCACCGACCGGGAGGCGTCCTTCACCCAGATCACCGGGCCGTGGTACTTCTGGTCGACCTTGACCGCGGTGTGCGCCCGAGAGGTGGTCGCGCCGCCGATGATCAGCGGGATCTCGAAGCCCTGCCGCTCCATCTCGGAGGCGAAGTTGACCATCTCGTCCAGCGACGGGGTGATCAGCCCGGACAGCCCGATGACGTCGGCGTCGTGTTCCTTGGCGGCGTCCAGGATCTTCTGCGCCGGCACCATCACGCCGAGGTCGATGACGTCATAGTTGTTGCACTGCAACACGACTCCGACGATGTTCTTGCCGATGTCGTGGACGTCGCCCTTGACCGTCGCCATGATGACGGTGCCGTTGCTGCGGCCGGCATCCTCCGGCGACTTGCCGGCCTCGATGAACGGGATCAGGTAGGCGACGGCCTTCTTCATCACCCGGGCCGACTTCACCACCTGCGGCAGGAACATCTTGCCGGCGCCGAACAGGTCGCCGACGACGTTCATCCCGGCCATCAGCGGGCCCTCGATGACCTCGATGGGCTGGCCGCCGCGGCCCTCGATCAGCGCCCGCAGTTCCTCGGTGTCGGTCTCGGCGTAGGCTGTCGATGCCCTTGACCAGCGCGTGGGTGATCCGCTCGTCGACCGGCAGCTGACGCCACTCGTCGTTGGCGGCCTCGATCTTCTTGCCGGCCCCGGCGAACTCGGTGGCGATCTCCAGCAGCCGCTCGGCGGCGTCCGGACGACGGTTGAGGATGACGTCCTCGATCCGGTCGCGCAGCCGCTCGTCGACCTGGTCGTAGACGACCAGCGCACCGGCGTTGACGATGCCCATGTCCATGCCGGCGGCGATCGCGTGGTAGAGGAAGACGGCGTGGATGGCCTCGCGCACGGCGTTGTTGCCGCGGAAGGAGAACGACACGTTGGAGACGCCACCGGAGACCAGTGCGCCGGGCAGGTTCTGCTTGATCCAGCGGGTGCCCTCGATGAAGTCGAGGCCGTAGTTGGCGTGCTCCTCGATGCCGGTGGCCACCGCGAAGATGTTCGGGTCGAAGATGATGTCCTCGGCCGGGAATCCGACCTCGTCGACCAGGATCCGGTAGGCCCGCTCGCAGATCTGCTGGCGGCGCTCGAGGTTGTCGGCCTGGCCGTCCTCGTCGAAGGCCATCACCACGATCGCCGCGCCGTACTTGCGGCACAGCCGCGCGTGCGCGCGGAACCTTTCCTCGCCCTCCTTCATGGAGATCGAGTTGACGATCGGCTTGCCCTGCACGCATTGCAGGCCGGCCTCGATGACCTCGAACTTCGACGAGTCGACCATGATCGGCACCCGGCTGATGTCCGGCTCCGATGGCGATCAGCTTGACGAACCGGTCCATCGCGGCGACGCCGTCGATCATCCCCTCGTCCATGTTGACGTCGATGATCTGCGCGCCGTTCTCGACCTGCTGCCGGGCCACTGTCAGGGCAGCGTTGTAGTCGCCGTCGCGGATCAGGTTCCGGAACTTCGCCGAGCCGGTGATGTTGGTGCGCTCGCCGACGTTGACGAACAGCGATTCGGCGGTGATGTTCAGCGGCTCCAGCCCGGACAGCCGGCAGCGCCGGGTCCGCTCCGGCGGGCACCCGCGGGTGCGACGCCGTCGACGCGACGCCGCCATCGCCGCGATGTGTTCCGGGGTGGTGCCGCAGCACCCGCCGAGCAGGTTGACCAGGCCGCTCTCGGCGAACTCCCGGACGATCGCCGCGGTCTGGTCGGGTGCCTCGTCGTACTCGCCGAACGCGTTGGGCAGCCCGGCGTTCGGATAGCAGGACACGAAGCAGTCGGCGATCCGGGAGATCTCGGCCAGGTAGGGCCGCATCTCGGCCGCACCCAGCGCGCAGTTCAGGCCGATCGAGCAGCGGGTTGGCGTGCCGGACCGAGTTCCAGAACGCCTCGGTGACCTGGCCGGACAGCGTCCGCCCGGAGGCGTCGGTGATCGTCCCGGAGATCATCACCGGCCAGCGGCGGCCGCGTTCCTCGAACAGGGTCTCGACCGCGAAGATCGCGGCCTTGGCGTTCAGGGTGTCGAAGATGGTCTCGATCAGCAGCAGGTCGGCGCCGCCGTCGACCAGTCCGTTCGCCTGCTCCAGGTAGGCGTCGACCAGCTCCTGATAGGTGACGTTCCGGGCGCCCGGGTCGTTGACGTCCGGCGAGATCGACGCGGTCCGGTTGGTCGGTCCGAGGGCGCCGGCGACGAATCGCGGCCGACTCGGATCCTCGGCCTCGACGACGTCGCAGGCGGCACGGGCCAGCCGGGCGGATTCGAAGTTGAGCTCGTAGGCCAGCGACTCCATGCCGTAGTCGGCCAGCGAGATCTTCTGCGCGTTGAAGGTGTTGGTCTCGATCAGGTCGGAACCGGCCCGCAGGTAGGCCCGGTGGATCTCGCTGATCGCGGCCGGCTGGGTCAGCGACAGCAGGTCGTTGTTGCCCTTGAGGTCGCTGGTCCCAGTCGGCGTACCGCTCACCGCGGTACTCGGCCTCGCTGAAGGTGTAGCCGCTGGATCATCGTGCCCATGGCGCCGTCGAGCACCAGAATCCTGCTCTTCAGCAGATCGGTCAGCGCCGGCCCGGCATCGGGTCGGAGAGCAGGCTGATCTGACACGTGCTCTCCTCTCCCGGTCGTGGGTCTCGATGTCCTCGGTCTCGGTGGGTGCCCGATCCCTCGGGGCCGGTTCCGCCGCGGCGGCAGCGGCCCACCGGTCCGCGAACAAAAGGGTACTCGGGTCGTCCGACCGAACCGGGCCACGGAAACCCGGACACGCTGACGCATCGACTGCTGCCCCACCTCGCGGCCGTTCGCCGCCGGGTGACGGCTCACACATCCTTGCGTCATTGGAGGTCCAGCACTGACTTCGATCACATGTTCACCGCTGGCGCGAGGCGCCGGGCAACCCGGTGGGTGGTCGCGGCGTCCATGGAGCATGAACCACAACAAAGAAAGAGAAGACAACCGAACGGCCACCCTCGCCACCCTCGAACCCGGTGATGCGGTGCGCCTGCACAATTTTGCAGTTCAGCTCGATGAGGTCGATCAGCTCGGACCGTGTGACAACAGGGGCTCCGCCGCCTACGGCTACCCGCTGACCAGGGTGACGTACCTGCGTCGCGGCAAGCGCCGCGAGAAGATCTTCCTGTCCCACACCCCGGTCGAGTTGCTGGCCGGCTGATTTCTGGCCCCTGATTCTCGGCCAGTGACATCACAGCGGGTCGATGGCCCTTCCGAGATCGGGAGGGCCATCGGTCATCATGGGCCGGTGACGACAGCTGACCGATCCACCGGCCGCAGGCTGGTGTTCGAGGACCATTTCGACGAACCGGAACTGAACCTCGCCGTGTGGCTGCCGCACTACCTGCCGGCCTGGGGCTCACTGGCCGAGACGGCCGCGACCTACGACATCCACGATTCCTGTCTCCATCTCCGGATCCCTGCCGACCAGGGCCGCTGGCTGCCCGAGGTGCACCCGGCTCCGTTGCGGGTGTCCGGGATCCAGTCGGGGAACTTCTCCGGACCGGTCGGGAGCACCATCGGTCAGCAACCTCCCAACGACGGAGCCGTCGTCCGGCAGGCGCAGCAGACCTTCTGGGGTTTCACGCCCGACCACGGCTACCTCGAGATGCGCGCCCGCGGCGTCGTGTCGCCCCGATCGATGGTCGCCTGGTGGATGGTCGGGCTGGAGGACAGTCCGGAACGCAGCGCCGAGATCTGCGTGACCGAGATGTTCGGCGATGCTGTCGAACCCGGTGTGTCGACCGCCGTCGGCAGGGGTCTTCATCCGTTTCGGGATCCGGCCGTCGCCGAGGACTTCGAGGCCGTTCGGCTGCCGATCGATCTCGGGGATTTCCACCGGTACGCGGTCGACTGGACGGCCGATCAGGTCGAGTTCTTCGTCGATGGGCAGCAGATCGGGCGGTGCGCGCGGCCCCCGAGTTACCCGATGCAGATGATGATCGCGGTGTTCGACTTCCCCGACAGATCAAGCGTCGGTGACACTGTCGTGCCGGAACTGGTTGTCGACTACCTGCGGTGCTACGACTGATCCGAGCTGGTCCACACCCTTGTGCGACTTCGGACGCCCCGTCGATACTGTGGCGGTCCAGATCCGCTCCAGCAGAACGGTTGATCAGATGCCGACCCGCCTCAACCCGTACATCAGCTTTCGCGACAACGCCAGGCAGGCGATGGAGTTCTACAAGGGCGTCTTCGGCGGCGAACTGAATCTCAGCACCTTTGGCGATTACGGCGCCAGCCAGGACCCCGCGGAATCCGGCAAGATCATGCACGGGCAGCTCGACAGTGCGAACGGGCTCACGCTGATGGGGGCCGACACCCCGACCGGGATGGAATTCTCCCCCGGCGGGAACGTCTCGGTCTCGCTCAGCGGCGAGGACGAGGCCGAACTTCGCGGCTACTGGGACAAACTCGCCGACGGAGCAACCATCACCATGCCGATCGACAAGGCTCCCTGGGGCGACACCTTCGGCATGCTGACCGACCAGTTCGGCATCAGCTGGCTGGTGAACATCGCCGGGTCACAGTCCTGATCACGCGCACGCCGGGTGTCACGGATTCCAGAACCCGGCGTGCACCTCCCGGGCACTGGCCAGGTCGAACGGTCCCGCCACCGAGATCGGTCGCCGACCGGCCGCGAAGACCGTCCGGCACGGCAGCACCAGGGTGGGGTTGTTCGCATCGGAGCCGGTCATCGCGTACAACTCCTCCTCGCTGAGTGCGTACACGACCGATCCGATGCCCGACCAATAGATCGCCCCGGAACACATCGCGCAGGGTTCGGTGCTGGTGTAGAGGGTCATGTCGGCCAACTCGTCGACGCTGTACGTCGCGCTGGCCAGCCTGACCAGGTTGGTCTCGGCATGACCGGTTGCGTCGGCTTCGGTCACGACGGTGTTCTCCGCCGACAGCAGCTCCTGACCCGCGGAATCAGCCAGCACTGCGCCGAAGGGGTGGTTGCCGTGTTCCCGGGATTGCCGGGCCACCGTCACCGCCCTGGTCAGCAATGTCAGGTCCGTCACGACCGGTCACCGTCCCGTTGGTTGACCAGGAGCACCGCCATCCGAGCGATCAGGTCGTACGGGATGGGCTTGGTATAGGGAAACCGAAGGTGCTCTGCACCGCGCGGTACGGCGCGCTGTCCCGGTCGAAATCAGCGTCCCCCTCGGGAATCGGATACATCCCGACGTGCTTCTTCCAACCGGCGAAGTACACCAACGAACGACCGTTCACGGTGATCGTCGGCATCTGGTAGCTGATGGTCTCGCCGGAATCCGGAACGGCCTCGTGCAGCGTCCGCCTGATCTGCTGCAGTACCTCCTGCACATCCGCGGGCAACGCGGCGATGTAGTCGTCGATGGTCGCGAAATTCGTTGCCAAGAGGTCCCTTTCGTCTCCGCCGAAGCACCGGTCGCGGTGGGAACGCCCGATGTGACGCGCCGACCGAGCCTCACGGTACTGCGCAGGACGAGCCGCGGCCGGTCCAGGCCGATCGCGCATCGTAAGCTCGACCGCGGTGCACATCGGCCCCGCGGGCCGATCAAGGTGAGAGAAGGTCTGCATGTCGCCTCCGACGTCCGCCGTCGTCGTGGACGATCTGGTGCGAACGTTGCGATCTGCCGGATGCGTCTTCGCCGAGGACGAGGCCGACCTGCTGATCGCAGCAGCGGGAAGCCCCGCCGAGTTGTCCGAGCTGACCCGGCGACGGGTCGCGGGCGAGCCGCTGGAACAGGTCGTCGGCTGGGCGGAGTTCTGCGGGTTGCGGATCGCCGTCGCACCAGGGGTTTTCGTGCCCCGCCGCCGGACCGGGTTCCTGGTCCGGTGCGCCGTCGACCTGCTTGCCGCCCGACGGTCGACAACAGGTCGCCCCGACGAGGCGCCGGTGGCTCTTGATCTGTGCTGCGGCACCGGCGCCATCGGGATCGCCCTGGTGGCAGCGGCAGGTCAGGTCGAGCTGCACGCTGCCGACGTCGATCCGGTCGCCGTGAACTGTGCGAGACAGAACATCGGCGGCGCCGGGACCGTTTACCTGGGCGACCTTTTCGAGCCGCTGCCGATCACGCTGCAAGGACGCGTCGACATCCTGACGGCCAACGTCCCTTACGTGCCCACCGCTGCGATCGCACTGATGCCGCCGGAGGCGCGGCTGCATGAGAACATCGCGGCACTCGACGGCGGCTCCGACGGTTTGTCGGTCCTGCGCCGGGTGAGCGCCTCGGCCGCCGAGTGGCTGGCACCGGGTGGCCATCTGCTGGTCGAGACCAGTGAACAACAGGCGCCGTCGGCCGCCGAGATCTTCGCGCGGGACGGCCTGACGGCGAGCACCGTCGTCTCCGACGAGTACGGCGCGACCGTCGTCACCGGTACCCGGTCGCCCGACCGACGGCGCGGGGAATGATGAGGCCGACCGCGCGGTGGTCCCGGCCGGCACTCGTGCTGATCGCAATCCTGCTCGCGGCCCTCACCGCCTGCAGCTACACGGCCGACCGGCGGGTGGCCGAAGGCGCCTTGGAAGAAGCAACCGCATCGCCGTTCTACGTCCTGCCCTCCCCGGTGCCGGCCGGAAAGCCCGGGGACGTCGTCCGCACCGAGAAGCTGGAGAGCGCGCCGCCGAACACCAACGCCTGGCGGGTGCTCTACCACACCACCGATGTCACCGGCGCCGACATCGTGGTGTCCGGGGTCGTTGTCGGCCCGGACTCCCCCGCGCCGGCAGCTGGCCGCGTGGTGGTCGGCTGGGGGCACCCGACCACCGGTGCCGCGCCGGATTGCGCGCCGTCGAAGGGGATCGACCCGTTCGATCTGATGGAGGGTTTGAGCGACCTGCTGGCCGCCGGTTACGTCGTCGCGGCCGCGGACTACCCCGGGATGGGAGTCGATGGGCCGAGTTCGTACCTGATCGGCACCAGTGAGGGCAACAGTGTGCTGGACGCGGTACGGGCGGCACGGAACATCACCGAGACCGGGGTGACGCAGGGCAGCGACGTGCTGCTCTGGGGACACTCGCAGGGCGGCCAGGCCGTCCTCTTCGCCGGGCAGGCGGCCGCGAGCTACGCCCCTGACCTCCGGATGCGGGGCGTCGCAGTGGCCGCGCCGGCGGCGGATCTGGGCACCCTGCTGGACGACCACAATGCCGATGCCTCCGGCGTCACCCTCGGCTCCTACGCCTACGCCGCGTATCAATCCGTCTACAGCGCAACGGTTCCGGGGCTCTCCCTCGACCAGATCCTGACCCCGGAGGGCGCGGCGGCGACGCCGGGGATGGCCGAACTCTGCCTGATCGGGCAGGGCGATGAACTGCACGCCGAGGCCGACAAGCTGGTGGACCGCTACGTCGCCCACGATCCCGCCACCACCGAGCCGTGGGCCCAGTTGCTGACGGAGAACACCCCGGGTGCCACACCGCTGGGGGTCCCGCTGTTCGTGGCGCAGGGCGAGGCGGACACCCTGGTGTTGCCGGCCGCCACGAAGCAGTTCGTCTCCACGCTCTGCGCCGCCGGCGAACACGTGACGCTGCAGCAGTTTCCGCAGAGCACCCACGGGACCATCGCGATCGATGCGATGGCGTCGGTGATGTCGTTCCTGTCCGGCGCGCTGGCCGGGACGCCGCCGGCATCGACCTGCTGATCCGGCCCGCCGACCTGCCCTGCTGATCTGCGCCTGCCGAGATCGCCTCAGGCGGAGGGTTCCTCGGCAACCGCACGCCCGAAGCTCACGGCCGATCTGACTTCGGCCGGCGCCCGCTGCGCGAGCTGGGCATCTGGCTGAGCCCCGAGTGCGTCGTTCACCGTGGAGAACGCGAGCCGCCACGCGGCCAGCATCGTGACCTCGAAGATCTGCCGATCGGTCAATCCGACGCGGCGCAACCGGTCGACATCCTCGGGCGTCGTCGAGTTGGGGTCGACAGCGACCAATCTCGCCCACCGGGTCAACGCGGCCATCCGATCGTCCAGGTCGTCGACCGAACCGGACAGCACCCGGGCCGAGGTCCGCGCGTCCACCTGCTCCGCGAGTTTCGTCCCCCACGCCAGCGCACAGTAGGAGTCGGTTCGGGCGGCGGCGGTGGCCGCGTTGATCACCGCCACGTCGGTCGACGACAGCCCGGAGTCCTCCAGCAGCACCGCTCTGGTGTCGTAATGCGCCACCATGGCGTCGGGGCGCCAGCACCACAGCCGGGTCAGGTTGTCGACATAGCCACCAGCGTCCAGATCCTCCTGGTACAGCTGCGCGGACAGTTCCGAGGGCGGCGGCTCATCCAGAAACATCCAATGATCATCCCCGGTCATCCGGGAGGGGCGACGGCCGGTCCGCCCGTTGCTGCCGACGTCCGGGGCGCCGCGTACTTGTCGACGAGTTCGGCACCGAGCCGGCCGAGCTCCGCCCGCACCTCGTCCGGGCCCTCGACGTCGATCATGGCGCCCCAGCCCGCGAGATTCTGGGCGACCATCAGCGGTGTCGGCGCGGAGACCCGGACGCGCACCAGTCCGTCGCCCGCCGGACCGTCGAGCTCGAAGTGTCGGCCGAACATGTCGCGCAGCACCGGTTCCCACCGCTGCGCGATGACGACGACGGCAACGGTGGTCGCCCGCTGGCGTTCCACCACCTCGACCACGCGATCCCATTCCTGCGACAGGTCGAAATCGGCGGGCCGGTCCGCGGGCTCGGTCGTGATCTCCGCGTGCACGATGCGATCGACGCGGAAGGTGCGCCGCCCGTTCTCGGTGCCGGCGATGAGATACCAGATGCCGTCCTTGTCGACCAGACCCCAGGGGTCGACCAGCCGCGCCGTGTGGTCGCCGGTGCGGTTCGTGTACGTCAGGTGGACCCGGCGGCGGCGGACGACCGCGGCCTGCAGATCGCCGATCAGCTCCGGGTACTCCCGCCCGTGCTCTCCCCACCGGGACGGATCGATCATCACCGCGCCGGCCGCCGCCTCGGCATCCCCTCGGAAGGTGTCCGGGAGCGCCCGAACCAGCTTGCGCAGTCCGGACTTCACCGCCGGGGTGACCGCGGCCGCCGGCCCGGCCAGCAGGAACAGTGCCTGCGCCTCGTCCGAAGTGAGCCCGGTGAGATCGGTTCGGGCACCGCCCACCAGCGACCAGCCACCGCCCCGGCCGGGCTGTGGATACACCGGGACGCCGGCGGTCGACAGCGCCTCCAGATCCCGCCGGGCCGTCGCGACGGAGATCTCGAGCTCGCCGGCGAGTTCCGCCGCTGTCACCCGGCCGCGCGCCTGCAGCACCAACAGGGTCGCCACCAACCGATCTGCACGCACCGGAGAAGTGTCGCAGGATAAAGTGCGCAGAAGGTGAGCACTTTATGCGAGATAGTGGAGTCATCGCGGTGGGATCGCAGCGATTCCGCCACCTCGACATCGAAGGAGCAGGACATGTTACGAGGGCTGAGCACCGTGTCGTTCTATGCCGCCGATCTGACAGCGGCCAGGCAGTGGTACACCGAATTCCTCGGCATCGAACCGTATTTCACCGAGAAGCCGGGGTACGTCGAGTTCCGGATCGGTGACTACCAGCACGAACTCGGCATCATCGATGCGCGCTACGCGCCGGCCGACCCGGCTGCCGGGCCGGCCGGTGAGACGGTGTTCTGGCACGTCGACGATGTGCCGGCGACGCTGCAGCGGCTACTGGATCTCGGCGCCACCCAGCTGGCCGCGCCACGTGACCAAGGTGCGGGGTTCATCACGGCCTCCGTCGTCGACCCCTTCGGCAACATCCTCGGCGTCATGTACAACCCGCACTATCTCGAGGTGCTGGCGCAACTGCAGCCCGGATCGGCCTGACCGGGCGCTGCCGCAGATCACCGCGCCGCACGAATCTGTCGGCTCCTCTTGACACGGCGTCGCGCCACGGCCTAGCTTGGTGACGTAATCAATCAACACGTTGATAAAAGGAAAGGTTGATTAGGTGATCGTTGACCCCTCCGCCGACGACCGGCTCGACCGTGCGTTCACCGCACTGGCCGACCCGGTGCGTCGACGGATCATCGCCCGCCTCAGCCGAGGTCCGGCGACGGTCAACGAACTCGCTGAACCCTTCGAGATCTCCAAACAGGCTGTCTCCAAACACATTCAGGTGCTGGAGCAGGCCGAGCTGGTCACCCGAACCAAGGATGCCCAACGCCGGCCGGTGCACTTGAATGCAGCCCGGCTCGAAGCCCTGACCGCCTGGATCGACAAGTACCGATTGATTCACGAGCAGCAGTTCCGGCGCCTGGACGCGCTGCTCACCACCATCGACGGTCCCACCGACGGGACCACGGACAAGGAGAACGTGACATGACCAACGCACTCGCCGTCACCGCGCCGGAGGGCGTTCCATTCATCGAGTTCCAGCGCGACTTCGACGCACCGGTCGCAGCGGTGTTCCGCGCCCACAAGGAGCCGGAGCTGATCAAGCAATGGCTGGGCCCGCGCGGCTACGAGATGGACATCGAGCGGTACGACTTCAGCACCGGCGGCGGCTACCGCTACATCCACCGCGACGACAAGGGCGCGGAGTACGCCTTCAATGGCGTTTTCCACGTGGTGCGCGACGAGGAGTTCGCCATCCAGACCTTCGAGTTCGAAGGCTTCCCGGATGTCGTGGCCATCGAGTCGTTGCGGTTCGTCGACCTGGGGAACGGCCGCACCCGCCTGGAGGGTCACAGCGTGTACCCCACGGTCGAGTCGCGTGACGGCATGGTCGCCTCCAACATGGAGTCCGGCATGCGGGAGGGGTACGAGCGCCTCGAGGACGTGGTGTCCGCACTCTGATCTCGGGTGCGTTCCCCGCGCGATCGTTGACCGTCAATCCCCCTTTCACCTTGGAGCAGCAGCATGGACTGGACGTTGGAAGTCGTCGTACTACCGGTCAGCGACATCGACCGTTCCATCGAGTTCTATCGGGACAAGGTCGGTTTCGACCTCGACCACGACACGCAGAACGAGCACATGCACGTCGTGCAGCTCACCCCGCCGGGGTCCGGTTGTTCGATCGTGCTCGGGGACCTGCCCGCGCAGAAGGCGATGGCGCCCGGCTCGATGAAGGCGCTGCAGCTCGTGGTCGCCGATGCCGCGGCAGCACGTCAGCAGCTGGTCGACCGCGGAGTCGAGGCCAGTGAGATCTCGGTCTTCGACGAGCGGGACGGCGGAACCTTCTTCGGGTTCGAGGATCCGGACGGCAACAGCTGGGCGGTGCAGCAGATCAAAGCCCGCGCCGACAAGCCGCTGATCCCGGTGGAGGCGCGCGGTCGCTTCGGCGCCGAATGAGCGGCCGGGCCGACCTCCGGCGTCAGCCGAGACGTCGGCCCGGGTCTTGCGTCCGTTCAGACGGTGTACGACTTCGCCACCACCACCAGTTCGGAGATGTGCGAACCCTGGACCCCGATACCGGCCGGCCGGGGGGTGAAGCCGGGAAGCCCGTCCAAACCATCGGTTCCGTCCATCACCCTGAGCGGGGTCGGGCCAGTGGTTCCCAGTTCGAGTTCGACCCGCAGTCCTTCGGCGGGCGGTGCGTGGAAGACCACACCGAACGGGCCGGTGAGTTCGTCCAGCGGCACCTCCCGTCCGTCGACAGTGGCCGCCACGACGTCGGCGTCGGGCAGCTCCAGGTAGATCAACCGAGCCGCCCGCTCCGAGTTCAGCTCCAGGGTCAGCTGCCTTCGTTCCGGCAGATCACCGCCGGCCGGAACGGTGGTGTCGGAGATCACCGCCACCGTCGGCGCCGGCAGGTCGGCGACCTGCGCAGGGCCGGTACGGGCGCCGTCGCCGAACAGGTCGCCCCCGGCGTCGGTGGCCGAATCGGAGTCGGTGACGTACTGGTCCAACCACTCCCCCGGATGCTGGTCGGTGCTGACCCAGTAGGCCCGACCGGTGTCGGTGTCCATCAGGTAGGCGAGCTCGGCCGGTGCCGGGTGCGTTTCGTCGAAATGATCGACGGCCAGCCCCGCGGCGACGAAGACCACCGCGGCGAGGCCGGCCACCAGCGCCGGTGCGGCCGACCACAGCCGGTGCCGCGAGACCTCCTGTGCCAGAGTGTCTTCCGACTGCGGGTCGGGCTTGGTTTTCCGGTCCGGCAGCTCGGGGTAGATCAGTTCGACCACCGGTAGCAGGGCCAGCACGAGCATGGCGCTGAACAGGGCACCCGCTGCGCCGGTGGCCAGGCCGAGGGCCGGAAAGAACATGTACACCGTCGGCGCGAGAATGACGACGGCAACCGCGCCGCCGAGCAGGGCGGCGATCAACCCGGCCCACGGGGACGGCACCATCACCGCGACAATGCCGGCGATGGCGGCGGCAAGAGCCGGGAGTGAAGCCAGGTAGGAGCCTCCCGGTGCCACCACGGCGAGGACGACACCCAGCAGACCGAGCCAGGTGAGTGCGCCGACCAGCAGCGCCCATGGCCCGACCGGGCGGCGCAGCAGCCCGTACCAGGTCAGCACGACGACGACCACCAGCGCCACCACCGTCGCCCGGAACCAGCCAGGCCACCAGGGGTCGATCATGTTCACGTAGCCGGGCCGAAGGGCGACGAGCACGGTCCACAGCAGTTGCGCGACAACAGGTGCAACGACCAGGGGAACGACGCCGACACCGACACCGGCCGCCAGCCGCGGCCAGCCGGCCAGCCCGCGGCGCCGGATCACAATGGCCAGCGCACCGACGGCCAGCAGGGCCAGTATCGCCAACGGCCACACCAGCCAGCCGGGGTACCGCACCAAGCCACCCAGCGCCGGAAAGTAGGTCGAGTCACCGGACGTCGGTTGCCGCAGGGCTGCGATGTCGGCGTCGCCGAACGCTCTGGCCAGTGCCAGTGCATTCGAGCCGTGATGCTGCAGGCTCGACAGATCCATGTACGACGGCTTGTCCTGCGGCGTGTGGTAGACCGCCGAGCCGTCGATGTAGGCCGTGTTCAATCCGGTGAAGATCCCGGATTCCCGGAACGGGGTGAAGTCGGTGTCGCTCGGCAGCAGCCGGTACACCTCGACCGCGAAACTGGTGGCGACCGGGTAGGGCACCGCACTGCCGTACATGCCGACGACATCGGTGTTGCCGCGGTTGGTCTCGAACATCACCGCAGGCCCGGTCGACCCCCTTGACTCGAAGTTCAGGGCGACCCCGCCGTCGGCCGCCAGCGGGTCCTGGCTGACGAAGGATTCCGCGCCGCAGAGGCAGGCCTCCTCACCATCGGTGAACAGGAACACCAGATCGTTCACCGGCCGCGGTCCGGCCATCACGGCACGCGCCGTCTCCAGCAGGGTGGAGACTCCTGCCCCGTCGTCGTTGCCGCCGTAGGACACCTGGACAGAGTCGTAATGGGCGAACAGCACCACCCGTCCGGTGGGCGCGCTGCCCGGCACGACCGCGACCACGTTGCGCACCGCGGCCATGCCGGGCGGCCCGCTCAGCGCTCCACTGAAGCCGACACCGTCCCGAACCTCCGGCTGCAGGCCGATGTCGGTCAACGCCGACACGATGTGGTCACGCACCTGCGTCGCGCCTGCCGAACCCACCGGATGAACCTGGGAGCCGATCTGTTCGACGTGGGCGTACGCCCGCGTTGCGCTGAATTCTCCGGCGGGTGCGTCGGCACCAACCGGTGCCGGCGGTGACACCGAGCTGATGGCGAACACGGTCAGTCCGGCCAGCGCCAGCAGCATCACGACGCCGGCGATGACTCGGGACCGGGTGGGAAGGCCGATGGGAAGCTGCACCGCCACATCCTGCCCGGATCGGGCGTGTCCGGCCCGTTTCGTCAGGCTCGGGCGAGTTGACGCTGCTCGACCGGGACCGACAGAGTGGTCGCAGCGGAACTCCCGCATCGCCCTTCATCTGGAGCCTGCCGACGGTGTCCGACGAAACCGAACCAGCCCGAGCCGGTTCCGACGTGGATCGGCGGTTGAACCTGGTCGCCGACTGCGAGCGGTGCTTCGGCCTGTGCTGCGTCGCGCTGCCGTTCTTCGCCTCCGCGGACTTCGCGATCGACAAGCCCGCGGCCGTGCCCTGCCCCAACCTGCAGCAGGATTTCCGCTGCGGAATCCACACCCGGCTGCGCGAGCGGGGTTTCCCGGGCTGCACCGTCTATGACTGCTTCGGCGCTGGACAGCAGGTTGCCCAGGTCACCTATCGCGGGCGGGATTGGCGCGCGGCGCCGGAGACTTCCGACCAGATGTTCGCGGTGTTCGCGGTGATGCGTCACCTGCACGAACTGCTCTTCTACCTGGGCGAGGCGGCGAGTCATCCGCTGCCGGAACCATTGTCGGACGAACTCGAGCGGTCGTTGCGGGAGACCGAAGGATTGACCGGTTGCCCGCCGGACGATCTGATCGAACTCGATGTCAACGCCCACCGGGACGCCGTGAACGAGCTGCTCCTGCTGGTCAGTGCCACCGTGCGCGGACGGTTCCGCGGCGGCGACGATCATCACCCCGCGAACTCTCCCCCGTCATCGAGGACCGCCGGCGAGGAGCCGCGACAGCGCAAGCCCGCGCAGAGACGCTCCCGCAAGGGTGGCGGGCAGCAGCGCAAGGAGTTTCGGGGTGCGGATCTCATCGGCGCCAAGCTGCGCCGGGCCGATCTGGCCGGTGCGAACCTGCGCGGAGCCCTGCTCGTCGGCGCCGATCTGCGCGGCGCGGATCTGCGGTACGCCGACGTCATCGGGGCCGATCTGCGCGGCGCGGATCTGTCGGGTGCCGACCTGACCGGCTGCTTGTTCCTGACCCAGGCGCAGCTCAACGCGGCCCGCGGTGACGGCGACACCCGCTTGCCGGCCGGCCTTGCCCGGCCCGGACACTGGTCAGCGCCCCCGACCGGCGCCGGCTAGAAGTCCGACGATCGGCCCAGACCGCCGTCCCAGGCGAAATCCTGGTCCGGGCCGAAGATGTCGTCCGGGTCGGCGACCCCGGACGCCAACCGGTGCCGGCCGAAGAACGTCCACATCACGTCGGCGGCCCGCGGACCGGCGCGGTCGATGAACTGGCCCCTGACGTCGCCACCCGACCAGGCGTGGCCGAGCCCGTCGATCCGCCAGTACTCGAGGACCCGGCGGCCGCGCGCGGTGTACCAGCGGGTCCTGATGCAGCGCCGCCCGTCGACGACGAACGCCCTGGTGGTGGCCAACGGACGGACCCGATTGCGGCCATTCGTGCGAGCGGCGTCCCGGGATGCCAGCCACTGATCCACGATCCGGTCGGCGTTGGGCGGCCGGACCACCCGGTCGTCGGTGCCGTGGATCAGCACCACCGGCGCCATCTCCCCGCCGATGCCGCCGTGCGAAGGAGTCGAACCGCGGGCCGCCATCGCACCGAGCGCGCGGTACGACTGGGTCGCGGAGCGGTAGGCCGTTGCCGAGTGGACCCCGGACGCGGCGAACAGATCCGGATAGGTGGTGGCCAGGATCAACGCCATCGCACCGCCGGCGGACAGGCCCGCGACATACACCCGCCGCGGATCGATCCTTCGGTCCGGACCGTCCACCAGGACCTCCCTGGTCGAGGCCCGCGAGGATCGCCGGTTCCCCGGAATCGCGGCGTTGGTGCGACGAGTCGTACCAACGCCAGCAGCGTTGGAGTTGATGCTGCATTTCCTGCCGCGGGGTGACCAGGACGAAACCCGCCGCGTCGGCGGCCGCCTGGAAGCCCGATTCCCTGGCGAAGTCCATCCCCGACTGCTGGCAGCCGTGCAGCAGCAGGACCATCGGTGCTCTGGCCCGCGGCGACAGACCCGCCGGGAGGTAGACGTCGTACTGCCGCGCGCCGTGGGGTCCCTGATGCCGGTGATGGGTCCAGTGTCCGGGAGTGATCTGCACGCCGAGATAGCGGCGGACCGATGGTGGCAACCGCCTGGAACGGGGGGAGAACACTTGCGGTGCCACCCGTCTCCCCTTGATCATGTGCGATACCGGGCTCAGGCCCTGGCCCGATCGTAGGGCCGGCGCTTCGGCATCGTGATCATCGACCCGCCGTCTGTGACCGGTATCTCGGGACGGGATCTCGCGCAAGGGGTCTCACGAAAGGGCCTTGACGGTCAGGATTCTTCGATGTCGGAGAACAGCACCCGCACTCCGCCGGTTGCCAACCCGAAGATGCTCGGGAACAGGGCAGCCGCCTCGGGTGTGGTGACGGCCGCACTGGCCGAGTCGTAGTCGCTGAAGTAGAGATCGACCATCCGGTAGGCCGGCGTCGGGGAGCCGTCCTCCTTGGGCCAGACCTTCGAGGTCTCGATCTTCTGCAGGCCGGGCAGCTGCCTGGCCAGCGCGACCTGCTCCTCCGCGTATCCGGATTCGAAGGCGACCGGATCGGTGGGGTTGTCGTAGATGACGGTGATCTTGGTGGGCATGGACGCAACGTTAGTCCGCGGCACTGTCGGTCCTCCGCAGTACCGTCGGATCACGGAAACTCGTTGGCCGAGCGGCCGGCGGTCGTGCTCAGATTGGCCGGGCCGGGAAGTCAGTAGTACGGGCCCGTTCGAGTCGATCAGCGAGGAAGGGAGAGAGTCATGGACGTCTCAGCGTCGGAATCACGGTTACCGCGGGCACTGCTGCCGTTCCACAGCGGTCAATACCGGATGCTGGTGGGCGCCCTGACGTTCTCGATGCTCAGTGTCGGCATTTGGCTGGTTGCCTCGGTGTGGCAGGTGATCGCGCTCGGCGGCAGCCCCGCCGATCTCTCGGTGGTCGCGCTGGGGGCCAGTCTCGGGATCGTGCTGTCGGTGCTGATCGGTGGCGTGGTTGCCGATCGCGTCGCGCAGCGCTACATCCTGTTGACGGTGGAGGTCGTCCGCGGCATCGGCTTCGGTACGGCTGCGCTGCTGTCGTTGACCGGTCTCATCCAGATCTGGCAGCTGGCGCTGATCGCCTTCGTGATGGGTGTGGCCGACGGGTTCTTCTACCCGGCCTACTCGGCCTGGCTTCCGGCGCTCATCGCACCGGAGCAGTTGTTGGCCGCCAACGGCATCGAGGGCGTTCTGCGGCCGACGATCATGCAGGCGGCCGGCCCCGCAGTGGCCAGTCTGATCATCGCGGTGTGGTCCCCGGGTGTCGCGTTCCTGGTGGTGGCACTGATCCAGATCGGCGCGGCCGTCATGCTGCTGGTCATGCGGACCACGGCTGTCCGCCGGGACCTGGACACGGATCGCCATCCGTTGGTGAGCGCGGTGATCGACGTCCGCGAGGGGTTCAGCTACATGGTGCGGACCCGCTGGCTCTTCGCCACCCTGCTCTTCGCGGTGGTGCTGGTCCTGGTCATCATGGGCCCGATCGAGGTGCTGCTCCCGTTCGCCGTCAAGGACGGCACCGGCGGCGGTGCCGGAGCCTTCGCCGCCGCGCTGGCCGCCTTCGGCATCGGCGGCGCGGTCGGTTCCCTGGTCGTCGCCTCGATCCGGATGCCACGCCGGTATCTGACCCTGATGATCCTGGGGTGGGGTCTGGGTTGCCTGCCGATCGTGGTCGTCGGCTTCACCGATCAGCTGTGGTTGATGGTGGTGGCGTTGTTCGTCTGCGGCGCGATGTTCTCCGCGGCGCAGGTGCTCTGGGGCACGCTGCTGCAGCGTCGGGTTCCGGCGGCCATGCTCGGGCGGGTGTCCAGTCTCGACTTCTTCGTGTCACTGGCACTGATGCCGCTGTCGATGGCGTTGGCCGGTCCGGTCGGCGAGACGATCGGTATCCCGACGGCGTTCCTGTTGGCCGGCCTCATCCCGACGGTGTTGGCGGTGGCCACCCTGGCCATCGCCAGGCTGGGCGCCGACGAGCTGGCCCATCCACTGGATGCCGAGTTGGAAGCGGCCAAGTGATCGAGCCCCAGGGTGCGGCCGGGTTGTCCGGCCGCACCCTGGTGGGGTCCGCTCGCATCTGATCCCGGCTCGACCGTGCGTCCTGCCGGCGACGTACGTTGGTGCCATGGCCTCGATGTCACTGCCGTTGTTCCCGCTGGGACTGGTGCTGTATCCGGGCGTGGTGCTGCCGCTGCACATCTTCGAGCCCAGATACCGCCGGCTCGTCCAGGAGCTCCTCGACATGCCTGATGGGTCAAGACTTTTCGGCGTCGTCGCGATCAAGGCGGGCCGTGAGGTGGGAGTGCACGGGGTGACCGCACTGCACGAGATCGGTTGCACGGCAGAGCTGCGGTACGCCGAGGCCTACGAGGACGGACGGTTCGACATCATCGCCACCGGCACCGATCGGTTCCGGATCATCGAGGTCGACGACGCCGACCTGATGCGGGCCGAGGTCGAACTGCTGCCGGAGCTGGCATCGGCAGAGACGGCGTCGCCGGCCGGGCGGGTCAGGCGGCTCTTCGGGACCTACCGGCAGGCGCTGCAGACCGCGCAGGGACTGCCCGTCGACGTCGACCCGCTGGAACTTCCGGAAGACCCGGGCGAGCTGGCCTACCTGGTCGCCGCATCGATGATCCTGGATCTCACCGACAAGCAGGTGCTGCTCGAGGCGGCCACCGTCGACGAGCGGCTGCGGCTGGAACGGGATCTGCTCAAGCGGGAGGCCTCGATGGTGTCCGGTCTGTCGATGCGGCCGGCGGTGGAACTGCCCCGGATGCCCTACACCGCCAACTGATCCAGGACTCGATCGAGGCCCGGCTGCCTGCTCGATGCGGCCCGGTTCGGCGGTCGGCGTCAGCCGAGAACCTCGTGCACGAAGCACCAGCGCCAGGCCTCGCCGGGTTCGAAGCTGCGCATCACCGGGTGCCGGCTCTCGTGGAAATGTGCGGTGGCGTGCTTGTGCACCGATGAGTCGCAACACCCGACGTGGCCGCAGGCCAGACACAGTCGCAGGTGCACCCATCTGGTGCCGTCGCGCAGGCACTCTTCGCAGCCGTCCGGGGTGTTCGCGCTCCGATCCTCGGGCGCCTTACCCAGGTCGACGCAGGCGCCGGCCGTCTGTTCGGGGGTGGTCAAGGTCTCTCCTTCCGCGGATTCCGCTCTGCCCGCCCTGCGGTCGATCATCGATTCCTCGACGTCGAGCGCGTCCATCACCTCGGTGAGCACGTCGCTGTCGAACTCGCCCTTGCTCCGGATGTGCAGCACCTCGGCGCGTTCGGCGCCGAGCATCGCCATCCGCAGGCGGCGGTACTGCTCGCTCGGCGTCTCGTCGTCGCCGTCGTTGCGGCCCAACCGCTCCCAGACCGCGTTCAGCCGCGACTCCCCGCGGGCCCGCAGGATCCGGACGATCTCCTCGTCGTCGTCCGGGACGACGATCCGGTCGAGCTCGGCGCGTCCGGCCTCGACCGCCGCCATCAGCACGGTCGCCTCGGCCAGGGCGTCCTCCCGGGCGTCGGGGCCGCGAATCCGCAGCCGGCGGGCCAGCCACGGCAGTGACAATCCCTGCAACAGCAGGGTTCCGGCGGTGACCACAAAGGCCCCCAGCCGGAGGATCTCCACGTTCGGCACGCTCGCCGGGAGGACGAACGCCGCGGCCAGGGTCACGACGCCGCGCATGCCGGCCCAGGAGACGATCGCCGTGGCCCGCCAGGAGTACTCCTCGCCGGTGGCGCCACGCGGTCTGATCAGCAGTTGTCCCACCGGGAACACCCACATCGGTCGGACCACGATCACCGCGACCAGCACGCCGACGCAGAACATGGTGATCGTCCCGGGCGACAGGTCGGATCGGGCGACGCCGTCCAGGATGCTGCGCACCTGCAGGCCGATCAGCAGGAAAACGCTGTTCTCCAGCAGGAACTGGATGGTCTCCCAGTTGATCCGCTCGTTCAGCCGCGAGGTCGCGTCCTGGATGATCGGTGCCTTGTGACCCAGGATCAGACCGGTCGTCACGACGGTGATCACCCCGGAGGCGTGCAGCTCCTCGGCCGGCAGGTACGCCAGGAACGGCGCCATCAGCGACACCGCCGTGTCGATGGTCGGATCCTTGATGTGCTTGCGGACCAGCGCGATCAGCAGGGCGACCGCCACCCCGATGGCCGCCCCGCCGAGCGCCGCCCAGAGAAAATCCACGGTGATGCTGCCGACGCTGACCACCGCGGTGAGCGCCAGCATCGCGGTCCGCAGGCCGACCAGTGCGGTCGCGTCGTTCAGCAGCGACTCGCCCTCCAGCACGGTCACGATGCGCCGGGGCAGCCCGATCCGGCGGGCGATCGCCGTGGCGGCCACCGCATCCGGCGGAGCGACGACCGCGCCGAAGGCGAACGCCGCGGCCAGCGGGATCGGCAGCAGCCAGAACGCCACCAGCCCGACCAGGACGGTGGTGAAGATGACCAGACCGACGGCGAGGAAGGCGATGGCCTTGACGTTCGCCCGGACGTCGACCAGCGAGGTGCGGATCGCCGCCGAGTACAGCAGCGGCGGCAGCAGGCCGATCAGCACCAGTTCCGGGCTCAGCTCGAACGGCTCGATGAACGGCAGGAACGACGCCCCGATGCCGATCACCACCAGCAGCAGCGGTGCCGGCAGTTCGAACCGACCGGCCAGGGCGCTGACCGCGGTCACCGTGGCGATCAGGGCGAGAATCAGGATGGCCGTTTCCACCGGATGATCGTCGCACCCGCCGGCGGGTCGGCCCGACCAGGCACCGCGGATCCGCCGGCGGTCGGCGTCAGGAGTCGGCGCGGCCGAACCGCAGGGTGACCAACTCGAACGGCCGGAGAACCAGGGTCGATCCGCACCGGCCGGAATCCGGCTCGGCGGTGTCGCGGTCGCCGTCGAGCGGACGCTCCAGCAGATCGGTGCAGCTGCACGGCCGTCGCGGCGAAATCCGGCGCGTCACCGTTGCCGTCGATCGCGTCCCGAGCGACTCGTACAGCCGGACGATCGACGTCGCCGGACCGGTCCTCGGCCAGTTTCACCGCCTCCACCACGACGGCCGGGTTGGACACGGTCACCAGCGGCGCGCACCGTGCCGCGAACCCGGCACTGTTCGCGGCGGGCAGGTTGAGGTCGTAGCCGGCCCGCACCGCGTCGGCGATCTCGGCGGCCGGGACGAGCGTCGTGCGGAAGACGTGTGGCCCTGATCGGCGTCCGGGTCCGGATACACCGGCGCCCGCAGCAACGACAGCCGGACCGTGGTCACCGTGCCCGGCCGTCGCCGGCGGATCCGCTGGCCGGCGTCGAGGTGACGTCGTGGCCGTAGGTCCGGTCGTTGGCGATCGCAACCCCGAAGCCCGGCTCGGCGACGTGGATCCAGCGGTGCGCGCAGATCTCGAACTTGGCCGCCTCCCAGGAGGTGTTGGTGTGGGTCGGCCGGAAGACGTGCCCGAACTGCGTCTCGGCGCCGATCGGTCGGCCTGGACGTCGAGCGGGAAGGCCAGCTTGAGCAGTCGTCTGCCGCTCGTGCCAGTCGACGATCGTGGTGAACTCGACACGTCGCGGCGACCGCGGGCGAGGGTGATCTGCTGCTCGATCGTGGACTCCGCGTACCGGCGGCCGACCCGGACGACGGCCACGTCGGCGGTCGGCCGAGACGGTGAGCGACTCGGCCAGGTCCAGATCGACGACGGCCCGCCGGTAGTGGTCGTCGACGTCCCAGGCGTCCCACTCGTTGGGGGTGTCCCGATGGACCTGCAGCAGGTTGCCGGCCATGCCCGCCGGGATCACCTCGCGGCCGCCGGCCAGGTCGACGAGCGAGACGACCAGCCCGCGGTCGTCGATCACCAGCCGGATCACGCCCGTTGGCCAGCATGATCCGGTCGCCGGCCTGCTCGGCCGTCACGGCGTCCTCGCCGCCGCGATCGACCGTCCGCGGCCGCGCCCAGCGCCGGAATCCCGTCGCCGGACATGCGGTGTGGCGTTGAAGGTGACGGTCGGCTCGGCGCCGGGATCGTCTGCGTCGCCGGCGCAGCCGGCCACAGTCGCAGTCGGACCGATCAGGTCCTCGAGATCGGCCGCCAGCTCGGCGTAGTTCTGCTCGGCGACCCGGTACACCCAGGCGATCGACGACCCGGGCAGGATGTCGTGGAACTGTTGCAGAAGCACGGTCCGCCAGTGCTTCTCGAGCCTGTCGTAGGGATATTCGGCGCCGAGCTGAACCGTTGCGGTGGCCGCCCACAGTTCGGCCTCGCGCAGCAGGTGTTCGCTGCGCCGGTTGCCCTGCTTGGTGCGGGACTGCGAGGTGTACGTGCCCCGGTGCAATTCCAGGTACATCTCCCCCACCCAGGTCGGGGCGTCCGGATAGTCGGCCTGCGGCCGCGGCGAAGAACGCCGGCGGGCTGCTGAACTGCACCGTCGGCGAGCCCTCCAGGGACCGGGCCCGTCGGCCGCGGGCGATCATCTCCCGGGTCGGCCCGCCGCCGCCGTCGCCGAACCCGTACGGCACCAGCGACATCGAGCCGCGCGCCGTGGTCGGCGTAATTGCGTTCGGCGTGCGCTCAGCTCGGCCGGGCACCAGCTGCGAGTTGTAGGTGTCGACCGGCGGGAAATGGGTGAACACCCGGGTGCCGTCGATGCCCTGCCACCAGAAGGTGTGGTGCGGCATGCGGTTGGTCTGATTCCAGGAGATCTTCTGGGTGAGGAAGTAGCGGGCGCCGGCGGCCGCGACGATCTGCGGCAGCGCGGCCGAGTAGCCGAACGAATCCGGCAGCCACACCTCGGCGCAGTCGACCCCGAACTCCTCGAGGAAGAAGCGCTTCCCGGCGACGAACTGCCGCGCCATCGCCTCGCCGCCCGGCATGTTGGTGTCCGACTCGACCCACATGCCGCCGACCGGGACGAACTGACCCGCGGCGACCTTGGCCCGGATGCGGTCGAAGAGTTCGGGGTAGTAGTCCTTGATCCAGGCGAACTGCTGGGCCGACGAACAGGCGAAGACGAACTCCGGGTGCTCGTCCATCAGGTCGACCATCGAGGAGAACGTCCGGGCGCACTTGCGGATCGTCTCGCGCACCGGCCACAGCCACGCGGAGTCGATGTGCGCATGACCGACGGCATGCAGGTGGTGGGCGCTGGCGGCCGCCGGCGAGGCCAGCGCGCCGGCCAGTGCTGCCCGCCCGGCCGCCGCGGTCCCGGCCACGTCGGCGGGATCCATCGCGTCCACCATGGCTTCCAGCGCCCGCCGGATCAGGGCCCGCCGCGGCTGGTCCGTCGGCAACTGCGAGCATCAGGCCCTCGAGCATCTCGATGTCCCTGCAACAGCTCCCAGACGGTGACGTCGAGCAGTCCGAGCTCGATCCGGCCGAGCCGGTACAGCGGAACAGACCCGGCCGTCGCCCGATCGCCCAACGGCGTCGGCGGTACCGCAGCAGGCCGATCGCCTTCGACTGTCGGGTTGGACGCCGCCTCGATCCGAAGGTCGACTGGTTCGCCGGGCCGCTGCGTCAACCGCGACCTGCATGTTCATCGGTGCGATGCCCTTGATGGTGCGGCCGTCGGCGGTGAACGCCAGCCCCTCCGCCTGGAATCCGGGACTGTGATCGTCGAACCCCAGGTCGATGATCGCCTCGATCCGCACGCCCGGCGGCAGCTCGCCGTCGACGCCCCAGGAAGCGGGAATCCGGCCGGTGATCCGCAGCCAGGTGGTGCCCCACGGCGGGCCCCATGGGTCACCGGGCGAGATCGGTCGGTACTCCGCGGCGGCCGCCACCTCGAACCCCACGGGTTCGCCCGGGACTTCCCAGGCGGTGACGGTCAGCGGCTCCCGGGCCCGGTACAGCGCCGGGAGGATGCGCTCCGCCGTGAAGCGCCGCACTCGCAGCTCGGTCTGCGCGCGGGTGTCGTGCATGCGGCCGATCAGGATTCCCCGAGAACCGCGGCCCTGGCTTCGGCGACGCCGGTCGGTGGCCCGGCGACATGCCAGCGGTGCCCGCCGTGCTGGAACACGTCGACCACCCCGCCGGCCGAGGTCACCAGCGCGGCGCCGGGCAGCCAGTCCCAGGTCGGGGTGTCCGCGTGCAGCCAGACGCCCAGCCGGCCGGCGGCCACGGCCGCGAGCTCGACGGAACCGGATCCGATGATGCGCACCGAGGCCGCGCCGGCGATGGAGCGGAGCAGGCCGTCCCGCAACGGCAGGTCACCGACCCGGGTCGGGTGCAGGTAGGTCGAGATGGCGACCTCGCCGAGCGCTGCGGTCGGCCATCCTGGGCAACGGCACCCCGTTCAGGGTGGCGGGCAGATCATGGCCGCCGACCCAGAGCTCGTCGGTGGTGGCCTGGTAGATCGCGCCCAACAGCAGCTGCTCACCGTCGAGCAGGGCAAGCGCCGAGCACCAGGCCGGCAGTCCGGAGACGAAGTTGTAGGTGCCGTCGACCGGGTCGATCACCCAGGTGCGCCGCCCGGGCGCCGCCGCGCCCTCCTCACCGATGACGCCGTCATCCGGCCGGGCGACCGCCAGCCGGCCGACGATCATCGCCTCGGCCGCCTTGTCGGCATCGGACACCACGTCGCTGATGCTGGTCTTGCGATCCACCGTCAGGCCGTCCTGCAGCATCCGGGCGGCCAGCCGGCCCGCCGACGTCACCAACGCACCGGCCAGTTCGGCGTCGGTCAGCGCGGGATCGGACAGGGTGACGTCGTCGTCGACGCCCGGAATTTCGGTGTTGATCTTCGGCACCATCCCACCGTAACGGTCCGGCAGCACGGCGGCGGTGCGCGGTGGTAGACATTGCCGGTGACCAGACTGCTGCTCGGACCGCTGCTGCGGCACGTCGGCGCCGAGCGATGCGACGGTCTGGGTGGAGACCGATCAACCGGGCGAGGTGGAGATCCTCGGGTGCCGGGACCGGACCTGGACCGTCGCCGGTCATCACTACGCGCTGGTCGTCGTCGACGGCCTCACCCCGGGTCACAGCCACCCCTACCAGGTCCGGTTGGACGGCGAGGTGGTCTGGCCGTTGCCGGGCGAGGCCAGGCCGCCCAGCCGCATCCGCACGCCCGAACCCGGGGCGCCGGTGCGGATCGCGTTCGGGTCGTGCCGGTACGCCACCGACGAGGCGGTCGCTGCCCGACAAGCGGTTCGACACCGACGTGCTGGCCGGGTTCGCGCGTGCAGATCGCCACCGAGCCCGACGACCAATGGCCGAACGCGCTGGTCATGCTGGGCGATCAGGTCTACGCCGACGAGACGTCCCCGCAGACCCAGGAACGGATCAAGCAACGGCGGGACTCCGAGCAAGGGCGCCGGCCTGCAGGTCGCCGACTACGAGGAGTACACCTGGCTCTACTCGGAGTCCTGGGACGACCCGGAGGTGCGCTGGCTGCTGTCGAACGTGCCGTCCTCGATGATCTTCGACGACCACGACGTCCGGGACGACTGGAACACCTCGAAGGCCTGGCGGCGGGACATGCAGGCCACGGACTGGTGGCAGGAGCGCATCATCGGTGCCCTGTCCTCGTACTGGGTGTATCAGCACCTGGGGAACCTCTCGCCGGCCGAACTCGCCGACGACGAGCTCTTCCAGCAGGTGCGGAAGTGCGATGGAGACGCCGAGCCGCTGCTCCGGGAGTTCGCCGTCGCCGCCGACAAGGAGGCCGACGGCGCCAAGGGCGCCCGCTGGTCGTACCGGCGGGACCTCGGCCGGATCCGGTTGCTGGTCATCGACTCGCGCTGCGGACGAATCCTCGATTCCGGCAAGCGGAGCATGCTCAGCGACGCGGAATTCGACTGGATCGAGGAGCAGCTCACCGGTGACTACGACCATCTGCTGATCGGCACCTCGCTGCCCTGGCTGTTGCCAAGGGCGTTCCACGACATCGAGACGTGGAACGAGTTGCTCTGTGACGGCCGCCGGGGCCGCGCCATCGCAGCCGTCTCCGAAAAGATCCGTCGCGCCGGCGATTTCGAGCACTGGGCCGCGTTCCGGGAATCATTCGAACGGTTGGCACTGTTGATCCGCGACGTCGGCAAGGGCGACTACGCCGCGGATTCCGGGTCCGCGCCGGCCACCATCTGCGTGCTGTCCGGAGACGTCCACCACGCCTACATCGCCCGTCCGGACTACGGCGACGAGGTCACGTCCGCGGTGTTCCAGCTGACTTGTTCACCGCTGCACAACCATGTTCCGGTGGCGGTCCAGCTGGCGTTCCGGGCGGCGTGGAGCCGGTTCGCCGAGCGCACGACCCGGGTGGTCCTCGGGATTGTGGCACGGGTGCCGAAGCCGATCGTGGAGTGGACCCGGATCGCCGGACCGTACTTCGGCAACGACCTGATGACGCTGCGGCTGGACGGCCGACGGGCGGACGTGGTGCTGGAACAGGCCGGCCCGTCGACGGAGCCCGCCCGGCTGGCCGAGGTCACCAGGCTCAGGTTGTCCTGACTGCAGGCCCCGCGGTGCCGGGGTCGGCCGCCGGAACGGCGCTACTCTGCCGTGATCGGCGGGTGAATCCGCCGGTCGGAACGGGGGCTGGTTCGATGGGCTGGTTCCGCCGGGATGCCTCGAGCGACGGCGACGGCTTCTACCGCGGCGACGCGCCCGTGCTGATGCCCGGGATGGACGGCGAGGCGCCCGTCCGCCTATTTCGCGGGCCAGTCGCCCGCCGAACCCGTCCGACCCGGTTGCCGACCATCCCCCTCCCGGTTATCCGCCCGCCCGGTCTACCGCCGCCCGCCCGGCTACCCAGCCGCCCGGGTATCCCCCGCCCGGCTCCATGCCGCCGCCGGCGGTCCCTGGCGCCACGGAACGCACCGTCCGGCGGGCCGGTCTCGGCTGCGTGGCGGTGGTGGCCGTCGGCGTGCTGATCGCCGTCGCCGGGGCGGTGATCGCCGTTGTCGCCTCTGTCCGGTCGTCGCTGCCCGACTTCGGTGAGTCCGGACCGGACACGGTGATCGGCGCCATCGACGTGCCGACCACGGTCCGATACAACGACACTGACCTGCGGATCACCATCGGCGGCGCCCAGGGCCAACCCGGCTCCGGATGGCAGTGGTCGTCGAATGCGGAACCCAACCTGGTGATCGCCACGTCACTGCTGCAGCAGGACAGCGGTGTGCTGACCATCCCGTTCGTCGACTGGAAGTTCCAACCCGGTGACACCCCGGACGCCGACCCGGTCGGGATCAACTTCATCAGCGGATTCGAGCCGGACATCGGCACTGCATCGCTCACCGCCGGTGAGGCGGAGGTGGGCTATCTGTCCTTCCAGACCCCTTCGACCTCGGGCACTCTCATCCTCGAAGGCGACTACGGCGATCCGCCGTTGGCGACCTGGTCGATCACCGCGAGCCCGGCGGTGGTGATCACCGGTGCGGTCGGTACTCCGGTCCGGGCGCAGGTCGGCATGCCGCCGTTCACGGTGACCCTGGATGCGACCACCTGGATCGAGCCATCCGCCGAGATCGTCCGCCAACCTCCTGCCAGTGGCAGTTATCTGGTGGCCGATCTGACGATCACCTCCACCGGTGAGACCTCCAGCGGCATCATCGAACACGAGATGTTCGTCTTCGTCCCGACCGGCGGTCAGGACGTGGTGTCGGTGGGGCCGAGCCTGGTGCAGGACACCACGTCGATCACCTCGGTGATCGGCGGGAGCTCGGCACCGGTCAGGGTGGCTTTCGACGCACCCGTCGGGCCGGGCACTCTGGAGCTGCGGGACGGCGCCGGTCGGACGATGGTCCAATGGCCGGTACTTTGATCCGACACTTTGATCCGACACTTTGATCCGACATCGCCCGTTTCGTGCGTTGCAGCGCGCCGTGCCGCAGGGCGCATAATGACCCGGCCGCCCATCGCGCGGGCGTTCATCGAGAGGTAGTGACCGTGCTCATCATTGCGATCATCCTGCTGGGCATGCTGGCCGGCGCCGCCGCCCAGCTGATCTTCCGTTCCGGAAAGCGTCCGATCGACTGGACGGTGGCGATCGTCGTCGGCCTGATCGGCTCGTTCGTGGGCGGCCTGCTGATCAGCCTGATCTCCGGTGACGGACTCGCCCTGCGGCCCAGCGGCATCATCGGGTCGATCGTCGGCGCAATCGTGGTGACCGGTGTCTACAAGTTGGTCACCGGCCGTAACCCGGGTGCGAACGCCCGCCGCTGACGCTCAGCCGTCGCGCGACAGCGGCCGTCGGTCCACCAGTCGCACCGCTTCGGACACCGGCACCAGGTCCGGATGCAGAATCGCCGCGATCGCCTCGACGCCGTCCACCAGTCGCGGTCCCGGCCGCACCACGAGGCCGTCGGCATCGATCGCCCACACCGGCAGGTCGGGAAATTGCTCGGCCACCATCGTCGCCTGCGCCGCCGCGCCATCGAGGTGAAACCCGCAGGGCGCGACGACGACCACGTCCGGTCGTGCTGCGCTCAGGTCGGACCACGTGGTCTGCACCGAACGCGACCCTGGGCCGGCTCCGACGGGTTCACCACCGGCCGCCCGGACCAGATCGGGAACCCAGTGCCCGGCCGTGAAGGGCGGGTCGACCCACTCCACAACACACACCCGGGGCCGCGGCCGATCGGCAACCAACCCGGCGATCACGGATAACCGCCGACGCAGCGAACTCAACAGATCGGCGGCCCGCTCGACGGCGCCGGTCCGCTCGCCGACCAGCTCGATGTCGGCGAGCACGTCGTCGAGAGAATGCGGGTCGAGCGACAGCACGTCGGACCGACAGCCCAGGTAGGCCAAGGCGTCCTGGACCTGTCCGGACGGCAGCGCGCAGACCCGGCACAGATCCTGGGTGAGGATCAGGTCGGGATCCAGCCCGGCAAGGGCTTCCGAGCGCAGGGTGTACAGGTCGTCGCCGGCCGCCATCGCTGACCTGACGTACTCGTCGATCTCGATCGGGCTCATCCCGGAGGTGTCCCGCCCGCCGACCACGACCGCCTTGTCGCGGCGGGCGGCGGCCGGCTCGTCGCATTCGAAGGTGACGCCGACGAGCTGCTCGCCGAGACCGAGTGCGTACACGATCTCGGTCGCGGACGGCAGCAACGAGACCAGGCGCATCGGCCCACGATAGGCGGGCGCGCCGCCGGATACGTCGCTACCAGGCAAGCGATCAGATCGCCCGCATCCGGTTGTTCCGCGGGTTGTGTTCCAGCTCCGCGCGACCCAGCTCCTCCATCAGCGGCGGGATGTACACCCCGAACCGACCCCGGAGCCCCTTCTTGAGCCCGTACCAGCCGCCGACCGGATTGTCCGGGGAACGTCCCCACTCCTCCACCGATCCGGCCGGCGCGGGCTTCTGCTCGTCAGCGCCGCCGAGCGGCACCCAATCCCCCGCCTCCGACAGCATCGCGTGCAGGTCGTCGAGGCAGCGGGCCTGGTAGGTGAGCGTGGTCTTGCCGACCACGCAGACCAGGATCGGCGGTTCGACGGAGTCGTCACGGTAGATCGAGTACGACGACGATCCGGGCGGGGTGCTGAGCTGCCAGGGATCGTCTTTGGTGCCGGAACCGGACATGGGCCGACCCTACGCCCGGCTCCATCAGGCCGGTGGGTTTCGGTCCGGCAGGATCTGCAGCGCCCGGCCGAAGCCGGAAGGAGAAAGATCAGTGCCCTGGGTCAACAGCCAGTCCAGTGCGTCAGCCACTGATCTCTCCTTGCTCCCGCGCCGCTCGGGCGATCGCTCCGGCCACCTGCGGTGCCGCGAACGAGGTCCCGGTCCACAGCGCCCATGGATCCGGCCCGTAGGTGGTGAAAGTGCCGGTCGGCAGGCCCATCCCGTCCAGATGTGGCTGGTTGCCCTGGACGAAGGTCGACAGGACGAGCGTGCTGAGGCACGAACAGTCCACCCAGTCGCCGTGGCTGGAATAGCCGGCACCGTTCCAGGTCTGATCCAGGCCGGCCACCGCAACGACGCGCACCCCGCCGCCGGTCCACTCATGTCTGGAGAACGCTGCCGGATAGACCGGAGTGCATGTCATGGTTGTTCCCACTGGCGCAGACGACGACAACGGCGTCGTCGGGATCCCGCTCTGCGAGCATCTCCAGGGCGACCATGGTGGCCACCGGCGGCCGGTTGTTGATCATGATGGTCCCGAGGGACAGATTGACCACCCGCGCCCCGTCATCCACCGCCTTCAACAGCGCGGTGGCCAGATCGACGTCGCCGGCGACGACGTCGTCGCCGAAGATCCCGTGGATCTGGATACTCGCCGCTGGGCTCGCACCTGCCGGATGACCCCGCTGACAAAGGTGCCGTGCCCTGCCACCTCGCCCAGTACGAAGTCGTCGGCGGTGCTCACTGGATCCAGGTTCGGATACAGCGGATCGGTGTTCAGCCGACCCGGCCCGGCGATGTTGTCCAGCCACTTGTCGGTGCGGGGCTGTTTGGCGATTCCGGTGTCGATGACGGCGATCTTCACGCCCGGGCTCTTCTGCCGACGCCAACGAGATCCGGGCGATTCAGGGGGTGCTGCCCTGACGGTTGCGGCCCTACGGCGCCGCTGACCGATTTCGCGGTGTATCCCAACGGCGGACACTGATTGATCGACGCGTCGAGTTTGTTGTCCTGCAGCACCTCCAGTGGGGCCCGCAATCCCGTCGGCATCGAGAGGATTTCCTCTTGAGTCATTGACCCGCAGCAACGTGATCTTGCCGTCGAGTGCTGTGATGAAGTTGGGTTCGTTGGCGGTGCCCTGCGGAAGCTGAAAGCCGTCGGTCGTCCAGCAGCGCGGATCGCACCCGGGCCGATTGCCGAGCGATTCGAGGTGGCTGGTACGCATGATCAACTCGTCAAAAGCCAGCTGCTCGATGGTGCTCGCCAGATCGAGTTCGCGACGGTGATGGGCGACAACGGAGGCAGGTCGACCGGCTTGGCTCGGTTGTAGCGATCGATCATCCCCTGGTTCTGTCGAGTTGTTCTGATTCACGCGAGCCGGCGGACGTCTGCGAGCAGCGCGGCTGCCTGAGCCACGCCCGAGAGCGTTCTCTGCGTCAGTCAGCGGCAGTAGCCCCGCCAGCCATGGGTACTCCCATTCCGACAGCGGAACCGGTGCGGTCATCAGCCATTCCTTTCGGTCGAGCGGCTACGGCGGACTACTCCCTGATCTCCGGTCGAAGGGTTTGATACATCGAATTTCAGGCGGCCCCGTAGGCATTGAAAGAACACCAGTTCACGAATTCCCGGGGGTCCTCGGTGTCCAGCGTCGACCGCGCGGCGAACAATGCGTCGCCGAAGGTATCGCCCTTTTGCAACCGTTCGTGCAGCGCCAGCATCAACGGCACCGATGCCGCGTCCGGAACCACCGCGATGCTGGCCACCAGTGCGCGGGAGCCGCGGGCGAGCAGGGCACTGACGAAACCGAGCACCTCGTTGCCCTCGTACACCGCATCCGCCGCGGAATCGCACGCCGCCAGGATCATCCGCTGCGGTGCGACCCCGCGGATCTCCATCTCGTGCAGGGTCAGCAGGCCGTCCTGCAGCTGGAGCGCGGAGAAGGCGGGGTTGTCGGATCTGAGTCGACCGTGGCAGGCCAGGTGAACGAGATCGGCGCCGGCCATGGCGGCCACCACCGCGTCGATGGTGCTGTCGGGCGGCCGCAGCACGGTCGGCGACCGGTAGATGCGGCGAACCCGATCGACCTCGTCGACAGCGCCGGGCAGCTGCGGCCCGGCAACCAGCAGCGGCGCCGAGTCGGTCGCCGACGGAGATCGATGGGTTCGATTCCACATCGAAGCCGCAGGGACCACTGCCACCGGTCCGTCATGCAGCGCGGACCAGGGAATCCGCTGCAGGCCGCCGGCCGGACTCACCACAACGGAGGAGCCGGTGGGCAGCCTCAGCGGCACCATCAGTCGGGAGCCGAGCGCGGTCAGTCGGCGAGTGATGCCGGCCCGGTAGGCGGCCAGCGACTGCGCCGACCGGCCGCGTCGCGACAGCGAACGCAGACCGAACTGCAGATGCGTGACCTGCTCGTGGATGTCGGCGACCGGTCCCAGGGTGACCAGCCTGGTCTTGCGCTGATCCATGACGACGGCGAACACTTCACCGTCCAGCACGCCGAACTCGACCAGGATCCGATCTGCGAGTCCGCGCCGGACATCGGCGATCGACGGGACTCCTCCAGCGGTGCCGGCCCGGCCGGGCCGGCTCCAGGTGACCCGCCGGATCCGGTCCTCGATCGCCCGCTGCCTGACCAGCAACCCATTCACCTGATCGACGTCCTGCTGTTGCGCTTCGGCGAGATCGGTTTGCACCACCCGCAGTTCGGCCAGTTCGTCATCGATCCCGGACCCACCGGCGGCGGGTTCCACGGCGACCAGCGCCGCCGCTCTCGTCCGTTCCATCCAGTCGAAGACCTGGGTGGCCGTCCCGTGCCGGAGCAGCACCCGCAGCCCCAATCGGCCGAGTTCGGCGCCGTGGCCGGACGCCAGCACTCTCAGCTCGAGCGACGAGAAGACCGCTCGGTGCCGGGCGAGATCCTGCAATCCCGCGCGGCAGTGGGCCAGACGCGCCCTGTCGTCATCCTGTGCATCGAGCGCTCCGGCCAGCCGCCCCTTGAGCCGCAACAACACCGGTAGGTCGCGACCGATGGCTTCGGCGCGCCGCAGGTTGGTTCGCGCCACGATCGGCCGGTCGAGGGCTTGAGCGATCCGGCCGGCCGTCAGGTGGGCATCGATCGCGTACGAGACCAACCCCATTCGGTCCAGTAGCGCCGCGGCCCGTCTGCTGACGGCCAGCACCTGCGGCGTGATCCGGCCCGTGCGCAACTCCACATCACCGACGACGACATCCGTTCGGGCCCGCCACGGCAGGCGCCGTTGCTCGTCGAACAGCGCCCGCGCCCGGCCGCCGGCGGCTACCGCGGCACCGTCGTCACCGCGCAGCGCGGCCAGCCTGGCCACTCGGAACAACGCCTCGGCATGCATCAGCCGGATGCCGTGCCGGTCGAAATCGTCGGCCGCCCGGACGGCGACGTCCACGGCTTCCGGCAGCAATCGCAGGTCGGCCAGGGCGTCGACGTACTCGAGATAATGCTCGGCCAAAGGCAATCCGGCGATGTCGAGCAGCCGGGCGGCCTCGACGAATTCGGCGATGCCCTGGGTCAGTCGACCGTTGGTCGTGGTGATCCAGGCACGGCTGGAGGCGACGATGCCGATCAGATGCGGTCCGGCCTTCGTCGCCAGGGACGCCGCGAGCTCGATCAGCCGCTGCGCCTCGTCGCGGTTGCCCCACTGTGACTCGATGATGGCCAGGTTGTTGGCGGACTTGGTGCGCACCACCACGGATGCATCGTCGGCGAGGATCCGCCGGTACAGCTCCCGTGCCTGGCCCAGCTTGCCCAGGTTCTGGTAGAGGATCGCCTGCTGGAAGACGATTTCGGCGGTGTCGATGCCCTGATCGAGCCGCACCGCGGCATCGAGGTCGCGTTGTGCCGGGATCAACCGGCCCAGCTCCTGGTTGACGGCCGCCCGGGTGGCCAACACCTTGCTCAGGCCCTCGTCGAACCCCGCTCGACGGGCGATCCGGGCCGCGTCGTCGAGGAGCTCCTTGGCCCGCTGGTTGCCCAGCCGAGCCCGTTCGCTCCAGGCCTGGGCACGCAGGGCCAACACCAGAGCTTCCGGATGGTCGGCCGCTCTGGCCTGCTGGGCGATGCCGACGGCCAGTGGCCCGAACGCCGTCGGGTCGGCGACCACATCGCGGAACACCTGCCGAGCCCGCTGCATCATGTCGGCCCGGTCGACTGCTGGGCCAACGGTGTGGGCGGTCGATCCTGATCCGGGATGGTCGGGACGCGACATCACCGATCCGGTCTCCCCGTGGTCGCTCACTCGTGCCGCCCCTGCCGTGTCCGACGCCCCGAAGGAGTGTCGAGGCTTCCCTCCGTGGACGTGGCATCAGGCTAGCCAGGAATTCCGATTCGAGCAGCTTGCCCGGTTTATCCGCGGTAGGCCTCCTGATACCGCAGGGTCCGGGCGGTGGCGATGGGGTTGGCGTCGGCGACCAGATCGTCGAACCGGTAGTTGGCGATCTTGGCGATCTCGATCAGTGCGGTGGAGTGCTCGATCGTCGGCGAGTTGGCCAGCCGCGCCCAGCCGAGATCGACAACCTTGGTGTAGCTGTCGATCTCGCGCGCGCAGACGATGAACGGGAAGCCGAACTTCTGTTTGTACTCCTCGGCGATCTCCACCACCTCGGCGCGCTCGTCCTCGTCCAGGTTGCTCAGACCGGCCATCGCATGGTCGGCGGCAATGTCCAGACCGATCTCGTTCTCGCTGCCGAGGTCGGGGTAGGACTTGATCAACTCCAGTTGTTCCTGGGTGTTGCCGGTGAGCAGGGCGTCCTGGAAAGCCGCCCGCAACGCCAGCGTGTCGGCGAACGGCCGCTGCTCGAAGGCGCGTTCCACGGCCCACGGTGAGCCCTGCACCAGTCCGCCGAAGGTTTCGGCGAACTCCTCCTCGGTCATCTCGTTGACCTGGTCCAGCCGGATGACGCCGCCCGGGCTGCCCGCGACGGCCGGCCCGTAACTCTTGCCGACGTGGAAGAACAGCATGTTGAGCAGGATGGCGGTGAAGCTGCCCGCGGTGATGCCGCTGCCGAACAGGATCTCCGCCCATTCCGGCAGCGCCCCCTGCACGCCGGGCACGAACGTCACGAACATCGCGATGCCCAGGCTGGTGCTGACGATGACCATGTTGCGGTGGTCGTTGAAGTCGACCTTGGCCAGCGACTGGATGCCGACCACCGCCACCGTCGCGAACAACGCCAGGGCCGCGCCGCCCAGGACCGAGTGCGGGATCCCGGCGACGATCGCCGCGGTCTTCGGCAGCACCCCGAGGATGATCATGATCCCGCCGGCCGCCGCGATCACCCAGCGGCTCTTCACCTGGGTGAGCCGGACCAGCCCGACGTTCTCCGAGAAGCAGGTGTACGGGAACGAATTCATCACGCCGCCGATGGTGGTGGCCAGCCCATCGGCGCGCAGTGCCTTGGGGATGTCATCCTTCTTGATCCGCTTGCCGACGATCTCACCGGTGGCATACACGCTGCCGGTCGTCTCCACCGCGGTGATCAGCATGACGACCAGCATCGAGATGATCGCGGCGATCGAGAACTGCGGCCAACCGAAGTAGAACGGTGTGGTCACGCCGACCCAGGGCTGGGCGGCGACGTCACCGAAGTGGGCGTCGCCCAAGATGAACGCCACCGTGGTCCCCACGACCAGGCCGATCAGCACCGCGATGCTGGCCACGAATCCCTTGAAGAACCGCTGGATCAGCACGATCAGCAGCAGGGTGCCCAGGGAGTACGCCAGCAGTTTCGGGTCGGTGGGATCCAGGATGCGCTGGCCGTTGGCGTCGAAGGTGCCGGTGTCCACCGCGTCGTTCGCGGCGACCTGCAGCAGGGTGATGCCGATGATGGTGATCACCGAGCCGGTGACCACCGGTGGGAAGAACCGCAGGATCTTTCCGAAGAAGGGGGCGATGAAGAAGGTGGCGAGACCGGCCACGATCACCGCGCCGTAGATGGTCACCAGACCCTCGGTGCCGCCGCCGACGGCAACGCCGATCGCGATCATCGGGGCCACGCCGGCGAACGTCACGCCTTGCAGCAGCGGCAATCTGACGCCGATCTTCCAGAAGCCCACGGACTGGATGATCGAGGCGATGCCGCAGGTGAACAGGTCGGCGTTGATCAGGTGGATGAGTTGGTCACCCGAGAGTCCCAGCCCGCTGGCCACCAGGATCGGCACCAGCACGGCCCCGGCATAGAAGGCCATCACGTGCTGCAGTCCGTACAGCGCGAGTTTCGGGACCGGAGGGACCTGGTCGACCGGGTGCTTGAGCGGCTTGGCGGCCGCAGGGGGCTTGACGGAGGCGGTCATGCGGTCTCCAGGCTTGGTCGGTTGGCCACTCGGACCGGTTCGGGATCGACACCTCATCCCCGGACCCGGCCACGCGGCACAGAACGGCTGACCGTGGTGAAGCTAGGGCCGCGACATGTCGTTCACGTGACGAAGAACTGCGTCGTTGTTTCGTTTCTTCGGACGTGCTCCGACAGCACGGTCCCGCGCTGCCCGCAGTGTCCGGCGGCCTGTCTGGCGGCCGTCTGGCGGCCGCGGGAGCCGGGGATCATAAGCTGGTCCCATGCAGCAGTACCTGGATCTGATGGACCGCATCCTGACCACCGGCGCCGTCAAGACCGATCGCACCGGCACCGGCACCCGCAGCATCTTCGGCCACCAGATGCGGTTCGATCTCGCCGACGGTTTTCCGTTGGTCACCACCAAGAAGGTGCACGTCCGCTCGGTGGTGGTCGAGCTGCTGTGGTTCCTGCAGGGCTCGACGAACGTGCGTTGGCTGCAGGAGCGCGGCGTCAGCATCTGGGACGAGTGGGCCGACGCCGAGGGCGAACTCGGCCCGGTCTACGGGCATCAGTGGCGATCGTGGCCGGCACCCGACGGCCGGCACATCGACCAGATCGCCGCGGTGGTGAAGTCCCTGCGGACGAACCCGGACTCCCGCCGGCACATCGTCTCGGCCTGGAACGTCGCCGAGGTCTCGGAGATGGCACTTCCGCCGTGCCACACCATGTTCCAGTTCTACGTCGCCGACGGTCGGCTCTCCTGCCAGCTCTACCAGCGGTCTGCCGACGTGTTCCTCGGCGTCCCGTTCAACATCGCTTCCTACGCTCTGCTGACCGAGATGATGGCCCGGGTGGTCGGTCTGCAGCCGGGCGAATTCGTGCACACCCTGGGCGATGCCCACCTGTACTCCAACCACCTCGACCAGGCGCGGCTGCAGCTGACCAGAACGCCGCGACCCCTACCCCAGCTGGAGCTGACCGACGGCATCACCGAGATCGACGGCTTCGGGATGGACGACATCCGAGTCCTGCAGTACGACCCGTATCCGGGGATCAAGGCACCGATCGCGGTATGACGACGCCGCCCCGGTCGACCATCGTCCTGGTGGCCGCCGTCTCACGGAACGGCATCATCGGCGCCGACGGTGGCCTGCCCTGGCACCTGCCGGCCGACCTGCAGCATTTCAAGGCGATCACCATGGGCCACCCGATGGTGATGGGCCGGCGCACGTTCGACTCCATCGGCCGGGCGTTGCCGGGGCGACGGACGATCGTCGTCACCCGGGATCCGACCTGGTCAGCGGCCGGCGTCGAGGTGGCCCACTCGGTGGAGGCCGCCATCGACCTCGCGACGTCCGGAGAATCCGGCGGGCCGGTCATGGTGGTCGGTGGCGGCGAGATCTACCGGCAGACGATCGACCGGGCGGACCGGCTGGAACTCACCCGGGTGGACGCCGACATCGTCGGGGACACCCGTTTTCCGGACGTCGACCCGGCGCTGTGGCAGGCGACCGAGACCGTGGCCGCCGACGGCTACGCGTTCGTCAGTTACCGGCGCCGTTCGCCGATCCTCGACCTGGGTGTGTTGTTGTCATCGATGGAGCCGCAGCTGCAGGACGGGGTGTTCAGGTACTGCACGGTTCCGCCGGGGACGGCCGTCCCGGACGACTGCCACCCGGTGGTGACCGTCGAGGAAGCCGAGGGGACAACGCTGGTGTTGACGTCGGCCGAGGCCGACAAGGCCGGTCTGGTGGGCGATTTCCGCTGCTCTTGGATCACCCTGACGGTGAACTCCGCGCTGGAGGCGGTGGGGCTCACGGCCGCCGTGGCGGCAGCGTTGAGCCGGGACGAGATTCCGTGCAACGTGGTGGCAGGTTTTCACCACGACCATCTGTTCGTTCCGGTCGACCGAGCGGCAGCAGCGATGAGCGCGCTGCGGGCTCTCGCCCACACCCGGCCCTGATCGCGACCGCTTCCTTCGGCTCAGCCGACCGGTGCGCCCGGCTTGGTCGAGCCGTAGGGCACCACGATCCGCAGCGACGGGTCGATGTTGATCCCGCCCATCCCACCCGACCGTGGCCGGTTGGACGCGCCCAGCCCGGTCTTGACCGAATTGGTGATCACGCCGCTCTTGTCGGCGGGCACGAGATCGGTGCGCATCACGGCGCTGACCGAATCGAGCAGATCGGACAGCTCGAGATCGAGGGCATCGCAGATCGAGGCGAGCAGCTCGCTGGAGGCTTCCTTGCGACCCCGCTCCACCTCCGAGAGGTATCCCAGCGAGACATTCGCCGCCGTCGACACGTCGCGGAGTGTTCTGTTCTGCCGATTCCGAGCGTCGCGCAGTGTCTCTCCCAGTGCGTTACGCAGGAGCATGTCGCACCTCCTCCCTGCTTGTCGTGCCGGGTGGCCGACCCGACGCTGTGCGTCATTCCAGTGTGAAGCACCGATCGGTGACCTGCCGGTCGGTTCCTGCTGTCGGAATTCTCGGATCCCCATGGTCAGCACCAACGCTACCGTGTGGTCCCGTCAGGCCGTCGAAACCACCTGACACTGTGCACAACGTGGACTCTGCCCCTGATGTTCCAGGTTGTGGGTCAACACGCGGTTACGAATCCGTTGCGGCGATGTTCGCCAGTACCTCGATCGCCGCGCCGACGGCCGCCGACCGGATCTGTGAGCGCGTCCCCGTGCCCGTCGGTTCGCCGCTGCGCAGCACCTGCCGCTCGCCAGGGCCGACCACGGCGCAGAACCAGGTACCGACGGGCACGCCGTCCTGCGGGTCCGGGCCGGCGACGCCGGTGAGGCCGACCCCGACATCGGCCCCGCACCGCTGCCGTGCGCCCCGGGCGAGTTGGACTGCCACCTCGGGGTCGACCGGACCCCGCCGGTCGAGCAACGCCTGATCGACGCCCGCCAGCTCGTGCTTGAGGTCGGTGGCGTAGACGACCAGCCCACCGCGCACCACTGCACTGGATCCGGGGATCTCGGTCAGCACCGCGGTCAGCAGCCCGCCGGTCAGGGATTCGGCCGTGGCCAGGGTCAGCCCGCGGGCGGCGAACGCGCCGATCAGGTCGACGACGGTGGCGTCGGACAAGCCGACCGCCGCGCCGACTCCGCTCATCCCGCGCCGGGCGCGGGTGGCCGCTGACCGGCCCTGGCGTTGACGTACACATGCCACGCACGCAGGACGTAATCCAGTCCGGTGACGACGGTGAGCACGACGGCCAGGCCCATCGCGCCGACCTGCACCCAGTACAACGCGTCCGGCAGCGGCAGGATGTACAGGCCGATCGCGATGATCTGGACGAACGTCTTGGCCTTGCCGCCGGGGCTGGCGGCGATCACCCCGTACCTGATCACCGCGAACCGGAGCAGCGTGACGCCGATCTCCCGGAACAGGATGATCAGGGTCACCCACCAGGCCAGGTCGCCGAGCATGGACAGCCCGATCAGGGCCGACCCGGTCAACGCCTTGTCGGCGATCGGATCGGCGATCTTGCCGAAGTCGGTGACCTGCCCACGCTTGCGGGCGATGTGCCCGTCATACCGGTCGGTGATCGCCGCAATGGCGAAGATCCCCCACGCGATCCAGCGCCAGGTCGTGTCGTGCCCGCCCTGCGCGAACAGGGCCAGCAGGAAGACCGGCACCAGGATCAGCCGCAGCACCGTCAGGGCATTCGGCAGATTCACCAGCGACACCGGTGGCGGCGGACGTTCGGTCATCGTGTGGCGACCTCGAGGCCGGGCTTCGTGGTCGCAGTCGTCGTCGCCGTCGTCTCAGTCGTCGCAGTGGTCACAGTGGCCGCGAGACCGAGTGCCGTCGCGACCAGGTCGATGCCGTCGCTGCCGTTGATCCGACAGCGCACCAGATCGCCCGGCCGCAGGTCGGCCGCCGGCAAGGCGGCACTGCCGACGATCCGGACGTTGCCGTCGACGTCCGGCGCCTGGTGCGGTCCGCGGCCGAACACCTCGGTGCCGTCACCCTCGTCCGCATCGACCAGCACCCACATCTCGGTGCCGATCCGGTCCTCGGCGCGCTGCGCGGTGAGCTCCTCGACCAGGGAGCGTGACCCGCTGCACCCGTTGTTCGATGACGTCGTCGTCGAGCTTGTCCGGCAGTTGCTCGGCTGCGGTGCCGTCCTCGTCGGAATAGCCGAATACGCCGACCGCATCCATCCGGGCACCGATCAGGAACGCCTCGAGCTCCTCCAGGTCGGCCTCGGTCTCACCGGGGAATCCGACGATGACATTGGACCGGATCCCGGCCTCCGGGGACGCGGCGCGGATCTGTTCGACGAGTCCGAGGAACGAGGCCCGCGAGCCGTAGCGGCGCATCCGCCTGAGCACCGGCTCGGACGCGTGCTGGAACGACATGTCGTAGTAGTCGGCGACGCCCGGGATCGTCGCGATGGCCTCGATCAGCCACGGCCGCGTCTCCGCGGGCTGCAGATAGGACAGCCGCACCCGGGCGATCCCGGGCACCGCCGCCAGTTCGCCGAGCAGGTCCTCCAGCTGTCGCTCCCCCGGCAGATCCTTGCCGAAGGAGGTCGAGTTCTCGCTGACCAGCACGACCTCGCGGACGCCCTGCTCGGCCAACCAGCGCGCCTCGGTGACGATCTCGGGGATCGATCGGGAGACGAAGGCCCCGCGGAAAGACGGGATGGCACAGAACGTGCAGCGCCGGTCGCACCCGGAGGCGATCTTCAGCGGCGCCACCGGGCCGTTGTGCAACAGGGTCCGCAGCAGGGTCGGGCCGGACGCCGGTGCGTGCCCGGGCAGCGACACGGCCGCGGCCATCGCCGGTCGGGCAGCGGGCGAGATCGGCAGCAACAGTCGGCGATCGACCGGGGTGTGCGCCGGCCGGCCGGTGGCCCTCGACGACCTCACCCAAGAGCGCGGCCAGATCGGGGTAGGCATCGAAGCCGAGCACGGCATCGGCCTCCGGCAGTGCCTGCGCGAGTTCGGATCCATATCGCTCGGCCATGCACCCGACGGCGACCACCTTGGCGCCGGTGTCGGCGGCGGCCAGCACGGTGTCGATGGAGTCCTTCTTGGCGCTGGCCACGAACGCGCAGGTGTTGACCACCACCACGTCGGCGCCGTCCGGATCCGGGACCAGCTCGTAGCCGCCCACCTGCAGCCGGCCGGCGATCTCGGAGCTGTCCACCTCGTTGCGGGCACACCCGAGGGTCACCAGATTCACCCGGGTCGGGGACGCCGATGAACTGCGGGCAGGCACTGCCTCACCCTAGACGTCGCGCGGTACCGCGGACGCCACGCGGCGCGGTGGGCCGACGGTGCCGATGCGCGGTCTCTCGCCCTCCGCGCGCTTTGCGGCGGCTGAGCAGCCTCCCGTGTCACTGAGCATCGTGTCGGGTGGGTGTTCGGTGACATTGGAGGCTGCTCAGTCACCCCACCCCGAACCACGTACGGATACTTCGAGCGCTCCCGTTACTGTTGCGTGCCGTGACCGTCGACGACCCTGCCGCCACCGCCGGAGCACGGGGTGGTGCACCGCGCCAAGGTCACCGATGTCCGCCGGATCAAGGAACTGGTCGACGCCTATGCCGGCCCGATCCTGCTGGAGAAGACGCTGGCCAACCTGTTCGAGGACGTCACCGAGTTCTGGGTCGCCGAGTCCGATGGCGTCGTCGTCGGCTGCGGCGCGCTGCACGTGCTCTGGGAGGACCTGGGCGAGATCCGCACGGTGGCGACCGACCCGGCCGCCCGCCGGCACGGTGTCGGACGCGCGGTGTGCACCGAGATCATCAGGCAGGCAGTCGATCTCGGGTTGCACCGGCTGTTCGTGCTGACCTTCGAGACCGACTTCTTCCGGTCTCTGGGTTTCGAGCCGATCAGTGAGCTCGACCTGTCGCGGGAGGCGTTCGCCGAACTGCGGTCGTCCTACGACAGGGGTGTCGCCGAGTTCCTGGATCTGCCGTACGTCAAGCCGAACACGTTGGGCAACACCAGGATGCTGAAGATCCTCTGACCGGCCGGCGGTCAGCTGATCCGGCGCTCAGGCCTGTGGTGTGCGCCGGTCCGCGATCCTGGCCAGCGCCTCGTTGAGCAGGGCCTCGCCGTCCTCTTCGCTGCGCCGTTCCTTCACATAGGCGAGGTGGGACTTGTACGGCTCGACCTTGGGAGCCGGCGGCGGCAGGGTCTGGTCCTGACCGGCGGGCAGGCCGCAACTGGGGCAGTCCCAGGTCTCGGGGATCTCGGCGTCCATCGCGAAGGCCAACCGCGTGGTGTGCCCGTTCGCGCAGTAGAAGTCCAGGCGCCGCCGGGGAGCGGATTCGCCGCGATCGGACTCTCCCATCCGCCCAGCGCCGACCCGCGAACCCCGAATCGGATTACCACCCGCCATGTCGACCTGCCTGTTCACGAAGCTGTTGGTGACCCCCGCGTGCATTCACTGTGAGACCGCTTGCGAGCCTGCGGTCCCGCCGCAGACCGACCGGAATCTCAGGCCCCGACCTTCAACAACAATCCGACACCCACGATCGAGATCCCCCAGACGGAGGCCACGAACAGGGTGAGTCGATCGAGATTCTTCTCCACGACGGAGGACCCCGACAAGGACGACTGCATGGTGCCGCCGAACAGCGAGGACAGGCCGCCGCCCTTGCCGCGGTGCAACAGGATCAGCGCCATCAACGCCAGGCTGGTGATGACCAGAAGGATGTTGAGAAAAATTATCATGTCTGCCTTGCTCATCAGCGGTCGGTACGCACCGGATGGTCCGATTGTCCGCGGTCGGCGTCGAGTCTAACCCGCCAGGGACCGGGCAGGGTGCGGCAACGGCCGGTGCCCAGGGTCGAAACCCGGGGCACCGGCCGTCGAGGTGCCTGACGTCAGGAGATCATGCCGACCGCGTTCGCCGCGAGGTTGGCGAACTCGGTGCCGTCCAGTGAGGCACCGCCGACCAGCGCGCCGTCGACGTCCGGTTGGGCGGTGATCTCGGCGACGTTCCCGGACTTGACCGAGCCGCCGTACAGGATCCGGATGCCGTCGGCGATCTCGGCGCCGTACTTCTCGGCCAGCGCGGCGCGCGCCGCGCCGCAGACCTCCTGGGCGTCGGCCGGGGTGGCGACCCGGCCGGTGCCGATGGCCCAGACCGGTTCGTAGGCCAGCACGATCGAGGCGGCCTGCTCAGGGGTGACGTCGACCATCGCGGCCAGCATCTGGTCGACCGAATGCTGCACCTGGTTGCCGGCTTCGCGGACCTCGAGGCCCTCGCCGAAACACAGGATCGGGATCAGGCCGTGCCGGTAGGCGGCGTTGACCTTCTTGGCCAGCAGTTCGTCGCTCTCGTTGTGGTACTCCCGGCGCTCCGAGTGACCGACAAGGACGTAGGTGCACCCGAGCTTGGCCAGCTGGGATCCGGAGATCTCGCCGGTGTACGCGCCGGAATCCTGGGCGGACAGATCCTGTGCGCCGTAAGCGAATCCGATCTTGTCGGCCTCGATCAGGGTCTGCACCGAGCGCAGCGCGGTGAACGGCGGGATGACCGCCACCTCGACGTGCGCGAGGTACTTCTCCGGCAGGGTGAACGAGATCTTCTGCACCAGCGCGATGCCCTCGAGGTGATTGAGGTTCATCTTCCAGTTGCCGGCAATGAGCGGCTTGCGGGCGGCTTTGGTCATGACAGTTCATGCCTCCAGTACGGCCAGGCCGGGGAGCTCTTTGCCCTCGAGGTACTCCAGGGATGCGCCACCGCCGGTCGAGATGTGGGTGAATCCGGATTCGTCGACACCGAGAATGCGCACGGCAGCGGCGGAATCGCCACCGCCGACCACGGAGAACGACGGCGAGGCGGAGATGGCCTCCGCGACCCCGCGGGTGCCTTCGGCGAACGGTGCGAGTTCGAAGACGCCCATCGGCCCGTTCCAGAACACGGTCTTCGCGGCCGCAGCGACTTCGGCGAATTTCGCGGTGCTCTCCGGCCCGATGTCCAGGCCGAGCCAGCCGTCCAGGATCCCGTCGGCGCCGACGATCTGCACCGCGGCGTCGGCCGAGAAGGCGTCCGCGATCACCACATCGGTGGGCAGCACGATCTTGTCGGCGTTGTCCTCCAACAACTTCTTGCAGGTCTCGATCTGGTCCTCCTGCAGCAGCGAGGCGCCGACGCCGAGACCCTGTGCGGCAAGGAAGGTGAAGGCCATGCCGCCGCCGATCAGCAGCGAATCCACCCGGGGCAGCAGCGAGGTGATGACGCCGAGCTTGTCGGACACCTTCGAACCGCCCAGGATCACCGCGTACGGCCGTTCCGGGTCGACCGTCAGCTTCTTCAGCACCGCGGTCTCCGCGGACACCAGGTAGCCGGCATAGTGCGGCAGCTTCTGCGCGATCTCGTAGACCGAGGCCTGCTTGCGATGCACCACGCCGAAGCCGTCGGAAACAAACGCCGCCCCGTCACCGACCACGGCCACCAGGTCGTCGGCCAGTGCGGCCCGTTCGTCGGCGTCCTTCGAGGTCTCCCGGGCGTCGAAGCGGACGTTCTCGAGCATCGCCACCCCGCCGGGCGCCAGCGCCGCCACGGTCTCCCGGGCGGACGGCCCGACCAGATCCTCGGCCAGCGGGACGGTGACACCGAGCAGCTCGCCGAGCCGGGTGGCGGCGGGCGCGAGCGAGTACTTGGATTCGGGTGCCCCCTTCGGCCGGCCAAGGTGCGCGGTGACCACGACCTTGGCGCCGCCGAGGATCAGCGCCTGGATCGTCGGCAGGGATGCCTTGATCCGGCCGTCATCGGTGATCGTGCTGCCGTCCAGCGGCACGTTGAGATCGGAACGGACGAGCACGGTGCGACCGGCAACGCCGGCGGCCAGTAGATCGTCGAGGGTGTGCACGCAGGTACTCCTTGGCAGTTCGAATCCGATGGTCGGGATCAGTGGGTCGGATCAGGGTGTCGGATCAGAGGTCGAATCCGGAGTCGATCCGGAGGCCGATCCGATGGTCCGAGTTGAAGGTCGGCAGCGGTTGACCGACTGCACAGACACGCCGCGGGTGGCACCCGGCCGGAAAGTCCCGGCCGGACACCACCCGCGTCGAGGTGTCCTAGAGCTTGTTGCCGACGATGGCGGTGAAGTCCACCAGTCGGTTCGAGTAGCCCCACTCGTTGTCGTACCAGCCGACGATCTTGAAGAAGTTGCCGCCGAGGGCGATCGTCAGCGGGGAATCGAAGGTGCACGAGGCCGGCGCGCCGACGATGTCGGTCGACACGATCGGGTCGGTCGAGTAGACCAGCCGGCCGGCCAGCGGGCCGGATTCGGCGGCCGCCTTGAACGCGGCGTTGACCTCGTCGACGGTGGTCGACTTCTCCAGCTCGACGGTCAGGTCGGTGACCGAACCGGTCGGCACCGGCACCCGCAGGGCGTAGCCGTGCAGCTTGCCCTTGAGCTCCGGCAGGACCAGGGCGGTGGCCTTGGCGGCACCGGTGGTGGTCGGGATGATGTTGATGGCCGCCGCCCGCGCACGCCGCAGGTCCTTGTGCGGGAAGTCCAGGATGACCTGGTCGTTCGTGTAGGCGTGGATCGTGGTCATCAGGCCCTGGACCAGACCGAAGTTCTCGTGCAGCACCTTGGCCATCGGCGCAACGCAGTTGGTCGTGCAGGACGCGTTCGACAGGATGTTCTGCGAACCGTCGTACTTGTCGTCGTTCACGCCGACCACGACGGTCAGGTCCTCATCGGTGGCGGGTGCCGAGATGATGACCTTCTTGGCGCCGGCCGACAGGTGCTTGCCGGCGTCCGCTGCCTTGGTGAAGAAGCCCGTGGACTCGATGACGACATCGACGCCCAGATCCGACCACGGCAGCGAGCCGGGATCGCGGTTGGACAGCACCTTGATGTCCTTGCCGTCGACGGTGATCACGCCATCGCCGGCGACGACCTCGTAGGGCAGCTTGCCCATGATCGAGTCGTACTTGAGTAGATGGGCCAGGGTCTTGGTATCCGTCAGGTCGTTGACGGCGACGATCTCGATGTCGTGATCGAGAGAGTCGGCCGCCCGCCAGAAGTTCCGGCCGATCCGGCCGAATCCATTAATACCGACGCGCACAGTCACGTGTGTCGCCCTCCTCATAGGGATTTCCGCAGCAGGGTCTTGTTGGCCCCGACGGGATCGATCAAGTGACGGCGCCCACGTAGCCGTGGGCGACGACGGCATCACTGTATCGGCAGCGCATGAGCGCGGCACGTCGGCCCAAGGGTGTTCCGACGGAATGCCCACCCGGTCCACCGACCAGCGGCCCTGACCTCGCCGCGACGGACCGCGGCGGCGACCTGACCGTCCCGGTGCGACCCGAACGCCGCCGCCGCGTCACCTGCTGACTGCGTTCAGCAGCCGATGCTGAATCCGTTCAGCTGTCCAACATGTCGGCGGTCACCGCGGACTCGGTGTCCGGGATTCCCAGATCGGCAGCGCGTTTGTCGGCCATCGTCAGCAACCGGCGGATCCGCCCGGCGACGGCGTCCTTGGTCATCGGCGGATCGGCCAGCTGACCCAGTTCCTCCAGCGATGCCTGGCCGTGCGCGATCCGCAACCGGCCGGCCTGACTGAGGTGGTCGGGCGCGTCCTCGCCGAGGATGGTCAGTGCCCGCTCGACCCGCGCCGAGGCTGCGACCGCCGCCCTCGCCGATCGACGCAGGTTCGCGTCGTCGAAGTTGGCCAACCGGTTCGCGGTCGCCCTGACCTCGCGGCGCATCCGCCGCTCCTCCCAGGCCAGCATCGACGAGTGCGCGCCGAGCCGGGTGAGCAGCGCGGCGATCGCATCGCCATCCCGGACCAGCACCCGGTCGGCCCCGCGGACCTCCCTGGCCTTGGCGCCGATGCCCATCCGCCGCGCCGCTCCGACCAGGGCGAGCGCCGCCTCCGGGCCGGGGCAGGTGACCTCCAGCGACGCGCTGCGACCCGGCTCGGTGAGCGAGCCGTGAGCCAGAAACGCGCCGCGCCAAGCGGCTTCGGCATCGCCGACCGAGCCGGCGACGATCTGCGGCGGCAATCCGCGGACCGGGCGACCGCGTTGATCGATCAGTCCGGTCTGCCGGGCGAGCGAGTCACCGCCGGCGACCACCCGCACCACGTACCTGGTGCCCTTGCGGATGCCGGACGCGGCCAGCACCTGCACATCGGCGACGTGGCCGTACAGCTCGCCGATCTCCTTTCGCAGCCGCCGGGCCACCGCGCCGGTGTCCAGTTCCGCCTCGACGATCACCCGGCCGGCCACGATGTGCAGGCCACCCGCGAACCGGAGCAGCGCGGACACCTCGGCCTTGCGGGCCGACACCTTGCTCACCGCTACCCGGCTGAGCTCGTCCTTCACGGTGGCCGTCATCGCCATCCCGGGCACTCCCTGTCCGTCATCGCTACGACTCCCCCACTGCTGCGTTCCGGTCGTCCTGCTTGCCGAGTCGAAATACTTCCCGGTCGAAATGTTCTGCGGTCACCCACCCGCCGGTCACCCCGACAGGCCCACCCGTTCGCCGCCGGCCGGTGACCGGCCGAGCACCTCGGACAGCGACACCGCCAACTTGATCGGGTCGTGCCGCGCGGTTCCCGGGACGGCCACATCGTGCAGGTCCAGGACGGCCCCGAGCCGATGCGCGGCCGACCGCAGACGCTGCGGCAGCGCCACCGAGGCACGGTCCGCGAGCACGGAGTCGACCCGGAGGTTCGGGGCGTGTGCTGAGAGTACGTCCAGGTGTTGCTCCGGCGAGAATCCCTCTGTCTCCCCGGGTTGGGCGGCCAGGTTCAGCACCACCAGCCGATCGGCGAGACTGCCCGCGATGGCTGAGGCCATGTCGGGCAGCAGCAGGTGCGGCAACACGCTGGTGAACCACGACCCGGGACCGAAGGTGATCAGGTCCGCCTGTTCGATCGCGGTGAGTGCCTCCTGGCAGGCGGTCGCATCGGCCGGTTCGAGGGTGACGCTGCGGACCTGGCCCGGGGTGGTCGCGACGGCAACCTGACCGCGGATCCGCCGCACCGCGAACGGGTCCTCGTCCAACCCTTCGACCTCGGCGACGATGTCCAGCGGTTGGCAGGACATCGGCAGCACCCGGCCTCGGGCACCCATGATCGCGCCGGCGGCATCGAGTGCGGCCACCGGATCGCCCAGCACCTGACCGAGTCCGACCAGCACGATGTTGCCCACCGGGTGACCGGCCAACGCGCCCTCACCGCGGAAACGGTGCTGAAAGGTCGATCCCCAGAGGTCGCCGGCCTCCGTCGGCTCGGCCAGCGCGGTCAGCGCCATCCGCAGGTCGCCCGGCGGCACGATGCCGGGGACCTCCCGGCGCAACCGACCGGAGGAGCCCGCCATCGTCGGCGACGGTGACGACGGCGGTGATGTCGACGTCGAGCCGAACGAGCGCGGTGAGCATGACGTGCAAGCCGTGGCCGCCACCCAGCGCGACCACCTTCGGCCGGGGCGGACCTGGATGTTCCACTACTCCCTGCCCAGATCGCGATGGACGACCTGAACGGCCAGCGCATCGCCCTCGAGCCGGCGGCGGAGCTCCTCGGCAACCGCGACACTGCGGTGTTTTCCGCCGGTGCAGC
>CAVRCD010000011.1:7500-429867 GCA_963719475.1 uncultured Actinomycetota bacterium | reverse complement strand
GGCTCGACGCGATGCCGGCATCGCAGTAGGCGCCGCGCGCCAGTGTCTGCCAGGTGCCGTTGCGACGGGATCGCTGGATCTCGTCGGCCGTCAAGCCCTCGGTCAGCAGCGCGGAACGGAGGAGGACGGGTGGCAGGGCATCAGCTTCTGTCGAGGGCATCAGCCGATGCTGAACGCCAACGCGGATGCCGTGGGCAAGGCCTGCGGAATTGTGGATGCTTCATGACCCTGTGGACAGGTTCGCTGAGTGCCGCCCCCTTCCGCCGCCTTCCGGACAACCGATGTGCGGCGTGGACAACGTCCCGGGCGTTGTCCCGAAGCGCGGCGCGTTGCCCTGACGCCGAGCGTCATCGTCTGGACAACGGGCGTGTTGTCCGGGCAACGTCCCGGGCGTTGTCCCGAAGCGCGGCGTGTTGTCCGGACGTGCGGGGCCGGGCGACGTTCAGGCGACCAGCGCAGCTCGGTCGGCGGCCAGCAGGGCGCCGGCGCCGGGGATCACCGGGTCGAGGCCGAGCGAGATCAGCAACTCGCGGGCGGTCGCGGTGGCCGCGGACAGGGTGGGCAGGCCGGTGCGCTGCTGCGCAGCCTCGATGGCCGGCAGCGACGGCATCTGCACACAGGCGGAGAGCACCAACGCCTCCGCGTCGGCCAGGTTCAACCGGTCGGTCAGGCCGACGAGGTTTGCCGGGTCGAGCCTGCCCACCTCACGGTTGTCGGTGACGCCGAGGCTGATCGAGTCGACCACCTCGATCCCGGCGTCCGCCAGGTAGTCGATCACCTTCCCGGTCAGCACCGGCGCGTAGGGGGTGATCATCGCGACCCGTCGGGCACCCAGCGCCCGAATCCCGTCGAGCAGGGCGCCGGCACTGGTCACCACGGGCGTCTGCCCACCAGCGGCCTCGGCCAGTCGACTGCCGGCCCTGGTGTGCGCGCCCGGACCGGCCGCCATCACCGCAACCAGACAGGCGTAGGCGAGAGCGTCGCAGTCGGCGTCGGCCAGCTCCACCGCGCAACGGTCGCTGTGCGCGTCCATCGCGGCAAGCGCCTCCGCGCTGACCGTCGTCATCCGCATCCGCGCGGAGTGGAAGGTGAATCGCTCGGGTCGGCGCGAGAACAGTTCGGGCAGTTCGGTTTCCATCGTGACGTTGGAGCTCGGCACGATCAGGCCGATGCGCCGGCTCATGCCGCGCTCGAGGTGCGGTCGGCCAGCCGCTGGGAGTAATCCCGTTGCAGGAGGCGGGTTGTCGCCTTCGGGCCGAGAACGAGGCCGAATCCGAGGCCGTCCAGCACCTGCCGGACGTCGTCGACGTGCAGCGAACCGTGCCGCTCCAGGATCAGCTGCGGACGCCGGTCGCCGGGCACCGAGACGACCCGGTGGAAGCCGATGATCGTGGTCGACATCGGCCGGTAGCTGGGATAGGCGGCGCGCGCGGTCTCCTCGTCCGGATGTTCGACGACCAGGAAGTCGGGCTCGTCACCGAACTCGGCGTACAAACCTGCCGCCGTCCAGTGGGCGGGGGAGTCGTCGGCACCGGTCAGGTGCCGGGAGCGGTTCGCCGAGGTGATGTACAGCATTTCGTCACCAGTGGTCCGCAGCGAACGCCGCAGGAAGTCGTTGGAGGGACAGGCATATCCGGGGGCGATGACCTGCGCGGTGCTGATCTCGCCGTCCGGGAACGTCAGGTGTGCGGGGACATGCGACGCGGCAGGTCCGCGAAAGCCGAAGGGGCCCAACTCGAAGAACGTGTCGATCAGCCGCAGCACCTGGCGCCGGGTGAGGCCGTCGGGGAGCTGATCGAAGTCCCACACGTCGGGAATTGCCGAGGGCGGCCCGGTGATGCTGCCGACCTGGCCGGGCGGCCGGCCCTTGATCAGGTTCACCCGCCGCACCGTGGCCGCGTCGGCCCGGGTGGTGATGACGTAGAAGTTGCCGAAGCCGTGGGCGACGATCGCGCCGTCGGCGAGCGACTTCGCGGCGAACCCGGCGTCCCTGGTGATCAGCCGCCGGGTGGTGGCCGGCTGGTGGTGATCGGTGTGGTGATCGGCGTGGTGGTGATGGTCAATGCGCCTCCTCGGTATGTCTACCGACGGAGCGTGACCCGCGGAACGTGATACCCGCAGCACTCCAACGGGTACCGACCACCACCCGCCCGGGTGAACGGATCAGCCCGACCAACCGACCCGGCAGCGGGGTCAGGCGTGCACCGGCACGACGGCCTGCACCCGGTCAACCGAGAAGACCCGCTCGTCGTCGCGCAGGTGGCACCAGGCGTACATCATCCCGTTGATCAGCTCGATGTCGGAGATCGTCCTGGTCGTGGTGCCGCCACTGGCCGCCTGGTAGGTGATCGACACCGGCACCTGATGATCGATGGCGAACGCCAGCTGACGTCGCTCCACCTCGTCGAGCTGGACGCCGTAGACCTCGATCATCTCGTCGGTGGGCGTCTGCGCACGATTCCGGCTCACGCCGGCACCAACCGCACCCGTCGACAGCAAGGCGGTGGCGAGATCCCGCACCGCTGCGGCCGCGTCCGGATCCCGACCCGAAGCACCGGATCCGGCGGGACCCAGATCGCGCAGCTCCTCCACCATCGGTGCGGGCGAAGAGGAGTCGTCACGATCACCGGGAGCGGAACCGGCACGCCGCTCCAGGACGATCACGCCATCCGCACCGGCGGCGACCGGGAAATAGCCGGCGGCGCGGAGCGTGCCGAGGACGACCGACGGTTCGGCCTGGAAGGCGACCACGGTCGGCGCCAGCAGGTACGGTCGCAGACTTCGCAGACTGCGGTGCGCCGCGACCTCGATCAGCAGAGCCTGGTCGTCGGAGCGCAGGCAGCACAGTGCCGGATGGACCACCAACGTTCCGTGCCGGCGGGCGACGTCACCGATCAGGTAGGTCAGGGTCTGGGGAAGTGCGGCGTCGGCGATCGCGGTCAGCCCGGCGATCAGCTCGTCCGCGGTTGCGCCCTCGTCCATCGCCCGCCGGATGCTGCCCGGGGAGAACCGCCAGACGATCGCCGCGCCGCGGCTCTCCCGGTCGGCGCAGGAATCCAGCAAACCGCTGACTGCGGCGGTGGGTGACCCGGCAACCATCACGGTCAGGTCGGAGCCGAACCGCCCCGCCGTCGTCGCCGGCGCCAACAGCTGCCCGGCCACCTCCAGCAGCTGCTCCGGACTGCCGGCCAGCAATGCCGCGCCGATCGGGGTGAGGGCGCCGCCGACCAGCACGCCGACGTCGTGCGCCTCGGTCCAGATCGCGGTGATCGACGGGTCGAACTCGTCGATCCGACCGGGTTGGTGCCAGTTCAGGTGAGCAGCCAACGACCCGACGCCGGTGAGCCCGTGACCGGGCGGGAGGGCGTTGATCGTCTGCAGCACGGTCCGCCGCAGGTCGAGCGCGGAGCCGTCCACCGAGCGACGGCCGATCGCGGTGATCGCCTTGCCGTCGGCGTCGCGGGTGACCGTCGGGGTGATGGGCAGCCCCCACCAGGCAACGGCCAGGTCGGCGAAACGGGCAGTGGGTTCACCGGCTCGCCAGCGGGCGGCGGGCTCGCCGACGCCGACGCCGGTGCCGACGCCGGTCAACAGACCGAGGGCGCGGATCAGCTCGAGGGCGAAGCGGATGGTTCCGTCGGTCAGCCCGAGGGACTTGGCGAGCCTGGCCACCTCGCGGTTGCCGACCCCACCGACCTTGAGCTCCGGCACCGGTGACCTGGCCATCGAGTCGACCACGGCCGCAACGGTTTCGGTGAAGTCGGCGGCCGCAGCGGCGGCACCTACGGTGAGGGCCGCCGGGTCGGCCGGCGCGGTGTCCAGCGGCGGTGGGTCGGGGTCGAAGCGCACGGAGATCTCGCCGGCCCGCAGCGCCAGTTTCACCTCCACCGGCACCTCGGCGGGGTAGTAGTGACCGCCGAACAGCAGACCGCGCGCGCGGGCCCAGTTCTCGCCCTCCCGATCGGCCGGATCGTGGGCAATCGCATCGTCGCCGCCGACCAACTGGGCCATCCGGCGCCGGGTCGACGCCGGAGCGGTACCGAGCAGATCCAGGACGCTGTTGCCGATCGGTGAGGAACTCCTCGAGCAGCTCGGCGGCATCGTCGCGCCCGGAGGCAGCGGGCAATCCGAGGCTGCGCAGCATCCCCCTGAGCTGCTCGACCGGGGTATGCGTCAGGTGCGCGGCGACCGTCCGGCCCAGGCCCAGCGGCTCGTCGACGACGAGTCGCAGACCCGGGTTCATCGCGATCACCTGGGAGCCGATTGCCGCCGGTTCGGCCCCCGGCTCGGTACGCCAGGCCAGCGCACCGGCCTCGAGCAGGGACAGCGCAGCCAGGACCGCGGCGAGCTGGGCCTCCCGGCCGCGGTCACCCCGGTCCAGCAGATCCGCCGCGGACCCGACCGTTGGCCTTGGGCCGAGCGCGGACAACGCCTGGATCAACTCGACCGCCGGGAGCGGAAGCGCGGAGACCGCGGCGAACACCGATGGCGGCTGGGCCAGTCGGGAGGCAAGGTCGGAAAGGCCCCGCAGCGGTGCACCCCAGTACGAATCCGGCCGCCGGTCGATGATCTCGGCCAGTTGGTCGACGGTTCGACGGGTGAGCCAGGAGCCAAGGCTCATGCTCTCGGTCACACCATCCATTCAACCCGCCCCGATCGGCCCGACGGTCACCGAACGGGACCCCCTGACCATCCGTCCCATCCGCCCGGCGGTGGCTGCTGGTTCGGCCACGGCGGAGTCGGCAGCCCGGACGCCTGCTCCAGCTCGAGCCGGCGACGCTCGTCGCGACCCTGCATTCCGATGATCAACAGCACCAACAGGGCGAAGTAGCAGGCGATCGTGAGCACGAAGAAGATGCCGGACAAGGTGTTCGACGTATCCAGCACCGCCCGCCCGGCGAGCCGGGAGAACGCCGATGCCTCACTCTCCTTGGTGTCGCCGAAATCCACCACGAAGAACCCGAAGCAGATCATCGACACCCAGACGCCGATCAGGGTCCAGAACTGGGGCGGGTTCAGCCGCCCGGTCGCCTTCGGCAGCCGCTGCAGGATCGCCAGGACCGTGGTCACCGTCAGGCCGACGGCCAGCGCAGGGACGACGCTCACCAGAAAGATCAGGAAGAACCAGCCGCCTGCACCGAAGAAGGCGCGACCCATCCACACCCACAGGATCAAGATCACATTGATCGGAATCGTCAAGGCATAGGCCGTGTTCCGCGCACCGATCACCGGAGCAGGGTAGCCGCCCGGCCTGGTCGGTGGTCCGTGCTGTGCACACTGCGGGCACACTGGCAGTGGGCCATTCGGGCCGAACGAGCGAGCGCGAGTCCGGTGCTCCGGGCTCAACTTGAAGTCGCCCCCGTCGGTGAGGCATACTTCTCAGGTTGCCCTTTGGCGGGGCCGTGCTTTCGTGCGGCCTCGACTCGGTGGAAGCGGATCAGCGTGACGATCATCGACGGTCGTTCCCGAACCCCCGCGGAAGCCCGACAAAGGCAGCATGCCGTGGTGGCGACACCTCGGCGGAACCACCTGAGCATCAGCACCAACAGCAAGTGTCGCGTTCAACCGAGCGCGGCCGGTCCACCTGCGTCCGCCGAAGTTTCGGGGGCGGACGCGTGAGCTGTGAGGGCGACACGCCCGACCGCGTGGACCGGTGAACCCCGGACAGATGAACAGTGGCGGCGGACTTCGGTCCGCCCGGGCGAAGGCGCGCGTGCGTCGGCGACCAGCAAGACAGGCGCGGGGTCACCCGCGAGTGGCGACAGTGCGGGAAACCGCAACAAGTGAGAAGGACGGCAAGCGTGGCGGGACAGAAGATCCGCATCCGGCTCAAGGCCTACGACCATGAGGCGATCGACGCGTCAGCGCGCAAGATCGTCGAAACCGTGACCCGTACGGGTGCCCGTGTGGTCGGCCCGGTGCCGTTGCCCACGGAGAAGAACGTGTACTGCGTCATCCGCTCGCCGCACAAGTACAAGGATTCGCGCGAGCACTTCGAGATGCGCACGCACAAGCGGTTGATCGACATCCTCGACCCGACACCGAAGACGGTGGACGCGCTGATGCGCATCGACCTGCCGGCGTCCGTGGACGTCAACATCCAGTAAGGGCAGTTGTTCTCGCCCGACTGATTTTCACGTCCACACCGCCCGGCAAGGGCGTATGTCACAGCACAGGAGATGGGTACTTCCAACATGGCAAACACGATCAAGGGAATTCTGGGCCACAAGCTCGGGATGACCCAGGTCTTCGATGAGGCGAACCGGGTCGTCCCGGTCACCGTCGTCGCTGCCGGTCCGGTCGTCGTCACCGCCGTCCGCACCCCCGAGACCGATGGTTACAGCGCGGTCCAGTTCGCGTTCGGCGGGATCGACCCGCGCAAGGTGAACAAGCCGGAGGCCGGTCACTTCGCCAAGGCAGGCGTCACTCCGCGCCGGCACATCGCCGAGCTGCGCACCGAGGACGTCTCCGGTTACACGGTCGGTCAGGAGCTGACGGCTTCCGAGGTGTTCGACGCCGGCAACCTGGTCGACGTCACCGGGATCACCAAGGGCAAGGGCTACGCGGGCGTCATGAAGCGGCATGGCTTCAAGGGCCTCGGCGCCGGTCACGGCGTGCAGCGCAAGCACCGCTCGCCGGGTTCCATCGGCGGCTGCTCGACCCCCGGCCGGGTGTTCAAGGGCATGCGGATGGCCGGGCGAATGGGCGGCGACAAGGTCACCACCCAGAACCTGACCGTGCACGCCGTCGACGCCGACAAGGGCCTGGTGCTGATCCTCGGCGCCGTCCCCGGTCCGAAGAACGGCGTGGTCTTCATCAAGTCCGCCGTCAAGAACCACAGCAAGGTTGGTGCCTGATGACCACCGTCCAGATCACCACCCCCGCCGGTGCGGCCGACGGCAGCGTCGACCTCCCCGCTCACATCTTCGATGTGACCGCCAACGTGCCGTTGATGCACCAGGTTGTCGTCGCCCAGCTGGCAGCCGCCCGCCAGGGCACGCACAAGACCAAGACCCGCGGTGAGGTGTCCGGCGGCGGCAAGAAGCCGTACCGCCAGAAGGGCACCGGCCGGGCACGCCAGGGCTCGACCCGCGCGCCGCAGTTCAACGGCGGCGGCGTCGTCCACGGTCCGACCGTGCACGGCTACGCCCAGCGCACCCCGAAGAAGATGAAGGCCGCCGCCCTGCGCGGTGCCCTGTCCGATCGGGCCCGCGGCGGCAACGTGCACGTGCTCTCCGAGCTCGCCATCGGCGACACCCCGTCCACCAAGACGGCCATGGGTGCGCTGAAGGCTGTCTCCAGCGCGAAGAACATCCTCGTGGTGCTCAGCGCCGAAGATGTCAGCGGCTGGAAGAGCCTGCGCAACGTCCCCGAGGTGCACCTGATCACCGCCGGCCAGCTCAACACCTATGACGTGCTGGTCAGCGACGACGTGGTGTTCACCAAGCAGGCCCTCGACGAGTTCGTCGCGGCCGCCGGCAAGCGTGGATCGCAGGACGACGCCGAGCCGGCTTCGGCAGGTCGCCATGCGGCGATCGACGCCGACGAGCCGATCACGTTGTCCAAGAAGCCCGCAGCACAGGACGAGGACGACACCGTCGCAGCCGATGAGGCCGCCACCACTGGGGAGGACGCGAAATGATCGCCGATCCGCGGGACATCATCATTCGCCCGGTCGTGTCCGAGAAGAGCTACGGCCTGCTGGAGTCCGGCAGCTACACCTTCGAGGTGCACCCGGACGCGAACAAGACGCAGGTCAAGATCGCCATCGAGAAGATCTTCGACGGGGTCAAGGTCATCTCGGTGAACACGCTGAACCGGCAGGGCAAGCGCAAGCGCACCCGCGCCGGCTACGGCCAGCGCAAAGCCACCAAGCGCGCCATCGTCACGCTGTCCAAGGACAGCAAGCCGATCGACGTCTTCTCGGGCGCCTGAGCGGGGTTAGGGAAAAACCATGGGTATCCGTAAATACAAGCCGACGACTCCCGGTCGTCGTGGCGCCTCGGTGGCCGATTTCGCCGAGGTCACCCGCGACACCCCGGAGAAGTCGCTGGTCCGTCCGCTGCACTCCAAGGGCGGCCGCAACGTGCACGGGCGGGTCACCGCGCGGCACCAGGGCGGCGGTCACAAGCGTGCCTACCGGGTGATCGATTTCAAGCGGGCCGAGAAGGACGGCGTGCCGGCCAAGGTCGCGCACATCGAGTACGACCCGAACCGCACCGCCCGGATCGCGTTGCTGCACTTCGCCGATGGCGACAAGCGCTACATCATCGCGCCGAACAAGCTGTCGCAGGGCGACACCATCGAGACCGGCGCCAGCGCCGACATCAAGCCGGGTAACAACCTGCCGCTGCGCAACATCCCGGTCGGTACCGTCGTGCACGCCATCGAGCTCCGGCCCGGCGGCGGCGCGAAGATCGCCCGCTCGGCCGGTTCGAAGGTCCAGCTGGTGGCCAAGGACGGGCCGTACGCCCAGCTCCGGATGCCGTCCGGCGAGATCCGCAACGTCGACGTGCGCTGCCGCGCCACCGTCGGCGAGGTCGGCAACGCCGAGCAGGCGAACATCAACTGGGGCAAGGCCGGCCGGATGCGCTGGAAGGGCAAGCGCCCGTCCGTCCGCGGTGTCGCGATGAACCCGGTCGATCACCCGCACGGTGGTGGCGAGGGCAAGACCTCCGGTGGTCGTCACCCGGTCAACCCGGGCGGCAAGCCCGAGGGCCGCACCCGCCGGCCGAACAAGGCCAGCGACGACCTGATCGTGCGTCGTCGCCGCAAGGGTGGCAAGAAGCGCTGATGAGTACACAGCGAATCCCCGCAAGACCAATTCGACAACCGTCGCCATCAGAGCAGGAAGGTAGGCAAGAGATGCCCCGCAGTCTCAAAAAGGGTCCGTTCATCGACGACCACCTGCTCAAGAAGGTGGACGCCGCGAACGACAAGGGTTCCAAGTCGGTCATCAAGACCTGGTCCCGGCGCTCGACGATCATCCCCGACATGCTCGGGCACACGATCGCCGTGCACGACGGCCGCAAGCACGTCCCGGTGTTCGTCACCGAGTCGATGGTCGGGCACAAGCTCGGCGAGTTCGCCCCGACGCGGACCTTCAAGGGCCACATCAAAGACGACCGTCGCGCACGGCGCGGCTAGGAAAGGACGGTCAGTCAATGAGTAGCAAGAAGCAGGCAGTGGAAGAACTGCCCCGCTCCAGGGCGACGGTGCGCTACGCGCGCCTCACCCCGATGAAGGCCCGTCGCGTGGTCAACCTGATCCGTGGGCGCTCCGCCGCCGACGCCGCCGCGATCCTGCAGTTCTCCCCGCAGGCCGCGAGCGAGCCGGTGGCCAAGCTGCTCGCCTCAGCGGTGGCCAACGCGGAGAACAACCAGAGCCTCGACCCGTCGACGCTGATCGTCGACACCGCCTACGTGGACGAGGGACCGACACTCAAGCGGTTCCAACCGCGTGCGCAGGGCCGGGCGTTCCGGATCCGCAAGCGGACGTGCCACATCACCATCGAACTGGTTTCGGTCGACGCGAACGCGAACCAGTCCAAGAGTGCGAAGGGAAGGACCCGCTAGTGGGTCAGAAGATCAACCCGCACGGGTTCCGTCTCGGCATCACCACCGACTGGAGCTCCCGCTGGTACGCCGACAAGTCCTACGCCGACTATGTCAACGAGGATGTCCAGATCCGCAAGCTGATGTCCAAGGGCATGGAGCGGGCCGGCATCTCCAAGGTCGAGATCGAGCGCACCCGTGACCGGGTCCGGGTGGACATCCACACGGCCCGTCCGGGCATCGTCATCGGTCGCCGCGGCGCCGAGGCCGACCGCATCCGCGGGCAGCTCGAAAAGCTCACCGGCAAGCAGGTCCAGCTGAACATCCTCGAGGTGCGCAACCCCGAGTCCGATGCCCAGCTGGTCGCCCAGGGTGTCGCCGAGCAGCTGTCCAACCGGGTCAGCTTCCGCCGCGCGATGCGCAAGTCCATGCAGTCCGCACAGCGGTCGCCGCAGGTCAAGGGCATCCGGATCCAGTGCTCCGGTCGCCTGGGTGGCGCCGAGATGAGCCGCAGCGAGTTCTACCGCGAGGGACGCGTGCCACTGCACACCCTGCGCGCGGACATCGACTACGGCTTCTTCGAGGCCAAGACCACCTTCGGCCGGATCGGTGTGAAGGTCTGGATCTACAAGGGCGACAAGTCCGGCACCCTCGGTGAGCAGCGCGCGGCCGAGGCCGCAGCCGCCCAGCGTGGCGCCGGTGGCGGCGCCCGCGGCCGTACCGACGACCGGGCCGAGCGTCCCGCGCGTCGTCGTTCCGGCTCGTCCGGTACCACGCCGACGTCCACCGACGCCGGCCGCGCCGCCGTCGAGGACAACCCCGAGGCGATCCCGGCGACCGAAGAAACGACAGGGGTCTGATCCACATGTTGATTCCCCGCAGGGTCAAGCACCGCAAGCAGCACCGGCCCAACCGGGTCGGCATGGCCAGTGGTGGTACCCAGGTCACGTTCGGCGATTTCGGCATCCAGGCCCTCGAACCGGCCTATGTGACGAACCGCCAGATCGAGTCCGCCCGTATCGCCATCAACCGGCACATCAAGCGTGGCGGCAAGGTCTGGATCAACATCTACCCGGACCGCCCGCTCACCAAGAAGCCGGCCGAGACCCGCATGGGTTCCGGCAAGGGTTCGCCCGAGTGGTGGGTGGCCAACGTCAAGCCGGGCCGGGTGTTGTTCGAGATGAGCTACCCGTCCGAAGCCGTTGCCCGCGAGGCACTTCGCCGCGCGATCCACAAACTGCCGATGAAGTGCCGCATCGTGACCCGGGAGGGTGGTGATTCCTGATGGCGACAACCGACACCGCTGCCAACGAGCTGCGGGAGCTGGGCGCCGACGAGCTCGTGCTGCGTCTGCGTGAGTCCAAGGAGGAGTTGTTCAACCTCCGTTTCCAGATGGCCACCGGCCAGATGGACAACAACCGCCGGCTGCGCACGGTCCGGCACGACATCGCCCGGATCTACACCGTGATGCGCGAGCGCGAGCTCGGGCTCTCGACCGGTCCGGATGAATTGGCCAATGAAGGAGGTGCCGCGTGAGCGAGCAGCCAGAGGTTGACACTGCCGCGAGCGCAGAGGGCACCGAGCAGCAGCCTGTCGCGGAGAAGAAGCGTGGCGACCGCAAGACCCGCGAGGGCATGGTCGTCTCGGACAAGATGGAGAAGACCATCGTCGTCGAGCTCGAGGACCGGGTGAAGCACCCGCGCTACTCGAAGGTCATCCGCCGGACCACCAAGGTCAAGGCGCACGACGAGAACGGGACCGCCGGCGTCGGCGACCGCGTTCTGCTCGCCGAGACCCGCCCGTTGTCGGCCACCAAGCGCTGGCGCCTGGTGACCGTGCTCGAGCGGGCCCAGTAACACCTGAAGTTGTGCCGGTCGCTCACCGAGCGGCCGGCAGTAAGAAATGAAAAGACCAGTGCTTGCAGGCGGCGAAACTTCCGGCGAGCGCACATCGCAAAGGTTGGGACTGACGTGATTCAGCAGGAGTCAAGGCTCCGGGTCGCCGACAACACGGGCGCCAAAGAGATCCTGTGCATCCGCGTGCTCGGCGGCTCCGCCCGTCGGTACGCCGGCATCGGCGACATCATCGTGGCGACCGTCAAGGACGCCATCCCCGGTGCCGGGGTGAAGAAGGGTGACGTCGTCAAGGCCGTCATCGTGCGCACCGTCAAGGAGAAGCGTCGCGCTGATGGCTCGTACATCAAGTTCGACGAGAACGCCGCCGTGCTGCTCAAGGGCGACGGCGACCCGCGTGGCACCCGCATCTTCGGGCCGGTCGGCCGCGAGCTGCGCGACAAGAAGTACATGAAGATCATTTCGTTGGCGCCGGAGGTGCTGTAGTCATGGGACTCAAGGTGAAAAAGGGCGACACCGTCCTGGTCATCGCGGGCAAGGACAAGGGTGCCAGGGGCAAGGTCATCCAGGCCTACCCCGACGCCAACCGCGTCCTGGTCGAGGGTGTCAACCGGATCAAGAAGCACACGAAGGTCTCGACGACCCAGCGTGGCGCCAAGACCGGCGGCATCGTGACCCAGGAAGCGCCGATCCACATCTCGAACGTGCAGGTCGTGGACGGCGACAACAAGCCGACCCGGGTCGGCAAGCGCGTCGATTCTGAAGGCCGCAACGTTCGCGTGTCGCGGCGCACGGGTAAGGACCTCTGATCATGACTGCGGTAACAGAGAACACAGAGACCGAAGCAGCGGTGACCCCGCGGCTCAAGACCAGGTACAACGACGAGGTCCGCGCTGCCCTGCAGCAGGAGTTCGACTTCGCCAACGTGATGCAGATCCCGGGCGTGGTCAAGGTCGTCGTCAACATGGGCGTCGGCGAGGCGGCCCGTGACGCGAAGCTGATCGAAGGTGCCGTCCGCGACCTGGCGACCATCACCGGTCAGAAGCCGGTCGTCCGCAAGGCGACCAAGTCGATCGCGCAGTTCAAGCTGCGCGAGGGCATGCCGATCGGCGCGAAGGTCACCCTCCGGGGCGACCGGATGTGGGAGTTCCTGGATCGGCTGCTGACCATCGCGCTGCCCCGTATCCGTGACTTCCGCGGCCTGTCGGCCAAGCAGTTCGACGGCAACGGCAACTACACCTTCGGGCTGAACGAGCAGTCGATGTTCCACGAGATCGACATCGACCGGATCGATCGGCCCCGCGGCATGGACATCACGGTCGTCACCACGGCCAAGACGGACGACCAGGGACGCGCGCTGCTCAAGCAGCTCGGCTTCCCCTTCAAGGAGAACTGATCACATGGCGAAGACCGCGCTGATCAACAAGGCCAAGCGCAAGCCCAAGTTCAAGGTGCGCGGCTACACCCGCTGCAACCGCTGCGGGCGCCCGCACTCGGTGTACAAGAAGTTCGGCCTGTGCCGGATCTGCCTGCGCGAGATGGCGCACGCCGGCGAGCTGCCCGGCGTCACCAAGTCGAGCTGGTAGTCAGGCGCTGATCCGGTCGCGCCGATCAACTTCGGCCGCGCGGACCAAGTCGTCGACTTCCGTCACACCAGTCCCAGAACCAGCACGTTCGTCCGCGCCGCCGCAGTTGATCGGCGCGAGCACCGTGACACAAGAGAGCAGTACTGATTCGTCACAGGCCTGATCCCGGTGAACCGGGTACAGGAACCAGACGAGAGAGGCACGACCGACATGACCATGACCGATCCGATCGCGGACTTCCTGACCAGGATCCGCAACGCCAACTCGGCGTACCACGACGAGGTCGTGATGCCCTTCTCGAAGCTGAAGGGCAGCATCTCCGACATCCTCGTCAAGGAGGGCTACATCGCCTCCTGGACCACCGCCGACGCCACCGTGGGCAAGTCGCTGGTCGTCAAGCTCAAGTACGGCCCCAACCGCGAGCGGTCCATCGCCGGGGTGCGCCGGGTGTCCAAGCCCGGGCTGCGGGTCTACGCGCGCTCGACCGAGCTGCCCAAGGTCCTCGGTGGCCTCGGTGTCGCGATCATCTCGACCTCGACCGGTCTGCTGACCGATCGTCAGGCCGCCAAGAAGAAGGTAGGCGGGGAAGTTCTCGCCTACGTCTGGTAGGGGAGGAGCAGACATGTCACGAATCGGACGACTGCCGATTCCCGTCCCGGCGGGTGTCGACGTCACCATCGATGGACCCAAGGTCACCGTCAAGGGACCGAAGGGTTCGCTGTCCCACGTCGTGGTCGAACCGATCACGGTCGCCAAGGACTCCGGCGAGCTGGTCGTCACCCGGCCGAACGACGAGCGCGATTCGCGTTCGCGGCACGGGCTGACCCGCACGCTGGTCAACAACATGGTCGTGGGCGTCACCCAGGGCTACACCAAGTCGATGGAGATCGTCGGCGTCGGCTACCGCGTCGCGGCCAAGGGATCGGATCTCGAGTTCGCGCTCGGGTACTCGCACCCGGTGCCGGTGCAGGCCCCGCCCGGGATCACCTTCGTCGTCGAGTCCCCGATCAAGTTCCGCGTCGAGGGGATCGACAAGCAGCAGGTCGGCGAGGTCGCCGCGAACATCCGCAAGCTCCGCAAGCCCGACCCGTACAAGGGCAAGGGCGTGCGGTACGCCGGCGAGGTCGTCAGGCGCAAGGTCGGAAAGACAGGTAAGTGATGGCAACCTCCGTTTCCCACGATCGGCGCACCGCTCGCGCCCGGCGGCACTTCCGGCTGCGGAAGAAGGTCACCGGCACGGCGACCCGTCCGCGACTGGTGGTCAACCGGTCCGCCCGGCACATCGCCGTCCAGCTGGTCGACGACTCGGTCGGCCGCACGCTGGTCTCCGCGTCCACCCTCGAGGCCGACCTGCGGGCCGGCGACGGCGACAAGAGCGCGAAGGCGCGCAAGGTCGGCGAGCTCGTCGGCCGGCGTGCGGTCGAGCTCGGCGTGACCGCCGTGGTCTTCGACCGTGGTGGCGATGCCTACCACGGCCGGATCGCCGCTCTCGCCGATGGCGCCCGCAGCGCCGGGCTGGAGTTCTGATGAACAACGCACACAGCAGTTTCGCAAGCATGATCGAGAGGGATATCTGATGCCCGGAGCACAACGCGGCGGCTTCGGCGGCGGCGACCGCGGCAACGACCGCGCCGGTGGGACCGGCGACCGTCGGGACCGCCGCGGCGGTCGTGACGGCCGTCGCGACGCCCCCGTCGAGAAGAACCCGCTGCTCGAACGCATCGTCGTCACCAACCGTGTCGCCAAGGTGGTCAAGGGTGGACGTCGGTTCTCCTTCACCGCCCTGGTCGTCGTCGGTGACGGTGACGGCAGTGTCGGCGTCGGCTACGGCAAGGCCAAGGAGATCCCCGCGGCCATCGCCAAGGGCGTCGAAGAGGCCAAGAAGCACATGTTCAAGGTGCCGCGCATCGCGCTGACCATCCCGCACCCGGTTCAGGGTGAGGCGGCGGCCGGTGTGGTGCTGCTCCGTCCGGCTTCGCCCGGTACCGGCGTCATCGCCGGCGGCCCGGTGCGCGCCGTGCTGGAGTGCGCCGGGATCCACGACGTGCTGTCCAAGTCGCTCGGCTCGGACAACCCGATCAACATCGTGCACGCCACCATCCAGGCGCTGAAGAACCTGCAGCGCCCGGAAGAGGTCGCGGCCCGTCGTGGCCTGCCGATCGAGGACGTCGCACCCGCCGCCATGCTGCGGGCCCGCGCCGGACAGGGGGTCTGAGATGGCTCTCAAGGTCACCCAGGTCCGGTCGACCATCGGCAACAAGCGGCCCGCCCGCGAGTCGGTGCGCTCGCTCGGTCTGAAGCGGATCCACCACAGTGTCGTCGTCCCGGACAACGCCACCAACCGTGGCTACATCAACCGCGCGACGCACCTGCTGTCGGTTGAAGAAGTCGCTGAAGGAAGTGAAAAGTAATGCCTATCAAGGTGCACCACCTGCGCCCCGCTCCCGGGGCGAAGACGGCCAAGACCCGGGTGGGTCGCGGCGAGGCGTCCAAGGGTAAGACCGCCGGTCGCGGTACCAAGGGCACCGGCGCCCGGAAGAACGTTCCGGCCGGTTTCGAGGGCGGCCAGCTGCCGCTGCACATGCGGCTGCCGAAGCTCAAGGGCTTCAAGAACCGCTTCCGTACCGAGTTCCAGGTCGTCAACATCGGCCAGCTGGCCACCCTGTTCCCGTCCGGCGGCTCGGTCGGCATCGCCGAACTGGTCTCGGCCGGCGCGGTCCGCAAGGGCGAGCTGGTCAAGGTTCTCGGCGACGGGGACCTGGACGGTGTCACCCTGCAGGTGACGGCGAACGCGTTCTCCGGCTCCGCCAAGGAGAAGCTCGCCGCCGCCGGTGGCAGCGCCACCACGGTCTGAGCTGTTCACACCACTAGCCGAAAGCCACTGCAGCTCGCCTTCCACCGAAGGCCGGCCGCGGTGGCTTTCGGCGTCTGGGGCGATGATGTCGCCACCATCCCGTGATCAACACCCGTCCTGGAAGGCGAACCATGCCAGTCGTCAGCACCACCGTGACCACGCCACTGAGCCCGGCCGAGGTGCTCCGGATCTTGACCGATTTCGGCCCGGCCAGGGCGAAAGCCTTTCCGCAGGTGGACGACTCCAACCTCACCCTGCACGATCACGGTGACACCTGGGCGGACGTCACCGAGGGCAACAAGATCGGCTGGGAACGCGAGCGCTACGAGTGGGACGCCGAGGCCGGCACCATCTCCGCGGTGACCACCGACTCGAACCTGTGGGGGCCGGGCAGCCGGTGGGACTACAAGCTCACCCCGCAGGGCACCGGCACCCTGGTCGAGATCCGGCTGGAACGGCACGCCAAGGGACTGCTGGGCCATCTGGTCGGCGCGCTGGTGCCGCTCGGCGGCAAGCGCATGATCAACTCGAGCTTCGCCAAGGCGCTCGACGGGTCCTGACCGGGGTTGCCCGGGCCGGGCAACAGGGCCAGCATCAACCTCGAACCCCTGAGTTGATGACCAACGAATTACTCGAACTCTTTCCGCCCGGCAGCGCCGTCGAGCAGGACGGCATGCTGGCCATCGGCGGCTGCCGCGCCGACGTCCTCGCGGCCGAGTACGGCACCCCGGTGCTGGTCGTCGCCGAGTCGGCGCTGCGGGCCCGGGCCGACGAGTACCGCACCGAGCTGACCTCCCGGTGGCCGAACTCGCGAGTGGTGTTCGCCTCCAAGGCGTTTCCCTGCACCGCGGTCCAGAAGGTGATGGTCCAACAGGGTCTCGGCCTTGACGTCGCGGGCGGCGGCGAGATTCTCACGGCGCTCAAGGCCGGCGTCGACCCGGCGTTGATCGTGTTGCACGGCAATGCCAAGAGCACCGAGGAACTCACCCTGGCGGTCGGCAACGGTGTGGGTCTGGTGGTCGTCGACGGCCCGGACGATGTGGACCGGCTGGAGGCGATCGTCCCCGCCGGGCGGTCCCAGGACGTGCTGGTGCGGATCATCCCCGGCGTCACCGCCGACACCCATGCCCATGTGCTGACCGGGCACGAGGGCTCCAAGTTCGGCCTGTCGCCGACGGCGGCCGCCGACCTGATCCGCCGCATCGAGGCCAGCGACAGGGTCCGGATGCAAGGCGTGCACGCCCATGTCGGCTCGCAGATCCTGCAGGCGGAGCCGCTCGCGGCCGCCGTCGCGCCACTGCGGGCACTGGGCGAGTTCCCGATCTACGACCTCGGTGGCGGGCTGGGCGCCCGCTACACCTTCACCGACCGGCCACCGTCGGTCGCGGAGTACCTCGACGTGCTGATCGGCGCCGCCCGGGAGCACCTGCCGGCCCAGGCGCAGATCATCGTCGAGCCGGGCCGCAGCATGGTCGCGTCCTGCGCCGCCACGATCTACCGGGTGACCACCGTGAAGCGCGGCACCACGACGTTCGTCGCCGTCGACGGCGGGATGGGCGACAACATGGAGGTCGCGCTGTTCGACCAACGTTTCGAGGCGGCGATCGCCGGCCGGCTGGACGCCACCGGCGGCGAGCAGGTGACCGTCGTCGGCCGGCACTGCGAGAGCGGCGACGTCCTGGTGGATGGGGTGCCGTTGAACACGCCCAGGGTCGACGACCTGCTCGCCGTTCCGGCCACCGGCGCCTACTGCTTCACCATGAGCAACAACTACAACGGCAACCGCCGCATCCCGGTTGTCTTTGCGCAGCAGGGCAGCTCGCGGCTGGTGGTGCGCCGGGAGACCTGGGACGAACTGAGCTCGCGCGACGTCGGGTGAGGTGCCAGACTTCCGGATTGTCCGATCCCTGACCAGAGTGGCCCAGGTGAGCGCACTGGGAGGCATCCCATGTCGTCGATGACCCAGAAACTGTTCCGCCGCAAGCCCGTCGTCGAGATGGAGGCGGAGACCGGCAGCGAGACGGGGTCGAGCGAACTGTCCCGCAGTATCGGCCTGTTCCAGCTTTCGATGTTCGGGGTCGGCGCGACCATCGGCACCGGCATCTTCTTCATCCTGTCCGAGGCGGTACCCATCGCCGGGCCGGCGGTCATCTGGTCGTTCGTGATCGCCGGGGTCGTCGCCGGACTCACCGCTGTCTGCTACGCCGAGCTCGCCGGCGCCGTCCCGGTGTCCGGCTCGTCGTACTCCTACGCCTACGCCACCATCGGCGAGCTGCCGGCGATGGCCGTCGCCGGCTGTCTGCTGCTGGAGTACGGCGTCTCCGGCGCTGCCGTCGCGGTTGGTTGGTCGCAGTACCTGAATCAGTTGCTGGGCAACCTGTTCGGCATCGAGATCCCGGAGTCGCTGTCGCAGGCCCCGGAACAGGGCGGGATCATCAACCTGCCCGCGGTGATCCTGATCGCGCTCTGCGCCCTGCTGTTGATCCGGGGTGCGAGCGAATCCGCGACGGTGAACACGGTCATGGTGCTGATCAAGATCGGCGTGTTGATCATGTTCATCGGCATCGGCATCACCGGCTGGAACTCGGACAACCTGGCCGACTTCGCGCCGTTCGGGATGTCCGGCATCACCGCCGCGGCCGGCATCATCTTCTTCTCCTACATCGGGCTGGACGCCGTCTCCACCGCCGGTGAGGAGGTGAAGGACCCGCACAAGACGATGCCGCGGGCGATCATGATCGCGCTGGTCACCGTCACCGCGCTGTACGTGATGGTCTGCCTGGTCGCCGTCGCGGCCCAGCCCTACACCGAATTCGAGGGCCAGGAAGCCGGTCTGGCGCAGATCCTGGAGAACATCACCGGCTCAACCTGGCCGGGAACCGTGCTGGCCGCTGGTGCGGTGATCTCGATCTTCAGCGTGACCCTGGTGGTGATCTACGGCCAGACCCGGATCCTGTTCGCGATGGCCAGGGACGGGATGATCCCGGAGCTGTTCCACAAGGTGAACCCGGTGACCCGTACTCCCGTGCCGAACACGATCATCGTCGCCGCGCTCATTGCATTGCTCGCGGGATTGATCCCGATCGACTTCCTCGCGTCGTTGACCAGCGTCGGCACGCTGGTGGCGTTCACCGTCGTTTCGATCGCGGTGATGGTGCTGCGCTACCGGCAACCCGACCTCCCCAGGACGTTCAAGGTGCCCGGCTTCCCGGTGACACCCATCCTGGCAATCCTGGGCTGCCTGTGGATCATCAAGGATCTCAAGCCGATCACCCTGTTGGTGTTCCTGATCTGGACCGCCGTCGTGTTGGCGTGGTACTTCACCTACGGCCTCAAGCATTCTCATCTCGGCCGGCACGAGCACGTCGGGCTGTTGGACGACCACGCCGCACCGTCCCGTCCCGACGACAACCCGACGAAAGGCCAGAGCCCCGATGCATGAGGTCGACCAGACGACGGAGCAGATGGTGCGCAGCGTGCTCGCGTATGCCGAGAACCGGCTGCGGATGGACCCGGTGCCGCTGGACAAGGGCACCAGGTCGGCGGCTGATCTGTACCACGTGCTCGACGGGGTGATCCGGGACCGACCGAGGTCGCCGGACGAGGTGCTGGGCGTGTACTCCTCGGTGATCGCGCCGAGCATCATCTCGGCGGACAGCCCGCGGTTCCTGGGCTTCATCCCGGCCGCACCCACCAAGGCGAGCCTGTTGTTCGACATGTTGGTCTCCTGCGCCTCGATCCAGGGCATCTCCTGGCTGGAGGCCTCCGGGGCGATCGCCGCCGAGAACACCGTGCTCCGGCTGATCGCCGACGAGGCGGGGATGCCGGCGAGCGCGGGCGGGTGCTTCGTCTCCGGCGGGTCGGCCGGCAATCTGTCGGCGATCGCGGTGGCCAGGGAGACGGGCAAGAAGCGGCTGGGGGAGGCGGCGAAAGGTCGCCGGCTGCGGGTGGTGGTGGGGACCGACGCGCACTCGTCGATCGTGAACACGCTGCGACTGCTCGAGATGGACGCGCTGGTGGTGGCGACGCCCGATCACCGGTTGACCGCCGAGACGGTGCGGGCGGCCATCGACAAGGACGATGACCTCACCGATGTGGTGGCGGTGATCTGCACTTCGGGGACCACCAATGCCGGCATCGTCGACGACCTGGCCGGCGTCGGCGCGATCGCCAGGGAGCGCGGGTGGTGGTTCCACGTCGACGGCGCCTACGGCGGATCGGGGATCTTCGCCCCCTCGCTGCGGCCGAAGTACGACGGGATCGAGCACGCCGACTCCTTCATCCTCGACCCGCACAAGTGGTTGTTCACCCCGTTCGACTGCTGCTCGCTGCTCTACCGCGAGCCCGAACTCGCCAGGGCAACGCACACCCAGGACGCCTCCTACCTCGACGTCATCCATACCGCGGACGGCGAATGGAACCCGACCGACTACGCCTACCACCTCACCCGCCGGGCCCGCGGGTTGCCGTTGTGGTTCTCGCTCGCGGTCAACGGGGTCGACGCCTACCGGGAGGCGATCGAAACAGCGGCCGCGCTGGCGCTGCAGACCGCCGAGCTGATCAAGGCGACCCCGCACCTGGAGCTGATCCGGGAACCGGATCTGGGTGTCGTGCTGTTCCGGCGGATCGGCTGGGAGCCGGCCGACTACGACGCCTGGGCGCAGGCGCTGCACAGCGAGGAGATCGCGTTCATCCCACCGAGCAAATGGGAGGGCGAAACGGTCGGCCGGTTCGCGTTCCTGCACCCGCACACCACGATGGAACTGGTGCAGGAGATCCTGGACCGCACCGCCTGAGCGGCCCGAACGCCGGGCCGGGGGGCGGCGTCGAAGGGCAGGGAGCGAGCAACGAATGTCCGTCCCGGCGACTGCGTAGGTTAGAGTCGAAGGCTGCAGTCGGCGCCACGCCGGCACTGCGATGATGCCCGCAGGACTTGTCCTGGCATCTTCGCGTGCCGACACGGTGCCTGTCAGGACACGGCGGGAAGCCGTGATCGGAAGACGGATGTCCGGTCGGTCGACCAGGTGTCCGCCACCGGCCCGTCACCACCGGGGTCGGTGTAGCCAGGAGGATCATTGCTCGCCGCTTTCGCCTCGGCGCTGAAGACGCCCGATCTGCGCAAGAAGATCCTCTTCACGCTCGCCATGGTCGCCGTGTACCGGCTGGGTGCCACCATCCCGTCGCCCGGCGTCTCCTACCCCGCGATCAATCAATGCATCGACGAGGCGGGCTCCGGCAACGACCTGTTCACCGTCCTGAACCTGTTCTCCGGCGGCGCGCTGCTGCGGCTGAGCGTCTTCGCGCTGGGCATCATGCCCTACATCACGGCGTCGATCATCGTCCAGCTGCTGACCGTGGTGATCCCGCGGTTCGAGCAGCTGAAGAAGTTGGGACAGGCCGGTCAGGCCAAGCTGACCCAGTACACCCGGTACCTGACCATCGGCCTCGGCATCCTGCAGTCCACCGCGTTCCTGGCGCTGGCGATCAACGGGCAGATGTTCCCCGGCTGTTCCACCAACGACCAGATCATCCCGGACCAGAGCGCGTTCGCGCTGATCACCCTGGTGCTGACGATGACGGCCGGCACCGCGGCGATCATGTGGATGGGTGAGCTGATCACCGATCGCGGGATCGGCAACGGCATGTCCATCCTGATCTTCACCTCGATCGCCGCCCGGATCCCGGCCGAGGGCAAGAACGTCCTGGACAACCAGGGCCCGGTGGTCTTCTCCGTGGTGCTGGTGATGGTGCTGGCGATCATCTCGGCCGTGGTCTTCGTCGAGCAGGGTCAGCGCCGGCTCCCGGTGCAGTACGCCAAACGCATGATCGGCCGCAAGATGTACGGCGGCACGTCGACCTATCTGCCGTTGAAGGTGAACCAGGCGGGCGTCATCCCGGTCATCTTCGCGACCTCGTTGCTCTACCTGCCGTTGCTGCTGGTGCAGCTGGTGAATCCGACGACGGTGAACGCCGCCGGCGAGCAGGAGGTCAGCGGCTGGGCGCAGTTCATGCAGCTCTACGTGATCAATCAGGGCAGCTGGGTGCACATCCTGCTGTACTTCTCGCTGATCATCTTCTTCACGTACTTCTACGTCGGGATCACCTTCAACCCGACCGAACGGGCCGACGAACTGAAGAAGTACGGCGGGTTCATCCCCGGCATCCGGCCCGGCCGGCCGACCGCGGAGTACCTGTCGTTCGTGCTCTCCCGGATCACCCTGCCCGGCTCGATCTACCTGGGCATCGTGGCGATCCTGCCGAACCTGTTCCTGGAACTCACCGGCGAGGGCAACAACCAGAACTTCCCCTTCGGGGGTACCGCTGTGCTCATCATGGTCGGCGTCGGGTTGGATACGGTCAAACAGATCGAGACCCAACTGATGCAGCGCAACTATGAAGGGTTCCTTCGCTGATGAGAGTTCTGATCGTCGGCCCACAGGGGGCGGGTAAAGGCACCCAGGCCGCCCTGCTGTGCGACAACCTGAAGATCCCGCACATCTCCACCGGCGACATCTTCCGGGCGAACGTGACGGCCGGCACCGACCTCGGTGTGCTCGCCAAGAAGTACATGGACGCCGGTGATCTGGTCCCGGACGAGGTGACCAGCGCGATGGTCAAGGCACGGCTCGAGGAGTCGGACGTCGACGGCGGGTTCCTGCTCGACGGCTTCCCGCGCACGGTTCCGCAGGCGGAGTGGCTCGGCGGCGTGCTGCACGAGAACAACCACGACCTGGACGCGGTGCTGCTGCTGGAGGCGCCCGACGAGGTGTTGATGGAGCGCATGCTCGCCCGCGGCCGGGCGGACGACACCGCGGAGGCCATCTCCCGCAGGCTCGCGCTCTACCACTCCGAGACGACGCCGCTGCTCGAGCACTACGCGAAGGTGCTCGTCGCGATCGACGGCGTCGGCCCGGTCGAAGAGGTTCAGCAGCGCGCACTCGAAGCGTTGAACAGCAAGCTCGGCAGCTCCGACGTCACCGAGGGCGACTCCGAGCAGAGCGCCTCGGCGTAGGTCCTCGCCGATGGTGGAGCGGGGTATCCAGCTCAAGACCCGGGGTGAGCTGCAGGCGATGCGGGCGTCCGGGCTTGTCCTTGCCGATGCGATCGCCAAGGGGAGAGCCGTCGTCGCCCCCGGGGTGAGCACTCTCGAGGTGAACGACGCGGTGGCCGAGGTGATCGCCGCGGCCGGTGCGACCAGCAACTTCCTGCACTACGGCGCCCGCGGCGCCGATCCGGGATTCCCCGCCACCATCTGTGCGTCGGTCAACGACGAGGTCGTGCACGGGATCCCCGCGGCCGGCCGCATCCTGCGATCGGGTGACCTGTTCACCATCGACGCGGGATGCATCCTGGACGGCTGGCATTCCGATTCCGCGGTGTCGGTGCACGTGGGCGAGCCGCCCGCGGACGAGCAGGGGATGGCCGAGGTCGACCTGATCAACGCCTGCGAGCGGGCGATGTGGGCGGGCATCTCCGCAGCCCGCTCCGGCGGCCGGCTCGGCGACGTCTCGTGGGCGATCGAGAATTCCGTCCACCGCTCGGCCGACGAGGACGGCCGGCGGTACGGGTCGGTCGCCGGGTACGGCGGCCACGGCATCGGAACGGCCATGCACATGGCGCCGTTCGTGGCCAACCAGGGCAAGAAGGGCAAGGGGCCGAGGCTGGTCGCCGGCACCGCCCTGGCCATCGAACCGATGATCACCCTGGGCAAGCCCGCAACCCGGGAACTGGCCGACGGCTGGACCGTCGTCACCAGGGACGGGGCGCGCGCCGCCCACTGGGAACACTCGATCGCCGTCACCGACGACGGGGTCAGTGTGCTGACTGCCGCGGACGGTGGAACTGCCGGGCTCGCCCCCTTCGGGGTCACCCCGGTGTCACTGGACTAGCGGGCTCATTTCGTGCCTTCGACCGCCGAGGCGGAGCAGCGGCCCGGGTTGATCGCTGCGGCGTCCCGTGGGGCGCCGATCTTCGTGCTGATCACCACCCTGCTCTGTGCGCTCACCCTGGCCGTTGGTTACGCGAACAAGGCGCGCTGTATCGGCCCGGAATTCGACAGCTCCGGTCGCAGCGAGCCCGACTACGGCATCCGGGTGGCCCGGGACGTCTGCTACTCGGATCTGCAGCAGCTCTGGATCGGCCGGGACATCGACCGGCATGTCTTCCCGTACGTCAACGGCGGCTACAACAAGGTCACCGAACAGCTCTACGGCGGCGCCGTCGAGTACCCGGTGCTCACCGGGCTCGCCATCTACCTGGCGGCGATCCCGTCGTCCACCGACGGTGATTTCCTGCTGTTCTCGGCGATCCTGCTGGCGGTCGCCGGCCTGCTGACGGCGGCGGTGCTGGCCTGGCTCGCCGGACTGCGATCGTGGTGGTACGCGCTGGCGCCGCCGCTGGTGCTGTACGCGTTCCACAACTGGGACCTGTTCGCCGTCTGCGCCACGGTGGTCGCCTTCGCGATCCTGCTGCGGGCCGGCCGCGCATCGGGAACCGGGGCGATCGGCCGGCCCTGGCCGCTGGTGGCCGCGGCCATCGCGCTCGGCGTGGGTGCGGCATTCAAGATCTATCCGATGATGTTCGCGCTGCCGGTGGCGCTGTGGCTGGGTGGCGGCGGCTGGCGGCCGGCGGGGGTCAGCGCCCGGGCCGGGGTCAGGTGGCTGGTTGCCGCGGCGTTCGCGGCCGGCACCGCGGTGGTCTTCGCGCTGATCAACCTGCCGTTCCTGATCGCCGGTCCGAGCGGCTGGTGGGCCTCGTTCCAGTTCCAGTGGAGCCGGCCGATCGACCTCACGACGAACACCATCTGGTTCTGGGGCGCCCGGCCCTACAGCGATTCGTCCAACGACGCCGTCCAGCACGATCTGGCGATGCTCGCCACCGTCACCACGCTCGCCGCGCTGCTGCTGGCCTGCGCGCTCGGGTGGCTGCGGTACCGGCGGGACGGGGCTTATCCCTGGCTGCCGGTCTGCGCCGCCATGGTGTGCGGTTATCTGCTGTTCAACAAGGTCCACTCGCCACAGTTCGCGCTCTGGCTGCTGCCGTTCTTCGTCCTGCTCCGGATCCGGGCCGGCTGGATCCTGGCCTACTTCGTGGCCGATGCGGCCATCGGCATCGGGTTCTTCCGCTGGCAGTACCTGATCGGCAGCGGCGCGCCCAGCGGTACCTATGACGCGCTGTCCCCGCAGCTGGTGCTGATCGGGGTGTGGGGCCGGGCCGCGCTGCTGATCGCGTTGTTCGTGGTGTTCCTCCGCTCGCAGGTGGTGCGGCTGCCGCCGCTCCCGGCAGCCGACGACGACGAAGCCGGTGAGCGGTTGCGTCCGGTTGGCCGTCGACCCCTGACCGAAGTGGATCGGCAGCGGGTCAGCGGGACGGCAGCGCGCCGGTCGCGACCACCTCGTCGGCGACGTCCCGCAGCTTGCGGTGCAACAACTGGCTGACGGTGGAGAGCAACTCGAACGCGCTCTCGCTGTCCACCTTGCGCGATGCCATCAGCACACCCACCGCGGTGCCGATCCGCCGGTTCGAGGACAACGCGGCCTCCAGGTTCACCGCCCGGTCGCGGAGCTGGGTCAGCGAATGTTCGTGCCTGCGGTGCAGTTCGACGGTCGCCCGGACCCTGGCCAACAGCTCGATCGGCTCGAACGGCTTGACCAGGTAGTCGTCGGCGCCCAGCGACAGGCCCTCGGCGATCGACTCCGGTCCGGCCCGTGCGGTCAGCAGCATCACCGGGATCCGCTGGGAGCCGTTGCCCGCCCGCAGCATTCGCAGCAGGTCGAGCCCGCCCCTGGCCGGCATCATCACGTCGGTGAGCACCAGGTCCGGGGTGCCGGGTTGGGACAGCGCGACGTCCACCGACGCACACGGCTGTACCGACCAGCCGTCCTGACGGAGCAACCGGGTCAGGTACCCGCGCATGTCGGCGTTGTCCTCGACCACCAGCAGCCGCCCCGGCAGGTCCGATGGTGCGGATTCCCCGGCCGGACGCTGTTCGTCGACCGCCATGCCGGACGACGGCGCCGACCACTGGGCGGCGTCGGCCAGGAACATCTCGCCGATGTCCTCCGGCCGCTCGTGGGGGCGGGCGGTGCGCGTGGAGTTCGCCGGGACGGTGACGTCGAAGGTGGAGCCGGTGCCGAGGGCGCTGTCCACCCTGATCGTGCCGCCGTGCGCCCGCACCAGGTCGGCGACCAGCGAGAGACCGATGCCCGCGCCCTCGCCGGTCCGTGCGGGCTGATCGCCGACCCGGTGGAACCGGTCGAAGATCAACGGGATCTCCGGCTCCGGGATCCCGATGCCGGAGTCCCGCACGGTCAGCCGGGCGAGGTCGCCGGACCGTTCGACCCGGACCGTGATGCCGCCGTGCAGGGTGAACTTCACGGCGTTGGAGAGCAGATTGAGCACGATGTGCGACCACATCTGCCGATCCAGCAGCACCGACATCGCCGGCTCCGGCAGCTCGACCGACAGGGTCGAGCCCGGCCGATTCGACGGCCGAGCGGAACATGCTCACGCAATCGCCGGTGAGTGCGCCGATGTCGGTCGGTTCGGTGGCCGGGGCCAGTCGATCGACCTCCCCGCGGGTGACGTCGAGCAGGCCGTCGACCAGCCGTTGCAGGCGCCGCGCCGCCCGGCGGGCCGCCTGCAGGTCGTGCCGGTACTCGTCCGGCAGCTGCACTGCCGGATCGCCGAGCACCTGCAGCAGCGGACCCAGCACCAGGGTCAGCGGCGTCCGGAGCTCGTGGCTGATGTTCTGGAAGAACCTGGTCTTCGCGGCGTCGATCTCGGCCAGTGCCGCGACCCTGACCCGCTCGGCCTCGAAGGCGAGGGCATCGGTGACCGCGATCGAGACATGATCGGCGACCAGGTGGAAGAAGGCGCGGTAGTCCGCATCGAATCGGCGGTGCGGGCTGATCCCGAGGACCAGCACGCCGAGCGGCTCGGACCGGCCGTGTTCGACCAGCGGCAGCATCAGCGACGAGTCCGGTTCGGCATCGTCCAGCGCGCCGGTCGGGTCGTAGAAGTCGGGGAACTGTTCCCGCATCCCGGTGATCAACAACGGCTCGCCGTTCGCCGCGGTCCGCCGCAACCGGGTGAGCGCCACCGGGTTGGTGCCCTCCCGCGGTGGCAGCAGAGCGCCGGGCCGGAAGCCGAAATGATCGACCAACTGCGGCTCGCCGGAGCCGTCCATCAGGTAGATCGATCCGAACGGCACGTCGGCCCGGTTGCCGGCCAGCACCTTCAGGATCTTGCGGCAGGCGTCGGTCGCCGTGCCGCCGGCCGCGATCGGCACCGACCCCAGTTCGCGCAGGGTGCGCAGCCGTCGGTCGTCGAGTACCTGCGCGGTGACGCCATCGGTGATTCTGCACGAAGATGCCCAGCACGGCGCCGCTCTCGTCCCGCACGCCGGACAGCGAGTACGTCTGGTAGGTCTCCTCGACATAGTCCCGGCGGGTGAAGAACATCAGCTGCTCGTCGAAGCGGACGCCGTCCTGCCGCCCGTCCATGATCGACCGGACGACCGGATGCAACGCATCCCAGACCTCGGGCCAGCACTGCGCGGCCGGTTGCCCGGCGGCGCCAGGGTGTTTGTCCCCGAGGTTGGGCAGGCACGGATCGTTGTAGAGCTGGACGAGATCCGGTCCCCACCACAGCAAGGTCGGCAACCGGGAGCGCAGCACCGTCCGGATCGCCGCCACCAGCTCCGGCCGCCAGGAATCGACGGGACCGAGCGCAGTCGCCGACCAGTCGGTGGCCCGCAACGCGGCCATCGACTCGCCCGGCCCGGCGAACAGCGTCTCGGCCGTCGGTCCGGCTGCATCCCCCCTGGTCATGTGGCCAAACCCCCAGTTCCGTGTGACATGACGACCCCGTCCAGTCTCCCGACCGGGAGCGTCGGCGGCAACACGATCGAGAGTGCGGCGGGGAAGGGTTTCGACCAGCGGAAGATGACCGTTTCGGGTATTTCCGCACAGCGGACCGGCGCGTTACGCTTTTGCCTTGGTCAAACAGCGGCCATCCCCGTTGACGCCTTCGTGTGCGGATCCCGGGTCGACAGCGCTGCTGACTTCGGCCGATGTCCACTCCACGACGGTCAACGGGCGCTCCGGTGTGCGGGGGGCCGCGCGGGTGAGGGGTTCGCGCGGGTGAGGTCGGGCATGTGCCGTCGCCGGAAACTGCAGATGGGCCGCATCGCGAGAAGCGATGCGGCCCATCGTGTTGTGCGGCACCGACGACCAGAGCGGTGGTCAGTGGGCGGCGGTGATTTCCTTGGTCTTCTTGTAGGCGGTGGCGTCGGCGCGGTGTTCTTCGGCGGAGTGTTCGTCGAGCATGTCGGTGTCGTCGAAGGGGTCTTCCCCGGTGAAGACGCGGTTGGCCTGGGGCCGGTCGATTTCCTTGACCCAGTGACCGATGACCAGGGTCGCGACGGCGTTGCCGGAGAAGTTGGTCAACGCCCGGGCCTCGGACATGAACCGGTCGACCGCGACGACCAACCCGACACCGGGGACCAGGGCCGGGGCGTGGGAGGCCAACCCGCCGCCGAGGACGGCCAGGCCGGCGCCGGTGACCCCGGCCGCGCCCTTGGACGCGACGATCATGAACACCAGCAGGGACAGCTGCTCGGACCAGGACAGCGGCATGCCCAGGGCGTTGCTGATGAACAACGACGCCATCGTCAGGTACATCGCGGTGCCGTCCAGGTTGAACGAGTACCCGGTCGGGACGACGATCCCGACGACCGGGCGGGACACCCCGAGGTGTTCCAGCTTCGCGATCAACCGCGGGCAGCGCGGTCTCCGAGGAGGAGGTCGCGACGATCAGCAGGTATTCCTGCCGCAGGTAGTACAGCACCTTGAAAATGCTGAACCCGGTGGTGGCCTTGAGCAGCCCACCCAGGATGACCACGATGAACACGATGCAGGTGGCGTAGAACGTCAGCACGAACAACCCCAGCGCGCCGATCGCGGCCCACCCGGCGTTCCCGACGACCCCGGCGATCGCGCCGAACGCGCCGATCGGGGCCAGCCACATGATCCCGGCCAGGATCTTGAACACCAGTCGTTGCAGCACGGTGACCGCGTTCAGCACCGGTTGACCCTTGGCACCCAGGGCCTGCACCGCGAACCCGACCAGCAGGGCGACGAACAGCGCTTCCAGCACCGACCCGGACGTCAACGCCGAGACCAGGGTGGTCGGGATGATGTCGATCAGGAAGTTCCCGGAGGTTTCCACCTCGGGCACCGTGTACGTCGCGGTCGACGCCGCGGTCTTGAGCGCGTCACCCGGGGTGATCAGGTTCCCGACCAGCAGGCCCAGGAACAGGGCGAACGTGGACATCACGATGAAGTACAGCAGGGCAAGGCCGCCGACCTTGCCGACCTGGGAGGCCTTGCGGACCGACCCGATGCCCAGCACGATCGTGCAGAAGATGATCGGCCCGATCATCATCTTGATCAGGTTCACGAACGCGGTACCGATCACCGCCAACCCGGCGGCCTGCTTCCCGAAGATCAACCCCACCGCGATACCAGCGACCACCGCCACGATCACCGCGATGTACAACCAATGCGTACTGACCTTCTTCCGCTTCACCGGAACCTCAGCATTGCGGATCCGGTGGTGTCGGGGACTTCGTTGTCGTCATGCGGTTCTCCTCGCTGAGGGGGTGACAGGGCGATCAACCACGACCGCCTGCTCACCATCCCCACTGCTGAGAGCCACGTCACTGTTGCGTACATAACGAAAACGAGCGCCGCGTGTGCGCGGAGTGACGATGTGCGCGCCGGCGATCGTCGAGTCGGAGCCCGGCGCACCGTCGGGCTGTGAGATGGTCGGCGGGTGGGCGCCTTGGAAACCGGGCTGATCGTGGTCGCCGTCGCCGCGCTGATCGTCGTGGCGGTGCTGCTCGGCGGTCGGTGGCTGCGCCGGCGGATGCTCGATCCACCGGGGGTCAGGGCGGCCGCCCAGGCCCTGCGGGCCGCCGGGCTCGCCGCGCCGCCGCTCCGCGAGGGACTGACCAGTTCTTCTGCGGCGCAGGCCCTTCCCTATCTGCTGGCGCTGCTGGAGACGCCGGGTGTTGCTCTCTGTGGGCCGGACGGGGCCGTGCTGGGGGCGCAGGGTCCCGGTTCGCATCACGCCGAGCAGGTGTCCGACACCGTGCTGCTGGCGCTCCGGACCGACCGCCGGCAACTCGCCACCTGCCCGCCGTGCGGCGCCGCGGGCTGCCAGGTCACCCGCGCCGTGGTGGTGCCGCTGAGTGCTGCCGGCCGACCGGCCGGCGCGTTGGTGGTGCTGGCCGGGACCGCCGTCGGCCCGTTTCTGGTCAGGGCGAGCGACGAGACGGCCCGATTCATCGCCACCCAGCTCGAGCTGGCCGACCTCGCGGTCTCCAGGGCCGACCTGGCCAGGGCGGAGGTCCGGGCGCTGCGTGCGCAGATCTCGCCGCACTTCATCTACAACGCCCTGACCACCATCGCCGCCTTCGTCCGCAGCGATCCGGACCGGGCGCGGGAGCTGCTGTTGGAGTTCGCGGATTTCACCAGGTACTCGTTCCGGCAGGCCGGTGAGTTCACCACGCTCGCCGACGAGATGGGCAACATCGAGAAGTACCTGACCCTCGAGCGGGCCAGGTTCGGCGACCGGCTGCACATCCGCTGGCGGGTCGCGCCGGAGGTGCTCGGGGTGGTGGTGCCGTTCCTGTCCATCCAGCCGCTGGTCGAGAACGCGGTCCGGCACGGGCTCGCCGGCAGGCCGGGTGGCGGCACCGTGTCGGTGACCGCCGAGGACGCCGGGCCGGACTGTGTGATCAGCGTGGAGGACGACGGCATCGGGATGGACCCGGAGGCCGTCGGTCGGCCGGCCGGTGACGAACCGTCCGGCAATCACGTCGGGCTGGTCAATGTCGACGACCGGTTGCGGGCGGCCTTCGGTGAGGACTACGGGCTCGTGGTGGAGACCGAGCGCGGCGCCGGTACCAAGGTCATCGTGCGGTTGCCGAAGTTCGCCCCCGGGGTCAGCGCCGATCGGTGAGATGGTTCCGGTGTGACGGCGATCGGAGAACCGGCACACTCTGGCGCGGGTTGATCGCCGGTGTGCACCCGGGATGCCACACTGGGTCCCAGCGCTTCGAACGTCCAACGGGTCGCACCGACCCAGTGGGGATGGGGCCAGAGTGACATCGTCGTCGGAAAAGCCCGTCGGCGCCGGGCTTGTCGTACTCGCCGTGGACGACGAGGCCCCCGCGCTCGACGAGATCAGCTTCCTGCTGCGCGGTGACCCGCGGGTGGGCACCGTGCTCACGGCCACCGATGCGGCCGGCGCGCTGCAGATCCTGCAACCCAACTCGAGCAATCCGGCCCCGGACGCGATCCTGCTGGACATCGCGATGCCGGGCTGGGACGGCGTCGACCTGGCCAGGGTGGTGTCCGGCCTGCCGCGGCCCGCCCGCCGTCGCGTTCCTCTCGGCGCATGACGAGCGCGCCGTCGAGGCCTACGAGATCGGCGCGCTGGACTACCTTCTCAAGCCGGTGCGGGCCGCCCGGCTGGCCGAGGCGGTGACCCGGTTCTGCGCGGCCCGGGATCTCGCGGCGCAACAGGATCATCGCCGGCGGGAGCCTGGCGGCAGCCGGTCGGCCGCCGAAGAAGTCGCCCGGGGCGGCGATCCCGCGAGTGGTGCGGTCCCGGCGCCCGCGGAGGCCTTGATCGCCGTCGACGTGGCCGGCAGCACCCGGTTCGTACCGCGGGCGTCGGTGTGCTGGGCCGAGGCGCAGGGCGACTACGCGCGCCTGCACATCGCCGGTGGCGGCAGTCATCTCATCCGCACCCCGCTGGCCGTACTGGAGTCCGAGTGGGGAGACGCCGGCTTCATCCGGGTGCACCGCGGTTACCTGGTCCCGTTGCACCGGATCGTCGAACTGCGGTCGGTGGACGGAGCACATCGGATCAGGGTCAGTGGGCAGCCGGTGATCGCCGATCTACCGGTCAGCAGACGGCATCTTCGGGTGCTCAAGCAACGCCTGCTGGCCGGCCGGCGGCCGGGACGGTGACCGACCGGCACCCGCCGCGCCGGGTTCGGGTCGTGCTGGCCGATCGCCGGCCGGCCGCGGTGCCGGTGCTGCGCGGCGCGGAAGTCGCCGAACAGACCGAGATCGGCCGGGAACTCGTCCGGGGACTGGTCAGGGCGCAGCTGGCGGCCTCGCTGCGGATCGCAGCCGTTGCACTGGTGCTGTTCGCCCCGCTTCCGGCGTTGTTCGCCCTGGTGCCCGCGATCGCCGACGTCGGAGTGCTCGGTGTCCCGTTGGTCTGGTGGGTGCTCGGGGTGCTGGTTTATCCGGTGCTGTATCTGTTGGCCAGAATGCATCGCCGCAGTGCGGAACGGATCGAGCGGGACTTCACCGACCTGCTGGGCCGAGGCTGACGCCGTGCCGACATCCGTTGACGGGTCGACACTCTCGCTGATCGCCATCGCGCTGGTGGTGGTGGCCACCGGGGTCATCGGTGCCTACGGTGTGCGGTTCGCCAGAACGACGGGCGATTTCCTGGTGGCCTCCCGGTCGGTACGACCGAGCTGGAACGCGGCCGCCATCTCCGGCGAGTACCTGTCGGCCGCATCATTTCTCGGGGTGGCCGGGCTGATCGCCGTTTACGGCCCGGATGCCCTCTGGTACCCGGTCGGCTTCACCGCCGGCTATCTCGCGCTGCAGCTGTTCGTCGCTGCGCCGCTGCGCCGCTCCGGTGCCTACACCGTCCCCGATTTCGCGCAGATCCGTTGGGGCTCCAAACATCTCCGTGCGGTGTCCACCGCACTGGTGCTCGCCATCGCCTGGTTGTACCTGGTGCCCCAACTGCACGGCGCCGGTCTGGTGCTGCGGGAGGTGACCGGCCTGCCCCGCTGGGTCGGGGTGACGGTGGTGGCGGTGGTGGTGACGTTGAACGTCGTGGCCGGCGGGATGCGATCGATCACCCTGGTCCAGGCACTGCAGTACTGGTTCAAGCTGGTCGCGATCTCGATCCCGGTGCTGGTGGTGCTCGCCGTCAACCGGCCAGGAGTGCAGTCGATGTTCTCCGGCGAGTGGGCCGACGCCGGAAGCGGTCTGGGCGGCAGCCATCCGGCCGCCGAGATCTACTCGCTGATGCTGGCCACGTTCCTCGGGACCATGGGGCTGCCGCATGTGCTGGTCCGGTTCTACACCAACATCGACGGCGGTTCGGCCCGGGCGACGACGGTCCGGGTGATCGCCCTGCTCGGGGTGTTCTACCTGTTTCCGACCATCGCCGGCGTGACCATGCACCAATTGCTCCCGCCGCCGCTGCCGGGTCAGGCGGATTCCCTGCTGCTGCAACTGCCGTCGGCGACGGTCGGCGGGCTGCTCGGCAGCCTGCTGGGGGCACTGGTCGCCGCCGGGGCCATCGCCGCCTTCCTGGCCACCTCGTCGGGATTGGTGGTCGCCGCCGCGGGCGTGCTCTCCACCGACGTCCTGCGCGGCCGGGTCAGGGACTTCCGGTTGGCCGCCGTGGTGGCCGGCCTGGTCCCGCTGGCGATGGCCCTGCCGACCACCAGCCTGGACATCTCACGGGTGGTCGGGATGGCGTTCGCGGTCGCCGCGTCGACCTTCTGTCCGCTGCTGGTGCTGGGCATCTGGTGGCGCGGGCTGACAACGGCGGGCGCGCTGGCCGGGCTGATCGTCGGCGGTGGGCTCAGTCTCGGCGCGCTGGTCACGTCGGTGGCCTTCCCCGGCATGCTGCCGGAGCCGCTGGATTCGCTGCTCGGCCAGCCCGCCGTCGGTTCGGTGCCGGCCGCCTTCGTCACGATGATCCTGGTGTCGCTCGTCACCAGGTCGCAGGTCACCCCGCGGGCCGACGCCGTGCTCGCCCAGCTGCACCTGCCGTCCGCGGCCCGTCGGATCAACCCTGCTCCGCAACGGGATTGACCGATGCGTGCTGCCGACGGTGCAGTGCGGCGACCTCGTCCTCGAGTTCGGCGCACGGACCCTCGACCGGGATTCCGGGCGCCACCTCGTTGATCGCCAGGCTCAGCACGGGCGAGGGCGGATCGCCCAGTTCGGTTCGCAGGGCGGTGAGCTGCCGGGACGAGTAGGCGTAGACGATCCGGCCGAGGCCGACCCAGGCATGGGCCGCCGAACACATCGGACAGTGTTCACCCGAGGTGTAGACCGTGGCGGTGGCCCGGTCGGCCGGCGCCATGTTGCCGGCCGCCCAGCGGGCCAGTTCGAACTCCGGGTGCCGGGTCTGATCGCCGCCCGCCGTGCGGTTGTGGTCCTCGGCGAGCACGGTGCCGTCCGCGGCGACAAGGACCGATCCGAACGGTTCCTCGCCGGCGTCCAGCGCCTCGCGGGCCAGCTCGACGCAGCGTCGCAGATGCCCGATGTCACTCTCGTTCATTCGATCTCCTCTTCTCAGGTCTTCTCCGGTCGGGTGTGCTCAGCTCAGCTGGATTCCGACAGCAGCACGGCGATCGTGCCGGGGTCGAGGGCGCGGAAGACGTGCGCGACATCGGCGGGATAGACGACGTAGTCACCAGGCAGCAGTTCGACGGGATCGGCAGGCAGCCCCACCAGGGCCCGGCCCGCGCTGAGGATGACGTGTTCGACGGTGCCGAGCGGGTGCGGCGCGGATTCCCGGGGGCGCCCGGGCTCGGCGGTGATCCAGTAGATGTCCCGGCGGGCCTGCGGCGGACAGGAGGCGAGCAGGCTCGTCCGGTAGTCGGCGGACTCGGCGACCACCGTCGGGCCCTGGCCGGCGCGGATCACCTGCACGCTGGCTCGCGGCGGCTCCACGAGCCGGGAGAACGGCACCTCGAGGGTGTTGCTCAGGGCCCAGAGGGTTTCGATGCTGGGGTTGCCGGCGCCCGATTCCAGTTGTGACAAGGTCGATTTCGCGATGCCTGCCCGCCGGGCCACCTCGGCGAGGGACAACCCCAGCCGTTTGCGCTCGCGCTGGAGGGAGGCGGCGATCGCGGCGAGTGGGGGTCCGTCGGACTGGGTCACCGTTCGCTCCACAAGGTCGTTCGTTCGGCTTGACGAACGAATGGTCGTGCGTTCATTATATCGGTCATGCGTTCGCTACGTCAGTCGCTCAGTCCGGGCCGGTTCCGGGACATCGTGCTGGTCGGTGCCGCCACGCTACTGGTGGGCGCCTCGTTCGGGGCCATCGCGATCGGTGCCGGCCTGCCCTGGTACCTGCCGTCGCTGCTGTCGGTGGTGGTGTTCGCCGGTGCCGCGCAGTTCATGTTCGTCGGCATCATCGCTGCCGGCGGCAGTCCAGTGGCCGCCACCGTTGCGGGACTGGTGGTCAACCTTCGGCACGTCCCGTTCGGCCTCACCATCGGCGACGTGTTCGGCACCCGTTGGCGGGGAAGGATCTTCGGCAGTTATCTGATGAGCGATGAGACCGTCGCCTTCACCCTCGCCGAATCCGCGCCGGCCGCCAGGCGCGCCGCCTACTGGATCTGCGGGAGCGTGCTGTTCGTGTCCTGGAACCTGGGCGTGATCGCCGGGTCGTTCGGCGGCGCATTCCTCGACGATCCGGCCGTCCTCGGTCTGGACGCCGCGTTCCCGGCCGTGCTGCTGGCGCTGATCCTGCCCTCGCTGCGGGACGACGCGACGGTCCGTCGGTGCGTGGTGGTCGGGGTGGTCGTCGCCGTCGCGTCGGCGCCGTTCCTGCCGGCCGGTCTTCCGGTGTTGCTCGCCCTTGCCGGGCTGCTGGCGGGTGTCCGGCGAACGCCGGCCGACCAGCGCGTGCGGCCAGTCCGATGAGCGCCGCGACGCCCCTGCTGGTGGCCCCGGCGGCGCTGCTGGCCAGCGCCGCGGTGCTGGGTGCCGGCACCTACGCCAGCCGCCTTTCCGGGACGCTGTTGCGGGCGCGGGTCCGGGTGCCACCGAAGGTCGAGAAGCTGCTGAATCGCGGTGTTGTCGTGTTGTTGGCCGCGCTGGTGGGCACCGCCGCACTGATCGATACCTCGGGATTCGCCGGTCCCGCGCGCGTGCTCGGGGTGGCAGTCGGGGGACTGCTGGCATGGCGGAAGGCACCGTTCGTGGTGGTGGTGCCTGCCGCCGCGCTGACCGCGGCCGGGCTGCGGCTGCTCGGCCTGCGGTGAGCGGACGGCGGTTGAGCGGACTGCGGTGATCGGACGCCGGTGGATCAGATGTCGACCTTCACCCGGCCACGGACCTTGTTCACCCCGACCCAGATGATGCCGAGGGCCAGCAGGCCGTAGAGCGTCAGCGCCAGACCGGAGTCGAACAGGGTCCCGACATCCCCCTCGCTGACCGCCAGCGCGCGACGCAGGCTCGTCTCGGCCAGCGGGCCGAGGATCACCGCGATCAGTACCGGTGCCAGGGGCAGCCCGTAGCGGCGCAGGACGAACCCGAGGAGTCCGATCAACACCAGCAGCACCAGGTCGATCAGCGACGAGCTGCCGGCGTACACGCCGAGCACGGCGAACACGGTGATCCCGGCGTACAGGTACGGCTTGGGGATCAGCAGCAGCTTCGCCCACAGCGGGGCGAACGGCAGGTTGATGATCAGCAGCACGAACATCCCGACGAACAGGCTCGCCAGCAGCGCCCAGACCAGGTCCGAGTTGCGGGTGAACAGCAACGGCCCCGGCTGCATCCCGTACTGCTGGAAGGCCGCCAGCATGATCGCCGCCGTGGCCGAGGTGGGAAGCCCGAGGGCCAGCAGCGATCCCATCGCTGAGCCGGCGGTGGCGTTCGCCGCCGATTCCGGTGCGGCCAGGCCGCGGATCGCTCCCTTGCCGAACTGCGGATCCTTCCGGCGCCGATCCAGCCGGCGCTCCAGGCCGAAGGCCAGGAACGTCGGGATCTCTGCGCCGCCGGCCGGGATGGCACCGAACGGCACGCCGAAGGCGGAGCCGCGCAGCCACGCGGGCAGTGCCTCGCGGAACTCGCCCCTGCTCAGGAAGGGGCGCTTGTTCATCCCCATCGTGGTGGCCACCGGATCCTTGTGGATCCGCGATGCGACGTGCAGCACCTCACCGAGGGCCAGCAGGCCGACGGTGATGACGATGATGTCGATCCCGTCGAACAACGCCGGAACCCCGAAGGTGTAGCGCGAGGCGCCACTGATGCCATCAACTCCGACCAGCGCCAGTGCCAGGCCGATGGACAGCGCCGCAACACCTTTCACCGCGGAATCGGCGACGACAGCGGCGGTGGCGATGAAGGCGACGACGGCCAGCGCGAAGTACTCGGTTGGCCCGAACACGGTCGCGAGATCGGCCAGCACCGGGGCGAAGAACACCACCAGGATGGTGGCCAGCAGGCCGCCGGTGAAGGCGCCGATCGCGGCTGTCGCCAACGCCTGCGGACCGCGGCCGCGTTTGGCCATCCGATGGCCCTCGAAGGTGGAGGCGATCGCCGTGGAGTTGCCCGGCGTGTTCATCAGGATGGCTGTCGTCGAGTCGCCGAACAGGCCGCCGTAGTAGATCCCGGCGAACATGATGAACGCGCCGACCGGGTCCAGGCTGAAGGTGACCGGCAGCAGCAGGGCCACCGCCATCGCCGAACCAAGGCCGGGCAACACGCCGACCGCGGTACCGAGCATGCATCCGACGAAGACCCACAGCAGGTTCATCGGCGTCAGCACGCTGCCGAATCCCTGCATCAGATTGCTGAGTTGATCCATGATCAGAGCACCCCCGCCAGGAATCCGGCCGGCAGGTTCAGGCCGAGCAGGGCACCGAAGATCAACTGGATCAACGACGACATCACCAGCGCGACCGACAGGTCGAACACCGGTCGACGCGATCCGAGGGCGTAGCTGACGCCCCAGAACAGCACGGCAGCGGCGATGATCCAGCCGGCCGGGACGAGCAACGCGATGCAGGCCACCAGCGAGGCGAGCACGATGCCCAGGGCCCGCCAGTCACTGAACGCCTTGGCGGGCCAGGGCTCCCGGCCGGGTGGGACGTCCGGTGGGATCTCGTCGACCTGGTCACCGTCCAGGTCGACCGCGTCGGCGTCGAACTCATCGGGGTGGGCATCGACATCGTCGAATCCGGCACTGACGGTCCCGGCCTTGACGCCGCGCAGCAGTTGCGCCCGGTTCCGCAGGATCTGCACGGTGGACAGCACTGCCATCAACAACAGCAGGCCGATGATGATCATCGGGAAGAAGGTCGGACCCGGAACCTGCACGCTGGGCGGCAGTTTCATGTTCACCGTGCCGACGATCAGGAAGATCGCGATGGCGACCAGGATCCCCGGGACGACGAGCTCGGAGAGTCCCGGTGCGGGGGCTGATGGTCGCTGCGTCACCGGACGGCGGGGGACCGGACGGCGAGGGTGCGACGGCCGCGCCGTCGGTGGCGCCGGCCGCTTCGCTGCGCTGGTTCGATGTGGTCATCAGGCTCCGATCCCCAACTGGTCTGCGATCTGCTGGATGCGTTCGGTCTCGCTGGTCAGGAACGTGCTGAACTCGTCGCCGGCCAGATACGTGTCCTCCCAGCGGTTCCGGGCAATGGTGTCCTGCCAGGCGGCGCCCTTGGTCATCTCGGACACGATGTCGATCAGCGCCTGCCGCTGCTCAGCGGTCAGGCCGGGCGGGGCGACCAGCCCACGCCAGTTGGTCAGTTCCACGTCCACGCCCTGTTCGCCGAGACTGGGCACGTCGATGCCGTCCACCCGCTCCCTGGTGCCCATGGCGAGCGCGCGGACGTTCCCGGCCTCGATCTGGTCGGCGAACTCGTTGTAGCCGGAGATGCTGGCGTCGACCGTGTTGGCCAGCAACGCGTTCAGCGCCTCGCCGCCACCGGAGAACGCCAGGTAGTTGATCTGCTGCGGGTCGATGCCGCTGGCGTCGGCGACCAGTCCGGCCAGCAGGTGGTCGGTGCCGCCCTTGGAGCCGCCGCCGACCACCGTTCCGCCGGGGTCGGCCTTCCACGCTGCGATGAACTCCTCGAGGTTCTGATAGGGCGAATCGCCCGGTACCACGATGACCTCGAAATCCTCGGCGAGCCTGGCGATCGGGGTGACGTCGGCCAGCGTGGCATCGCTCTCGTTGGCGATGATCCCGCCGACCATCACGGTGCCGGTGACCATCAACGTGCCGGCCTGCCCGCCCATGTCGGCCAACTGGCCCAGCCCGATGGTGCCGGCCGCGCCCGGGATGTTGACCACCTGGACGTTGTTCACGATGCCGTCGGACTTCAGCGCCTGCTGGGTCTCCCTGGCGACCAGATCCCACCCGCCACCGGGGGCGGCCGGCGCGATCACGCCGAGCCGGCTGCGGGCCGAATCGCCGCCGCCGGTGTCCACCGCGCTCCAGACGCCGGCGACGACGATCAGTGCGGCGACCACCCCCCAGACGACCATCACCCAGGTCCGTCGGGGCTTGGTCCGGTGCGCTGGATCGGTGTCCTGCGCCGGTGGTGGGGTGGTACTCGGTGCGGGGGTTGCCATCGTTGGCCGCCTACCTTCGATCGAGTGTGCTGGGCCGGCCCTGCCGGTGGGATCGGGAGCGAAATCGCGGGGTGCTCGGCGTGCTGCCGGGGTCAGGGAACGCGAACCGTCAGGACTGGGACCGACGCGTTCAACAGGACGTCCTGCGCGGTCGAGCCGAGGAACAATTTGCCAACCGGCGACCGGCGCCGCATTCCGATCACGATCATCTCGGCGTCGAGTTCGGTTGCCAGGTCGACGACCTCGCCGGCCAGGTCGTCCGCCCGTACGGCCACCCGCACCGTGACCCGGACGTCGTCGCCCGCCTCGGTCAACTCGGGCACCTCGTGCACGGCGTCGCCGCCGGCCTGCGCGGGGGCGGTCAGGACCACCAGATCGGTGTCCCGCAGGCGGGCCTCGGCCACGGCGCGATGAATGGCCGCCTGGCCTTCCGGCGTCTGCTGGTACGGCGCGAGAATTGTCATGTCACTCCCTTGTGCGTGTGGCACGGGCCACATCCTCGGCGGAGGTTAGCGCCGGTCGACGAGCGAGCACCCTTTCCCGCGGTTCCGGTGATTTATGGACGTTGCAGCGACTTGTGCGCGTTGTGCTCACCGTTCATCCCATCCGCGCGCCCCTTAGGGTCGGGCCATGAGGCGCCGCCGCCTACGGTTCACCAGCCAGCTGCTGTTGCTGCAGCTGGCAGTGGTGGCTGCCGTCGTGCTGGTCGGCTTCGGGCTGTTCGCGGGCATGGTCGAGCGCGGACTGCGCGCGGAATACGGCGACCGGGCGCTGGCCATCGCCCGTTCGGTGGCCACCGACGACGAGTTGCGCGCCCTGGTGTCCGACTATTCCGCGGACCACAGTGCCGCGCCGGAAACCAGGGAGCAGCTCGCGACCGGTCCGGTGCAGGACGACGCAGAGGCGGTGCGGGTGCTGACCGGGGCCCTGTTCGTGGTGGTCACCGACGACCGCGGGATCCGCCTGGCGCACCCCGACCCGGCGCAATTGGGGCTGCTGGTCTCCACCGATCCCTCCGTCGCCCTGGCCGGCAGCGAAGAGGTGGTCGAACAGCGGGGCACGCTCGGCGATTCGGCGCGGGCAAAGGTTCCGGTGCTGGCGCCCGACGGCTCGGCCGTGGTGGGCGCGGTCAGCGTCGGCATCGGCACCGACGAGATCTCCGCGGCGTTGTGGGCCGACCTGCGGGTGGCCGCGCTGTATGCCGCCGCGGCGCTCGGTCTCGGCGTGTTGGCCTCGGTGCTGCTGAACCGTCGCCTCCGCCGGCTCACCCTCGGGGTGGAGCCGGAAGAGTTGGCGGGCATGGTGTCCGAGCACCAGGCGGTTCTCGGCGGGATCAGCGAGGCGGTCTTCGCCGTCGACCAGAACGGCCGGATCGGGGTGGCGAACCAGGAGGCGGAACGGCTGTTCGGCGCCGGCGTGCGGGCCGGGGCGGAGGTCGCCGGGGCCGGCCTGCCGCGACGGTTGGTGGAGTTGATCACCGATGTGAGCGGCCGCCCGGTTGCGTCACGGACCACCTCGACGCCACTGTTGGTGCTCGCCGGCGAACGCGTCCTGGTGTGCACCGTCGGCGGCGTCACCCGGGACGGCCACGATCTGGGGGTGGTGGTGTCTGCTCGCGACCGGACGGACATCGAGGCCCTGACCCGGCAACTGGACGCGGTGCAGACGATGGGCACGGCCCTGCGCGCGCAGCGCCACGAGTTCGCCAACCGGCTGCACGTCGTGCACGGACTGCTGTCCCAGGGCGATCTGGACGAGGCGACCGACTACGTGCGGTCCGTACTGGGTGCCGGTCCGCTCGGCAGTCTGCTGGACGGTTTGGATGCCGTGCGGGACCCGACCGTCCAGGCATTCCTGTCGGCCAAGGCCGCCCACGCCAGGGAACGTTCGGTGACCCTGCGGTTGGGACCGGATACCTGGCTCGACCGCACCGTCGTCGATCCGGTGGCGGTGACGACGGTGCTGGGCAACCTGCTCGACAACGCCGTCGACGCAGCGGCGAACGGCGCCGGGGACGGCGATCGCTGGGTCGAGGTCGAGCTGCTGGCCGATGTCGGGACGCTGTTCATCACGGTGGCCGACAGTGGTGACGGGGTACCGGAAGCGTTGCGCGACATCCTGTTCGAGGAGAACGTCAGCGGGAACCCGGCAGGGCGGAACGGCGAACGGGGGCTGGGCCTTGCGCTGGTGCGACAGGTGGCAAGGGTGGTGGACGGCGACGTGTGGTTGGCCGATCCCGGCACCGACAGCGGCGCGGTGTTCGTGGCCAGGCTGCCCGGCGTGCTGGCCTCGAGCGAGTCCCGGCGCGGCGCCGGCCGCTGCGGAGCGGGTGGGCGCGCCGGCCGGTGCCGACCGGGTCGTCGACCTGGATGGGGTGAAGGGTCGATGACGCTGCAGGTGCTGGTGATCGACGACGACTTCCGGGTCGCGCAGCTGCACGCTGCGACGGTCACCAGGACGCCGGGGTTCGCGGTGGCCCACATCTCGCCGAATCTGGCCGATGCGATGCGCTGGTTGTCGGTGGGCGGCAACCGGATCGACCTGGCGCTACTGGACCTGTACCTGCCGGACGGCGGCGGCCTCGAGCTGATGCGCCGACTGGACTGCGATGTGTTCGTGGTCTCGGCGGCCGCCGAATCCGTGACCGTGCGGACCGCCCTGTCCCGGGGCGCGTTGGCCTATCTGATCAAGCCCTTCCCGGACGAGATGTTGATCGATCGGCTGACCGCCTATGCCAGGTACCGGGCCGTGCTCGACCGACTGCATGTGGTGGCGCAGGCCGAACTCGACCTGGCGTTGCGCACCCTGCATGCCCCGTCCGCGAACCGGCCCAAGGGGCATTCAGCGCTCACCGAGCAGGCGGTGGGCAAGGCGGTGGTGGAGGCTGTCAGTCCGGTCTCGGCCGCCGAGGTCGCCGAACAGGTCGGCATCTCCCGGGCGACCGCGCAGCGGTACCTGTCCCTGCTGGCCGAGAGCGGCAGCATTTCGATGCAGTTGCGGTACGGGGCGACCGGCCGCCCCGAGCACCGGTTCAGCGCTCCGGAGTGATGTCTGCCCAAGTCTGACCCACGCCTGATGACATGATCGCGGGTACTCTCGAGGCATGAGAGCAACCATTGACAGTGCCGGACGATTGGTGATTCCCCGGGCATTGCGGGAGCGCCTCGGCCTGGGTCAAGGCCCGGTCGATGTCGAGGCAGATGGAGCGGATCTTCGAGTCAGACCACTGGCCGGCGATGATCTCGAGGACCGCGACGGTTGGCTGGTGATCCCGGCCAGCGGCGCAGCCCTCACCGACGAGGACGTTCAAGCGCTTCGCGATGCCGACCAACGATGACCAAGGGATCGGGTCCTGAACTCCTGGTGGACACCAGCGTTGCGGTGGCCTTGAGCACCCTCGACCACGAGGGGCGCGCCGCTGTCCTGGCCATCGTCGACGGACGTCGCATCGGGCTTGCCGGACATGCTGCCTTCGAGACCTTTTCGGTGCTGACCCGATTGCCGGGACCGGCTCGCCGCACTCCCGCCGCAGTTGCCAGGATCATTGCCGCCAACTTCCCGCACACCCGGTTTCTGAGTGCCTCCGCTGCCGCCGAACTGGTCACCGCTCTTGCCGTCAAGGGTGTCGCCGGTGGTGCCGTCTATGACGCCATGGTTGCCGCGACTGCGATCGAATACGGCGTGCCACTCGTCACGCGGGATCGTCGGGCGCTCGGCACCTATCGCGCGCTCGAAGCTGAGATCGTCGTCGTTCGATGATCTCTCAGGCCACCCCGGCCCGTCGTTCGACGTCCTCCGCGGCGGCGTTCCAGTCCGCCTTGGCCGCCCGCCAGCCCTCTTCGGTGGCGCCGAGGCGCCAGTAGCCGGAGATCGACAGCCGCTCGCGCGGCAGCCGGCGATCGACCCGCAGATGGCGTCGCAGGTCGGCGACGAACCCGGCCTCGCCGTGCACGAACGCCTGCACATCGGCATCCGGGAAGTCAACGGCCGCAACCCATTGCACCAGCCGCGAGCCGAGCCGGGAAGCGCCGGTGTGCACCCAGGTGAGCGCGACGCCGGCCGGCACCGGCAGCGGGATCTCCGAGCTGCTGCCCGGAACCTCGATCAGGACGTGACCGCGGGCGGCCGGGTCGAGTGCGTCGACGGCGGCGGCGATGGCCGGCAACGCGCTCTCGTCGCCGACCAGCAGGTGCCAGTCCGCAGCCGGATCGGGCGCATAGGCGCCGCCCGGACCGGACAGGTGGATCCGATCGCCCGGCCGCGCCGACCGCGCCCAGGGTCCGGCCACCCCGTGATCGCCGTGCACCACGAAATCGACGGTCAGCTGTGAATGCTGCGGGTCCCAGGATCGGACCGAATAGGTGCGGACCACCGGCCACTGCGCAGGCGGGAGGGAGGCGCGGACCTGCTCGAGATCCAGTGGTTGCGGGTAGTCGACACCGGGCACCGGAAAGGTCAGCTTCACATAGGAATCGGTGAACTTCGACGGTGCGAACCGCTCGAGATCCGGCCCGCCGAACACCACCCGCACCATCGTCGGGCTGAGCCGGCTGGTCGCGACCACGGTCACCGGCAGGGGTGCGGGTCGTCTCGGGCGGGCGCGTGTTGATGTAGCGGTGGGGGATGTGTCGGACACCAGGGCTCCTGAACTCGTCGATCTAGTTAGGGTCACCTTACTCCGACTTCCGATCGGCTCGGTCCGCCCGTGCTGGGTGTCGGGGTTTCTGCCGCCATCGCGGTGTGGACGCTGCTCAGCGGTGGACCGCTCGGTGTCGACGGGATCATCTTCATCATCTGCTTCGTGTTCGCCCTGGGGGCTTCGGGATCGGCACGGCAGCCGACCGACCGTTCGTCGGCGGACAGCGACCGTTCGGCGCGCCGAGGATGACACTGCCCGATTGATGGGCGCCGTCCGGGCCCGACCTGCCTAGCGTGCCTCCTGACAGCGACGACGGCATCAGGCGCCGCGACGCGCATGTGACAAGGAGGTCCCATGGCAGATCCGCCGATCGCGCAGGACACCACCAGCGCCGTTGAATGGGAGACGATCCAGGCCTCGCCGGACTTCGCGAAGCTGCGGCATGCGCTGCGCTCGTTCGTCTTCCCGGTGACCATCGCCTTCCTGGTCTGGTACTTCACCTACGTGCTGTGCGCGGCCTTCGCCCGCGACTTCATGAACATCCAGGTGATCGGGCACATCACCGTCGGGCTGCTCTTCGGTGTCCTGCAGTTCGTCTCGACCTTCCTGATCGCGCTGTTCTACGCCCGCCATGCCGACCGGAAGTTCGACCCGCTCGCCGACCAGTTGCGCGGCAAGATCGAGGGAGATGCCGCGTGATCACCGACTTCACCGACGCCGGGACGCTCGGCACCATCCAGGCAAAGGCGGCCGACGAGGGTTCCGGTCACCAGGTGCTGACCATCTCGCTGTTCGCCCTGTTCGTCGCCATCACCCTGGGCATCACCATCTGGGCGAGCCGGCAGAACCGCACGGCCGCCGACTTCTACGCGGGTGGACGATCGTTCACCGGCATGCAGAACGGGTTCGCCATCGGCGGCGACTACATGTCGGCGGCGTCGTTCCTCGGGATCGCCGGCCTGATCGCGCTCTACGGCTATGACGGCTTCCTGTACTCGATCGGGTTCCTGGTCGCCTGGCTGGTGGCGCTGCTGCTGGTCGCCGAGCTGATGCGCAACACCGGCAAATTCACCATGGCCGACGTGCTCAGCTTCCGGATGCGGCAACGCCCGGTGCGGACGGCGGCGTCCATCTCCACCGTCATCGTCTCGATCTTCTACCTGCTGGCCCAGATGGTCGGCGCCGGTGAGCTCGTCGCGCTGCTGCTCGGCATCAGCTCGGCGGCGGCGAAGAACCTGGTGATCGTCGGGGTCGGTCTGCTGATGATCGTCTACGTCGTGTTCGGCGGGATGAAGGGCACCACCTGGGTGCAGATCGTCAAGGCCGTCATGCTGATGACCGGCGCCGCGATCATGACGATCTGGGTGCTGGCCAAGTTCGGCTTCAACCCGTCGGCACTGCTCGGTGCGGCCGCCGATGCCTCCGGCAAGGGCGAGTCGTTCCTCCAGCCGGGCCTGCGGTACGGCGTCGAGAATGCCGACGCCACCAAGACTCTGCTGTCCAAGCTGGACTTCATCTCGCTGGCGTTGGCCCTGGTGCTCGGCACCGCGGGACTGCCGCACATCCTGATCCGGTTCTACACGGTGCCCGATTCCAAGGCCGCCCGGAAGTCGGTGCTCTGGGCGATCGGGCTGATCGGGATCTTCTACCTGATGACGCTGGCGCTGGGCTTCGGCGCGGCGGCACTGGTCGGGTCGAAGGCGATCTCCGAACAGAGTCCCGGCGGCAACACCGCGGCGCCGCAGCTGGCCGAGGCGCTCGGCGGGGTGGGTACCGGGCTCGGCGCGGTGATGCTGGCGGTGATCGCGGCGGTCGCCTTCGCCACGATTCTCGCGGTGGTCGCCGGGCTGACCCTGGCGTCGTCGTCGTCGCTGGCGCACGACCTGTACTCGAACGTGATCAAGAAGGGCAAGGTCACCGACAAGCAGGAGGTCAGGGTCGGCCGGATCGCCGCCGTCTGCATCGGCGCCGTGTCGATCGCCCTGGCCATTCCCGCCCAGTCGCTGAACGTGGCGTTCCTGGTCGCGATCGCCTTCGCGATCGCCGCGTCGGCGAACCTGCCGGTGATCCTGTTCTCGCTGTTCTGGAAGCGGTTCAACACCAGGGGCGCGACCTGGGGCATCTACGGCGGTCTGATCTCCGCACTGGTGCTGCTGATCTTCTCGCCGAACGTGTCCGGCGGTGCGGTCAACGCCACCACCGGCAAGGCGGCGAGCCTGATCAGCGATCCGGCGATCAACTTCGCCTGGTTCCCGCTGAACAACCCCGGCCTGGTGTCGATCCCGTTGGGCTTCCTCTTCGCGATCATCGGCACGATCACCAGCAGGGAATACAACAAGGCGAAGTGGGCCGAGATGGAGGTCCGCTCGCTCACCGGTGTCGGAGCCGAGAAGGCCACCAGCCACTGACCTCTCGGATCAGGTGAACGGCCGGCGGTGTGGAGATTTCCACGCCGCCGGCCGTTTGCCCTGTCCGCTCCGCGGCCTACGCCGGCGACGGCCGGGTCCAGCGCCACTCCCAGACGGTGCCGACGTCGGGGTCCTGCTGGTCGTCGACGTGCTCGAAGCCGAGCGAGCGTCAGCACCCCCGTCGACGGATTCGGGCCGGGCAGCGTGTGCGCGATGACGTGATCGACTTCGCCGCTGGCGACGGCACTCTCGACCAGCGCCCGGGCGGCCGCAGCGCCGAACCGCCGGCCCCGGAACTCGGGAGCCACTTCGTACCCGATCTCGACGGTGCGCCCGACCGGCGGGGCGACGTAGCCGCCTGAGCCGACCAGCCGCCCGGAGGCCTGATCGACGAAGAACTGCATCGACCACGACCGGGCGGCCTCGGGCGCGTTCGTCAACTGCGCCAGCGTGAAGCCGATGGCCTCGGGGAACTCGGGCCAGCCGTCCGGGACGGGCGAGCCGATCGACTCCTCGAACCGCGCGGGGTCGTCGGTCAGCGCGTTCAGCAGGCTCGCCGTTGCCGGGACGAGCCGGACCTGCGGGTCCGATGACATCGGAGTCTCCAATCGTCGAGGGAGGCCGCCCGATTCTCACCCATGGCTCCCGCTCTCGGGGCCCCATTTGTTCGATCTGCCGGGATCATCCGATCCGGATGAATCCAGCGGCGATGGTTCGCGCGCACGATCATCCCCATGGCAGCCCAGAACAAGAAGCGCACGGCCACCGGACCCGCGTCGAGCGGATCCGGCGCATCACAGCAACAACCGTCGCCGGTGGCGTCGATGGAGGCCTCCTTCATCGACATGGCGGAGAACTTCCGGGACCCGAAGCAGGAATGGCGGCGGCTGTTCTCCGAGTTTCTCGGCACGTTCTTCCTGGTGCTGGTCGCCGCGGGCGGCGGGATGATGGGCCAGGCGTTCCCGGACACGATCAGCCGGGCAGCGGCGGTCACCGCGCCGGCCCTGATGGTGCTCGGCGTCATCCTGTTCATGGGCAAGGTCTCCGGCGCGCACCTGAACCCGGCGGTCAGCATCGCCTTCGCGCTGCGCGGCGACTTCCCCTGGGTGCGGGTGCCCGGCTACATCGTCGTGCAACTGCTCGGCGCCAGCCTCGCGGCCTGGTTCCTGCAGTACGTCATCGGTGTCTCCGCGATGTACGGCTCCAATTACCCGGCGCCGAACTACTCGTCGACCACGGCGTTCCTGATGGAACTGGTACTGACCTTCGGCCTGGTCAGCGTCATCCTCGGCACCGCATCCGGCGCACAGAATCTCGGCGTGATCGGCGCGTTGGGCGTCGGTGCCTACATCGCGCTGGCGGGCCTGTGGGGCAGCCCGATCTCCGGCGCCTCGATGAATCCGGCCCGCACCTTCGGCCCGACGCTGGTCAGCTTCGACTTCCAGGCCTACTGGGTCTACGTGGCCGGCCCGATCGCCGGCGCGGTCGTCGCGGTCGGTGTCGCCTTTGTGCTGCGCGGTCGCGGCGGCGGCCGGGTCGGGTCCGGTGCCGCTCAGGGGGCCCTGTTCACCGAGGTGACCAACCGGGGGAGTTGAGCGAGCCCGACGGCGCCGCCGGGACGTAGTGTCGAGGAGGACCGCGGCGTCGCGGTGCCTCTTCGACGTCTGCCGGGAGGTCGGCCCGTGCACACCGGTTCCAGCTGGTCGCTCGCCAGGCGCATCCTGGCGCTGCAGGCGATCGTGCTGGTGGTCGTGCTCGGTGCGCTGGCGGTGGCGCTGCTGGTGGACACCGACAAGGAAACCGAGCGGACCACCGGCGAGCGGGTGATCGCGGTGGCCAACACGGTGGCGACCGCACCGAGCGTCAAGACGGCCGTCACCGCGACATACCCGGCCGGCGAAGAGATCTCGGGCCCGTCGGCGGCCATGCAGCAGTACGCGCTTGACGTGCAGCGGCAGACGAACGCGGATTTCGTGGTCGTCATGCGGCCGGACGGCATCCGCTACACCCACCCCGACCCGACCCAGATCGGCCAGGAGTACCGCGGCAGCCGGGAGGCGGCGCTGGCCGGCGGGACCGGTATCGAGACCTACACCGGCACGCTCGGGCCGTCGGTCCGGGCCATCGTCCCGGTGGTCGACAACGGGCAGGTGGTGGCGATGGTGGCGGTCGGGGTGACCGTCGACCACATCGACGAGGCGACCAACCGCAGGCTGTGGCTGATCGGCTTCATCGCTCTCGGCGCGCTGTTGATCGGATTCTTCGGCTCGTTGCTGATCGCCCGCTGGGTGCGTCGGCAGACCCTGGGCATGGGCCCGCGGGAACTGGCCAGCCTGTTCACCTACTACGACGCGGTGCTGGCGTCCGTCCACGAGGGCATGGTCCTGCTGGACGCGTCGGGGCGGATCGTCAGCGTCAACGCCGAAGGCCGACGGTTGCTCGGGTTGACCGATGACGCGATCGGCCGGACGGCCATCCAGGCCGGGCTGCCGGCCCAGGTCGCGGCGCTGATCGACGACCAGGACAGCCTGACCGACGAACTCGCGCTGACCGACGACCGGGTGCTGCTGATCAGCCGGCGGTCGGTCATCGTGCAGGGCGACCCGGCCGGCGCCGTCATCACCCTGCGCGACCACACCGAGCTGGAATCGCTGACCGGTGAGCTCGATCGCGTGCAGGGTTTCTCCGATGCGCTGCGCGCCCAGGCACACGAGTCGGCGAACCGCCTGCACACGGTCATCTCGTTGATCGAGCTGGGCGAGACCGACCACGCGCTGACCTTCGCGGTGGCCGAGCTGCAGACCGCGCAGGGTCTCGCCGACCGGGTGCTGGAGGGCGTCGGCAATCCGGCCGTTGCGGCGCTGCTGCTCGCCAAGTCGGCGCAGGGCGCAGAGCGCGGGATCGAGCTGACGGTCCGGAAGGGGTCGTACCTGCCGCCGGACGCCGCGCCCGACCAGGAGCTGGTGACGATCGTCGGCAACCTGGTGGACAACGCCTTCGACATCCTGGCCACCATGTCGGGCGAGGAGGGTCAGCGCCGGGTGGAGATCTCCGGCGAGCTGACCCCTGCAGATGACAACGGAGTCCGGATCACCGTGACGGACAACGGGCCGGGGATGACGGCCGAGCAGGCCCGTTCGGTGTTCGTCCGGGGCTGGTCGACCAAGACCGCGCGTGGACCGGCCGGCGATCGCGGTCTCGGACTGGCACTGGTCGCCCAGGCGGTGGCGCGCTGCCGGGGCACGGTGCTGGCCGAACCGGGTCGGGGTGCCCGGTTCGTGGTGTGGCTGCCGTACCCGCCCGCGCGGCCGAGCCGACTCCGCCGGCCAGGACTCCGCCGTCCCCGACCGGACGTCGACCGCGCAGGGTTTCCGATGATCCGGGTGCTGGTGGTGGAGGACGAGCCGATCGCCGCCCGGGCGCACAAGGCCTACGTGGAAAGGGTTTCCGGATTCTCGGTCGCCGCCGTCGCGCATTCGCGACTGGAGGCAGAGCGCGCATTGGCCAGGGGCGGCGTCGAGCTGGTGTTGCTGGACCTGCACCTGCCCGATGGCAGCGGTCTCGACCTGTTCCGCCGGATCCGGGCGGCCGGGTCGACGGTGGACGTGATGGTGGTGTCCTCCGCGCGGGACGCCGACGTCGTTCGGTCCGCCGTGGCGCAGGGCGCCGTGCAGTACGTGATCAAGCCGTTCGCCTTCGGCACCCTGCGGGACCGGCTGCTGGCGTACCAGGAGTTCCGCAATCAGGTGGCCGGCGAATCCGACGTCGACCAGGCGGCCGTTGACCGCGCGCTCGGCATGCTGCGGTCACCGGTCGGCGAGACCCTGCCGAAGGGCATGACGAAGGAGACCCTGGCGATCGTGGTCGGTGCCCTGCGCGAGTTCGGCGAGGCGTCGGCGACCCAGATCGCGGATTTCCTCGGCGTCTCCCGGATCACCGCGCGCCGGTACCTGGAACACCTGGCGGACACCAACGTCGCCGAACGCAGCCTGCGTTACGGCCAGGTCGGCCGGCCGGAAACCCGCTACGGACTGCGCAAACCCGGCTGACTCGGCCGACCGGTCCGAGTTGGGCAGGGTTATCGCGCGTTTCCGGCCCGATTTCGTGCAATAAGTCGCCGCAACTCCGTCGGCGTGATCACTGGCCGGCGTGCTCGGTGCCACCCGCGGCCGGCTCTGCCGGCGGTCCGGGATCGTCCACCAGCAGTTCCGGGTGGCCGTGGGTCTGCCGCCAGACCTGCCGCACGGTCAGGCAGAGCGAGAGCCAGGCCAGGCCGGTCACCCAGCCGGCGAGCACATCGGTCGCCCAGTGCACGCCGAGATACAGCCGGGACAGCCCGATGGCCACCACGAACAGGCCGACGCCGATCGCCACCCCGATCCGCAGCCCTCGTGAGCGGATCGACGGCAGCAACACCACCAGCACCACCCCGAGGATGGCGGCGGAGGCGAGGGCGTGGCCCGACGGGAACGACTCGTTGGTCTCGGTGACGAGTCGGTACTCCACCGGGGGGCGTTCCCGGCCGACGGTGGCCTTGCCGACCCGGACCAGCAGACCCGCCCCGGCGGCGACCACCGCGACCAGGACGGCGTCCCCGCGGCGCCGCTTGATCAGCAGGTACCCGATCGTGACGATGGCGATGATCGTCATCGACACGGTGCTGCCCACCTCGGTGACCACGATCGCCACGGTGGTCATGGCCGGTGTGCGGTGGTCCACCATCCACTGCCAGACCAGCGGATCGATGGCGGCCAGCCCGTTGTTCTCCGATGCCCCGTCGGCCAGCCCGAGGACGATCGCGGCCAGCACGGCGAGCAGCGTGCCGCTGGTGAACAGCAGTTCGGCGGTCCCCGGCGAGGACTTGCGCCACCGCACCGCCGCCACCACGCCCAGCGCCAGCAACACCAGCGCGGCGACGGCATAGGGCAGCCAGATGTAGCCGTACTCGAAGAAGGCGTCGAAATCCGTCGGATCGTCGGTCCCCGCCAGGGTCATCGGGTCCCCGATCAGTCGAAAAACTCCTCGAGAAAGGTCTTCTTGCGCTTCTTGGACTTCCCCCGGGACTTGCGGTCCTCGCCGAACAGCCGCTCGGAGCGTTTGCGCTCGTCGGACACCGGACGTCTCGGCGCGTCGTAGTCGGGGATGCGGGGGCTCTGCACCTCTTGCGCATCCCGCGGCTCGACGCCCAGGAAGCGGGATTCAGCGGTGATCAGGTGCTCCAGCTCGCCGCGGTCCAGGAAGACCCCGCGGCACTGTTTGCACTGCTCGACCGTGACGCCGCTGCGCTCGAAGCTGCGCATCTTGCCTTGGCACTTCGGACAGGTCAGGCTCATGATCCGGCAACGGTATCGCGGCCGGCCGGATACTCGTCGGTGCGGCCCTCGGATGCCGCCTTCGGGCGAGTTGGAGCCCACGCCGGACCGGCGTACAGTGGAACGTCGGCGCGCGGGTCGTGTCGGCTTGGTGCTGCACGCATCCAGCCGGCATCGGATGAATGGCATCTGAGCGCGTCGGCTCCCGAGGAGATGCTGGTTCGGCTGCGCGTGTTCAACGCGGCGCCGGGGCAGTTGATTCGTGCGGGGGTGAGCGTGCCCACGACCCAGGCTAGTGGAACGGATTGCGGAGGACATGGGCAAGAAAGACGGGGCCATCGAGGTCGAAGGTCGCGTGGTCGAGCCGTTGCCCAACGCGATGTTTCGGGTTGAGCTGGAAAACGGGCACCGCGTGCTCGCGCACATCAGCGGCAAGATGCGGCAGCACTACATCCGCATTCTGCCGGAGGACCGGGTTGTCGTGGAGCTCTCTCCCTACGACCTGACGCGCGGCCGGATCGTGTACCGCTACAAGTAGCAACCACCAAATCCACCCCCTCTCAGGGGTGGGCCCGGGCCGACGAGCCCGGGACGACCGGCCGGCATCCGCGGGATCGGTAGGGAGCACATCGAACGGTGTGCGTGGTCCGGGCCGACATCGGTTCCGGTACTAGAGAGTGGGACGGCAGTGAAGGTTCAACCCAGCGTCAAGAAGATCTGCGAGCACTGCAAGGTGATTCGCCGTCACGGTCGCGTGATGGTCATCTGCAACAGCAACGCTCGCCACAAGCAGCGCCAGGGCTGAGTTCCTGACGCGGTCGAGCGTGCAGCTGCGGGTCGGAAGCCCGCGTTCACCCTCGACCGACACCGCCGGTTCGCCGGCGGCGGCAGTACAACAATCGCGTCACCACCCGCACCGTCCGACGTCGTCGGAGGGCTGCGGGACACCCCCGGACCGCAGGCCGGGGCCCCGTCACTGTGACAAGCAGTGCCGTTGGGACGGGACGCGACCGACACCTGTGGGAACGACGAAGGAGTACCACGCCAGATGGCGAGACTCGTTGGCGTCGACCTTCCCCGCGACAAGCGGATGGAGATCGCGCTCACCTACATCTACGGGATCGGACGCACCCGATCCCTGGAACTGCTGAAGGCCACCGGCATCAGCCCCGACCTGCGCTCCAAGGACCTGACCGACGAGGACGTGCTCTCGCTGCGCGACGCGATCGACCAGGCCGACCTGAAGGTGGAAGGTGACCTGCGCCGCGAGGTGCAGGCCGACATCCGCCGGAAGATGGAGATCGGCTCCTACCAGGGTCTGCGGCATCGCCGTCACCTCCCGGTCCGCGGCCAGCGCACGAAGACCAACGCGCGAACCCGCAAGGGCCCGAAGAAGACGATCGCCGGCAAGAAGAAGGCCAGGTAAACGATGCCCCCCAAGTCCCGTCAGGGTTCAGCAGCCGTCAAGAAGGTGCGCCGCAAGGAGAAGAAGAACGTCTCCCACGGCCACGCGCACATCAAGAGCACCTTCAACAACACCATCGTGTCCATCACCGACCCCACCGGTGCGGTGATCTCCTGGGCGTCCGCCGGCCATGTCGGCTTCAAGGGCTCCCGCAAGTCCACCCCGTTCGCCGCGCAGATGGCGGCGGAGAACGCAGCACGCCAGGCCATCGAGCACGGCATGCGCAAGGTGGATGTCTTCGTCAAGGGCCCTGGTTCGGGTCGTGAGACCGCGATCCGCTCGCTGCAGGCCGCAGGCCTGGAAGTCGGCGCGATCTCGGATGTCACCCCGCAGGCCCACAACGGAACCCGGCCGCCCAAGCGGCGTCGGGTCTGATCTGACGAAAGGAGATTTGGACAGTTATGGCTAGATATACCGGTCCCATGACCAAGAAGTCCCGTCGCCTGAAGACCGACCTCGTCGGTGGCGACCAGGCCTTCGAGCGCCGTCCCTTCCCGCCCGGCCAGCACGGCCGCGCGCGGACGAAGGAGAAGGAATACCTGACCCAGCTGCAGGAGAAGCAGAAGGCCCGCTTCACCTACGGCGTCATGGAGAAGCAGTTCCGTCGTTACTACGCGGAAGCCGCGTCCCGCCCCGGTAAGACCGGCGAGACCCTGCTGCAGATCCTGGAGTCCAGGCTCGACAACGTCGTGTACCGCGCGGGCCTGGCCCGTACCCGGCGGGCGTCTCGTCAACTCGTGACCCATGGCCACTTCCTGGTCAACGGGGTACGGGTGGACGTTCCGTCCTACCGCGTCGAGCAGTACGACATCATCACCGTCCGCAAGCAGTCGGCGGAGACCTTCCCGTTCGAACTGGCCCGCGCGACCTTCGGAGATCGGCCGATCCCGGCCTGGATGAAGGTCGTCCCCGAGTCGCTGACGATCCTGATCCATTCGCTCCCGGTGCGCGCGCAGATCGATTCGCAGGTCACCGAGCAGCTGATCGTCGAGTTCTACTCGAAGTAATCGCACGCTGCCGCCGGAGGTTTCGACCTTCGGCGGCAGAGTCGCGTGTGCACCAACCCCGGGCACGGGGAAGGCGGCCGGTGGAACGGCCGCTGGCAGACGGCTACATGAAGTACCCCCAGTGACGTCATATGGCGGATGTCACCTGTGAAAGGAACCAACGAATGCTGATTTCCCAGCGCCCAGCACTGACCGAAGAGACCGTCGCCGAGAACCGCTCGCGGTTCGTGATCGAGCCCCTCGAGCCCGGCTTCGGCTACACCCTCGGCAACTCTCTGCGCCGCACCCTGCTGTCCTCGATCCCCGGGGCCAGCGTCACCAGCATCCGCGTCGACGGAGTGCTGCACGAGTTCACCACCGTCCCCGGCGTCAAGGAGGACATCACCGAGCTCATCCTGAACCTCAAGGAGCTGGTGGTCTCCTCCGAGGATGACGAGCCGGTCACCATGTACCTGCGCAAGCAGGGCCCCGGCGACGTCACCGCCGCCGACATCGCCCCGCCCGCCGGCGTCACCGTGCACAACTCCGATCTGAAGCTGGCCACGCTGACCAAGAAGGGCAAGCTCGAGATCGAGCTGGTCGTCGAGCGCGGTCGCGGTTACGTCCCGGCCTCCCCGAACAAGGTCGTCGGCGCCGAGATCGGCCGCATCCCGGTCGACTCGATCTACTCGCCGGTGCTCAAGGTCACCTACCGCGTCGAGGCCACCCGTGTCGAGCAGCGCACCGACTTCGACCGGCTGGTGCTCGATGTCGAGACCAAGCCGTCGATCTCCCCGCGGGATGCGCTGGCCTCGGCCGGCACCACCCTGGTGGAGCTGTTCGGTCTGGCCCGCGAGCTGAACATCGATGCCGAGGGCATCGAGATCGGCCCGTCCCCGGCCGAGGCCGACCACATCGCCGCGTTCGGCCTGCCGATCGAGGAGATGGACCTGACGGTCCGGTCGTACAACTGCCTCAAGCGCGAGGGCATCCACACCGTCGGCGAACTGGTCTCCCGGACCGAGGCCGACCTGCTGGACATCCGCAACTTCGGGCAGAAGTCGATCGACGAGGTCAAGATCAAGCTCGCCGGCATGGGCCTGTCGTTGAAGGACTCGCCGGCCGGGTTCGACCCCGCCGCCGCCGCCCTGGCCTACAGCGACAACGACTGGAACGACGACACGGACGACTCGGGCTACGGCGCGATCAGCCCGGTCGGCGCGCCGGAGACCGCTGACGACACCGACTACGCGGAGACCGAGCAGATCTAGCTCTGGCTCTCGCATCTGGTCCACCCGGATTTCGGGTGGGCGGGGCGAATCCCGGTCCCGATGGGGCCGGGTTTCGCGCCGAACACGGATAGGAAACCGTCGGCGCCCGGGAGTTCGCTCCCGGACCGCCGCCTCACCCGCGGAACACCGCGGACCACGATGGATAAGGACGTCACGACATGCCCACCCCCTCCAAAGGCCCCCGTATGGGTGGCAGCCCGGCCCACGAGCGGCTGATCCTGGCCAATCTGGCGACCTCGCTGTTCGAACACGGTCGGATCACCACCACCGAGACCAAGGCCAAGCGGCTCCGTCCGCACGCGGAAAAGCTGATCACCATCGCGAAGAAGGGGACGCTGCACTCGCGTCGCGAGGTCATGAAGACCGTCCGCGACAAGGATGTCGTGCACAAGCTGTTCGCCGAGATCGCGCCGTCCTTCGCGACCCGGGACGGTGGCTACACCCGGATCATCAAGACCTCGCCGCGCAAGGGCGACAACGCCCCGATGGCGATCATCGAACTGGTCGACGAGGAGACCGTCTCGGCGTCCGCATCACGGGTCGCCCGCCGGGCCGCGTCCACCCGCTCCGGTGACCGCAGCGCCCGCGTCGCGGCCTCCACCGGTGCTGGTGCCGGGTCGGCCGCAGCAGCGGACAGCGCGACCACCGCCGAGGACAGCGCCGACCGCGAGAGCGGTTCGGTGCAGGCCATCGAGGCCGCCACCGAGGCTCCGGCCGAGGGTGCGGACGAGACCGCGGTAGCCGTCACCGACAGCGCCGACAGCGAGGTCGTGGACAGCGCGACCACCGCCGAGGACAGTGCGGATCGGGAGAGCGGTTCGGTGCAGGCCATCGAGGCCGCCACCGAGGCTCCGGCCGAGGGCGCCGACGAGGCGAAGTAGGCAGTCTGCTGTTCGGCAGGGGCGGTTCGGCGACAAGCCGGACCGCCCCTGCTGCGTTGTGCGGCCGAATGATCCAGTGGCCCAAGGCTCGTCACGCTGTGACACCGACCGACAATTCGCAGCGGCTACCCTGATGGCCAGGTGTCGACGTTCGTTGGGGGGATGTGGCGTGCCGCCACCATCGGGGGACAAGGGTGTTCGGCGTGTTGCCGAATCGACCCAATCGCTGATCCGCCGGGCCGGGCTGGAACACACCGGAGTGCTGCGCGTCGACGACCGCGACGAGCTGCGGGACATCCTCGGCCGCGTCGCCGGGAACACCAGGCTCGAGGTGCTCTCGTCGCTGCCGGGCGGTCCGTACTCCCCGCAATTCCTCCGCGGTTCCTGGGATCAGGACCTGGGCGTGATGGCGCGGGGGGTCGTCCTGCGGGCGGTGTATCAGGCGGACGCGGCACGCAGTCCCGAGGTGTTGCGGTATCTCACCGAGTTCGCCGGCCATGGCGCCCAGGTCCGGGTGTCCGCCCGGGTCCGGCACCGCACCATCATCGTCGACCGCGAGATGGTCATCGTCGCGGTCGACGAGGACAGCCTGACCGTGCCTTTCCTGGTGGTCGAGGAGCCGGCGATGGTCCGCAGCTTCCAGGCCCAGTTCGCCGCGATGTGGAAATCGGCCCACTCTGTCGGGATCGGCGCCGAGGACTCCCTCGGTTCGGAAACCGTCCAGCAGACCCTGGACATCCTCAAGTCGGGCGTGACCGACGATGTCGCGGCCAGGCGACTCGGGGTCTCGGTCCGGACGATCCGGCGCCGGGTGGCCGCAGTGATGGACCTGCTCGGCGCGGAGAGCAGGTTCGAGGCGGGGGTCAAGGCCGTGCAGGCCGGCTGGTTGTAACCCGCTGGGTTGTCACCCGTCTCGTTGCCACCCCGAAGTCCTTTCGGTGGCAACAACCGGCCACCGGGACCCGCGGGCCCACCGGACACGGTCAACTGGGATCGGGCGGCGTCGTCGCCCCGGCCCGACCGACGGCCGGTGTCGGCAGTTCGCCGCGAAAGGGAACGCGAATGTCCACCGCGCGTTGGCTCGAGCACTGGTTCACCGGGATCATCGCTTCGGATCCGGGTGCGGACCATCGCAACCGGGTGGTCGTCGTCGCCGCTGCAGACCTCGCCGACCGGGCCGTTGCCGCGTTCGATGACGGGGTCAGCACGGTGCTGGTCCCGCGGGCCGGTCATCGTCGCATCCCGTCACCAGGAATCGAGGGTGGTCGGGTACCGGGGCTCCTTTCTGCCGGCCGACGGCCGGGTCACCCTGCCCGATGCGGTCACCATCGAGCTGCGCTCCTACGGCCTCGCTGAGTTCGGAGAGATGGCCGGACCCACGGTCTTGCGGGTTGCCGACGACGAGGACTTCAGTGCCTACCTCCGCGATGCCGATGCCGCCCGGCTGGACGGACTCTTCGCCGGGCACCTGACGAATCCGCCAGGCGCTGGTCGCGGACCTGGCGGCGTTGGGCGGCCCGGCCGAGCGATCGGGCCCACGGGATCGGCTGCTGATCCGGCCGGACGGGACGATCAGCACCTCGCCGACCGGCGGGGCCATCGGACGGCTGGGGGAGTCGACCGCCGACCTGGATCGGATCTGGCGGGAGCACGTTTCCTGCAGCGTCGCTCCGTGCCCGGTCTGTCTCAGTGCGGCACTGCCCGAGCGGGATCGGGCCGATGCGCTGCGCGAGCGCCCGTGGCTGGGGCGATACCTGACAGCGGTGCAGGCGTTGCGGGCGGCCGATCGGGACGGGCACACCGTGCGCCGGGTGTCCGGGTTCGGCGGCCGGATCGCACCGACGCTGCCCTGGTCGTCATCGGTTCTCGATCCGGTGGACGCGCCGGTGATCCTCGAGATCGACGACCCAGCACACCTGCTCGTGCACGACCCGGTGACCGGGCAGCGGCGGCTGGTCGACGTTGTCGCCGGCGCCGAACTGGAGGCCGGGTTCGCCGATCAAGATTCAGGATGATCCGTGGGCCCTCGCCGTGCGATCGGGAATGACGGGTTCAATGGGAACGACAGGGGCCCGACCGATTGGTACCGGCCGGGCCCCTGAATCCATCGGTGGGGATGTGATCAGATCTCCACGCAGAAGCCGCACATCGGCCGGTACAGCTCTTCGACCGGCGGCCCGATCAGCTGCGCCTGCAGGCTGATGCCGGCCGGTTTGACCGAGGCGCCCGCTGCCTCGTTCCGGGTCTCGCCGAATCCCAACTCGAAAGCCGGGGCCAGCAGCAGCCCGCCCGCGACGAACCCGGACCGAACCCAACGATTGACTCCCTTGGAACCTGACACGTGATTTCCCCTCACTGTGGCGCCGGACGCACTCGGACAAGAACACCTTGCGGGTCCGGATGCTGGTGCGGCAGGTATTGGCAGGAAGCTGTCATCGTGTATCACCGCGCTGGCTGCTGCCACCCCGGGTGCCGATGCAGGATCGGGCGACCAACCGAGATGCTGTCCGGTTGCTGCCATCTCGATCCCAACGCTCGTTTCCTTCGGCATGCTTCGGGAACGGCCGGCCACTACGACGATGCTGCAACGAGAAAGGTAGGAGATCAGATGAGAGTGTTCCGAAGAATCCTGGGCGTCGCGGTCGCGGTCGGGGCGGCCCTGACCGTCGCCGCCACGCCGGCCGCGGCGGCAGTCGGCAGCTCGGCGGCCCTCAGTTCGGCGGCCGGCAGTTCAGCGGCACTGACTGTCGCCGCCGAGACCGACGCCACGATCGCGCCGATCATCAAACCACCGTGCCGGCCGATCTGGCAGCCGTATCCGACGCCGTTCCCGCTGCCCTGGCCCAAGCCCTGCCCCTGGTGGCCGCCGGGCCCGATCATCCTGCCCCCGCCACCGGCGCCCACCGCCTGAAAATTCAGTTCCGGCTGGCCCAATCCCTGGGGCATCCGCCGACTGCAGCGGCGGGTCACCGGTCCGTCAGCGGACCGCCTGGAGCCGCCGACACCACATGCCGTGGTGCCGGCGGCTCCCTTATGCGTTCAGCGGACTGACGTTCAGCCGACTCTCGTTCAGCCGATCTGCGCTCAGCCGACGAGGTCGGCGGACAGCACGCGGTCGAAGAAGGCCTGCTGGTGGGTCATCGTCCGTCGGAAGAAATCCACGTAGCGGTCGGCATGATCCTGGGTCATGGTGCCGAGCACGATGCTCAGCGCGACCTGGCCGTCCGGCAGCGGGTCGAGCACCAGGTTCTTCCAGACGGTGCCGACCTCGGCGAGATGGCTGGCGATCGCGTCCGGCAGGGCGTCGGCGCCGCCCTGCCATCCCGTTGGGTAGCGGAGCTCGCCGCGACCGGCCAGCCCGCCGTACCAGGCCAGCAGATCGGCTCGGCAGGCCGCCGTCGCGGCCGGGTAGTGCCGGGCATCGGTGACGGCGCGGTAGGCCCGACGGGCCGAGCGCAGGTCCGGCAGCCGGGCGATCTCATGACCGAAGGAGCACGGCAGGTGATGTTGCCGGGTGCCGGGATCCTCGAGCATCTCGACCGTCGTCGCCAGCACTGTCGAGCAGCCGGCGCCGGCGTCGGCGAACCGCAGCCAGAGATCCCAGTCCTCCAGTCCGATCTCGGATTCCCGCCAGCCGCCGACCAGGTCGGTGAGCTCGATCCGGTGTGCGGCACAGGAATTCTCGAACAACGGATTCATCAGTTGCAGTTCCGGATGCCACAGCATGGTCAGCGGATGCGCGGTGCTCAGGGTTCGTCCGCGGTGATCGACCTTGCGGACCCTGGTGGCGACGAAATCGGCGCCGCGGTCGAATTCGTCGGCCATCGTGGCCAGATGATGCGGCAGCCATCGGTCGTCGTGATCGAGGTAGGCCACCACCTCACCGGACGCCTGCTGCAGCGCGATGTTGGTCGGGCCGGCCTGGAAGCCGAACCTGCGGGTGCGCAGCAGCTGGACCCGGCTGTCGACGGCGGCGACTGCGGCGACGATGTCGTCGGTGCCGTCATCGCTGGCGTCCGAGGCCACCAGCAGTTCCCAGTCGCGCAGGCTCTGCCGCCGCACCGAATCCAGGGTGTCGACGATGGCCGGTCCGCGGTTGTAGGTCGGGCAGATCACCGTGAACCTGGTCATCCCGGCCTCAGTTCCGCTGCAGTTCGTCCAGCAGCACCTCGATGACCTGGTCCTGCCGGTCGCTGCTCAGGCTCGGGTACATCGGCAGCGAGAAGATCTGCTGCGCCAGCGATTCGGTCACCGGCAGGGAGCCGGCCGGGGTATCCAGGTGGGCGAAGCCGGACATCGTGTGCACCGGCCACGGATAGCTCACGGTCAGCGCGATGTCCCTGGCGGCCAGCGCGGCCAGCAGCGCCTCGCGTCGCGGATGGCGGACCACGTAGAGGTAGTACACATGGGAGTTCCCGGGTGTCACCGACGGCAGTGCGAGCTCGGTGCCGGCCAGCGCCTCGTCGTAACGACGGGCGATCTCCCGCCGCCGCGCGATGTACTGGTCGAGCCGGGACAGCTTGCGACGCAGGATCTCTGCCTGCACCTCGTCGAGCCGGCTGTTGTGCGCCGGAGTCTGCACCACGTAGTACCTGTCGTCCATCCCGTAGTACCGCAACCGCCGGAGAGCGGCGGCCGTGTCCGCATCACCGGTGATGGCCGCGCCGCCGTCGCCGTACGCACCCAGCACCTTGGTCGGGTAGAACGAGAAGGCCCCGACATCACCGAAGGTGCCGGCGACCCGGCCGTCCCGGCGCGCACCGTGCGCCTGTGCGCAGTCCTCGAGCACCGAGAGTCCCTGTGTCCGAGCCAGTTCCAGCAGCGGCTGCATGTCGACACACTGGCCGTACAGGTGCACGGGCAACAGCGCCCTGGTGCGTGGTCCGATGGCGGCGGCAACGGCGTCGACGTCCATCAGGTAGTCCTCGGCGCGGACGTCGACGAAAACCGGCCGGGCGCCGATGGAATCGATCGCGACCACGGTCGGTGCCGCGGTGTTCGACACGGTGATCACCTCGTCGCCCGGCCCGACACCGAGAGCCTGCAGCCCGAGCGCGATCGCGTTCGTCCCGTTGTCCAGCCCGACGCAGTGGTCGATGCCGTGGTAGCCGGCGAACTCGGACTCGAAGCCACTGACCGACTTGCCGAGGATGAGCTGGCCCGAGCCGAAAACGGTGTCGACCGCCTCCAGCAATTCGTCGCGATCCTGTTGGTACTCGTCCAGGTAGTCCCACACGCGGATGGTCACGATGCTGCCTCCAGATGCTCTGCTGTCGGGTGCGACTCGGATCTGGCCGAGCCGCCGTGGTGGTGCTGCGCGGTGCCGTCGGCCTCGTCGGCCAGGGCGGTGATCAGATCGAGCAGGCCGTCGTCGTCGGGGACGACCGGGCGCCATCCGGTGATCGACCGGAACGGTGTGCTGTCCACCGAGACGTCGGCGGCGTCCAACGGGCTGGCGTGGGCGGGTGGAGCGGTGGGCTGAACGGGGACCGGCAGGGTGCGGCGCCGATCGGCGGCGATCCGGGCGATCTGCTCGAAGAGATCGGTCAACGGCACCGGCCGGTCGCCGCCGACGGCCCAGCAGCCGGCGGACAACCGGTCGCCGTGATCGAGGGCAGCGGCGAAGGCCGACGCGGCGTCCCGAACGTGCAGCAGGTTTCTTTTCACCTGGTGCCAGATGGTCAGCGGCTCACCGGCGAGCGCCCGTCGGGCCATGGCGGTGATCACTCCGCGGTCGACAACCGTTGCGGCACACTCGATCCGGCCATAGACCGTCGGAAGTCGAAGGCAGGCACCGGAGATCGCGCCGGTTGCCGACGCGGTCCGCAGCACGTCCTCCGCCCTGGCCTTCAAGCGGGCGTACGGATCCGCGGCGACCGCTGCGAGATCGTTCGCCGGCGCGGAACCCGCCATCAGCACCATCGGGGGTGACGCAGCATCCCCGCCGGGGGATCGGCGTTGCACGGCAAGGGTGTCGACGACGTCCCGAATCACGCCGACCGTCATCCGTTCGGCCATCGGATCGGTGTCCGACACCCGCCATTGCGCCGTCGGGCTGCGGAACGCGGTGAGCACGACGACCGCGTCGGAGCCGGTGACGGCGGTGACGACGGCTCGCGGATCCGCCAGGTCGGCGATCCGGACCTGCAGATTCGGGTGGCCGACCGGGTGCGGTGCCGCGCGCCGGCCGACGACCCGGACGGTCACCTCGCGGCGCAGCAGCTCGTCCGTCACCGCCCCGCCCAGGAACCCGGTACCGCCCAGCACCGTCACCCGCGGTCGGTGCTCGCCGAGCGGCAGCCGCCAGGGCGCACCGGTGGTCATCCCGCCGGCCGCCTGGTCAGACACCGCTGCCCAGGACCAGTGACCGGACACAGGCCAGCAGCGAGCGCGCCTGTTCGTTGATGTAGTGGCTGTGCCGGGCCAGGTCGGTGAGTTGGTGCAGCGCCATCCACCGGTACTCCGGCGGCTCCGCGATGGCCTCGGTCTCCACCACCAGATGCCGGTACCTGGTCCGGTAGAACCGGCCGCCCTCGACGGACTGCACCGTGTCGTGACGGATCGCGTCCGGATCGGCGGCGAGAACCCGGTCCAGGAAGGTGAGTCGCGGGGTGTCCGGGAGGTGGTCCCAATTCAGCGGGGTGCACTGCACCGTCGGTGCGATCTCGGCGATGTCCACCAGCCCCGGCTCGACCCGCAGGTGGACCAACACGTGCAGCACGCCGTCGATCCGGCTGACCAAGAAGGCCACCAGGCCAAGACCGTGCTCGGCGACCATCGGTTGGCTCCACCGGCCCACCTCCCGACCGCCCGCCTCCACCTGAACGCCGAACACGTCGAAGAAGCCGCCGGAATCGTGCGAGATCCGGCCGTCCCGCCGATGCCAGTCGGTGAGTTCGGTGAGCGGGACGCGGCGCACCGCGACCTGGGTCCGTGCCCTGACATCGGTGATCCACAGCAGGATCTCGTCGGTGCTGTGCCGGCTCCCGGCGCGCGCATCGCAGGAGCGGAGCAGGGCGGTGGCGAAGTCGCCGTCGGTGGTCGCGGGCCGACCGGACGGGTCGGGGAAGAACTCGTCGCCAGCAGAGGAGGACGACCGGATCCAGGCGGCCAGTAGCTCCTCGATGGACGGACCCGGCCCGCACTCCAGCAGTTCGGCGCCGGGGAAGGGCAGGCACGAGAGCACGGTGCGGGCATCCATGTTCACCAGGTCGTCCAGGCGGAGCAACCGGTGCAACTGGCCGAAGGTGAGCCACTGGAAGCCGTCGACCAGCGGGACCTCGCCGGTCACCTCGACCACCATGTTGCGGTTGCGCTTGCCCAGGAAGCGCGATCCCTGCTCCGACTGGCGGACATCGCTGATCACGGTGCGTTCCCCGGTCACCGGCCGATCGCAGAGGAAATAGTTCAGGTACGGCACCGCCGCGCCGCCGTGCTTGCCGGTGTAGTTGCTCCTGGTGGCCTGCACCGTGGGCGAGATCTGCACGCCGTTGTGGTTGCCGGGCTCGGCCTTCGGCTGCATCAGGCAGTGCAGGACACCGTCGAACTCCTTCACCAGGATCCCGAGCACCCCGACCTCTGGCTGATTGATGATCGGCTGGGTCCATCGGCGAACGGTGGAGGCGGTCGACCCGTGGCCGGTCGCCGGATCCGTCGACGCGGTGACCTCGATCCCTTCGATGGAGAAGAAGGCCCCGGTGTGGTGCCGCAGAGCCGGCGCGCCGATGCCCGCGCGCCACCCCTCGACGTCCTCGAGCGCGACGATCGTGGTGTCGGTGTAGACCTCGGCGGCGGACGCCCTGACCCAGGCCAGCACGTCGGCGGTGGTCTGCAAGAAGGTGCCCGCCGACAGGACAGAGGTGGCGATCCGGGACCGGGTGGCCAGCGCCCCGCGGGTGTCGATGACGGTCATGCCGGCTCCTGAGGGTCGATGGCGGTGGACGGGTGGCCTGCCATCGACTATCGGTCGACCGGGCGGCGCCGTCGCCGAGTTGGCAGGAAGCGGCCATCAGCCCCCGCGCCGGGATCCCGGCGGGTTTTCTTCTCATCAGCACAGACAGCCACATGAGCAACGAAGGAGATCGGCGATGAGCAGGCATTCCGTGTTGCTCCCCTTCATCCCCCGCCGGCCGGAGCAGGTTCTGCCCTACGCAGCGCTGGTCAACTGGACCGGTGCCGAGCGGCTCTGGCAGGGCCAGGCCCTGGCGATCGAGCCGTTCTGCACCTTCTCCGCCGCGGCCGGTGCCGGTTTCCGGGTGCCGACCGGTCTTGCGGTGACCCTGATGCCGCTGCGGCACCCGTTCGCCGCCGCCGATCTCGCGGTGTCGCTGGCGATGACGACCGGGCAGTCGGTGGTCGCCGGGTTCGGCCCGGGGGCCACCTCGTTGCAGACCAGCCTGCTGGGCGCGCCGTATGCGAGCCCGTTGACCGCGACCCGGGAATACCTGACGATCGTCGGCGACCTGATCCGCGGCCGCGACGTCGACGTGGCCGGTGAGTACTACTCGTGCCGCGGGCGGTTGCCGCACATCCCCACCCCCGCCGTCGAACTCGGGCTCGGAGTGCTGCGCCCGGGGATGGCCCGGCTGGCCGGCGAGATCGCCGACGTGGCCATCACCTGGCTCACCCCGGCGCCGTACCTGGCGGACACCCTGATCCCGGCGATCCGGGACGGGGCGGCGCGGGCCGGCCGGCCGATGCCGAAGGTGACGGCGATGGTCCCGGCCGCGCTGCGGGCGCCGGACCGCGATCCGGTGGCGCTCACCCTCGCCGGCAGCTCGGCACACCTCTCCCTGCCGCATTACCAGGACATGTTGCGCAAGGCCGGGATCGACGTCACCGGCGAGGATCTCACGCTCGACGCCAAGCAGCTGGTGACCGCCGGTGGGTTCCTTTACGGCGACCCGGGCGAACTGGCCGAGCAGTTGATCGCCTATCGCGAGGCAGGCGTCGACGAGATCGTCTTCAACCTGACCGGGGTGTTCAACCAGCACGGCCCGCAAGCGGCGCTGAGTGACCTGAAGACCATCTTCACCTCGCTATGACCAACCGTGCCGTGACCGACCCGCTGTGACCGACACTCCGCCGACCCAGGATCGAGGATCACGATGAACCTCTCGCTCACCACCGACGACCTGCTGCAGGCGGACCGGCGCACCGTCAAGCGCTCGCTGATGAGCTGGGGCACGGGCCGCAATCACACCGGCGAGCCCGTTCGACCCGGTCGGTCGGCAGTCGTGGTGCTGGAGAACGCGGACGCCCTGCCCGACGTGCTGGCCGCCGGCCTGGTCGATGCGGACAGCACGGTGTTCGTCGGCGGCACGGACGACCAGGGACCACTGTCCCGGGAGCCCGGCCGTCCCCGGGTGGTCGGCTACCAGGGGTCGGCCGCCGAACCGGGTGAGGAACTCTCGATCGGCGACGACTTCTTCCTGCAGATCCAGGACTACGCGACCAGCGAGTACATGTCGCTGCTCGGCCCGACGCTGATCCGCATCTGCGGCCCGCAGGACTTCGCCGCTTTCCTCGCCGACGCCGACCGGGCGCGGGACACCGGGAGCTTCGCCGAGTTCGCCACCAACCCAGCGGTCCAATTCGCCGACCAGAGTGCTTTTGGCGCAACGTTGCTCGATGGCGAGGACGGTGACGGCCCAGAACTGCGGCTGTGGGTCGACGGCGCGGGCCAGGTGTCGACGTCGCCCAACGGGTCGGTCATCGGGTCGATCGAGGACGGATTCGACGCGATTCACCGCAGGTGGCAGGACATCAACGCCGGCAGCGGGTCTCCTTGCGCGGTGAGTCTGGGCAGCAGCATCGGTGAGGACGAGCGAGCCGCGGCGTTGGCCGCCCGGCCCTGGCTGCCGGACTACCTGAACGCCCTGGACGCGATGAAGGACCTGCATGCCCGCGGCCGGCGCGAGATCAGGGTCTCCGGTTTCGGCGGCCGTCGATCCACCGCGCTGGCCGACGCGCCAGCATCGGGTGGCGCTGCCGAGCCGGCCCGGCCCGTCCTGCTGTGGAACGAGGACGGCGCCTACCTGGTGGACCGGCGAATCGGCCGGACCTTCGGCATCGACGAGGCAACGGCGGACGCCGTCGAGGCCGTTCTGGTGCTGGGCTCCGTCGACACCGCAACGGCGGTGGTGGATCCCGCACGGCTGCACAGCGTCACTTCGTCGTTCGCAGCGGCCGGGGTACTGCTGGAAACCCGCGAGCCGGCGGGAGTGTGATCATGACGACAGCCACTGCACCCGACGTTCTGCCAACCTCATCCGCCGGGGCTGGATTCGCGGGCCGGCACATCGCCGAGATCACCGCCGAGCTGGGCGCCGGGGTGACCGTTCACGACATGTACGACCCCGTCGGATCGGCTGTCTACGACGACATCTCCCGGAACGACCACCACGAGATCAGGGAGATCCTCGCCGCCACCCGCAGCGTGCCGGGCGACGTGCTCGACCTCGCCGCCGGGTCCGGTCGACTGACTGTTCCGTTGCTGGCGTCGGGTCGCACCGTCACGGCGCTCGAGCTCTCCGACACCATGCTGGAACTGCTGCGCCGCAGGCTCTCCGGGCTGCCGGCCGAGCTGCGAGATCGCGCCGCGGTGGTGGCGGGCGACATGCGTTACTTCCGGCTCCCGACCACCTTCGGTGTGATCGTCCTTGGCACCACGTCGATTTCGTTGCTGGACGAGGTGGGTCGGGCGGCTTTGTTCGAGCGGGTGCAGGAGCAGCTCGCACCGGGCGGGAGATTCCTGATCAGCACCCTGCAGATCGCCGCCGGCGCCGCGACCGACGCCTGCTCGGACGTCATGGGTGCCAGCGGCCGGATGTACCGGTTGCACGAGCGGGTCGACCCGGCTGCCGGGATCCGCTCCGTGGTGATCCATCCGGCGACACCCGATGCTGCCCAACAGGTGTGCGCGAGTGCCGTGCGGATCGTCCGGCCAGAGGTGCTCGCCGCCGAGCTGAGCCGGCAGGGGCTGCGGATCGAACGATCGCGGGCATTGCCGACCGGCTCGGACCGGTACCGCGATGCGCTGCTCACGGTCGGCCGCATCGAGCCGGGAGGTGCGCGATGACTGCCGGGCGTCCGGGCGCGCTCTGGCCGTCCCTGTTGCCGGTGGCGCAGCAGGGCTCGGACGAACTGTGCGCGGTCTCCGCGGACGGCGTCCGGGTCAGGTTCGCCGACGGCCGCGAGTTGCTGTGCGGCACCAGTGGTCTGTGGAACACCAACCTGGGGTACGGCAATCCGGTGGTGGCCGATGCGATCGGCGCCGCCGCCCGGGATGCGTCCTACCTCAGTGTCTTCCGCTACGAGAACCGGTACGCCCGGCACGCGGCGGAGGCGTTGGCCGATCGTTGGCAGGGCTCGGACGCCCGGGTGTTGTTCACGACGTCCGGCGGGTCCGCGAACGACCTGGTGATGAAAGTGGCCAGGCACACCCAGGCGTTGCGCGGCTTCGACCGGCGGAAGATCGTGGTCGGCCTGCGCGGGAGCTACCACGGACTGACCTTCGGCGGCTTCGCGCTGACCGGTGAAGACCTCGGTCAGGGTCTCTACGGGGTCGACCAGCGACTTGTCCGGCACGTGGCAGCAAATGACACCACCGAACTGGCAACGGCTTTCGATCGTTTCGGGGCGCAGGTCGCCGCCGTCGTTGTCGAGCCGGTGCTGGGCAGCGGCACCGTCCCGCTCACCGCCGAGTTCGTCGCCGAGCTGGTCCGGCTGCGGCAGCGGCACGGGTTCCTGCTGGTCGCCGACGAGGTGGCCACCGGGTTCGGCCGCACGGGAACCTTTCTGGCATCCCAGCTCTGGCCCGAGCCGGCCGACCTGGTGATCGTGTCGAAGGGACTGACCAACGGTACGAACGCCGCGGCCGCGGTGCTGGTGTCGGCGGAGGTGGCCCGCACCTTCGACCGCGCGGATGCCGTGCTGACCCATGCCGAAACCCAAGCCGGTACGCCGATCGCCTGCGCGGCGATGCTGGCCACGCTGTCCGAGTTCGACCGACTGCAGGCTGTTGCCCGGGGGACCGCGGTGGCGCAGCGGTTGACGACCGAGCTGCAGCGGTGGGCGGCACAGTCACCGCGAATCGATGGGGAGACCGGTCGTGGGTGCTTCCGTTCGCTGCGGCTCACCACCGCGGCCGGACTGCCGTTGCCGGCGTCCGAGGTTCCGGTCGTGGTGCGGGAGATTCGCCGGGCCGGTGCGGTCGTCCATCCGGGGCCGCACGGAATCCAACTCGTGCCCGCGCTCACCTACGCCGCCGATGACCTGCAACTGCTGCTCGACGCGACCCGCACCGGCCTGCAGCGCTATTTCGCCGCGACCGACACCGACGCCGCCGACGGGCAACGAACGGTGGGGGTGATGGTCGGATGAACCTGTCGTGGTCGTGTCCCGCGAGAACGATCTTCGGGCTGGGTGGCCTGGAGCCGTGGTTCCGTACCGGGCGTCCGCACTCTGCTCCGGTGACGTCGGCCACCGTGCTCACCGATCCGGCGGTGGTCGGCCTGCCGGTCCTTCGTCAGCTGCGAGAACTCCTGCAGCGCAGCGGGGTCCGCCATGAGATGCGCACGGTGGACGGACCGGGGGATCTCGCTGCTGCGACGCTGCTGGCCGATCGGCTGACCCCGGTCGACGAACCGGGGATCGACGGCGGACATGCGGTGATCGGAATCGGTGGCGGTTCGCTGCTCGACCAGCTGAAGATCGCCGCGGTGCTCCAGGCCAATCCGGGGGCGCGGGCCAGGCTCGCGATGCCGCAGCGAAGTGGACTGATCCTGCTGGAGGACCTCGATCGGCGACTGCCGCTGGTCGCGATCCCTTCGACGTTGGGCACTGGGGCTGAGGCGAGCAGTTCGGCCTGTCTGTCGCACGCCGGCGGCAAGCGGTTGCTGATCGGCGACATCCTGCGGCCCGACGCCGCCGTCCTGGACCCGCAGGCCACCCGCTCGCTCCCGGACCACCTGGTGGCCGAAGGCGTGCTGGAACCGTTGTTCCGATTGACCAGCCTGTACATCGCCGATCACCGAGGCCTGCCCACCGAGGACGCACTGACCCTGGCACTCACCGAACGCCTCGTCCGGCTCGGCGACGATCTCACCGACCGGCGGGCACTTCATGACGAGGCGGAGTCCGACGGTCTGCGGCTGGAGGTGGCCAAGATCAGCGCGCTCAGTCATGCCGCCTGGTTGAGCCTCGGCCGCAATCGGTACTCGGCACGCGGCTGGTACATCGCCAATGAGCTGTCGACGGCACTCGGCGTGCGCAAGATGACCGCGGTGGCCGCGGTGCTGCCCAGTCTGTGGTCCGAGATCGCAGCTGGACAGGAGATTCTCGGCTCCGCGGACCGTCTCGGCGCGGCATGGCGGGTACTGCGTGCCGCTTCGTCGCGCGAGCTGCCTGCCGATCCGATCGCCGGAATCACCGCGCTGTTGGATGCCTGGCGCATCGGACGCCACGTCAGCGCCACCCCGGAACAGATCGAGCGAACCGCGCGCCGCAGCATCGCAGCCTGGGGCGCCGGCCTGCCGATGCTGGGCCGGCTGCGCAGCGACGATGTCCGACGGATCGTCGGCCGAGCCCTGCCGCCCGCCGGCAGTGTCGCCGCCGCACCCGTTGCCTCAGGCCCTTTTCCCCCAGACCCCTCGATGGACGTGGGCGCCCGCCGACACCGAGGTCTCGAGAACAACGACGACTTGGTGAGGAGGTGAATGTGAAGATGATCGACCTTTCGACGAACCCGCCGATCGACACCGAACTGCCCGCTCTCGAGCTGGGCATGCAGGAGCTCGAGGCCATGGAGGCGCCGGGGTGGTGGACGGGCATCGGCGCTGCGGTCAGCGCCGGCGTCTCGTACGCCACGGTCTACGCCGCGGTGAGCGGTGCGGCCCTCACCTGATCCCGATCGGGTGCCGAGATCACCACTGCTGAACTGGGGAGGAGGTATTCGATGAACAGAGAACTGACCCTGGAACCACTGCGGACCGAAGACGGACCGATCGGTGGCCTGGAGCTGGGCATGCAGGAGTTGGAGGCGCTGGACGCCCCCGGATTCTGGACCGGCGCGTTCAACAGCGCCCTGATTGTCACCGCGATCACCGCGGTGGGGGTCGCTGCGACCTGATCGACCACATCCGGATGCCCCGAAGGGCGCCGAGCGCCTTTCGGGGCAGTCCGGGTGATCACCATTTCCCCTGAGGAGGGACTCTCATGAACACACAGCAGTCCACCGGGGCATCGACCCCCGTTGTCCTTGCCTTCGTCGTCGTCCTGCTGGCGGCCGTGGTCATCTCCGTGACCGCACTGGACGGTGCGGCGAGATACGCGCTGCTCGCTGCCGGGGTGGTCGGCCTCCTCGGATGTGTCTGGCAGCTGAACCGGAATCGCCGGCCGAACGGATCGTCATCCGACGGTGTTCGACCATGAGTAGTCCACCCGTGATCGAGTTCGATTCCGTCAGCAAACATTTCGGTGACACCGTTGCGGTGCAGGATGTCTCGTTCACCGTCAGTCCGGGCCGGGTGGTCGGGCTGTTGGGCCGCAACGGCGCCGGCAAGACCACCAGCCTGCGCATGCTGCTCGGGTTGGCCCGACCGACCGCCGGAACGGCGACCTTCTTCGGCCAGACCTACGACCAGCTGCCGCATGCCGCCAGGCGGATCGGGGTCAGCATGGAGGGCATCGGTCCGGTCACCGGGGTGAGCGCCCGCCGAGATCTGCTGATCTGGGCGACCGCTCTCGGTCTCGGTCGCGGCCGGGTCGACACCGTGCTGGATCAGGTCGGACTGGCCGATGCGGCGGGTCGCAAGATCAAGGATTTCTCGACCGGCATGAAGCAACGCCATGCCCTTGCCGTTGCGCTGCTGGCCGATCCCGAGGTACTCATCCTGGACGAGCCCGCCAACGGGCTCGACCCGGACGGCATCCGATGGCTGCGGGACATCCTGCGCTCGCTCGCGACCGAGGGTCGGACGGTGCTGATGTCGTCGCACCTGCTCTCGGAGATCGAACAGACCGTCGACGACGTGGTCGTCATCCAGGAAACCCTGCGCTACGCAGGCACTCTCGACGACCTCACCGGCGGCGGCCGGGATCGGCTGGAGGACAAGTTCTTCGAGTTGGTCGGTCCACGGACGCCGGCCGCGTCGCTGACCGGGGGTGGGCACGATGGGTGACCTGCTCAAGGCCGAGGCGTTGAAGGCGATCAGCGGCCGCACCTGGCTCTTCGTCGGTGCTGTCGGAGTGCTGCTCGGCTTCATGACCACCGCCGGGTACACGACCACGATCGAGCAGGAGATCGCTGCCGGGCTCGATCCGGCGGCCGCGACGGCCTCGATGGTGCGCTTCTGGTTCGGCATGATGCTGGCGTCGATGCTGTTCGGCGCGATCTTCGTGACCAGGGAGTACGGCGACGGCGCGATCGCCAGATCGGTGCTGGTCAGCGGCGGCCGGGGCCGGCTGTTCGCGGCAAAACTGGCGGTGGCCACCGGTGTCGGGGCGATCTTCGCGCTGCTCGCCGGCGGACTGGCCGTCGGCTCGACCTGGCTGTTCCTGCCGCTGGCCGGTCAGCAGTTGGTGTGGTCGTCCGAGGCCACCCTCACCCTGCTCGGGGTGGTCGCGGTGGTCCTGCTGGCCGCCCCGTGGGGGGTCATGTTCGGCTGGCTGATCCGCAACCAGGTGGTCACGGTCGTCACCCTGCTGGTGCTGACCCTGCTGGTCGACGAGGCGCTGCTGCGGCTGGTGCCCGCGGTCGGGCGGTTCACCATGCAGATCGCGATGGGCGCCGTCTACCGCGACGCCAAACCCGAGATGCTCAGCCCCGCCATGGCTCTGCTGGTCATTGTGGGGTGGATCGCGATCGTCGGGTTCTTCGCACAGCGTCGGCTCCGACGGGCAGACGTGCTGTCATGACCATCCATCGATCGCCGGCGCCGGTCGACACGCCCGGCGCGCCCGGACTGGCGCCGGGGGTCGAGGTGCACGAGCCGATGGCCGACGGGGCCCCGTGGATCGTGCGCCGGGTGGACGGACAGTACGTCCGGATAGGGGCGGACATCGCCAAGCTGCTCAAGGCGTTGGACGGTGAGCGCGACGCCGGGCAACTGACCGCGGCGCTGGGACCGCCGTGGACAGAGCGTGATGTGGACGGGGTGTTGACCCGGCTCCGGCCGATGTCAGTGCTCGCCGAACCGGAAACGCCGGGGAAGGTCGGCAGGGCGCGCAAGCAGCGATCCCTGCGGCGGTGGATCCGGTTCGTGCCGCCGCTGACCGTGCAGCTGACCCTGCTGCGTCCCGACCGGTTGATGCGGTGGTTGCGGCCACTGATCACGATGCTGGCCCACCGGGCCAGCCTGATCCTGGCCACCGCCGCGGTCGTCGGCGGGATGATCGCCCTGGCCCTGCAGGCGCCCGCACTGGGCGACGCGATCGGGCGGCCGCAGTCCATGCTGGTGCTGGTCGCGGTGGTGCTCGGCTCGCTGCTGACCACCGGCCTGCACGAGTTCGGCCACGGGATGGCGCTCTCGCACTACGGGTGCACGCCGACCCGGATGGGGATGATGCTCTTCTACCTGACGCCCGCCTTCTTCTGCGACGTCTCCGACGGCTGGCGGCTGCCCCGCAACGAGCAGCGGACCCGGGTGGCGCTCGCGGGCATTGCGACTCAGCTGATCGTGGCCGGCATCGCCGGACTGGCGGCCGGTGTCGCGGCTCTCGTCGGTGCGCCGACCTGGCAGACCGGTCTGCTGCTGTTCTCGGTCGCCACCTTTGTGGCGGCGGTCGTCAACGTCGTGCCGTTCGTGAAGTTCGACGGCTACATCGCGCTGATGTGCCACCTGGATGTCCCGCACCTCCGGGACCGGAGCATGCAGGACGCCAGGGCCTTCGTCGGCCGGGTGCTGTTCGGTGGCCGTTATTCCCGCTCGCTGCCCGACCTGGCCTGGGCGGTTCCGTTCGGACTGGTCAGCATCGTCTTCCCGGTCTACCTGGTGTCGGTCGCGCTCGTCCTCTGGCTGGATTTCCTGCAGCTCGCGGGTTGGGTCGGGATCGCTGCGGTGGCAGGAATTCTCGGCTACCTGGCGTATCGCGCCGGCGCCGGGTTCGTCAGCCTGCTGCGGCAGGCGAGGGCAGCCGGCGCCAGCCCGTGGCGGATGACGCTGGTGGTCACCGCGCTGACCGGAGCGGTGATCGGCGCGCTGGCCCTGGTGCCGGTGCCCGGCTCGGTCACCGGCGGCTACGTGCAGGACGGCGCCGCCCTGCGACTCGTCCTGCCGGACACCGCCGATCAGGACGCGATCAGTCCCGGTGACGAGGTGACGCTGATCGAACGCGGCGTGCTCACCCGGCGCACCGTGGGAACAGCGGTCGTCGCCCCCGGGGAGTACCGGCCGATGGACGTCCCGCTGCTGGCCTTCTTCCCCATCTCCGACATGGCCGACCTGATGGTGGACGCGACCGGCCGCGACCTGCAGGTCACCCAACCACCGACCACCCCGATCGGGATGGCCGTCGTCTCGACCGGTGACCAACCGCTCGGTCGATGGCTGTGGAACGAGTACCTGGCCCCGGTGCTGCGCTGACCGGGGTGCCGCCCAACCAATTGCGCACAAGAGTTTTCGTCTACCCCGTCGATGATCGCCAAGGAGGATGAGATGGACAGCCTCGCCCGATTGCTGTTCTGCCCGCCCGGGCACGTTCATTTCGACCGGCCCGAGGCCGGCGACGATGCGACCGCGGATTTCTCCGGCGACATCACCGTGCCGCCGTCCTGGCGTGAGACCGCGAACGACGAGTGGCTCAACCTCGCCCCGGTCGGCGCGGTCCTGCCCGCACAGGGCTGGAAGATCCACGCATCGGCAACGGTGGCCAACGCCGGGAACATCCTGGAAATCGTGGCGAAGTACTGTTTCGCCCAGGACATCGTGTTCAAGTTCCTGCGCAGTGCCGCCATCCTGCAGCGGCGGAACAGCAAGTACGCCGACCGCGGCAGCAGCGGGAAGTTCGCCACCATCTACCCGGCCTCCGAGGAGCAGCTCGAACAGATCCTGATCGAGCTCGGTGGCCTGTTGGACGGCGAGCAGGGTCCGTACATTCTCAGCGATCTGCGCTGGCGGTCCGGTCCGCTGTACGTGCGCTACGGCGGCATCCTGCCGGTCGTGGTCCGTGGGCCACACGGTCGCCCGGTGTACTGCATCGAGGATCCGCAGGGCAATCTGGTGGAGGACAGGCGAGGCCCCGGATTCCGTCCGCCCGAATGGGTCTCGCTGCCGAAGGTGCTGGACGAGGCGCTCGCGGCGCGCAATGCCGGGACGCTGCGGGACTTTCCCTACCGGGTGACCCGCGCGCTGCATTTCTCCAACGGCGGCGGGGTGTATCGGGCGACCACCGTGCCCGGTGGGGTCGAGGTGCTGGTCCGCGAGGCCCGTCCGCTGGCCGGGCTGGACGCCACCGGACAGGATGCGGTCGCCCGGCTGCACGCCGAACGCCATGCCATGCAACGTCTTTCCGGAGTCCCGGGAATCCCGGAGCTGATCGACTTCCGGTCCGGGCACGAACACCGGTACCTGATCCGCGAATTCGTCGAGGGCCAGTCGTTGGCCAAGGAGATGATCAGGCGCAATCCGCTGTTCGCCGCGCAGGAGCCGGCTCCGGAGTGACGGGGCCTGGTCGGACTACGCGCAATGGGCACTGGGCGCCCTGGAACAGATCGAGAACACCGTGCAGGCCATGCATTCGCGAGGTGTGGTCTTCAACGACCTGCACCCGGCGAACGTGCTGATCCGCCCGGACGGCCGGGTGGCATTCATCGACTTCGAAACGGCCAATGCGGTCGGAGATGCGTTGCCCCAGGTGATCGGTGCCCCGGGATTCGTCGCGCCGGCCGGCTACACCGGACCGGCGATCGACCGGTACGCGCTCGGCTGCCTGCGGTTGGTGGTCTTCGCGCCGCTGGCGGCGGCGGTGCCGTGGGGTCGGTACAAGGTCGATCAGCTGCTCGACTTCGTCACCGAGACATTCTCGCTGCCCGATGGTTTCGCGGATGCCGTGCTCGCCGACCTCGGGCCGGCCTTCGCCGCCGAACGCACACCCGCCATCGCCGGCGCTCACCCCACGACCGCCACCGGACCCGTCGACTGGCCGGCGAGTTGGCCGAGCGGAACCGACCTGACCCGGCGGATCGCCGAAGGCATCGTGGCCGGCGCCACTCCGGAGCGCTCCGATCGGCTGTACCCGGGGGACGCCCGGCAGTTCGCCGCCCCGGAGGGTGGGCTCGACCTGGCCACCGGCGCGGCCGGCGTGCTGTTGGCCCTTGACGCGGTCGGCGCGGAGGTCCCGCTCGAGCACGTCGACTGGCTGGTGGCCGCGACTCGCGGTCTGCGCGATCCACGACCGGGGCTGTGCGACGGGATCGCCGGGATCGCCCTGGTTCTCGATCGGCTCGGTCGGGTCGACGTTGCGGCCGGCCTGGTGGATTCTTTGATCGCCGACACCTGTACCGATCCCGGCCTCGCCTCAGGTCGTTCCGGGATCGGATTGGCGTTGGCCGGTCTCGGTGTGCGGCTGGGCAACCGGGCGGCACTGACCAGGGCCCGCGACCTCGCCGACCAGCTCTGCACTGAACCGTTCGAGGACCGGGCGCCCGGCCTGCTGAACGGCGCGACCGGCCGAGCCCTGTTCCTGCTGCGGATGCATCAGATCGACGGTGACCCCGCCCTGCTGGACGCCGCGGTTCAGGCGCTGCTGATCGACGCCGATCTGCTCGAGACCGCGCATGGCCGGGCGGTTGCCGCCGGTGAGCCCGGTCCCTCGGCATCGTTCGGTTCCGGCTGGGCGGGCCTTGCCCTGCTGGCCGTCGAGGTGGCCGACCGGCTGGCCGACCGTCACACGAAGGGCGCCGACAGCGCTGCCGTGCGGGCGGTGGCGCAGCGCGCTGTGGCTCTCACCCGTCGCTCCTTCCTGCCGCAGGCCGGGCTCTTCGAGGGATGCGCCGGCACCGCCGCGACCCTGTCCAGGCTGCCTGGCAACGAGGGCGGAATCGCCGCGGCACTGCGCAATGTCGGCCTGTTCGGCGTCGAGTATCACGGCCGGCCAACGGTCCTCGGCGCCGAGTGTCTGCGGCTCTCCGCCGATTTGTCCACCGGCGCCGCCGGGGTGTTGCTCGCCGTCCACGCCGCCGAGACCAGTGGCTTCGTTGGTCTCCCGATCTTCGACCTGCCCTTCTTCGATGTCTCCGTCCAACCTCCGGGAGGAATCCGATGAGTTCGATCAGTCAGTGCCGCGTGTGCGGGAGCAGGGTGGATCAGTTCCTCGATCTCGGTCGGCAGCCGCTGTCCGATGCCTTTCGGCTGCCCGATGCGCCGGGAGACGAATTCTTCTACGCTCTCGAGGTCGGACTCTGCGACGGCTGCGGGATGGTGCAGCTGATGCGGGAAGTGCCGCGGGAGAAGATGTTCCACCAGGATTATCCGTACTTCTCCTCCGGCTCGTCGGTGATGCGCAGCCACTTCGAGCAGACTGCGCGGACGCTGCTGGACACCGAACTGACCGGGCCGGATCCGTTCATCGTCGAGATCGGCTGCAATGACGGGGTCATGCTGGCAACCATTGCTGCACAGGGGATCCGGCACCTCGGTGTCGAACCCTCCAGCGGTGTCGCCGACGTCGCTGCCGCCAAGGGTGTTCGGATCAGGACCGACTTCTTCGAACAGTCCACGGCCGTCGACATCGCCGCCACCGACGGACCGGCGGACGTTGTCTACTCGGCCAACACCATCTGTCACATCCCCTACCTGGACTCGGTGTTCCGTGGTCTGGACGCCCTGCTGCGGGAGGGTGGGATCTTCGTGTTCGAGGATCCGTACTGGGGCGCGATCGTCGAGCAGCGTTCGTTTGACCAGATCTATGACGAGCACTTCTATTTCTTCACCGCACGGTCGGTGCGGGCGATGGCCCGGCAGTTCGGCTTCGACCTCGTCGATGTGCAGCGGCTCGGCGTTCATGGCGGCGAGATCCGTTACACCGTGGCACGACTCGGTGAGCGGGTGGTGTCGCCGGCGGTTGCCGAGCTGATCGCCGAGGAGCGGCGACTGGAGCTGGACTCACTCCCGACCGCTCGTCGGTTCGCGACCGAGGTCAGCGGGATCCGTGACGATCTGGTGGAGTTGCTGCGCGAGTTGACGGCGCAGGGTCATCGGGTGGTCGGCTATGGCGCGACCGCGAAGAGTGCGACCGTCGCCAACTACTGCGGCCTCGGACCCGAGCTGATCTCCTTCGTCTCCGACACCACAGCCGCCAAACAGGGCCGGCTGACCCCGGGTTCGCACATTCCGGTCGTCGGGCCGGAGGCGTTCCGGGACACCCGCCCGGAGTACGCGCTGCTGTTCGCCTGGAATCACGCCGACGAGATCATGGCCAAGGAGAAGGAGTTCCGGGCCGGCGGCGGCCGCTGGATCCAGTACGTCCCGGCCGTCCACACGTCGTGAGCACGAAGCCGGCCGGCCGATGATCGACCTGCTGGGCACCCTGGCACCGGATCACGGGGTGGCGAGCGGTTACCAAATCGTCCCGCCCCGGCCGCCGGTCGATCCGCTGTGGCGCACCCTGGTGGTGCTCGCTGACACTCGGACCCCCTGCGGCACACAGGATCCGGCTGCCGCCCCGCTGCTGTCCCGGCGGGTGGTCGGCGCCTACGGCGCCACCCGCGCCGACTCCGTACCGCGGGGCGTGGGGGAGGCCGTCGAACGGTTCGCGCTGCTGCAGCCGTCCAGCGGTGCGCCGGATGGCGCCCGCGCCACCTCCGATGTGCTGGCCGGTGGCGGTGCGCTGCTCGACTTCGGCGCGCCCGGCGTCGCGCTCGGGTCGCCCGCGGCGTCGATCGATGAGCTGCGCTGGTACCCGGGCCGGCGCCTGTCATCCGGCGAGCAGGTATGGGTGCCGGCCGCGCTGGTCGACGATCCCGCAGATCCCACGGACGACCAGAACGGCTGGTTCGACTCCGGTCCGTCCGGCGCCGCGGCCGGTCCGGACCTGGAGCAGGCCATTGCTCGGGCACTGCTGGAGATCATCGAACGGGATGCCTTCATGGTGGCCTGGGAGCGCGAACTGCGGTTGCCGTTGATCGACCCGGACCGGTTGCTGCTCAACGGTTCGGCGGCTCTGCCGGGTGGTCGGGACGCCCGCCGGCGGTTGAGGGTGCTCCGCACCCAGCTGACAGCTGCCGGCTTGCAGGTGCTGTTGGCGTCTTTGCCCTGCGGGGTGTCGCAGGTGCGAGGTGTGGTGGCCGTCGTCATCGACCTGCGTGCGGATCCACCGATCGCCGCCGTCGGATGCAAGGCGGCGTTCGACCCGGTGGACAGTGCCGCCGGTGCAGTTCAGGAGGCGTTGCAGATCCGCTCGACGATGATCAACGGCCGGCAGCGCCTGCGGAGCTGTCCGCCGCCCGCGAAGATCGTCACGGATGAGGACCGGCTGCGATGGCTGGCGAGTCGGCGCGGGTTCGCGGCCGTCTCCGAGTGGGTGGCCGGCTTCCAGGCCGCGCCCGATCCGGCGCCGATCGCGCCGCAGCGCCGGGCTGCCGCCCGGTCCGGGTGCGCTCGTCGACGCGATCGTCGCCGACGGCGGCGATCCGATCGTGGTGGAACTGACCGGGCGACTGCCGGAGCCGTTGCGCGCGATGGGCTGGGCCGCGGTGAAGGTGATACCCGGTCGGCTACCAGCACCTGCGGATCGACGAGCGGATGCCGCACAGCTGGAACGCGCCGCGGTTGGCATCGGCGCCCGAGCGCACTGGCATGCCGGCCAGGGCCGCCTGGCCGCGAGCCGCCGGCGAACCCCACCGGCCGCATCCCCTGCCCTGACCCGGCCGAGCGTGATCAACTGTCCCGGTGGATGCGGCGCCGATCGAGAACGTCATCCGGCTCCGGCTGGAGATCTCCTACGACGGCACCGATTTCTCCGGCTGGGCGATCCAGCCCCGGCTGCGGACCGTGGCCGGTGAGCTCACCGACGCCCTGCAGATGCTGCTCCGACAGCCGGTGCGGCTGGTGGTGGCCGGGCGGACCGACGCCGGTGTGCACGCCATCGGGCAGGTCGCGCACGTGGACGTCGGCACAGACGCCCTGCAGGCGTTGACCCCGCGCCGCCGATCGGTCGCCCACGATGACGTCGGCGATCTCCCGGGCGATCTCGCGGCGGTCTCCCGGGCGGTCTCACCGCCGCGTCGAACGGTCTGCTGCGCCGGTTGGCCGGCGTCCTGCCCCCGGACGTCCGGGTGCGCGCCGTCGCACCGGCAGCACCGGGTTTCGACGCCAGGTTCTCGGCCTTGCGCCGGCACTACCGCTACCGGATCGGCACCGCCGAGTGGGGCGTCGAACCGGCCGACCGCGCCTTCGTGCTCGCCCGTCGGCGGCCCTTGGACGCCGAGGCGATGACGCTGGCGGCGTCGGCGCTGATCGGGCTGCGCGATTTCGCCGCCTTCTGCCGCCCCCGGGAGGGCGCCAGCACCGTTCGCGACCTGCAGGCCCTGAGCGTCCGGCGGGTCGGCGACGAAGTGCAGATCGACGTCACCGCAGATGCTTTCTGCCATTCGATGGTGCGGGCCCTGGTCGGGTCGTTGATCAGCGTCGGCGAGCTGCGGGTTCCGGTCGGCCGTCCGGCCGCGTTGCAGGCGGCGGGCGAGCGCAGCGCGGAGATCCACGTCGCGGCCGCGCACGGGTTGACGCTGCTCGCTGTCGACTACCCGCCGGTCGCCGAGTTGGCCGCCCGGGCGAAGATCACCAGGGCGCATCGCGGTGTGGGTGATTCGCCCGGATCACCCGACGATCTACGGTAGGACATCGCGGGGTCGAACAGAGTGGAGCGCCGGTGGTCGAGAACGGCGACGGAGCGGACGTCCCGGAGGTCCCGGGCGAGCCGGAACCGGCACCGGATTCGGCACCGTCACCGGAACCGGAACCGGCGCCGTCACCCGGAGCAGCTCGCCGCCCGTGGCTCGCCGTCAAGGCCTGGCTTTCCGACATCCGGCCCCATAAGAAGGATCTCAAGTCCGATGTGCTGGCCGGCCTGCCCGGCGCGATCAGTTCGGTGCCGGACGGCATGGCCACCGCCCTGCTCGCCGGCGTCAACCCCGCCTACGGCCTGTTCGCTTCGTTCTCCGGCAAGATCGGCGGCGGTCTGTCGACCAGCACCAAGCTGATGGTCGTCACCACCACCACCGCCGCGTCGCTGGCCGCCGGGTCGGCGCTGAGCGAGATCCCGGCGGAGAACCGGGACAGCGCGCTGATCACGCTGACCATCCTGACCGGTGCGGTGATGATCGCCGCGGGCTTGCTGCACCTCGGCCGTTACATCCGGTTCGTCTCCCGCTCGGTGATGCTCGGGTTCCTCACCGGGGTCGCGGTGAACATCATCTTCGGCCAGCTGGCCGGGCTGGTCGGGTCGCCGACCGAGGGCGGCGTCGCCATCGAGAAGGCCGTGTACGTCGTCACCCACCCGACCGGGTTCATCGCTGCCTCGTCCATCGTCGGGGTCTCGGCACTGGCCGTGATGTTCCTGCTGAGCCGGACCAAGCTGGCCCTGTTCGCCGCGCTGATCGCCGTCGTGGTGCCGACCGTGGTGGTCGCTGTGATGGGGCTCGACGTGGTGCAGACGGTGGCCGATGTCGGGGTGATTCCCAGCGGCCTGCCGCCGTTGGTGCTGCCGCACCTGTCCGATCTCACCGTGGGGGTGGTCAGCGGCGCCTTCGCGATCGCGGCCATCGCGCTGATCCAGGGCGCGGGGGTGGCGGAGGCCGCACCGAACCCGGACGGCACCGCGTCCAACACCAACCGGGACTTCATCGGCCAGGGTGTTGCCAATCTGACGTCCGGCTTCTTCCACGGCACTCCCGTGGGCGGGTCGGTCAGCACCACGGCGCTGAACATCGCCGCCGGGGCGCGCAGCCGCTGGGCCTCCATCTTCGCCGGGCTGTGGATGCTGTTGATCCTGCTGGTGTTGTCGCAGGCGGTCGGGCTGGTGCCGATGCCGACGCTGTCCGCCGTGCTGATCTTCGCGGCCGTGATGTCGCTGCGGTTCGGCGACATCGGGATCGTCTGGAAGACCAGTTACACCGGCAAGATCGGGATGATCGTGACCTTCGTCTCGACCCTGCTGCTGCCGGTCGCGGCTGCGGTGGGGGTCGGGCTGATCTGCTCCCTGGTGCTGCAGTTGAACAAGGAGCAGATGGACCTGCGGGTGGTGCGGTTGATCCGCAACGCGAACGGCGACGTCATCGAGCAGCCGGTGCCGTCGACCCTGCCCGACGCGGAACCGGTCGTGCTGGACGTCTACGGCAGCCTGCTCTACGCCGGCGCCAGGACGCTGGGCGCCAAGCTGCCCGATCCGCACACGGCGAGCCGTCCGGTGGTGATCCTGCGGCTGCGCGGCCGGACGTCACTCGGTTCGACCTTCTTCGGGGTGATCGCCGGGTACGCCGACGCCCTGGAGGCCGCCGGTGGGCGGCTGTACCTGTCAGGGGTGCAGCAGGACATGGTCGATCGGTTCCACCGCAGCCAGGTGCAGGACGTCCAGGGCAAGATCAAGATCTTCCACGCCACCGAGGTGCTGGGGGCTTCGACGGCCGCGGCCGTGCAGGACGCGCAGACCTGGCTGATCGGCGCGGCGCAGGACGGTGAGACCGACGACCCGCCCGAGGACGGCGCACCCGGCAACAGACGCCGGCACCTCCGGCGTCGCCATGACCGGCTCACCCCGGCCATCCGGCGGGGTCGAGGTGCGGTTTTGACCTTGCCGTCGCCGGGACGGTAGTCTGGCTAGTCGGTGTGCCGCGTGGCAACGCGCGGCGGTTCTTTTGCGTGTGCTTGTCGGGCGTGCAGAGCCGCATGGTGCAGTGGGGTCTGAGCTCGTTCGAGGGCATTGGATCACGCGGTGCCGCGCACCACGTGGGGGCACCCGCCCCGGCAGGACCACATGGACGACACCCGATAACGAACGAAGAGGCATATTCGTGCGCACGTACAGCCCCAAGCCCGGCGATGTCACCCACGCCTGGCACGTGATCGACGCGACCGACGTCGTGCTCGGCCGGCTGGCCAGCCAGGCGGCGCAGCTGCTGCGTGGCAAGCACAAGGCGATCTACGCCCCGCATGTCGACACCGGTGACTTCGTCGTCATCATCAACGCCGGCAAGGTGGCCATCTCCGGCAACAAGCGGGACGGCAAGTTCCTCTACCGCCACTCCGGTTACCCGGGCGGCCTGCGCAAGCAGACCGTCGGCGACCTGCTGGACACCAGGCCCGAGCGGCTCGTCGAGAAGGCCGTCATCGGGATGCTGCCGCACAACTCGCTGGGCCGGTCGATGGCCCGCAAGCTCAAGGTCTACGCAGGCCCCGAGCACCCGCACCTGGCTCAGCAGCCACAGCCGTTCGAGATCATCCAGGTCGCTCAGTGACGTTGGCTCTCCGCCGCGTCGCAGCCCCGTACACCACCGCACCCAGAACAGCGAGATGAGTCAGTCAGTGAGCCAGAACCCCGAAGCTGCCGTCGAGGAAGAACTCGAGTTGGCCGAAGACGTCGCCGAGGCCGTCGAGATCCTCGACGAGGAAGCCGCGACCGACGAGGCGCCCGAGGTGGTCCCCGCCGTCGTGCTGCCGATCGCCGTCGACCGCCCGGTGCAGACCGTGGGTCGCCGCAAGGAAGCCGTCGTCCGGATCCGCCTCGTGCCGGGCAACGGCACGTTCACCCTGAACGGCCGCTCGCTGGACAACTACTTCCCGAACAAGGTGCACCAGCAGCTCATCAAGGAGCCGCTCGTCATCCTGGAGAAGGGCGAGATCTACGACGTCATCGCCCGGCTGCACGGCGGCGGCGTCACCGGCCAGGCCGGTGCGCTGCGTCTGGCCATCGCCCGCGCGCTCATCGAGCTGGACGAGACCGATCGTCCGCCGCTGAAGAAGGCCGGCTTCCTCACCCGGGACGCCCGCGCCACCGAGCGCAAGAAGTACGGCCTGAAGAAGGCCCGCAAGGCCCCCCAGTACTCGAAGCGCTGACGCCCTCGTGGGCCGTCTGTTCGGTACCGACGGTGTGCGAGGTCTGGCCAACGCCGACCTGACCCCGGAGCTCGCCCTGCGCCTGGCCACTGCGGCCGCGCAAGTCCTCGGCGAGCGCCGGGGTTTGGCGTCCCCGGCCCCGTTGCCGGAGCGCCGGGCGAGACCCGGTGGCCGCCGGCGGGGTGATGTCGCACGAGCCGTCGCCACCGCTGCCCGTCAGGCAAGCCCGAGTCGGCCGTTGGCCGTCCTCGGCCGCGATCCGCGGGCCAGCGGGGAAATGCTGGAAGCCGCCGTTGCGGCCGGCCTGGCCTCGGCCGGCGTCGATGTGGTGCTGCTCGGCGTCCTGCCGACGCCGGCGGTCGCCTTCCTCACCGCCGACATGGGCGCCGATCTCGGCGTGGTCATCTCGGCCTCGCACAACGCCATGCCGGACAACGGGATCAAGATCTTCGCGGCCGGCGGGCTCAAGTTGGACGACGCCGTCGAGGACGCGATCGAATCCCGGATGGACGCCCTGGGCCCGCTTGCCCACCGGCGACGGAGTCGGCCGGATCCGGCGCGCCGTCGACGCCGATCGTCGCTATCTGGACCACCTGCTGATCGCCACCCCGAACCCGCTCGGCGGACTGCGGGTGGTCGTCGACTGCGCCCACGGTGCCGCGTCCGATCTCGCACCCGAGGTGTATCGCCGGGCCGGCGCCGAAGTGGTCGTCATCGGCGGCAGCCCGGACGGTCTGAACATCAACGCCGGTGTGGGTTCGACCTACCTGTCGGGGCTGCGCGAAGCGGTGGTGTCCGAGCAGGCCGATCTGGGCATCGCCCACGACGGCGACGCCGACCGCTGCCTGGCGGTCGCCGCCGACGGCACCGATGTGGACGGCGACGTCATCCTGGCGCTGCTGGCGATGTCGCTGCGCGACCGCGGCCACCTGGTGGACGACACCGTGGTGGCGACGGTGATGGCCAACATCGGCTTCCACCAGGCGATGGAGAAGGCCGGCATCACCGTGCGGACCACCGGTGTCGGTGACCGCTATGTGCTCGAAGAGATGCGGGCCGGCGGGTTCTCGCTCGGCGGCGAGCAGTCGGGACACCTGATCCTGGCCGACCACGCCACCACCGGCGACGGCCTGCTCTCCGCGTTGCACCTGATGGCGGCGGTCGCCGCTGCCGGTCGGCCGCTGGCCGAGCTCGCCACCGTGGTCACCAAGTTCCCGCAGGTGCTGATCAACGTCCGGGTCAGCGACAAGGAAGCCGTCGCGTCAGCACCCGATGTGCTGGCAGCGGTGGCCAGGGCCGAATCGGAACTGTCCGGCTCCGGGCGGGTGCTGCTGCGCCCGTCCGGCACCGAGTCGCTGGTCCGGGTGATGGTCGAGGCCGGCACCGCCGAAGACGCCCAGCGGATCGCCGAGCAGGTCGCCGAGGTCGTCGCCGGGGTCTGAGCCGCCTGCGTCGCGTCGCGAGTTGGGGCAGACTTATCGCGCGTTTTCGGGCCCGGAACGCTCGATTTCTCGCCTCAAGTCCGGCCGCTGAACAGGCCGCGACGTCGGAGCTCGTGTCCGATCTGCCGGACCAGCGCCTCCCGGCCGGACCAGACCATGGGCGCCGTCACCGACAGCACGGTCCAGCCCTGTGCCGCCAACGCGTTGTGGCGGGCCCGGTCGTTGGTCAACGCGCGGCCGGTGTGGAACTCGACGCCGTCGTACTCCAACCCCAGCTTGATTCGGGGCCAGGCAAGATCCAGTCGGAACCACCGCTCGTTGCGCGCACCGCACCCAGAACTGCGGGTCAGGTGGGGGAAACCCGGCGTCATGACAGACCCAGCGCAACCACGATTCCGGCGGCGATTCCGCTCGCGGGTCGGCGAGGGAGACCAGCGTGCGGACCAGCCCGATCCGCGTCAGATGGAGCTCGTCCGCGACCGCTGCCAGCGATTCCCGTGCTGATGCACTGGCGGATCGCAAGCGCCGCGTCCAACACAGCGAGCGCCCGAGGCGGGTTCGCTGCTGCAGCCGCCAACCGGACAGCGGTCTCGGCGGGGTCGACAACGGCGAATCGTCGCTGCTGCAGTGGCCGGATCGGCGGCATGCGATGCACTTTCAGGGCGCCGAGGGTGGACCGGGCAGCACCCAGGACGTGGGTGTCCGGATCGCGGTGGGTGCTGAAACCGTGCAGTTCGGCGGCGGTGTCCAGGCAGGCCGTGACCGGCCGTCCCAGGGTCAGTTCGGCGGCCGTCAGGCGGGTCGCCACCGGGATCGGCTCCGCAGCCGGTGGCATTGCAGTTGCGCGCGGCACCGGGCCATCGCGGCGAGGTTGCCGCGGAACTGCGTACGCACCGTGCCACAGCTTGACGATGTCGCCGCTGCGGAGCGCTCCGCGGAGCCGTCGCTCGCCCAGTGCGGCGCGAATCTGCGACCCGGTGAGCGCCGAGCATTGCGCGGCGGCGAGTTCGACCAGTTGACCCGGGAGCCCGTTGCCGGCCGAGTGCTGTTCGCGAGAAGCCGCGCGGACGGGGGAGGCCACCGCCGCAGCCTGGCTCACCCCGGACCGACGGTGACCACAGCGCGCCGAGATTGTGGATCGTTCGGCAGATCGCTCGAAGTTGGGGAGACTTATCGAGCGTTTTCCGGCGGCGAACGCGCGATTTCTCGCCCGAACTCCCCGCCCCACTCCACCAGCCCCGACTCGGCGGGACCTACAGCGCGGCGGCCGCGGCCAGGTCGCCGGCGGTGGGCAGGTGGTGCAGGTCCGGATCCTCGAGGTCCTCGACGGTGGTGCCCTTGACCTTGTTCTCCAGCTCGTCGGCCAGCTGATCGGCATCGGTCAGGTACCGGATGAAGAAGGCCGAGGCCAGCATCCGGGTGGCCTGCTGCACGCGCTTGTCCGAGTCCGCGCCGATGATGTTGTTGACGAACGACTTGCCCTCGGACAGGCCGAGATGCCCGCTGCCCTTCACCATCCGCAGCTGCGCCGGACCGGTACACGACTGGGCGATCTTCGCCCCATCGGATTCGGCCATGTCGTCCTTCGAACCGATCAGGTGCAGGCTCGGCACCTCGACCCGGCCCGCCGCCTCGATCGCCGACGGGCGGGTCTCCGCGGCCGTCACCGTCACCACGGCCTTGATCTGGTCGTCCTTGGCCGCGGCCAGGATCGCCGCGCCGCCGCCGGTCGAATGGCCGAGCACCCCGAGCCGTCGTAGATCCCCGCGGACCCGACCGGCGCCGAGGTCGGCGTAGGCGATGATGCGCATCGCGCGCGACATGTCCAACGCCAGCCCTTGGTGGGACGAGAAGAAGCTGCGGTGGGTGTTCGGCGCGACCACGATGATGCCCCAGGAGGCCAGGTACCTCATGGTGTCCGCGTAACGGTCCGCGTTCTGCAACCAGCCGTGGCCGACCGCCACGATCGGGCAACGCCGGCCGGAGGTCGGGGTGAAGATCAGCCCGGGCATGCCCGCAGGGGCGAGGTCACCGATGGCCACCCGATTGGGGCCGCGGTAGGCGAAATACTCCAGCGTCGGTCGCTTGATGCTGGGCGGCGGGCGCTTGGCCATCTGCTCCTCCGGTTCGGTGCTGCGCGCACGGCAGAGAGCCGTCGCCCGCGCTCTCGTACAGTAGCCCGTGGCCGGACGACGCTCAGGCCGAGGATTGACCACCACCTGATCAAGGAGAGCCGGACGTGGCGGACGACTTCGCGACCACCCTGCGGCGGCTGATCCGCGCCAGGTTCCCCCTGTTGTCGATCCAGACGGCCGAAGAATCCAGGGCGTTGGCCGAGATCGCCGCGGTGGTCGGCAATCGCACGCAGGTGGCGCCTGCGCGGCAGGTCTACACCTGGTCGACGGCCAACGGCTTCGCCGCTCTCGGGCAACCGGGCAATACCGAGACCCGAACACCGCATGCGGCGTTGACCGCGGCCGCCGCCCTGACCATGCCGAGCGTGGTGGTGCTGCTCGACCTGCACCCGTGGATGGGGACCAATGCGTCGCCGCCGGACACCCAACTGGTGCGGGCCCTCAAGGACACGGTCCGCTACTACAAGGACGGGCCGGTGCCGCGGACGCTGGTGCTGATCTCGCCGACGCCGCACATCCCGGCCGACCTGGAATCGCTGGTGACGCTGGTCGACTTCCCGCTGCCGACCGAGCAGCAGATCCGGGCGACCCTGGACGGGATGATCGCCCGCAACTCCTCGGCCGGTGCGTTGAAGGTCGAACTCGGCCCGGCCGGTGCGGAGCGGCTGGCGAAGGCTGCCTTGGGATTGACCGCGTTCGAGGCGGAGAACGCGTTCGCGCGGTCGATGGTCGACGACGGCCGGCTCACCGACGACGACATCGCCCTGGTCCAGGAGGAGAAGCGGCAGATCGTCCAGAAGTCCGGCGTGCTGGAGGTGGTCAAGGCCAACGTCAGCCTGGACGACATCGGCGGCCTGGAGAACCTGAAGACCTGGCTGCGCAAGCGGAACGGGTCCTGGATGGACGAGGCCGTCGCCTACGGGCTGCCCGCGCCGAAGGGCGTGCTGGTCACCGGGGTGCCGGGCTGCGGCAAGTCGCTGACCGCCAAGGCGATGGCGTCGGCCTGGTCGTTGCCGCTGGTCCGGTTGGACATCGGCCGGGTGTTCGGCGGATTGGTCGGGGCGTCCGAGCAGAACATGCGGACCGCGCTGCGCACCGCCGAGGCCATCGCCCCCTGCGTGATGTGGATCGACGAGATCGAGAAGGGCTTCGCCTCTGGGGCATCCGGCGCCGGTGACAGCGGGACGTCGGCGCGGGTATTCGGCACCTTCCTGAGTTGGATGCAGGAGAAGACCGCAGCGGTGTTCGTCATCGCCACCGCCAACCAGATCGCTCTGCTGCCACCGGAAATGCTGCGCAAGGGTCGGTTCGACGAGATCTTCTTCATCGACCTGCCGACCGACGTCGAGCGCCGGGTGATCTTCTCCATCCACCTCAAGGCCCGGCTCAAGGCGGGCCCGGCGCTGGGTGCGCTGGCCGTGGACGACCCGCTGCTCGATCGGCTGGTGCAGGCGACCGAAGGGTTCTCCGGCGCGGAGATCGAGCAGGTGGTGATCTCGGCCTGTTTCGACGCGTTCAACGAGCGCCGGCACCTGACCGCCGAGGACATGTTGCACGGCATCGCCAACACCGTCCCGCTGTCGGTCACCCAGGCCGAACAGATCGCCGACCTGCGGGCCTGGGCCGACGTCCGCGCTGTCGCCGCCTCCGCGCCGGAGGACCGCACCGGCTACACCACCCCGGAGCCCGGCGACGTCGCGCCGGTGGTGCCGCCCGAGGCTGTGCTCGCCAGGGGTGGCCGGGCCATCGAGGCCTGAACCGCAGGCTTGCTCCGACGGGCGGCGTTGCCGGACGAGGCGACTGGCTCAGCGCCGCCGACTGCCCACTCGACGCCTCGATTCAGATGCACGGCGCCAACTAAAGCCGGCGCCGAGTTCGCAACCGGGGCGCCAAGAGACGAGAGGCGCGCAGTGACTTGATGCCGGCGTCAGGATGATCGTCGACCGCGGTTCAACATGTCGGCGATCTTGCGCGCCAGTTCGTGGGGTTTGTCGAGCTCCTGCCAGGTCCAGCGGACGACCTTCCATCCGAGCCTTCGGATCTCGTCCTCGCGAAGCTTTTCTCGGAAGACCTGTTCGCCGGCAGTCTGTCCAGGCCGGAGCAGCCGGCCGTACTTCTGCGCTCCGTCGAACTCGCCGACTGTGCCGAATTCTGGCCAACCGAAGTCTGCTCGGGCGATCTGCACGCCTGACTCGTTCATCACCCGGAATTGTGATTCCGGCCGAGGGAGGCCGACAGCCCGGAACAGCACGCGGCTCCGTGATTCACCGGCACTCTCGCTACGACCGGTCAGCGAAGGCCGATCATCTGCACGGCCTTTCGCATTCCTGGTCGCCGTGGTGCGCGACGAGCGGCGTCCGCGAGGTCATCCGGGCTGCACAGCCCGCGATGCAGCGCTGCGTCGGCCGCCACGACGGCCGACTCGAATGGAACTGATCGGCCGAGGTCGATCAGAGTTCGTGCCGCGCTGGTGATCCGGTAGCCGCCCACGGTGATGATTTCGTCCTCGTCGAGAGGCGCCCTATAGCTGTGGAGCGAAGGACGCCGATGACCGGATGATGCTCCAGGGATCGTGATCCGAACAGCCCGAAGACCCTTCGGCCACAGCGTGATCCCGAGTAGACATGCGGCCGACTGGTGACTGAGCACGGCCTGCGCGGTGATCTTCGGCAGCGTCGCCTCGATCATCCTGATGTGTCGTTGCTCGTGACTGAGCGCTCGACATTCCGCTGCTGCCACGTAGGCCCCGGGGCGCAATGAGACCCACTCGCCGCGTTGTCGCTTGCGCTGGATGTCGTCGGCGTTGAAACCGTCCGACATCGCATCAGAGCGCAGAATCACTGGGGCTTCGAAACCGGCAGCATTCACCTTCCGAGCAACCGCCTGAGGAACGTCCGTGGCACTCATGACGCCAGGATCGCGTGCCACGCCCGGATGCATCGGCGGCGTTGGCCGCATGGGGATGGAAATCGGTCATGGGGGCAGATCGAGCGGGTGATCAGCGGTGACCGCTCGCACAATGGCACCGGGCGCCCGACGATGATGCGAACTGGGCGCCCGCTGAGGCCAGCGCCCACTTCGCGAACTGAGGCGTCCTCTTCGCAACGGAGGCGTCCAGCCCGCGACGGGTCAGCTCCGCGAGGGGTGTCAGAGAGGCCCGGCGGCCCGCCCACCCGACAACCGGTCGCAGTGGTGTCCCGGGGAGGGCGGGGGCACCAGTTAGCCTTAGGCCCATGTGCGGCATCGTCGGTTACACCGGCCCTCGTCAGGCTCTGCCCTTCGTGCTGGAAGGGCTCCGCAGGCTGGAGTACCGCGGCTATGACTCCGCTGGGGTAGCCGTGCTGGACGGCGAGGGGCATCTGCACACCGCCAAGAAGGCCGGGGCGCTGGGCAACCTCGAGGCGTTCATCGACACCGGCGAGGTGGCGTTGAACGGGCTGACCGGGATGGGCCACACCCGCTGGGCCACCCACGGCGGGCCCACCGATCGCAACGCCCACCCGCACACCGACGTCAGCGGCCGGGTGGCCGTCATCCACAACGGGATCATCGAGAACTTCCCGGTGCTGCGCAAACAGCTCGAGGCCGACGGCATCGAGATGCGCAGCGACACCGACACCGAGGTGGTCGCGCACCTGCTCGGCGCGGCCTTCGACAACGGCCCGACCGCAGGTGACCTGCCGGCCAGCATGGCGGCCGTCTGTCGCGGGCTCGACGGCGCCTTCACGCTGGTCGCCGTCCACGCGGACGCCCCTGGGGTGCTGGTCGCCGCCCGCCGGAACTCGCCGCTGGTGGTCGGCGTCGGCGACGGGGAGATGTTCGTGGCCAGCGACGTCGCGGCGTTCATCGCGCACACCCGGGACGCCATCGAGCTCGGCCAGGACCAGCTGGTGGTGATCACCCCGGACGGCTACGAGATCACCTCGTTCACCGGGGGCGAGGCCGTCTACACCGAGTTCACCGTCGACTGGGACCTGTCCGCCGCCGAGAAGGGCGGCTTCGACTTCTTCATGGACAAGGAGATCGCCGAACAGCCGGCGGCCGTGGCCGACACCCTGCTCGGGCATTTCGACGGCACCCACATCGTGCTCGACGAGCAGCGCCTGTCCGACGAGGACCTCCGCTCGATCGACAAGGTCTTCGTGGTCGCCTGTGGCACCGCATTCCACTCCGGCCTGATCGCCAAGTACGCCATCGAGCACTGGTGCCGGATCCCGGTCGAGGTCGAGGTCGCCAGCGAGTTCCGTTACCGGGACCCGGTTCTCGATCGGGACACGCTGGTCGTCGCGGTCAGCCAGTCGGGCGAGACCGCCGACACCCTGGAGGCCGTTCGGCACGCCAGGCGGCAGGGCGCCCGGGTGCTGGCGGTCTGCAACACCAACGGCTCGCAGATCCCGCGGGAATCCGACGCCGTGCTCTACACGCACGCCGGCCCGGAGGTCGGGGTGGCGTCGACCAAGGCCTTCCTCGCCCAGCTGACCGCCAACTACCTGGTCGGGCTGGCGCTGGCCCAGGCCCGCGGCACCAAGTACCCCGACGAGATCAGGCGGGAGTTCGAGCTGCTCAGCGCGATGCCGGAGGCCGTCGCCCAGACGCTGGCGCTGATGGACCCGGTGCGCAAACTCGCGCAGGAGATCGCCCAGTCGAAGGCGGTGCTGTTCCTCGGTCGGCACGTCGGCTACCCGGTGGCCCTCGAGGGTGCGCTCAAGCTCAAGGAACTGGCCTACATGCATGCCGAGGGCTTCGCCGCCGGTGAGCTCAAGCACGGCCCGATCGCGCTGATCGAGGAAGGCCTGCCGGTGGTCGTCATCACCCCGTCGCCGGTGAGCGATCCGCTGCTGCACTCCAAGCTGCTGTCCAACATCCGGGAGATCCAGGCCCGTGGCGCCCGGACCATCGTGATCGCGGAGGAGGGTGACGAGACGGTCGCTCCGTTCGCCGACTTCCTGGTCGAGCTGCCGGCCGTCCCCAAGCTGTACCAGCCGCTGCTCACCACCATCCCGCTGCAGATCCTGGCCGCCGAGATCGCCAGGTCGAGGGGCTACAACATCGACAAGCCGCGGAACCTGGCCAAGTCCGTGACGGTGGAGTAATACCCGTGACCATGCCCCAGATCCCCGTCGGGGCAAGGGTTCTGGCGGTCGGTATCGACGTCGTTGCGGTCGAGCGATTCGCTGCGTCGATGGCCAGGACGCCGGCCCTGGCCGGCCGGTTGTTCACCCGGCAGGAGCAGGTCACCGCCACCGGGCACCCGCGCGGGCCGGCGTCGCTCGCCGCCAGGTTCGCGGTGAAAGAGGCGGCAGCCAAGGCGCTCGGCGTGCCCACCGGCATGGACTGGCACGACTGCCAGGTGGTCTCCGAGATGTCCGGACGCCCCCGGCTGGAGATCAGCGCCACGGTGGCGGCTGCGGCGGCCGCGCTGGGCGTGACCGACTGGCGGATCTCGATCTCCCATGACGCCGGGATCGCCGCCGCCGTCGTCATCGCACTCGGCTGACTCCGGCTCCGACAACGACGCCGGAGCTCAGGACGTCGACCAGACGCCCAACTCCGTGCCGCTGGGGTCGGTGAAGTGGAACCGGCGCCCGCCGGGGAACTCGTACGGATCCTTCACCACCGTCCCGCCGGCGGCCTTGACGGCCGCCACGGTGGCATCGAGATCGTCGGAGTAGAGCAGCACCAGCGGCGCGCTGCGATCTGGACCCGCTGTGCCGTCGAGCCCGCCGACCTCGCCGTCACCCGCCGGGTTCTTGATCCCGGCGTAGGCCGGGCCGTACTCGGTGAACTGCCAGCCGAAGGCCTGCTCGTAGAAGGAACGGGCCGCCGGCAGGTCGGAAACCGGCAACTCGACGTAGTCGATGGCGTGATGGATGTTCGTCATGTCGGCCACCATAGGGACCCACCCCGACAATGGGTGGGTGACGGACGAGGACGACCCCGGTGACTGGCCGGCGGGACTGCCCAGGTCCGTCGAATCCAGGCTGCTCAAGGGCGGACTGATCTGCACCACCACCAGGGAGCTGCTCGCCGACGGCCGGACCGTGGTGGTCAAGCGCTGCCCGTACCCGGCGGAGGTGGAGGCCGAGGGCCTGCAGGCACTGGGCGCGGCCGGCGGCCCGGTACCGGCCGTCATCGCTGCCGCCGGTCACGTCCTGGTCCTGGAGCACGTCCAAGGCGTCAGCGACTGGCCGGGACTGGGCCGGGCAATGGCCACCGTCCACCGAAAAACGGCCGAGCGGTACGGCTGGCACCGGGACAACCCCGCGGGCCTCTTCGACCAGCAGAACCAGTGGTGCGACGACTGGCCCACGTTCTTCGTCAACCGACGAATCCTGGCCCACCTCGACGACCCGGCCGTTCCCGCCGACATCGCCCAGCGACTGCGAACCGCCTGCGCCGGGCCACTTCCGGCCATGTTGCCGCAGCACCCGCCTGCCTCGCTGACCCACGGCGACCTGTGGTTCGGCAATGTCGTCGACGGTCGCTGGATGGTCGACCCGGCAGTGTGTTTCGCCGACCGGGAGCTGGATCTGGCGTTCATGCAGACCGGCGGACTGCCGGACGAACTGTTCGACGCCTACCAGCGGGAATGGCCGTTCGAGCCCGGATACGAACAGCGCAGGCCGGCGCTGCAGCTGCACAAGATGCTGGTCGGGCTGCGGCATTTCGGACCGGCCAGGATCGCCCGGATCGTCGCCGTGCTGGACCACTACGGCTGGTGAACCGGCTCGGCGGTGCGGACCGTGAACCGGCGCAGCGACGGGTGGGTCGCCGCGACCGCAACGACGCCGACCACGCAGAGCAGCCCACCGGACACCGCGGAGAAGCCGGCAGAGGTCAGGCCGGCAACGATCCCGGCGCGCAGGTTGCCGATCTCCGGCCCGGCGGCCCCGACGATCTGCTCGACCGAACTCACCCGGCCGCGGTAGGCATCGGTCGTCGCCAGTTGAACGGTGGCGCCCCTGGAGATGACCGCGACCGTGTCCGCGGCGCCGGCGATCGCCAGGAAGAGCAGGGCCGCCGCCCACGAACCGGCCAGTCCGAACCCGATCAACGCCGCACCCCACACCCCGGCTGCGGCCAGTTGGATCAACCCCATCCGGCCGGCGTGGGTGATGGTGCCGGAGAGCAACCCGGCCGCCACCCCGCCGACGGCGATCGCCGAGAGGAAGAGTCCGAGGGTCTGTGGGCCGCCGCCGAACCGCTCCTCGTTGATCATCGGGAACAGGGCCACCGGCATCGCCAGGAGTGGTGGCGGCCAGGTCGGAGAGGAACGACCCGCGCAGCACCGGTCGGCGGGCGACGTACCGCCAGCCGTCCGCGATCGCGCGCAAGCCGGCCCGCTGCACCGCGCCGAGGGGCGGCATCGCCGGGAGCCGGGCCACCCCGTACAGCGCGACGGCGAAGGTCGCGGCATCCAGCAGGTAGCACGCCGGCAGCCCCCAACCGGCGATCATCAGGCCCGCGACCGCGGGGCCGATCAGCATGGACGCCTGAAAACCCAGGTGCATCAGCGCGATTCCGGCCGACACCTGGTCCGCCGGCAGCAGCCGGGGCACGAAGGTCCGACGGGCCGGCGAGCCCATGGCGGCGAGAGCGGCGGACACGGCGACCAGGCCGAGCACCAGCGGCAGCGAGTTCAGCCCGAGAACGGCCTGGGCGGCCAGCAGCACCGCCGCGGCGATGGAACCGACCGTCGTGAACAGGACGAGCCGGCGGCGGTCGACGGCGTCGGCGAGCGACCCACCGACGGACCCGAGGACGATCAGCGGCACGGCCTGCGCCACCCCGATCGCACCGACCAGCAGCGGGCTGCCGGTGATCTCCCACACCTGGAAAAGCACGGCCACCATGGTCATCTGGCCACCGAACGAGGATGCGGTTGTCCCGATCCACAGCCGCCGGAACGGTCGGCTGGACGCGCAGTGGGCGGGTGTCGACCAACCGGTTCGAGGATCCTCATCACTGCACCTCGGTGTCATCCATGCGCGGCAAGGATCCGATCATGGAACGACCGGCGCTCGATGGCGGCCGCCATGTCCCGGACGACCTGGGTCAGGGCGTAGGGGAGCTCGGCCTCCAGGCTCTCGTACGCCGCCTCTGTCGCCCGCCACTCGGCCTCCAGGAAGGGCACCAGTTCGGCGCCCTTCGCCGTCAGTGCAACGGTTCTCGTCCGGGCGTCGGCCCCCGGTGAGCTCTCGACCAGCCCCTCGCGCCGCATCGCGGTGATGGTCTGGCTCATCGCCGAGTGGGTCACCTCCACCTCCGCGGCCAGCTCGCGAACGGTCATCGGTCCGAGGTGCCTGAGCCTGATCAGCGCCATGCTGAACCGGGGTCGGACGCCGGCGATGCCGCGCTCCCGGTAGAGCAGCGCGATGTCGTCGTCCATGTCGTTCAGCAGCAACCGCAACGGGCGCAGGGCGCTTCGCCGGGTCGGATCTTCGGAAGATGTCACAGCGCTAATATAACAGTGCTCATACAATTCGACCAGTGGTCATTCGAGCCATCGCGGACCCGCGACCGCGGCGCCGACCGACCCCGGCCAGGATGGACGGATGATCCAGGCCTACACCGTCGAGCAGATCCGGGCCGCCGAGGCCGTCGCGTTGGCCAGGGACGGTGACGGCACGCTGATGCGTCGCGCGTCGTGGGCGGTCGCGCTCGAAGTCGCCGACCGGGTGCCGGCGCCGCACCCGGGTCGCCAGGTGGTGCTGCTGGTCGGTTCCGGCAACAACGGCGGAGACGCGTTGTACGCCGGCGTCTTCCTGCGTTCCAGGGGGATGCGGATCACCGCGGTGCTGACCGATCCGGCCAAGGCGCACGCGGCCGGGCTCGCCGCCCTCCGCCGCGCCGGCGCGAGGGTGCTGGTGCATGACGACCCGGGGGTGAAAGACGTTCTGGCGCAAGCGGACGTCATCATCGACGGGGTGGTCGGGCTGTCCGCGAAACCACCGCTGCGGCAGCACGCGGCGGAGCTGGTGGGTAAGGCCAACGGCACCGACGCATTGCGGGTCGCGGTCGACCTGCCCAGCGGGATCGAACCGGACAGCGGCCGGGTCCGTGGGGTGGCCTTCCTGGCGGACGTGACCGTGACGTTCGGCGGCATCAAGACCGGCCTGCTGATCGCCGACGAGCAGGTGGGCACGATCGTCTCCGTGCCGATCGGGATGGACCTGTCGAGCGCACCGGCCGACCTGATCGCGATGACCGACGGGACCCTGCAGCAGCTGCTGCCCGGTCCTGGCCCGGGGGCGGACAAGTTCAGCGGAGGCCTGGTCGGCATCGTGGCCGGATCGCCCGGCTACCCGGGAGCGGCGGTGCTCAGCGTCGGCGGCGCGGTTCGGACCCGGCCGGGAATGGTCCGCTACGCCGGCGCGCAGGCGGCGGCCGTGCTGGCCCACTGGCCCGAAGTCGTGGCCGCCGAGACCCCCGCTGACGCCGGCAAGGTGCAGGCCTGGGCGATCGGACCCGGACTGGGTACCGATGGCCCTTCGATCAGCCTGCTGCGCTGGGTGCTCGGGCAGGACGTCCCGGTGCTGGTCGACGCCGACGGGTTGACCATCCTCGCCGCGATGCCGTCATTGCTCTCGATCCGCAGACGCGCGGGGCAGCAGACGCTGCTCACCCCGCACGACCGGGAGTTCACCAGGGTGTTCCCGGACATCGACCTGGGCGACCGGCTCGCCGCCGTCCGCAGCGCGGCCGCACAGAGCGGGGCGACCGTGCTGCTCAAGGGCCACCGCACGCTGATCGCCGAACCCGGCGGGCAGGCCGCGGTGAACCTGTCGGGATCGTCCTGGCTGGCCACCGCCGGTTCCGGTGACGTGCTGTCGGGGGTGATCGGCTCTCTGCTCGCCACCGGCCTGCCGCCGTTGATCGCCGCCGCGGCAGGCGCCTTCCTGCACGGCCGGGCGGGCGAGGCCGCCGAGCGAACCGGACTTTTCGGTGCGCAGGTGCTGTGGGACCACCTCGCCGTGGCCAGGCTGCAGCCGGGCGACCGCCGGACGTGATTCCATCGTGAGGTGAGTACCCCTGCACCTGCGTCGATCCGGGCCGAGGCGGTGATCGACACCGACGCCATTTCCGGCAACACCCGGCTGCTGCTGGCCACGCTGCGGCGGCACGCCCCGGCCGCGAATCTGATGGCCGTGGTCAAGGCCGACGGTTACGGGCACGGCGCCCGGGAGTCGGCGCTGGCGGCGCTCGCCGGGGGCGCGTCCCACCTGGGTGTTGCCACCCCGACGGAGGCGCTGGAGCTGCGCGCGGCCGGGATCGACGCTCCGCTGCTGGCCTGGCTCTGGGTCGTCGGGGAAGACGTCGCGCCGGCCGTGGCGGCCGGGGTCGAGCTGGGAATCTCCAGCGTCGGACACCTGGACGCGGTCCTCGCCGCCGCACCGCCGAACAGCAGCCCGCCGCGGGTACACCTGAAGATCGACACCGGCCTCGGCCGCAACGGGGTGGGGCCGGCGGAACTCGCCGGTTTGCTGGACGCGCTGGCCGCAGCGCAGTCAGCTGGTCGGGTCCGGGTGGCCGGGTTGATGAGCCATCTGGCCAGCGCCGATGTGCCGGACGATCCCAGCGTCGCCGAGCAGACGGCGGTCTTCCGGGCCGCGCTCGAGCTGGCCGACCGGGTGGGGATCCGGGCCACCAGGCATCTGGCCAATACCCCGGCCGTGCTCGATCATCCCGAGACCTACTTCGATCTCGGCCGCTGTGGGATCGGGATCTACGGGCTCAACCCGGTGACCAGGCCCGTCGCGTTGCGACCTGCGATGACGCTGCGCGGCACCGTTGCGCTGACGAAACGGGTGCCCGCGGGGTACGGCGTCTCCTACGGTCTGACCTACCGCACGACGCGCCGAGACCACCCTGGCGCTGGTGCCGCTGGGGTATGCCGATGGCATCCCCCGGGCCGCAAGCTCCGTCGGCGAGGTGCTGCTCGGCGGCGACGGCGGCGGATCGCCGGCCGGGTGGCGATGGACCAGTTCGTCATCGACTGCGGGGACGATCCGGTCACCGCAGGTGCCGAGGTGATCCTCTTCGGCCCGGGTGACCAGGGCGAACCCACCGCCGACGAGTGGGCCGCGGCCTGCGGCACGATCGGCTACGAGATCGTCACCAGAATCGGCCCGCGGGTGCCGCGGCGATACGTCGGATCACCGGTCGGTGCACCGGCCTCCTCCGTGGCGGAGGTGGTGCAGCCAGTGAGCACCGTCGGCAAGATCCTCGGCGCGGCCGGCATCGCGACCGGAGTACTGGGTGCGGCTGCGCTGGGTGGCGTCACCGCGCAGCGGGTGTCGGTCCGTCGTTACCAGTCGGCGCAATCGGCCCTGATGACGGACCCGAAACAGGAGCACGGTTACGGCGCGCTGCAGGCCGACCGGACGTACTCGGTGGACGCGGAGGACGGCGTCGCCCTGTACGTGGAGGAGGTCGGCCCGGTCACCGCCCCGATCACGGTGATCTTCTCGCACGGCTGGACGTTGCGGTCCGGCGCCTGGCACTACCAGCGGCTCGGGCTGGCGGGTCCCGGCTTCGGCAGCGCGCCGGACGATCAACCGGTCGGTGCGGATCCGCTGCCGCAGGCCCGACTGGTGTTCTACGACCAGCGTTCCCACGGCAAGTCCACCAAGGCGCCGGAAGACCATTCCACGATGGACTTCCTGGCCTCCGATCTGCGCAACATGATCGCCACCGCGGCCCCGGTCGGGCCGGTCGTGCTGATCGGGCACTCGATGGGCGGCATGGCGCTGCTCACCCTGGCGGCGCACGACCCAGGACTCTTCGCAGAGCGCATTGCCGGAATCGGCCTGATCTGCACCGGGGCAACGTATCTCAAGCCGTCGGAGCTCAACCGGTTGCTGCTGACCGGCGGCAACCCGGTGGTCCGGGCGGTCACCAACGTGGCCGCGCGGTACCCGGGCGTGTTCGAGCGGGGCCGGGCCAGCTCCCGGGATGCGATGTGGCTGCTCACCCGCAGTCTTGGTTTCGCCCGTAAGGACGTGCCGGGCGCGATGGTCGACTACCTCGACGAGATGATCTCCGGCACCTCGGTGGAGGTGATCGCCGAGTTCACCCCGGCGTTGTTCGGCCACAACCAGAGCGCGGCGGTGCCCGCATTGGCCGGCATCCCGACGGCGATCATCTGCGGCGACAAGGACCGGATGACCCCGCTCGACCGTTCGCAGGCGATTGCCGACGTGTTGCCCGACGCCGAATTCGTCGTCGCCAAGGGCTCCGGGCACATGACGATGATGGAGGACCCGACGCTGACCAACGACGCCCTGCGCCGAATGCTGTTCTCGGCCATGGACTACGCCGCCCGGCAGGATCGGCCCGGCACCGGTGCGCGACGGACGAGGGCCAAGCGGTGAACATCACCCTTGACACAGCAGAGGCCACCCTGGATTTCGGCGCCCGACTCGGGAACCGTTTGCAGGCAGGCGATCTCGTCATCCTCAGCGGTTCGCTCGGAGCCGGGAAGACCACCCTGACCAAGGGCATCGCCGTCGGCATGGGGGTCACCGGCCGGGTGACGTCACCGACCTTCGTGATCGCCAGGGTGCACCGCCCGGACACCCATTCCGGGCCGGCCGTCCCGCTGGTGCATGTGGACGCCTACCGGCTGTCCGGTGCGGTGGAGCTGGACGATCTGGACCTCGACACCGACCTGGCCGCCGCCGCGGTGGTGATCGAATGGGGTGAGGGCGTCGCCGAACAACTCTCCGAACAGCGGCTGATCATCGAGCTGACCCGGTTGCCGGACGACACCCGCACCGCGAGCCTGACGCCGGTCGGCGACAGCTGGCGGCAACGACTGACGGAGATTGTCGGGGCCGGATCTTACGGTTCGAGGTAGGTCGGCCGCCCGCTCTGGCGTCGCCGCACCCCGGCGGCCTACCGTTCGCCAAGGAGCGGGACGGGCCGATGGTGCCCATCGGACGGGAAGGGTGCTGCCGTGACCGGACAGGCCCGGGTGCTGGTGGTCGACGACGACGACACCGTTCGGGACGTGCTGCGTCGCTACCTGGCCCGGGACGGGCACGAGGTGATCGAGGCAGCGGACGGGATCACCGGGCTGAACCTGGTCCGCTCGCAGCAGCCGGACCTGCTGGTGCTGGACCTGATGCTGCCGGGGATGGACGGACTCGAGGTGTGCCGCGAGGTTCGCCGGACCTCGACCATGCCGGTGATCATGCTGACGGCGCTGGGCCAGGAATCCGATCGGGTGGTCGGCCTGGAGTACGGCGCCGACGACTACGTGGTCAAGCCGTTCAGCCCCCGCGAGCTGGCGCTCCGGGTCGGGCGGGTACTGGAACGCAGCCGTCGACCGGCCGGCAACGGTGGGCCGGCGGCCACCCTGATCACCAGCGCCGACGGTGAGCTCTCGGCCGATCCGGTGTCGCGGACCGCGCACTGCCGAGGCACCCTGCTCGCCCTGACCGGCCGGGAGTTCGACCTGCTGTTCTTCCTGCTGCAGCACCCGGGTCAGGTCTTCGGCCGGGCCGAGTTGATGGAGCGGGTCTGGGGCTGGTCGTTCGGCGACCAGTCCACGGTCACCGTCCACGTCCGGCGGCTGCGGGAGAAGGTGGAACTCGACCCCGCCCACCCGACCAGGATCGTCACGGTCTGGGGAGTCGGCTACCGGTTCGAGCCGGGAGCGGCGCCGTGATGACCGACTTCGTGCACGTGCTGCCCTGGGCGCTGCTGGCCGCCGGGCTGACCGCGCTGGTCGAGATCGCCGTGCTGCACCTGCTCCGGCACCGGTCGGCCGCCGCCAACATCGCCGCGCTGGTCATCGTGCCGATCGTCGCGGTGCTGGTCTTCATCGTGCTCATCAGCGGTTTCATGTACACCCCGGCACTCGGGCTGACCGCCACGGCCTGCGGATTGATCGCCCTGGTGGTGATCCCGGTGGCGGTGTTCCTGGGCCGGCGCATCGCCCTCGGCGCCCTGGCCGCCGATCGGGAGCGGGCGGCCGAACGGGCCGCGGAGGCATCCCGCCGGCAGCTCGTCGCCTGGGTGAGTCACGACCTGCGCACCCCGCTGGCGGGGATCCGGGCGATGAGCGAGGCGCTCGAGGACGCCGTCGTCGTCGAACCCGCCGAGGTCGCCGACTACGCGCGCCGGATCAGTTCCGAGACCACCCGGCTGTCCACCATGGTCGACGACCTGTTCGAACTGTCCCGGATCAACGCCGGCGCCCTGTCGCTGACCCTCGGGCCGGTCTCCACCGAAGACCTGGTGGCCCAGGCCATGGAGGCCGCCGCGCCGGCCGCCCACCGGCGGGGCATCGAGCTCACCGCGTCGGCCGACCCGGGCTGGCCGGTGGTGCAGGGCTCGGACAACGAGCTGATCAGGGTGCTGCGCAACCTGCTGGTGAACGCGATCCGGCACACGCCGTCCGACCAGCGGATCGAGGTGGTCGCCGGGCAGACCGCCGACTACGCGTGGCTGGCGGTGCAGGACGGGTGCGGCGGCATCGATCCGGACGACCTGCCCAGGGTGTTCGACGTCGCGTTCCGCGGTGCCCCTGCCCGCTCTCCCCGGACCGGGGTCGCGGTGGCCGACACCGGCGCCGGGCTGGGGCTGGCGATCGCGCAGGGCCTGGTGCAGGCGCACGGCGGCGAGATCAGCGTCCGCAACCAGGGAGCGGGCTGCCGATTCGAGGTACGGCTGCCGGCGATCGGCGCCTGACCTTCTTCCGGACGCCGCGACAGTCACCCGGTGAAGAGCCAGTCCAGCGAGACCACGCTCTTGTCGACGTAAGCCGGATGGTCGGTGGCCAGCCCGTACTGCAGGTCCTCCAGCACGCTGCACCTGGCGTACAGCAGGGCGCGCTCCCGAAATCTCCGACCTCCGTTGCTGCGCCGCCTGCGTGGCGGCGTCGAACGCCCCGGGCCCGAGATCGCGCAGGATCAGCCCGAAGTCGTAGGCCGGATCGACCAGGGCGGCGTCGCTGAAGTCGATGATCCCGGTGACGGTCCCGCCGTGCGGCGTTCGACCAGCACGTGTTCGATCCCGAGGTCGTTGTGCGAGAAGACCAACTCCGGCAACGGTTCTGCCGCCGGGTCGGTGTTCAGGAAGGTCTCGACCTGCGGGCGGTGACGGGCGGGGAGGTGATCTTCGACGTCGGCGAACGACTGCCTGGCATCGGCCATCCACTCGGCCAGCGGGTCGTCGTCGGCGGGCACCAGATTCGTCACGAGATCGGCGTCGATCGACTGGATCTCGGCCAGGAAGCCGCCCAAGACCGCCCCGCTCCGCACGGCATGCTGTTGTCGTCGATCTGTCGGCAGGTCGAGCAACGGCGTCCCGATCAGTTTGCGGTAGGCCAGCACCCCGTCGGCGGCGAACAGCGGGCGCGGGATCGGCAGCGTCGAGACTCGCCCGACGATGTCCAGCAACCGGGCCTCCCGGTCGACGACCGCGGCCGGGTCAGCCTGCTTGCTGATCCGCACGACCATCTCGGAATTGACCTCGTACGCAACGTTTTCCTGGCCCTCACCGAGGACGACGACGGTGCGCACCTGGTAGCCGTCGAGCCGGTCGGCAAGCAGTTCGGCAAGGTCGGCGCGATCCACCGGTCAACGGTAGATCAGCGTCCCCGGGGCGCGGCTGATCTACTTGCCGGCAGATCGCGAACCGGAACCGTAGGGAGAGAAGTTTCGATGAGTTCATCCGCCGCATCGCCATTCACAGCGCAGGACGCCGCATCGCCACTCACCGAGCGGGTGGCCGCCCTGATGCCCGGTCTGATCGACGAGTTGTCCACCCTGGTCGGCATCCCGTCGGTCGCGTTCCCCGGCTTCCCGGCCGAGCCGGTGCACCGGATGGGCGAGGCGGTGGTCGACCTGTTGCAGCGCAGCGGTGCGCCGGACGCGCGGTTGCTGCCGATTCCCGGTGGCTATCCCGCGGTCTGGGCCGAGATCCCGGCCCCGGCCGGCGCTCCGACGGTGTTGCTCTACGCCCACTACGACGTGCAGCCGGCGCCGGTGGAGCAGGGCTGGGACACCGATCCGTTCGTCGCCACTCCCGGTGCGGACGGCCGGATCTACGGCCGCGGCGCCGCGGACGACAAGTCCGGCCTGATCATCCACGCCGGCACCCTGCAGGCCTTCGCCGGCGAGATTCCGGTCGGGGTCAAGATCCTCATCGAGGGGGAGGAGGAAACGATCAGCCATCTGGAGGATTTCGTCGACGCCAACCCGGCGATGTTCGACTGCGACGCGTTCGTCATCGCCGACATGGGCAATCAGTCGGTGGGCCGGCCGGCCCTGACAACCGCGTTGCGCGGCGAGGTCTCGTGCACGGTGCGGGTCCGCACCCTGGCGTTCCCGGTGCATTCCGGGGTGGCCGGCGGGGCGGCGCCGGACGCGCTGGTGGCCCTGATCAGGATCCTGGCGACCCTGCACGACGATGACGGCAACACCATCGTGCCCGGCGTCTCGACCGGCGAGTGGCCCGGCGCGGATGTGGACGAGCAGGTGTACCGGGAAAGTTCGGGGGTGCTCCCCGGGGTCGAGCTGATCGGCTCCGGGACCCTGGCCTCGCGGCTCTGGGCGAAGCCGTCCGCGACCGTCATCGGCATCGATGCGCCGACCGTGCAGGCCGCGTCCAACGTGCTGATTCCCGAGGCGACAGCGAAGGTGTCGATGCGGATCGCGCCCGGCGCGGACGCCGATCACGAACTCCAGCTGCTGGTCGACCACCTCACCTCGGTCGCCCCCTGGCACGTCGAGGTGGAGGTCACGCCGCTCAAGGCCGGGTGGCCGTTCGCCGTCGACATGTCCGGGCCTGCCGTGCTGGCGGCGGAACAGGGGCTGACCGAGGCCTTCGGCACTGCGGTGGAGACCATCGGATCCGGCGGGTCGATCCCGCTGATCAATTCGCTGAAGAAGGCCTGCCCGCGCGCCGATGTGATCCTCTGGGGTGCCGAGGACACCGCGCTGTCCAGGATCCACGCCTCCAACGAGAGCGTCGACCCCGCGGAGATCCAGCGGATGGTGGTGGCTCAGGTGCTCACCCTGCGCACGCTCGGTGCTTCGTAGCCGTGGCGTGACGCTGATCGGGCTGGAAGGGGGTACTACCCACCCGCAGGTGTGCGGTCAACCTCCTCGCGGCCGGATCGCGAACGGGTGAGGATCGGATCGGGAGCAGGAGGTGATCGGCCATGTTGGACGCAGGTGGGGAACGTATCCGGGTGCTGATCGTCGACGATCAGGTGCCGTTCCGCCGGGCAGCGCAGGCGGTGGTGGAATCCACCGACGCGTTCGCGGTGGCGGGTACGGCGGCCACCGCCGAGGAGGCGCTGGACGCGGTCGACAAGCTGCGGCCCGACCTGGTGCTGATGGACGTCAACCTGCCGGGCATGGACGGCGTCCAGGCCAGCCGCACGCTCCGCGAGTCCCACCCGCAGGTCATGGTCATCCTGCTCTCGTCCTACGACGAGGCGGAGTTCGCCGACCTCACCGCCGATTGCGGCGCGGCCGCCTACGTCCCCAAGTCAGCCTTCGGCCCCGACCGACTGGAAGCGGTCTGGGCAGCCATCACGCGCGCCTCGCCCGGCACCGTGCCGACCGTCACCTCGCCCACCGGCGGCTGATCGGCGAGCGGGATCAGTGCCCGCACCCGTTGCGACCCGTCGCCGTCGCGCTCGACGCGTACCTCACCGCCCAGCGCTGCCACCCGGTCCCTGGCATGTTGCCAATTGCTCGCGGTCGGGTCGTCCCACACGCTCTGCGCGGTCACCGCGACCGACAGCGTGTCGTTGTCGACGGACAGCGCAATGACGCTCGGACGGTCGGTCGGCGCCGCCTCGATGCAGAACAGGTAGCCGGCGGCCTCGGCGGCCCGGTCCAGTCGGCGTTCGGCGGACTCCGCGACCTCCAGCTGAGCCGGCGACCTGGTCGCATCCAGCTGCGCCGACAGCGCCGGAACCATCCCGCGGCGCTCGAGCAGGGCCGGAAACACCCCGCGGCACACGGTCCGCAGGTTCTCCAGCGCCAGCTCGGTCTGGGCGATCAGCCGATCGAGCAGCCCGGCCGGCGGCACCGGTACCCCGTCGTCCCGGTCGTCGAGAGCGGACTCGACCACCGCCAGGTGCGGGATCACCTCGCGGCTGATCGAGCCGGCCAGCCGTTCCCGCGCCTCGTCCTCGACCCCGACCAGCCGTTGCCGGGAGGCGGCCAGTTCGGCCGACTGGATCTCGGTCTGCTCCACCCTGGCGGCCAGCTCCGCCTCCAGCAGGGCGTTGCGGAACGCCACACCGGCCTGCGCGGCGACGTCATCGAGCAGCTCACGTTCGAAGGGTCGCAGGTCGCGGCCCGGTGGCAGCAGGACCGTGATGGTGCCGACCTGCTCACCCACATCGAGAACCGGCAGCTCGAGACCTGCTGTTGGGCCACCGGAATCGCGCGGCGCACCGCTCGGCCAGACGGCGGTCAGCAGCCCGGACCCGGGGGGACCCAGTTCGCACCACGATGCGGCTCGCGCCGATCGCCCGGCCGGTGGCCTCGGCCACCCTGGCCGGCAGGTCCTCGGGCGAAGGGCTGTCGGCCAGCCGCCGGCTGAGCGAGGCCAGCGCCTCGTAGGGCGCAGCCCGGTTCCCGTAGACGAACTGGTCGGCGAGCCGCAGCACGTGCCGGCGGACCGGCTGGAACGCGGCGGCCACCAGTGCGGTCGCCACCAGCGACGGCCAGTACACCGTCGACCCACTGCTGCCGAGCGCCGTGACGGCGGCGCCGATCGCCACCACCACCCCGATGTAGCCGACCGTCACGAAGACCGCGAGTACGCCGAGCACGATGGCCCGGCTCAGGATCACGTCGATGTCGTAGAGGCGGTACTTCAGGATCGCCACGCCCACCGCGACGGATACGAAGACGTAGGACAGGTACCAGGGAATGATCAGATACCAGGGCGCCTGGGTGAGCAGCAGCTGAGCGACGAAGGCCAGCAGATAGGTCCCGGTGACGGCGGCGGCAGCGGCGGCCAACCACAACAGTTGCTGCCGCAGGACGCCCTCCGCGCGCCGCAGCCGCAGCCAGATCGCGACCGCCCCCAGCGCGATCCCCAGGGCCAGCGCCGCCGCCGCGGTGACCGCGAAGAACACCTGGGCGACGTTGAATTCGATCTGCGCACCCGGCTCGAAGGCATCGGACGGCAGCGAGAGGTACACACCCACCTGCATGACAACGGCGGCGACCGGGACGAACGGCGCCAGGCGCCACCTCCGGGACGGCAACCGCCCGTCGGGGACCAGCAGGAAGATCAGCGAGATGAACGCCATCGTGTAGTACGCGTTGAAGGTCTGGGCGATCAGCCGAATGCTCTCGGCGAGGAACTGCTCCCCACCGGGTTCCAGGTCGCCGATCGGGGTGGTGGACACGTAGGCGGCCGCGGCCTGGCTCAGGGCGCTGCCGAGCTGCCCGACGCAGAACAGCCAGCCGATGACGTTCCGTGGGTACCGGGACACGATCACCGCGCCGACGGCCGCGCCGGCGATGGCCCCGATGGTGGCGATCGGGAAGGCGTTCTCGACGATCACGTCGTAGGAGAACAGCGGGTCGCCGGAGGAGACGAGCAGCGCGACCTGCACCCCGCTGAGCAGGCAGGTGCCGGCGAACATCACCCAGCCGAGGCTGCGCATCTCAGCCCACCCCCTGCCCGGTCGGGACGAACGCCCGCACCGTGGTCCCGCGGCCCGGCTCGGAGCCGATCTCGACGGTGCCGCTGACGGATTCGACCCGGTCGCGGATGTTGGCCAGGCCACCGCGGGACGACCCGCCGATGTCGAAACCGTGCCCGTCGTCGGTGATGCTCAGCTCGATCCCGGTGGGCTCGTCCGTCGGTCCGACCCGCGCGGATGTCGATGCCGATCCGGGTCGCCGCCGAATGTTTGGTGGCGTTCTGCACCGCCTCCAGGCAGCAGAAGTAGACCGCGGCCTCGACCGGCGTTGCGCAGCGCGGGATGTCGTCGGCGGTGAGATCCACCGGGATCGGTCCGGAGGCCACCGCGGCGCGCAACGCGGCGACCGGCCCGGCCTCGGTCAGCAACGGCGGGTAGAGGCCCCGGGACAGTGCGGTGAGCGTCGCGATCGTCTCCCTGGCGGCGGCGGACTGCTCGGCGAGGAGCTTGGTTCCCCGGTCCGGGCGCCCGGCCGAGCAGGGTCTGGGTGAGCCGGAGATTGACCAGCAGCGCGATCAGTTCCTGCTGCGCGCCGTCGTGGATGTTGCGCTCCAGCCGTTGCCGCTCCGCGTCCTGCCGGGTGACCAGATCCCTTCTGGCCCTGCGTAACTCGGCGGTGCGCTGCTCCAGCCGGCCCAGCTGCTGGCCGAGTTCGGCACGCAGGCCGGCGACCCGCAGCACCAGGCCGGATTGCGCTGCCAGCCCGGCGAACAACCGCTCTTCGACCGGCGTCAATTCCTGGTCGTCCCGCACCACCACGGTGAGCGCGCCGAGCAGTTCGCCGCGTTCCCGGACAGCGATGCTGTGCCGTTGCCCCTCGATCACGACGTTGGTGGCGCCCGGCCGGTCCAGGCCGACGACCGGCGGCATCGCGCGTGGCGGCGCATGCCGAGACGTCCATGGTCGCCGGCGATGTCGTCGGTCCATGCCGGCCAGTTCGCGGCGAGCTCGAGTCGGTTGTTGACCGCCAGCCAGACCTCGGCGCGGTCGGTGCCGGTGCCCTCGGCCAGCACTCTCGCCATCCGGCCGGGCAGTTCCTCGGCGGGATACGAGCCGGTGACGGTGGCCGGGAATCGGGCCAGCACCTGGTACGGCGAGGTGCGGTCCTGGTGCAGCGCCCTGCTCAGCGACGCCTTCACCCGTAGCCGCACCGGTTCGAAGGCCAGGGCGACGATGGCGGTGGCCAGCACCGAGAGCCAGAAGCTGGGCGTCACCCGGCCGAGCAGGAGGGTCCCGCCCACGATCACCACGACGACGTAGACGAGGACGACGAAGGCGACCATCACCAGGGCCGTGAACACGCTCAGCCCGCGGTCCTGCCGGATGCGGCTTCGTGCCCGATCCGGTTCGCCCTCGCGCCATCGGGACAGCATCCTCCGCCGCACCGACAGATGGCAGGGGGCTGACCCTCTGCCATCGAGAGGGTCAGCCCCCAGTTCAGGGGTGGGCAGCCGATGTCCGGCCGCCCGGCCGGATCAGCGGGATGTCCGCTGGGTGCGCAGGATGGTGACGGCAATCGCGGCGAGCAGGACGATCTCGGCCGCCCCCGCACCCCGCTGCAGCAGACCCGGCGGGAGCATCAACTCGGGCATCCCGATGACGCCGGGCAGCCGGTTCAGGATCAGCGCGGCACTGAGCAACCCGCTGAGCGACGAGATCACCGCCAGCGACACCGTTGTGGCCGACCGGCCGGACAGTCGCTGCTGCCGGCGGACGACCAGCACACCCACCACCGGGAGCACCGCGAAGACGACAGCGCCGGCGATCAGGTGCACGTTGGAGGAGAAGTCCTGCGGGGTGCCCCGCAGGTTGGTCGGGAAGATCGCCGCGAGCAGCAGCGCCGCCGCCCAGACCCCCAGCAGCACCCGGAGCACGCGAGTCGCGGCCAGCTGGGCCAGCCCCCTGGCGAGCACCACGGCCCCGATCGCCAACGCCCCGGTCGTCATGGCGAACAGCGGGACACCGTAGGGCAGGGTGACCACGTAGTCGCTGATCGTCCAGGTCGCCGGCTCGACGGCGCCGGTCGCGTTCAGGTGCAGCATGGTGATCGGCGGGACCGACGCGGCAGCGGCGACGAGCGCCACCTTGGCCGGCTGTGCCAGTGACGCCGTCCCGGTGGCCGCCGATCGAACAGCGTTCCGGGGAATCACCACTGAGGGGGTCCGACGGAGTTCGATGGTGGTCATCTCGGGCTTCTTTCATCGATCTTGTCCGGCCGTGTTGCCGAAGTACCGATGACGTTATGGATTGCCATCGCCGCAGGTCAGGGCGTTAGCCGCCCACTTGGCGGGGCTGAAGCCGACAGTTTTCGGCGGGCAATCTCGGTATCACGGTGGGGAATGGCCACACCGGTGGTGGGTGGACCCCCCGGGTCCGGGGGAGTCAGCACCCCGGCGGCGTTCACTAGCCTGGATCGATGGGCGGCGTCGCGACGGGAACAGTGCCGCTCGGCCTGTTGCCGCACCTGCGGCAGGCCCGCGATCACATCGACCGGGAGTACCGGGGGCCGTTGGACCTCGACGACCTCGCCGCCGTGGCCGGGGTATCCAAGTACCACTTCGCCCGCTCGTTCGCCGCGACCTACGGGGAGACCCCGATCCGGTACCTGACCCGCCGGCGCATCGAGCGGGCGCAGGATCTGCTGCGGTACGGCCAACCTCACGGTGACCGAGATCTGCATGGCAGTAGGCTTTTCCAGCCTCGGCTCGTTCTCCGCACGGTTCTCCGCGCTGGTCGGCGAATCCCCGCGCGAGTACCGCAATCGCTGGGCCGCGCTGGGCGGACCGCGGGTGCCGGGCTGCTACCTGTTCATCTGCGGCGTGCTGGATCCGCCGGTGCTGGATCCGCCGGCTGATTTCTCTGTGGTCGCGCAATCTGGGAGAAGCGAATCGGGTGTCCGGCGGCCTACCGTCGAGCAATGATCACCAACGTCTCGCTGACCACCGTCTACTGCCTGGATCAGGACGCCGCGCGCGACTTCTACGTCGACATACTGGGTTTCGAGCCGAACACCGACGTCGCCATGGGCCCCGACATGCGGTGGGTCACCATCAACCACCCCCGGCCAGCCGGAGCTGGAGGTCACCCTGATGACGCCCGGTCCACCGCTGGACCCGGAGGCGGCCGACTTCGTCCGGCGGCAGCTGGAGAAGGGTCAGATGGGCGGGCTCGGGCTGCGGGTGGACGACTGCCGGCAGACCCATCTGGAGCTGAGCGAGAAGGGCGTCACGTTCCTGCAGGAGCCCGCCGATCGGCCCTACGGTGTCGAGGCGATCATCCGGGACAACTCCGGGAACTGGCTGGTCCTGGTCGAACCGAAGGAGTTCAGCCCCGAGGATTTCGGCTGACCCCGCTGCTGGCCTCCAGGAAGGCCAGCACCGCCATCACCCGGCGGTTGACCTCGCCCTCGTCGATCAGCCCGAGTTTCTGGAACACCACGCCGATGTGCTTCTCCACCGCCCGGTCGGACAGGAACAGCGCCTTGGCGATGGCGGCGTTGTTGCGTCCGGCAGCCATCTCCGACAGCACGTCCCGTTCCCGGTCGGTCAGCCCGTGCAACGGCGACTTGGCCTCCCGCGACCGGCGGGACATCAGTCCCTCGACGATCTTCGGATCGAGGGCGGAGCCGCCGCGGCAGACCTCCTGCAGGGCGCGGACCAGCTCGTCGACCTGCGACACCCGCTCCTTGAGCAGGTAACCGAGCCCGGACACCCCGTCGGAGAGCAGGTCGAAGGCCAGGTCGTCCTCGGCGTACTGGGACAGCACCACGACACCGACGTTCGGGTGATCGGCGCGGATTCGCTTCGCGGCGTCGATGCCCTCGGAGGTGAAGGTCGGCGGCATCCGGATGTCGGTCAGCACGGCATCGGGGCTGAGTTCGGCGACGGCGCGGAGCAGTGCCGTCGGGTCACCGACGACGCCCACCAGGTCGATCTCCTCGACCTCGGCCAGCAGCGCGGACGTGCCCTCCCGCACCAGGAAGTTGTCGTCCGCGAAGACCACACGAATCGCCACGGAACGGACTCTATCCCGCTGCGTCGCTCGATTGGGTGGCCGATTCTGACCGTTCGTGCGCCCGATGCGCGATGTGCCCGATGAGAGTCACGATCAGGACGATGGCGGCCGCCAAGGCAACCCCGGCGCCCAGGTGCAGAGAAATGGCCAGCGCGCCGCCGACGGCCCCCGCGCTGATCAGGGCCAGCGCGGCGACCCGCCGGACCCACGGCTGGCCAAGGCCGCCACCGAGTCGGGAATCCGCCGCCAGCCCGGTGATCAGCGAGGTGACCACCACGGTGGTGATGTCCTTGACCGCCAGATGACGGGCAGCCGAGGCCTGGATGCCCATCGCGATGGCCAGCGCGGCCGTGAGGATGGTCTCCAGCGGCGGTTCCGGCTCGTTGCCGATCAGGAACAAGCTGATGGCGATCCCGGTCATCAACACGCCGACGGTGGCGAAGAGTGCCGTCGAGCGGGAGGTCCAGCCGGCGCTCACGGGTTTGAGGACCCGCCCACCGATCACCGCTCCGGCCATGAAACTGACCAGCGCGACGGCCGGACCGAGCACCGGGAGGTCGTCGGCGCCGGCGAGGCCCATGCCCAGGATGACGACGTTGCCGGTCATGTTGCCGGTGAAGACGCGATCGAGTCCGAGGTAGCCGACGGCATCGATGATGCCGGTGGAGAACGTCAGCGCGAGCATCAGCGCGAGTTGGATCTGGCCCGGGCTGTAGTGGGCCAGGCGGCGTGCGGGCATGGCGTCCTCGATCGACTCGTTGCGGGTGGGTGCGCACCCAGCATCGTGTCAATCACCGGCAGCCCGCGACTACAGGGTCACCGCCGCGGAGCCGAAGGCGACGTTGAACCGGTCGCACCAGATGACCACCGAGGTCAGCCCGGACAGATCGGCGTCGGCCGGGATGGGGTAGTTCTGGTTGCCGTCGGTGCCCTTCAGATCGCCGAGCGAGACGTAGCGACCGTCGTCGTACTTGCCCCAGTCGTCGCCGCCGGCCTGCTGATCGGTCACCCAGACGTCCACATCCGGACCGTCACTCGTCGAAAATCCCTCCAGCCGAACGAACCTCGAGCCGTCCGGGAGTTGGAGAATTGTTGCGGTGCCAGACGTTGCGTGCTCCCCGTCGACGAACGTCCCGGACGCCAGCATTGTGGGCTCGGTCGGGGCGGCTGCTTCTGGTGCCGGGGCCTCTACGGCAGGGGATTCGGATGCGATCGGGGCGGGTGTGGTGGCCGCTGCGGCTGTTTGCGCTGCTGCCGTCGCGCCAGGTGCGGCCGGGGCCGGTGTGCTCACTGCCGGCTGGCGCGCTCTGGGCCGGTGCGCTCAGGGCCGGTGCGCTCAGGGCCGGCGCGGTGACGGCATCGTTCTGCACCGCGGCCGCCACCGGGGCGGCCTCGTTCACCGTGTTGCGGGTGAAGATCTTCCAGGGTTGAAACAGGGCCAATCCCACGGCGACACCGACCACCGCCACGACGGCGACCGTGATCCAGATGGCCTTCTTCCGGCTGCGCGTGCTGCTTGGCGGGCGGGTGTCGAGGCCGGTCATCGCGCTCTCCTGGGTCGGTGCGGTCGGGATGCAGGTCGGGTGTCTACCAGGAGACCCGACTGTGTGGGGAGAAACAAGGCCATAGTCATTACGGAACTCTGACGCTGCTTGGACAGGAACAGCGAGAACGGGTCGGTGCCCCACCGACGGCCCCGACCATGGCTTTGTTCATGGGTGGGGCAGTCCGCCTCTGCTGCCCACGACCAGCCACCTTGATACTGGCGTGATGATCGTCGGCGGGAGAACTGCCCTGAGCGTGAACATTTCACGGGGTCAGTTGCTGAAAGTGTTTGTTGGGCGGCACTTTCGTCGCACAAAGTGACTGTCGGTGGGTGGTTGTAGCTTCCTTGTATGGGGATGGTGCGGGTGCCGACCGGGGGTCGGGCGGGGGAGTTGATCGATGAGTTGCGGGCGCAGGATGCGGCGGTCAGTCGAGCGCAGGCGCGGCGGGCCGAGTTGATGGTGGAATTCGCCGATACCCGAAAAGCCTGTGATCAACAGGGATATCGCGGATCGGCGTGCGCGGGGCGAGGACCCTCGATTCAAGGCCGGTGAGTTCGCCGGACTGGAGATCAGCCTGGCGGTGAAGACCTCGAAATTCGCTGCGCAGCGGATCGTGGCGATGACCAGGCGGGTGCAGGCGGAGTGTCCTGATGCCTGGGACGCGTGGGTGGCGGGAGACATCGATCAGGAACGGGTGCTGCGGATCAACCGGGCGCTGCGGCGCCTGGTGCACGATTCGTCGAAGCAGTTGCTGAATTCGCTGGTGGTGGAAGTTGCCGTCGGTCAGACGCCGGAGTTGTTGGGGCGCTGGTTGAATCAGTTCATCGCCCGGTTCGAACCCGAGGAACAGGATGAGCGCCTGCGCAGGTCGATGGACGACCGGTATGCCTCGGTGCGGCCGGATGTCGATGGGATGAGCTTTCTCAGTTGCATGATGTCGGCGGTGGATGCGGCGGCGATCGACCGGATTCTGTCGTCGCTGGCAGCGGCCGCGTCGCCGGGCGATCTGCGGACGATGCGGCAGCGTCGTTCGGATGCGTTGGTGGACATGCTGTGTGGCCGGATCAGCAATGGTTGTCATGTGGTGTGGGACGCCAACGACGATCGCGATGATCACCTCGACAACACCGATGCCGATCGCGATCGCACGACCGCCAGAGCCGACTTCAACACGACCCGACCGCGACTGGCGACTCGTCGCCGACACACGACCCGACCGCGACTGGCGACTCGTCGCCGACTGACGTGACTCTTGGCAAGCGTCCGGCCGATACCCCCTCGAAGGGTCCGCGCCGAGCAACGCCTCCCCGAAAGACTTTCTGCCGAAGCCGGTTGACGATCAGCCCAACGCGACACCGCAGCCTGGTGACGGCACGCAAGAGGATCGACGGCGTGAGAACGACTGGCAAACGATCGGCCGGCATCCGGATGACGTGGACGGAGATGATCAGTTTCTGGACGACTCAGCCCCCGGTGACGAGCTCCCGGATGACGGTGAGTTCAGCGAAACCGATTGGGATGCCGGGGATTGGGAGTTGCCGGCCGCGGCCTTCCGGGCGGATCCGCCGTGGTCGGGATCAGCGGACCCACCCGAACCCCCATGGTCGCTGAGCCATCAGAGCCGCACCGGGAACGGCACCTGGCGGGTCACGCCCTGCGCGGGTGGGCATGAGGTCCGGCCGGCGCCGGTGGTGATCGGCGTGGTGGTGTCGATCCAGTCGCTGGCCGGAGCCACGAACACCCCTGGGCAGTTGATGGACCGATCCGCGATGGTGCCCGCCGGCACGATCCGGGACATGGCGCAGCAACCGGGCACGCTGTTCTACCGGCTGCTCACCGACGAGCTGGGCAACCTGCTCGACGTGACCGAGATGGGTCGCTTCCCGTCCCGCAAGCTCGGCATGGCGGTCAGGTTCAGGGACGGCACCTGCAGCGGACCGACCTGCACGAAACCGGCGTCGGACTGCGATCTCGACCACCTGGTGCCAGTGCCGAGCGGTCCGACCACCGCCTCGAACCTGAACGACAAATGCCGGCACGATCACCGAGCCAAGACCCATGCCGGGCACCTGTCGGCCCGCACCGGCGAGCACGCCTCCAGTTGGACCACACCCACCGGCCATCGCTACCTCACCGCGGACCCACCGCTACCGGTGGAAGCCTGGCCGCCACACGATCAGCACCGGGCGATGTCCGCTGATATCTCGCGGCTGCCCCAACAACCTGGCCCGATCAGGATGCTCGGGTCCAGGGCAAATGAGCCGATGGCGATCTCGCCGGCCGGGACGTAGGTCCCGATGAAGACGCCAGTGGTGGAGATGGTGCTGTCGATCAGGGTCAGCCCGGCGGGAACGGTGCCGTCGGCGAACAGCCGCTTCCCGGTGCCGACTACGCACGGAAAGATCCACAGCCGGTACTCGTCGACCAGGTTGTGCCTGCTGAGGGTCTGGACGAGGTCGCCGCTGCCGTGCACCTGCAGTTCCGGCCCGTCCTGCCTCTTCAGCGCCGCGACACCGTCGGCAGCATCGCCCTCGATCAGCACCGAGGGCCCCCACGGCAGGTCCGGATGATGGCGCGACGCGACGTACTTGGTGGCGTCGTTCAGCGGTTTGCCGCCCTCCTCCTCCGGTACCCGGGGCCAGTGCGCGGCGAAGAGGTCGTAGGTCTTCCGGCCGAGGAGGACGTCGAACGGCTCGCTCATCGCCGCCTCCATCACCTCGCCCATCATCTGGTCCCAGTAGTTCACCGACCAGCCGCCCTGGGTGAACCCACCGCTGTCGTCCTCGCCGGGGCCGCCGGCGCCCTGCATCACGCCGTCGAGGGTCAGAAACGTGCTCACGATCAGCTTTCGCATGTCGGATTGCCTTTCGTCCGGTTGTTCCGGGAACTCTTCGGGCCCACCGCACGGTCAGACTGCGCGACCGCCCGAGAACTCATCGCCGGGATCGGGTCAGTTGCCAGCCGGGCCACGTTCCGGCGTGCTCTCGCGGATGACGACCTCACCCGGCACCGTCACCACCGTCGGCGAGTCGACATCGTCCGGCCCCCGAGCAGTTCGCCGGTCCAGCGCCAGCTCCAGTGCTTGGCGACCGATGTCGACCAGCGGCAGCCGGACGGTGGTCAGCGACGGGCGCACGTCGCGCAGCGTCGGGATGTCGTCGAACCCGGCGACCGCCATGTCCTGCGGCACCCGATGACCCTGGTCCCGCAGCGCGGCGATCGCGCCGACCGCCATCACGTCGTTGACGGCGAACACCAACTCCACGTCGATGTCCCGGTCCAGCAACTCGGTCATCGCCGACATAGCCACCGTCCCTGGTGAACTGCGCGGCGATGATGTTCTCCTCGGGCAGTTCGACGCCGACCTCGGCGAGCCCGGAGCGGAACCCGGCGACCCGATCCTCCGAGGTCACCAACGCCTCAGGGCCGGCGAGAACGGCGAACCGGCGATACCCCAACGCCACCAGGGCGCGGGCCAGACGTGCTGCGCCACCGGCATTGTCGATGACGATGGTGTTCAGTGGCAGGCTGTGCTGGCCGACCACCGCCACATATCCGCCGCCGACGGAGAACCCGACGAGCTCCTCGGCGAGCCGCTCGGTCGACTCCCGGTCGTTGAACCTCGAGCCGGCCAGGATCACCGCCTTGGCGCGTTGGCTGCGCAGCGCCTCGACATGCCTGATCTCGATGAACGGGTCCGACATGGTGGAGCCGATGGTGACGATGAGGTTGCGGTCGGCGGCCGCCGCCATCACCCCGGATGCCAACGCAGCTGCCGACGGATCGGCGATGTCGTGCACGATCAGTCCGACGGTGGTGGTGGTGCCACGGACCACCGCCTGGGCATTCGCATTGGGGGAGTAGTTGAGTTCGGCGGCCGCGGCCTTCACCCTGGCCCGCAGCTCCGGCCCGACCGTTCGACCCGTCGTGCCGTGCAGCGCGCGGGACGCCGTGGCCAGCGAGACACCGGCCCAGCGGGCGACGTCGGCCAGGGTGACCTGCTCGGACACGCCGGACCTCCTCACCTGACGGGTGGAACTCGCGCTGGGTGGCGGAATTGTCCCGTGCGGCTGAGCGTAGCCAGGGATCCGCCGCGAGCCCGGCGGGTCGGGGATGCGGGTCGGGGAGACTGGCCGGGTGAGTCGATCAGTGGTCCTGCCCTCCGGCGTCGCCGTCACCGGCAGGCGAATGACCGACATCCCGGAGGTGCCGGCCGACTTCCTGCTGGCGCTGGCGGACGGGCCGCTGCCACCGTGGCCGTGCCGGCGGATCAACTGGCCGGACTTCTGGATTCCCACCGATCGCTCCGATGCCCTCGACGGTCTGGCCGAGGCGTTACGTCGGGCGCACGCCGGCGAATCGGTCGAGGTCGCCTGCCACGGTGGACGCGGCCGAACCGGAACGGCGCTGGCAGCGCTGGCGGTGCTCGACGGTCTCCCACCGGCGGACGCGGTCGGGTGGGTGCGCCGGGTGTACGACCCGAAGGCGGTGGAGATGCCCTGGCAGGCCTGGTGGGTGCGGCGCCTGCGCAGCTGAGTCGGTGCAGCGTCGGCTCGACGGCTCCGTAGGATGGCTCATCGTGCTCGTGCTCGCCCTGGATACCTCGACCCCGTCGGTCACCGCCGGCGTCGTGCGGCTGCTGCGACCGCACGAGTTCACCGAAGCCGTCCATCGCGACGACTCCGCCGGGATTCCGAAGCCCTCGCAGCTGCTCGCCGAGGAGTCGGTGACCGATCCGTTCGCCCACGCCGAGCGCCTGATGCCGCTGGCGCAGGCGGCGCTGGCAGCGACCGGGCACACCGTCAGGGACCTCGACGCGGTGGTGGTCGGGCTCGGTCCCGGCCCGTTCACCGGCCTGCGGGTGGGCATCGCCACGGCCGCCGCGCTGGGCGACGGCCTGGACATCCCGGTGCACGGGGTGCCCAGCCACGACGGCACCGCCCGGGCGTTGGCCGCTGCGCTGGCGTCGAAGCCGGCCGGCGACCTGCTGGTCGTCACCGACGCCCGGCGCCGCGAGGTCTACCTGTCGGCGTACCGCCCGGACGGCCGGCGGGAGCTCGGTCCGCTGGTGCTCGCCCCGGCCGCTGTTCCGGAGCTGCTGGCCGAGCACGGCCTGACGCCGCGCGTACCTCACCGGCGCCGGCGCCGGCCTGCTGGACGCACAGCGGACGACCGGCTTCGATCCCGAGCCGAATCGACGGCGCAGGCGGCTCGCAGAGCCTCGGGCTGGTCGAACGGGCCGCCATCGCGCTGCTGACCGGCGCGGTCCCCGGCCCGCTGACCCCGCTGTACCTGCGGCGCCCGGACGCCACCGAACCGGGCGCCCGCAAATCGGTGCTGGGCGGTGATCTCGCGATGACGCGCGATCGGTCATCCGTCGAACCCGGCTGGAGATCCTCGACGCCGCCGACATTCCCGCGCTGGTCGAGCTGGAGGAGATCCTGTTCCCGGGCGACTCGCCGTGGACCCGGCAGATGTTCGCCTCGGAGCTGGCGGCCGGCCACCACTACGTGGTGCACCGCGACGCCGACGGGCGTGATCGACGGTTACGCGGGCCTGGCCGATCAGCGGGGACGAGGCGGAGGTGCACACCATCGGCGTCCGGCCGGACGCGCAGGGCAGCGGGTTGGGCCGAAAGCTGCTGCGGCAGTTGATCGCCGCCGCCGGCGACCGACGGCTGCTGCTCGAGGTGCGGACCGACAACGAGCGCGGCGATCGCGCTGTACGTCTCGGAGGGTTTCGTCAGGCTGGGCATCCGGCGGCGCTACTACCAGCCGAGCGGGGCGGACGCGTACACCATGGCGAGGCCAGATGACCGCAAGCAGGTCGGCACCATCGTCCTGGGCATCGAATCCTCCTGCGACGAAACGGGTGCCGGCCTGGTCCGGATCACCGACGGCGCACCGGAACTGCTCGGCAACGCGCTGGCCTCCAGCCAGGACGAGCACGCCAGGTTCGGCGGTGTGGTGCCGGAGATCGCCTCCCGCGCGCACCTGGAGGCGATGACGGCCACCGTCCGGGCGGCGTTCGCCGATGCCGGCGTCGAGCCATCGCGACGTCGGCGCCATCGCCGTCACCTGCGGCCCCGGGCTGGCCGGCGCGCTGCTGGTCGGGGTGGCCGCGGCCAAGGCCTATGCGGCGGCCTGGGACGTGCCGCTCTTCGGGGTCAACCACCTCGCCGGCCACGTCGCCGCCGACACCCTCGAGCACGGCCCGCTGCCGAAACCGACGCTGGCGCTGCTGGTCTCGGGCGGTCATACGCAGCTGCTGCGGGTCGACGACCTGGCCGGCGACATCACCGAGATCGGCAGCACCGTCGACGACGCGGCCGGCGAGGCCTACGACAAGGTGGCCCGGCTGCTGGGTCTCGGGTATCCGGGCGGTCCGGTGATCGACAAGCTGGCCGCGGACGGCGATCCCACCGCGGTCCGGTTCCCGCGCGGGCTGACCGGCCCCCGTGACGCGCCCTACGACTTCTCCTTCTCCGGACTGAAGACGGCCGTCGCCCGGCATGTCGAGGCGGCGGAGCGGGCCGGTCGGGTGGTCGACGTGCCGGACGTCTGCGCGTCCTTCCAGGAAGCGGTTGTCGACGTGCTGACGGCCAAGACCGTCCGCGCCGCAACGGATCTGGGCATCGGTACGGTGGTGATCGCCGGTGGCGTCGCGGCCAACCGCGGACTGCGCCGGCTGCGCCGAGGAGCGGTGCGCGGCAGCCGGTCTCGACCTGCGGGTGCCCAGGATCGGCGCTGTGCACCGACAACGGCGCGATGATCGCGGCGGTGGGCGCGCACGTGGTCGCCGCCGGCGGAGCGCCGTCCGGCGAACTGCTCACCGGCGACCCGGGTCTGCCGGTGTCTGTCGTGCATGTCTGAGAAGTTGTGCATGTCTGAGAAGTTGCTGATGCGGTGACCGGTCCGCTCGTGCCACGCTGTCCGGGCCAGTAGCGACATCGAGGTCGCCCGGCCGAAAGGAACCCAGCAATGGCGAGCACCAGTCCCGGCTATTCGATCACCGTTCGCGCCGAGGCCCCGTCGGCGATCGGCGCCACCGCCGATCTCGCCGCCGCGGTGATGACGGCGGGCGGTTCGCTCACCGCGCTGGACGTCGTCGAATCCGGGCCCGACTACATCGTGGTCGACGTGACCTGCGATGCGGTCGACGCGGCGCACGCCGACGAGGTCACCAAGTCGATCGAGGACCTGCCCGGGGTGCAGCGTCCGCAAGGTCAGTGACCGGACCTTCCTGCTGCACCTCGGCGGCAAGATCGAGGTGGTGCCCAAGGTGCCGCTCAAGCACCGCGACGACCTGTCCCGCGCCTACACCCCCGGGGTCGCCCGGGTCTGCATGGCGATCGCGAAGAACCCCGCGATGCCCGCCGGCTGACGATCAAGCGGAACACCGTCGCCGTGGTCACCGACGGGTCGGCGGTCCTCGGCCTCGGCAACATCGGCCCGGCCGCGGCGATGCCGGTGATGGAGGGAAAGGCCGCGCTGTTCAAGCAGTTCGGCGGGGTCGACGCCTGGCCGGTGGTGCTCGACACCCAGGACACCGACCTGATCGTCGAGATCGTCCGCTGCATCGCGCCCGGATACGGCGGGATCAATCTCGAGGACATCGCCGCCCCACGGTGTTTCGAGATCGAGCGCCGGCTGCGGGAGCTGCTGGACATCCCGGTGTTCCACGACGACCAGCACGGCACCGCGATCGTGGTGCTGGCGGCGCTGACCAATGCGCTGCGGGTGGTGAAGAAGGAGCCCAAGGACGTCCGGGTGGTGGTCAGCGGCGTCGGCGCGGCCGGCCGGGCGATCATCCAGCTGCTGCACCATCAGGGTTTCGCCGACATCATCGGCTGCGACCGGCACGGCGCCATCCGATCCCGGCAACCCGAACCTCGACGAGTACCGCCGGTGGATCGCCGACACCACCAATCCCCGCGGCGCGCAGGGCACGCTGGCCGAGATGCTGGTCGGCGCCGACGTCTTCATCGGGGTGTCGGCGCCGAACCTGCTGACCGGCGACGACATCGCGAGGATGGCGGACAAGGCGATCGTGTTCGCGCTGGCCAACCCCGACCCGGAGGTCGATCCGTTCGCCGCCAGCAAGCACGCGGCGATCGTCGCGACCGGCCGATCGGACTACCCGAACCAGATCAACAACGTGCTGGCCTTTCCCGGCTTCTTCCGCGGCATGCTCGACTCCGGCGCGCACGAGATCACCGACGAGTGCCTGCTGGCCGCGGCCACCGCCATCGCCGACTGTGTGCAGGCCGGGCAGCTGAACGCGAACTACATCGTGCCGTCGGTGTTCGATCCCGCGGTCTCGGCGGCCGTCGCGGCCGCCGTTCGCAAGGCGACCACCGGCTGAATCGCGCCTACCCTGGGGTTCCGGCGGCCGTCGATCCGGACGCCGGAACTCCCGCAACAGGCATCCTCGACACCGGCAATGGAGCCCATCATGAGCGCGGCAACGGCCCACGAATCGAATCCCTATCTACGAACCGATGCCGCCGGCAGTCTGCTGGTCGAACTGCGGCGGGCGACGGACGGCCGCACCGGTGACCGGCTCTCGACGGCGATCCGGGCCGTGACCACCGCCGGTTCGACGCTGCCCCCGGACCAGGTCGAGGCGGCGATCGCCGCGATCGCCCTGCTGCTCACCGAGTACGAGCCGAGCCTGCTGGACGGCGCCGCCGACGAGGTGGCGCTGCGGGCGTGGCTGCACGACGTCGACACCGAGCTGACGCCGGGCCGCCGGCTGGCCGCGACCGCGGCGCTGGCCAGGATCGAGCTGGTCTGGACAACGAGTGGTACGCCGCGCTCACGCAGGCAGGGACGTTGCCGTCGGCTCGCACGCTGCGCCGACTCGCGACGGATCGGCTGACGCAGCTCGCGGTGACGGGATCATGGCCGACGCGCCGTCCGCGGTGGAGTTCGCGCCGGCTCGGTCATCCTGGCGGTCTGCGTCACTGAGCCGGCGTTCGCCGATCGTGCTGACTGCTGTACCTGAACGCGACGCGATCCGCTCGCGACGCAGTCGACGAATCCGGCCCCGGTGGTTGAGACCTGGCACTCGCATGGCTAGAGTGCTAGTCGAACGGCACAGTGACGGCCCGGCTCCCGCGACGACGGGCCCGATCCTCGCCGGGCACATCCAGACAATCCACACGGCAGTAGCCGTCAGGCCGCTGCCGCAGAATCGAACCCCAGAAGGGGGAGGTCACACCGTGGCGAGCGTGAACATCAAGCCGCTCGAGGACAAGATCCTCGTCCAGGCCAACGAGGCTGAGACGACGACCGCGTCCGGCATCGTCATTCCCGACACCGCCAAGGAGAAGCCCCAGGAGGGCACCGTCCTTGCCGTCGGCCCGGGTCGTTACGACGACAATGGCAAGCGCATCCCGATCGACGTCGTCGAAGGCGACGTCGTCATCTACTCCAAGTACGGCGGCACCGAGGTCAAGTACAGCGGCAAGGAATACCTGCTGCTGTCCGCACGTGACGTGCTGGCCAAGGTCGCCAAGTAGGACCGCAGTACCGCACAGCTCTTGCAGATCGATCACGCCCCGGCGGCCCGCACCCGCGGGCGGTCGGGGCGCGGTCGTTTCTGGCGCGCATTCTGATCAACCCATCTGACTTTCGACAGGACTGGACAACACATGGCGAAGCAGATCAGCTTCGATACCGCAGGCCCGCTCCGCGCTGCAGCGCGGCGTGGACAAGCTGGCCGACGCGGTCAAGGTCACCCTCGGCCCGCGCGGCCGGTATGTGGTGCTGGACAAGAAGTTCGGCGGCCCGACCATCACCAACGACGGCGTGACCATCGCCCGCGACATCGACCTGGACGACCCCGAGGAGAACCTCGGCGCCCAGCTGGCGAAGACCGCCGCGACCAAGACCAACGACGTCGCCGGTGACGGCACCACCACCGCGACCATCCTGACCCAGGCGATCATCGCCGAGGGCATCCGCAACGTCACCGCCGGCGCCAACCCGCTGGCGCTGCGGTCCGGCATCACCCAGGCGGCCGACCGGGTCAACGAGCTGCTCACCGAGTGGGCGACCCCGGTGGCCGGCGACCGCGCGGCCATCGCGCAGGTCGGCACCATCGCCTCCCGCGACGAGCTGATCGGCGACCTGCTCGGCGACGCGCTGGAGAAGGTCGGCGCCGACGGCGTCGTCTCCGTCGAGGAGCACTCCGGGCTGAACACCGAGCTCGAGTACACCGACGGCGTGCAGTTCGACAAGGGCTACATCTCGCCGTACTTCGCCACCGATCCGGAGGCCGGCGAGGCCGTCCTGGAGAACACCTACGTGCTGCTGGTCCGGGAGAAGATCTCCGCGCTGGCCGACCTGCTGCCGCTGCTGGAGAAGGTGCTCGAGGCCAAGAAGCCGCTGCTGATCGTCGCCGAGGACGTCGAGGGCGAGGCGCTGTCCACCCTGGTGGTCAACGCGATCCGCAAGACGTTCACCGTCGTCGCGGTCAAGTCGCCGTTCTTCGGCGACCGGCGCAAGGCGTTCATCCAGGACCTGGCCATCGTCACCGGTGCCGAGGTGGTCTCCGCCGAGGTCGGGCTCAAGCTGTCCGACGTCGGGCTCGAGGTGCTGGGCACGCGCCCGCCGGGTCACCGTCACCAAGGACGACACCACGATCGTCGACGGCGGCGGTTCGGCCGAGGCGGTGGCCGAGCGTGCCGCGCAGCTGCGCAAGGACATCGAGACCACCGATTCCGACTGGGACCGGGAGAAGCTGCAGGAGCGGCTGGCCAAGCTGGCCGGCGGCGTTGCGGTGATCAAGGTCGGCGCCGCCACCGAGATCGAGGCCAAGGAGCGCAAGCACCGCATCGAGGATGCCGTGCACGCCACCAAGGCGGCGGTCGCCGAGGGCATCATCGCCGGCGGCGGTTCTGCTCTGGTGCATGCCGCCGCCGAGCTGGCCGAGCTGGAGGCCGAGCTGACCGGCGACGAGGCGACCGGCGTCGCCATCGTTCGTCGGGCGCTGTCGGCGCCGGCGTTCTGGATCGCCGCGAACGGCGGCGAGGAGGGCGCGGTGGTGGTCAACAAGATCGCCGAGCTGCCGGTCGGCCAGGGCTACGACGCCAACACCGGCGAGTACGTCGACATGGTCAAGGCCGGCATCATCGACCCGGTCAAGGTGACCAAGTCCGCGGTCTCCAACGCGGCCTCGATCGCCGGCATGGTGCTGACCACCGAGTCGACGGTCGTCGAGATCCCGCAGGACGAGCCGGAGGCGGCCGGCGGCCACCACGGCCACAGCCACTGATCCATACGACGCAGAGGCGGGCGACCCGAGTGCGGGTCGCCCGCCTTTGTTGTCGTCCTGAACGAGATTGACATTCGGGACGCCCGCCGCATTGGTCACGAACGCCGCCGGCCACCCCGACGCAGCAGCAGTCACTCTTTGGCATCAGCCGGTAGTCGGCGAATGGTGCGCGAATAGCCGATCGGACCACTACGATCGAGTGATGGCGCGCTCAGGCAGTGGTCCTTTCGCGGACCTCGCGAGCGAATCGTGCCGCCGTCCGGACGACAGCCTCGGACTCGTTCGGGTGGTGAATCCCCCCGAACGATCAAGCAGAGCAGCAGGTCAGTGCGCGCCGGTCAGCGTCAGCATCTGAGCCCGCTCACCCTCGGACAGCCCGCCCCAGATCCCGTACGGCTCGTGCACCTGCAGGGCATGCGCCCGGCAGGCGGCCATCGCCGGACATTCGAAACAGACGGCCTTCGCCTGCGCCTCACGCCGGGCCCGCGCCGGACCGCGTTCGCCCTCGGGATGGAAGAAGAACGAGCTCGCCATCCCGCGACAGGCTGCGTGCAACTGCCAGTCCCACAGATCGGCATTCGGGCCGGGAAGGCGCCTGGTGTCCGCCACGTCGATCCCCTCATCGTTCGGTTCGGTGATGACCTGACCTGTGCAGGCCCGATCTCGAAACGTCCGACAGTGCCTGGGATCTGGGCGCGGTCGGTCACACGGCAAGATCAACCTGGGGGGCCCGGCGTCGGAGGCCGTCGAACCCTGCGTGATCTGCCGCGTTGGAGCCGGATCCGCGCTGATCCCGGCGCTGTTGATCTCCAGACACTAGATCGCTTCAGCTCCTGCGACAAGAGCTTGATCATGTTTTTTGTCGATCTTGATGACAGAGCTTTTCGGGCGGTCCTCGGGACCGGTTCGTTCCAAGATCGAACGAGTGTCCCGATGTGGCGTCGCTCACAGCGCCGCGCCGACGCTCGGTTCGGTGCCGGTCGGTGGCCAATCGTGGCCCTACGACTACTCTCCGCAGTAGGGGATCGCATCAATTGCGCGATTTTGTCCGAAGCGATCCCCTTTGGGGACCGTATTGTCGTACCGCCGAAGGTCAGGGGTCCAGCGGTCCGATCAGTGCAGCTGTAGTTCACCATCCATCATCGTCCGCAGCAGGGGGAATCACGTGACCAGCGTGCTGATTTGCGACGAGCGCCGGAGCGCTCGCGATGGACTGACCAGGGTGATGACGGCGGTGCCGTCGGTCGACGGCGGATCGATTGCGTCGCCAGTGGCGACGAATTGTTGTCCCGGTACGGCCGGCAGACCGGCCGACGTGGTGCTGATCGGCACCCAGCGCGCGCTGACCAGCGGCATCGAGGCGACCCGCCGGCTGCTGGCCATCCATCCGTCGGCGGTGGTGATCGTCTTCGGCTCGCCGGACGACACCGCGTCCATCGCCGCGGCGATCGCCTGCGGCGCGCGCGGGTTCCTGCGCTGGGACGCCACCCAGCCGGAGATCGTGGCCGCGCTGGCCGACACCCTGACCACGCCGCGGCTGCCGGCGCTGCGGGATTCGATGGACGGCGAGGCGCCGCTGACCGAGCGCGAGATGCAGGTGCTCCGCGGGATGAGCCAGGGCCAGTCCAACGGCGAGATCGGCCGCGAGCTGTTCCTCTCCGAGGACACCGTGAAGACCCATGCCCGGCGGCTGTTCCGCAAGCTGGGCGCCCGGGACCGGGCGCAGGCCGTCGCGCTCGGTTTCCGCCGCGGGTTCGTCGCCTGACGGGAGCTGTTCCTCCGGGTTGTGCCGCCTGCTGAACAATTGGTCCGTCATGCGCGGTTGTTCCTCCTGACAGTGGCTACGATGAATCGACTGTGCCGTCGGGGCGCGTCGGCGAGGTGACGGAAGCTGCGTCACTATCCGTCACCGGATGTAACGGGGGAGCCGCCGAAGGCGATGAAGCAGTTACATGATGCGGCCGATCCGAACGACCTGGATGACCTGGTCGATCGGGCGGTCAACGGGGATGCAGCGGCGTTGGAGCGCGTGCTCGGCCGTATCCACCCTGTCGTCGTCAGGTACTGCCGTTCCCGCATGTCCGCCGGACACCGCTCGCTGGCGTCCGCCGACGACGTCGCCCAGGAGGTGTGCATGGCCGTGCTGACCGCGCTGCCCACCTTCCGGCACGAGGGCAAACCATTCCTGGCGTTCGTCTACGGGATCTGTGCGCACAAGGTGGCCGACGCGCACCGGGTCGCCGCCCGCTCCCGGTCGCACCCGGTCGCCGAGGTGCCGGACGCCGCCTCCGACCGATCGCGGCCCCGAGCAGTCGCGTCGTCGCCCACTCCACCGCGCTGGTCGATCGACGAGATGCTGGCGACCCTGCCGGAGACGCAGCAGGAGATCCTCCGGCTCCGGGTGGTCGTCGGGCTCAGCGCCGAGGAGACCGCCGAGGCCCTCGGGATGACGGCGGGCGCCGTGCGGGTGTCCCAGCACCGGGCGCTGGCCAAGCTTCGGCACCTGCTGTCCAACGACGCCGCTGCTCTCCGAGCAGTTGGTCTGATGGCCGGCCGGTCCGGTCGCCGGCGGGTCGATCCCAGCTCGCCGCTGGTCGACCTCGACGTCGTCTTCGCCGACGACGAGTGGCTCGACGGCATCGCCACCCGCCAGTGGACGGCCAGACCGACGCTGTCGGTGGTCGGTGCGCCGCAGCGATTCCGCACCGAGCGGCTGTCCGCCGAATACGCCTCGGGCACGCTGCTGACCAGAGACCCGCTGACCGAACTGTTCGAGAACTGGCGCGACGAACTGTCGCTTGGCACCGCTGCCGGAACCGCCGCGGCTCGGTGATCTCGGTCGGGTCGTCGAGCCGCGGAAGGTTCCGGCCAAGCGTTCACTGCGGCCCGCGCTGGCGATCGCCGCCGCGATCGCGGCCCTGCTGGTCGGGACGGCGTCGATCAGCTCGAAGGACGCGACGCCCAACAGCGCGCTCTGGCCGGTCACCGCGGTGTTCTGGCCGAACCGGGTGGCATCGGTCGAGTCGGCGGACCAGGCGAACCGGGAACTCGATCTGGCACGGGATGCTCTCGCGGATGGTCGTTCGGTGGAGGCCAAGCTCGCGTTGTTCCGGGCGACCGAGGCGCTCGGCGGGGTCGAGGACCTGGACGGCCGGGACGGATCAGGCAGGAGGTCGTCACCCTGTGGTCGACCGTCCCGCCCGTTACCGAGCAACCGGCCAACGTCACCAGGTCGGCGACGACTGGCCGATCGCCAGCTACCCGCGGCCGTGACACCCTCGGCGGCCGGTGTTTCGGCGGCCGCGATCGCCCAGCCCGCGACTGCGCCGATGATCGTCGCGGCCGCGCCGGAACCCGCGGTCGTGGTGGGCAACGCCGGACCTGGCAGCCCGCCGGCAGTACAGGATCCACGGCCGGTCGTGCCGAATGCCGGACAGGTCGCACCTTCGTCGAGCGTCGCTGACCCGGCGACGAATCCGGAGCCGGTCGTCGAGAAGTCGCCGGTCGCGCTCCCGCCCGTCGCCGGCACACCGCCGTCCGAGCCGCCACCCTCGTCGACCGTCGAACCGCCTGCCACGTCGCTGCCGTCGACGCCGCCGACGCCGACCGCACCTGCCGAGCCGCCGGCCGAGGTCCCCACCTCGGATCCGCCGTCGGCCACCGAGCAGTCCGCGCCCGCCCCCACGCCGTCGGACGGCGTCCCGCTCGGGGTGCCGGCGGACGGCGACGGCGATGCCGATACCGATGCTTCAGCCCTCGACGCGGTGACCGACGTGCGACCGACGTGGCGACCGATGCGGCGTCCGGTGATGCGGCCGTGGAGTCGGCGGGCACGAACTGAGTCGGTCATCGGTGCGTTCGGGCGCTGCCGGACGCTCGCCTACGATGGACGGATGCGCTGCCGGGCATCATGACCCGGCCCGCCGCGGGCGCCAGCTGGAAGGTCGGTCATGTCGTCGTTTGATGAGAAGTTCGCCACCGTCGGCTTGACCTACGACGACGTGCTGCTGCTGCCGGACGCGTCGGACCTGGTGCCCAGCGAGGCCGACACCAGCACCCGGCTGTCCCGCAACATCCGGCTCCGGGTGCCGCTGGTCTCCAGCGCGATGGACACCGTCACCGAGTCGCGGATGGCGATCTCGATGGCCCGCGAGGGCGGCCTCGGCGTGCTGCACCGCAACCTGTCGATCGAGGACCAGGCGTCCCAGGTCGAGATCGTCAAGCGGTCCGAGGCCGGGATGGTCACCGATCCGGTGACCTGCCGACCCGACGCGACGCTGCGCGAGGCCGATGCGCTGTGCGCGAAGTTCCGGATCTCCGGCGTGCCGGTCACCGACGCCGACGGCCGGCTGGTCGGCATCATCACCAACCGCGACATGCGGTTCGAGGTCGACATGACCCGCCCGGTCCGCGAGGTGATGACCCCGATGCCGCTGGTCACCGCGCCGGTCGGGGTCAGCGCCGAGGCCGCGCTCGGCCTGCTGCGCAAGCACAAGATCGAGAAGCTGCCGCTGGTGGACGCCGACGGCAAGCTGCGCGGGCTGATCACCGTCAAGGATTTCGTCAAGACCGAGCAGTACCCGCAGGCCACCAAGGACGCCGACGGCCGGCTGCTCTGCGGGGCGGCGGTCGGCGTCGGCGAGGAGTCGTACAAGCGGGCGATGGCGCTGGTCGACGCCGGCATCGACGTGATCATGGTGGACACCGCGCACGGGCATTCGATGCGGGTGGTCGAGATGGTCGCCCGGCTGCGGTACGACGTCGGGTGCGCGGGTGGACATCGTCGGCGGCAACGTCGCCACCCGGGCCGGCGCCCAGGCGCTGGTCGACGCCGGCGTGGACGCGGTCAAGGTCGGGGTCGGGCCCGGCTCGATCTGCACCACCCGGGTGGTCACCGGGATCGGCGTGCCGCAGGTGACCGCGATCTGGGAGGCGGCCAAGGCCTGCCGGCCGGCCGGCGTGCCGGTGATCGGCGACGGCGGACTGCAGTACTCCGGCGACATCGCCAAGGCGATCGCGGTCGGCGCCGACACGGTGATGCTCGGCTCGCTGCTGGCCGGTGTCGCCGAGTCGCCCGGCGAGCTGATCTTCGTCGCCGGCAAGCAGTACAAGACCTACCGCGGGATGGGCTCGCTCGGCGCGATGCAGTCCCGCGGCGAGGCCCGCTCGTACTCCAAGGACCGGTACGCGCAGGACGACGTGCTCTCCGACGACAAGCTGGTGCCGGAGGGCATCGAGGGCCGGGTGCCGTTCCGCGGCGGGCTGTCCGACGTCGCGCACCAGCTGGTCGGCGGGCTGCGGGCGGCCATGGGCTACACCGGATCGCGCGACGATCGAGCAGCTCAAGGACGCCAAGCTGGTCCGGATCACCTCGGCCGGGCTGCGGGAATCGCACCCGCACGACATCGCCATCACCTCGGAGGCACCGAACTACATCGACCGCTGATCTGGGGCGCGGTTCGGTGCTCACCACGGTGTCCCGGAGCGGCGGGAGTGAATTCCCGGGACGACGGGATGCTGCTGGGTCCATGATCTGGCCATGTCGAAACTCCGACGGGTGCCGATCGGCATGTGGGTGGGCTGGAGTGCCCTGACTCTGTCGTGCCTCTGGGTCGTCGCCGGGCTGATCCTGTTCACCGACCCGATCCTGGAGAACACGTATTTCGTTCTCGATGAGAGCACCGGTGCGCTGGTCGCGCAGGGAAGTCCGCTTGGCCTGTACTCGACGGATGAGTTGATGACCATCAGGTCAGACGTCGCCCTGATCCGTCCAGGGCTTCCTGGTCGACGCCTTCTCCGTTGTCGGCTTCACCGCGCTCGGCGCACTGTTGCTCGACCGGAATCCGCGAAATCTGGCGGGTTGGTTGTGTGCCGCAGCAGTGGTCATCCCGATCGGTGACGTGTTCTGGCTGGTCAGCGGCGGCCGATGACCCGGCCGGGATGTCCTGGCTGGTGTTTCCGTTCGGTTTGCTGACCACCACGGTTCTGCTGGTGTTGCTGCCGGATGGCCGACCGCCGCATCGCTGGTGGTGGCCGGTGGTGTGGCTGATGGTCGGCTGGATCGCGGTGCGCTCCGTCATTCGCTTGTTGCCCGGGGCGCAGCCCTATGTCACCGATCCACCAATGGCCGAGCAGAACTCCGCCGTCCATAGCGTGCAGTTCTTTTTTGCGGAGAATTTTGTTGTTTTCGAGTGGGTGGCGCTCGCCGCAGTGGTTCATCGAATCCTCATCACCCGCGGGCCCCGTCGCGCGGAGGCTATCTGGATATTCTTCGGCGCCTTCGTCTACCTCTTCGGCAGTGAGATTGTCGGCTCGATCTACAGCGGGGTGCCCAACCTCATGGCGAGCGGCATCTCCGAGCCCGTGTGCCGCGCCGTCACGATCGTCACCGGATTGGCCCTTGCCCCTCGCCTGCTGCCATCGGGGTGCTGCGGTACCGCGGACCGGACCGCAACCGACTTGCGGTGCGCGTGCTCGACTACTGCGTTCTCGGTGTCGTGGTCACCGGATGCTATCTGGCGCTGAACATCTCGGTGGATCCGGAGAGTTTCCCCGGTGGGAATGTGCTGCGGGTGAGCATGATCGTCGAGCCGGTGCGGATGACGGTCACCGCGGTCATCGTGGCGTTGCTGTCGCCCCTGCTGTACCGCTGGCTGCAGGGTGGCGTGAAGCGCCTGGTCTACGGACGTCGGGGGAGCCCGGACGATCAGCTGGCCGCCCTGAGTCATCGGCTGGCCGATGCATCCGGCCCGGACGAGGTGCTGGCCGCGCTTGCCGACGCTGTGCTGGTGGTCATCCCGAACAGCGGGGTGAAGGTTGTGCTGACCTCGAGCGGGCGGGACCTCCTGGTGGTCACCCGCGGACCCACCGTCGATGCGGTACCCGACCAACTGCCGTTGGTGTTCCAGGGCGTCGAACTCGGCCGGCTCGAAACCTCCGGCGCACCGGTCGATCCCGCGACGAGATCCCTGCTGGCCGACCTCGGGGCGGGCGCTGCCGCCGCCCTGGCCGCGGCCAGACGGTCGGCCGAATTGCAGTTGGTCAGGGAACAGTTGGTGGCCGCCCGGGAGGGGGAACGCCGACGGATCGCCCGTGACCTGCACGACGGGGTCGGGCCGGTGCTGTCCGGGCTCGGCTTCACCCTGGACGCGCTCCGGGCCACGGTGCATGACAGTCCGGACGCCGAGAAGATCGCCCGGGCGGCTCGCGAACAGGTCCGGGAGGCGGGTCAGCTCGTCCGCCGGGTGGCCAACCAGCTGCGACCGGCCGGGGTCGATCAGCTCGGACTGCTCGGCGCGCTGCGCGAGATCGCCGCCTGGCACCACTCTTCGGCCATGACCGTCGACTTCGACGCACCCGATCTCGGCGAGCTCAGCGCCGCGACGGAAATGGCGGCTTACGCGATCGTCGCCGAGGCGATCACCAACGTCGCCAGGCACGCTCAGGCGCGGCACTGCCACATCGCGCTGTCCAGGGAATCTGACGTCGTCGTGCTGACCGTTCGCGATGACGGGCTCGGGATCGACGGTGCAGAGCCGGGTCTCGGCCGGGGATCGATGATCGAACGGGCCGAGGAACTGGGCGGTCGGTGCACGATCCGGACGGATCCGGCCGGCGGCACCGTGGTGTCGGCGACGCTCCCGGCACAGGAACCGGTCGAGGTTCCGTTGGTCACGGGTGTCGGACCCGTCCGGTGACCGGCATCCCCGTCGTCATCGTCGACGACCATGCGGTCGTCCGGCAGGGGCTGCGCGCCCTGCTGGACGCGCGGGCGGACATCGATGTCGTCGGCGTCGCGGCCGATGGTGTCGAGTCCCTCGACGTCGTGCGCACGAGCGGTGCGCGGGTGGTGCTGATGGACCTGGGCATGCCACGGATGGACGGGGTGGAGGCGACGCGTCGGCTGATGGCGTTCGCCGATCCACCTGCGGTGATCGCCTTGACGATGAGCGATGACGACACCTCGCTGCTCGCGGTGGTGCGGGCGGGCGCGCGCGGCTACCTGCTCAAGGATTCCGACGGCGACGACGTGGTGGCCGCGATCCACGCGGTGACGGCGGGGCAGGTGGTGTTCGGATCCGGTATCGGTGCGAAAGTCGTTGCCCTGCTTCACGCCCCACCGGTGCAGCAGCCGCCGCCATTCGCCGACCTGACCGACCGGGAGCGGCAGGTACTCGACCTTGTCGCTGCCGGATTGGGCAACCAGGCGATCAGCCGGCGGCTGGCGGTGACGTCGAAGACGGTCGCCAACACCATCTCGACGGTGTTGGTCAAGCTCGGCGTGCCCGACAGGGCGCACGCCGCGGAGCGGGCGCGGGTCGCCGGGCTGGGTCGCGGTCGGGACGAGGCCGGTCGACAGGGGCACTGATCCCAGGGCGGCGGGAACAGTTTCCCTGTTGTGCAGGAACAGCCCCGCCCCACCATTACCGGCATGATCACCGAAAACAATGGCGATGGCCCGGATCGATCACTGGAAATGCCGGCCGAGATGTTGCGCTCCGCATTGGCCGGAGACCAGCGGCAATGGCAATCACTTGTCACCCGCTATTCACCCATGCTGACCGCCATTGCGGCGGGATATCGGATCGGTGACGAGGCGTTCGACGCCGTACAGAACACGTTCCTGCATTTGCTGGAACGCGGCGATCGAATTCGGAATCCCGATGCGGTGGCAGCATGGCTGAGCACCACCGTGCGGCGCGAGTGCCTGCAGATTCTGCGTCGCCGTCGCCGCGTCGGTGTGGTGGCAACGGACGTCGGCTGGGACGAGCTGTGCCCGGCGGACTCGGCGCCGATCGAGGACGGGGTGACGCGCGAGGAGCAGTGCGCCGCCGTGCGCAGGCTGGTGGCCGACCTGCCCACCCGGCAACGGGACCTGCTCGTCCTGCTCAGCGATACGGATCGGCCGAACTATGATCGGGTCGGGCGGCAGTTGGGGATGCCGGTCGGCAGCATCGGTCCGACCCGGCAGCGCACGCTGCGCCGTCTGCGCGACGAACTCCGCGCGATGGACCTGGACAACTGCGCCTGACCGGCGGGCACCCGCGACGGGCGCACTTCGCCTACCCTTCGACGCGACACCCGCGCGGTGTGCTGGGCCAGGTGGGCCGCACCGCGGGTCGTTGAAACGAGGAGCAACGGTGCCAGAGGTCGAGATCGGCATGGGTCGGACGGCCCGCTCGGCGTACGAGCTGGACGACGTCAGCATCGTGCCGTCCCGTCGCACCAGGTCGTCGTCGGACATCTCGACGTCCTGGCAGATCGACGCCTACCGGTTCGACATCCCGCTGCTGACCCAGCCGACGGACGCGATCGTCTCGCCCGCGGTGGCCGCGGCGGTGTCCGGGCTGGGCGGTCTCGGGGTGCTCGACGGTGAGGGCCTGTGGGCCAGGTACCCGGACCCGCAGCGGGTGATCGACGAGCTGATCGCGCAGGGCGAGGCGGCCGACGACCCGGACGAGATGATCGCGGCGCTGCAGAAGGTCTACTGCGACACCGGTGTCGCTGGATCTGCTCACCGAGGCGATCCGGACCCTGCGGGACGGCGGCGGCACGGTGGCGATCCGGCTGTCCCCGCAGAACGCCTCCACGCTGGCCGGGCCGGCGATCGCGGCCGGGATCGAGCTGCTGATCATCCAGGGCACCATCGTCTCCGCCGAGCACGTGCAGTCCAACGGCGACGGCGCTGAACCTGAAGTCGTTCATCGCCGACCTCGACGTCCCGGTGATCGTCGGCGGCTGTTCGAACTACCAGACCGCGACCCATCTGATGCGCACCGGTGCGGCCGGCGTCATCGTCGGCACCGGGCACGGCCGCACCACCACCACCGACGACGTGCTGGGCATCGCGGTCCCGATGGCCACCGCCATCGCCGACGCGGCGGCGGCCCGCCGCTCGTACCTGGACGAGACCGGCGGCCGGTACGTCCATGTCATCGCCGGCGGCGGGATCGACTCCAGCGCCGACATCGCCAAGGCCATCGCCTGCGGGGCGGATGCGGTGATGGTGGGTGAGCCGCTGACCTGGGCGGCCGAGGCGCCGGCCGCCGGTTGGTACTGGCCGACCACGGCCGCACATCCGGTGCTGCCCCGGGGTTTCGCCGCGCCCTGCGGGCCGGCCGACGTGCCGCTGGAGCAACTGCTGATGGGTCCGGCGCTCGGCGCGGACGGCCGCACCAACCTGTTCGGCGCGCTGCGCCGGACCATGGCCAAGGCGGGCTACTCCGACCTGAAGGAGTTCCAGAAGGTCGGCCTGAGCGTGCACGCCTGACCCGACAGGTCGGCAGAAAGCGTCAGAGCCAGTCGCTGCGCCGGAACAGCACGAACAGGGTGATCACCGCGCCGATCATCACCACAAGCCCGACCACGAAACCGCCGCCCTCACCGAAACCCGGGTAGGGGACGTTCATCCCGATGAACCCGGTGATCAGGGTCGGGACGGCGATGATGGCCGCCCAGGCCGAGAGCTTCTTCATGATCGTGTTCAGGTGGACGTCGGCCAGCGCCAGGTTCGTCTCGAAGGCCGAGTTCAACATTTCCCGCAGCCCGGTGGTGCTGTCGGCGGCGTGCCGGGCGTGATCGGCCAGATCGGCGAACCGGCGGGCGGTGCGCGTGGCCAGCAGGTCGGCGATCGGATCGTCGTCCTGCTCGTTCGGCGTCCTGGCCGCCGCGCTGGCCAGCGCCGCGGTGACCTCGGTCATCGGTGCGGCCACCTTGCGCAGGTGGCCGATCGCCTGCCGCATCCGAAAAGCCCTGAGCTGCTCGGCTTTTCCCATCGGCTTGTCGTCGAACAGGGCCGCGGTCAGGGCGTCGGTGGCCTCCTCCATCGCCTCCAGCGCCGCGGCGTAGCCGTCGACCAGCGCCTCCAGCACGATGTGCAACCCGGCCGCGATGCCGTCGGATCTGCATCCGGCCGGCGCACTGGTCGAGCAGCGGCGCCAGGGTGGCAAGCGGGCCGTCGTCGGCGACGAGCACCAGCACCCGCTGGGTGGCCAGGATCGACACCCGTTGGACCATCAGCTCCGCGGTCGGGGCGTCGAAGGCGATCGCCGCGCTGACCACGATCACCGTGTCGCCGACGGCATCCAGCTTGGGTGCCTCGCGCGGGCCGATCACGTCGTCGACCGCGAACGGTCGAGACCGAGCAGGTCGGCGGTGCGGCTCATCGCCTCCGGCGGTCCCGCGAGCACGCACCACCACGCCCTGGTGTCGTGGTCGGCGTCGAGTTGGTCGGCGATCTGCTCGATCGAGACGTTGCTGCGCGACGGTCCGGCCGCCGCGCCACACCTGCGAGCGGGTGGAGCGGCGCTCGATCCGGACGCAGTTCGGCTGCTGCGATGGTCATCGCCGGTCCCGCTTGGGTCGCCGCAGACCCGCCGCACCGATCCGGCGGAGCAGCTCCCGGGAGTCGACCGGCACGGCCCCGGCGTCGATCAGCACCTGGTAGCGCTCGCCGGGAACGTCGTAGTGGTCGTGGTCGAAGCCGCGTTCCGGGATGCCGTTGGCCGCCGCGAAGTCGTGCAGTTCCTCGTAGCGAGCAGTCGCTGACCAGGTGCGACCACACCCGGCCGTGCGCCGGCCAGCGCGGCGGGTCGATCAGCACCGTCACAGTGCCGAGCGTAGGGCCGCTCGGCGAAAAAGGGCGGCGCCCGGCTTGGATAGACTCCGCGTGGCCTGGGGCGTGCGCAGGCGTCACGACGAAAGGCAACCTTCGATGACCGGACCCGCGCGCGAGAGCAGCCCTGTGAACGGCCAGAGGCGAACACCCCGGAGGGCCAGGCGCACCCGGTGCTGGTCGTCGACTTCGGCGCGCAGTACGCGCAGCTGATCGCCCGCCGGGTCCGGGAGGCCAGCGTCTACTCGGAGATCGTGCCGTCCAGCATCACCACCGCCGAGATCGCCGCCAGGAAGCCGGCCGCGGTGATCCTGTCCGGCGGCCCGTCCAGCGTCTACGCCGACGGCGCGCCGAGCATCGACCCGGCCCTGTTCGACGACCGACATCCCGGTGTTCGGCATCTGCTACGGATTCCAGGTGATGGCGCAGGCGCTCGGCGGACGGGTCGACCGGACCGGCCGGCGCGAGTACGGCGCCACCGAGCTGACCGTCACCGACCAGGGCGCCGCGCTGCTGCACGACCTGCCGGGACACGCTCGGGGTCTGGATGAGCCACGGCGACGCGGTTTCCCAGGCGCCGGACGGGTTCGCCGTCACCGCGACCACCGCCGACACCCCGATCGCCGCGTTCGAGAACGTCGCCAGGCGGCTGGCCGGGGTGCAGTACCACCCGGAGGTGGTGCACTCGCAGTTCGGCCAGGAGGTGCTGCGCCGGTTCCTGCACGACGTCGCCGGGATCGCGCCGGACTGGACCCCGACGCGAGATCCTGCACGAGCAGGTCGACGCCATCCGGGCCGTCGTCGGCGACGAGAAGGTGATCTGCGGGCTGTCCGGCGGGGTCGATTCCGCGGTCGCCGCCGCGCTGGTGCACCGGGCCGTCGGCGACCAGCTGACCTGCGTGTTCGTCGACCACGGCCTGCTGCGGGCCGGGGAGCGCGAGCAGGTCGAGCGGGACTACGTCGCGGCCACCGGGATCAACCTGGTCACGGTCGACGCCTCGGAGCGGTTCCTGGACGCGCTGGCCGGGGTCACCGAGCCGGAGACCAAGCGCAAGATCATCGGCCGGGAGTTCATCCGGGTCTTCGAGGACGCCGCCGCCATCGATCAGCGCCGAGGAGGGCGGGGTCAAGTTCCTGGTCCAGGGCACGCTGTACCCGGACGTCGTCGAGTCCGGCGGCGGCACCGGCACCGCGACCATCAAGTCGCACCACAACGTCGGCGGGCTGCCGGACGACCTGAAGTTCGAGCTGGTCGAGCCGCTGCGCACGCTGTTCAAGGACGAGGTCCGGCTGCTCGGCGCCGAACTCGGCCTGCCGGCGGAGATCGTGCAGCGGCACCCGTTCCCCGGCCCCGGGCTCGGCATCCGGATCATCGGCGAGGTCACCGCGGAGCGGCTCGAGGTGCTGCGGGCCGCCGACGCGATCGTCCGGGCCGAGATGACGGCGGCCGGCGTGGACGCGCGAGATCTGGCAGTGCCCGGTGGTGCTGCTGGCCGACGTCCGCTCGGTCGGTGTGCAGGGCGACGGCCGCACCTACGGCCACCCGATCGTGCTGCGCCCGGTGTCCAGCGAGGACGCCATGACGGCCGACTGGTCCCGGCTGCCGTACGACCTGCTGGCCAGGATCTCCAACCGGATCACCGGCGAGGTTCCGCGAGGTCAACCGGGTCGTGCTGGATGTGACGAGCAAGCCGCCGGGCACCATCGAGTGGGAGTGACGGACACGGCCGGCCCGCCGCGACGGGAGCCGGTGGCTGTGGCTGATCATCACCCTCGGCGCGCTGTCCGGGTTCGGCCCGCTGTGCCTGGACATGTACCTGCCGGCGCTGCCGGAACTGCCGGCCGACCTGTCGTCGACCTCGTCGGCCGCCCAGCTGACGCCTGTCCGCCTGCATCATCGGGCTGGCCGTCGGGCAGCTGATCACCGGTCCGCTGTCGGACCGGTCGGCCGCCGGCTGCCGCTGCTGGTCGGCGTCGGGCTCTTCGTGCTGGCCAGTCGGCGGTCTGCGCGCTGACCACGTCGATGACGGTGCTGATCGCGGTGCGCTTCGTGCAGGGCGCCGCCGGCGCGGCCGGCATCGTCGTCGGCCGGGCGGTGGTGGCCGACATGTTCGCCGGAAAGGTTGCGGCAGCGTACTTCTCGGCCATCGCGACGATCAACGGGCTGGCCCCGATCCTGGCGCCGGTGATCGGCGGGCAGGTGCTGCGGGTCGGCACCTGGCGCACGGTGTTCTGGGTGCTGACCGGGATCGGCGCGGTGCTGTTCGTGCTCTCGGCGGTGGTGATCACGGAGACGCTGCCGCCGGAGCGGCGGGTCGAGCGGCGGGTTCGGCGGCACGCTGCGCGCCTTCGGCACCCTGCTGCGCGATCGCGGTTACGTCGGCTGCGTGCTGGCCGGGGCGATGGTCACCGCGGCGATGTTCGGCTACATCTCCGCCTCGCCGTTCCTGCTGCAGGACGGGTTCGGGCTCTCCGCGCAGTGGTTCAGCGCCTGCTTCGCGCTGAACGCCATCGGCATCATCCTGGCCACCCAGATCGGCCGGATGCTGCTGCGCCGGACCACGTCCTTCGTGCTGCTGACGGTCGGGGTCTGCCAGGCGCTGGTCGGCGCGATCCTGCTCACCGTGACCCTGTGCTGGCCGGCTGGGGGCTGGCGATGGTGCTGGTCTCGCTGTTCGTCATGGTGTCCGCGGTCGGGTTCGCGTTGCCGCACGCGTCGGCCATCGCGATGGACCGGCATCGACGGATCGCCGGCTCGGCGTCCGCGCTGCTCGGGCTGACCCAGTTCGCGCTCGGGGCGATCACCGCGCCGCTGGTCGGCATCGGCGATGTGGTGGCCGGGACGGCGCTCGGCGTCACCGCACTGGGAGCGAGCGCTGATCGCGGTGGCCGCGCTGTTCATCGCCCGGCCGGCGGTCCGCGTGGAGCCCGCCGCGCCGTCGCACCTGGCACCTGACGGCTGACCGCCGGCCCGATCGGTGGTCGATCGGGTTTCGTCACACGGATCGACCCTTGCGCTGCGGGCTTCGGACACGTGTACTGAACACGCGCTGTGACTCAGTCAGGCACGGGTGACGAAGGACGACAGTGCGAAGGGACCGGGATGCGCCGCAGATCGCTCCGCTCCGGTGCCGCCGTGGTGGCGATCCTGCTCGCCGGGGTGTCCGTCCTGCTCGCTGTCGCCGGCGGCCTCCGCAGAGTCTTCCGGCACGACGGATGTCGCGACGGCGTCCAGCACCACGGCGGTCAGATGTGCTTTCCGCACGTACAACCTGCCGACCGACTGGTATCTGCCGTCACCGGCCACCCCGCCGGTGGGCCTGCTCTATGCCCAGCACGGTTTCGCGGAAAGCCGCGCCGACTTCTCGGAGTTCGCCGCGGCGGCCGCCGCCGCCGGTTTCGTGGTGTTCGTGCCGACGCTGCCGACCGCCGACCTGTTCGGCTGCACCGTGCAGAACCTGGGCAACAACACCCGATTCCTGAGCAACGTGGCCGGCCTGTTCGCCACCGCCGGCGATCCGCTCGGCGCCCTGTCCACCAGTTACGCCGCCGCCGTCGCCAAGATCGGCCAGCCGGCGCCGCCGCTGCCGACGGCGTTGACGATCATCGGCCATTCGGCCGGCGGCGAGGCCGCGCTCTACATCGCCCGACAGCTGACATCGCCGAACCACGGCACCGCCGATCTGCGCGGCGTGGTGCTCGCCGACCCTGTGCGGTCGGTGATCGGCGATTCCACCGTCTCCTCGCTGCAGGCACTGGCCGGCGGAACATTGCCGATCCAGGTGCTCGCCGCACCGCCCTACTCCTGCAACGCCAATCAGAGCGGAACCCGGGCGCTGCTGCGCGAACTCGCCGGCCGGGGGTTCGTCGGGGCCCAACTGACCACCGGGTCGCATGCCGACATCCTTGGTGGCTCGGTCAACAAGGTGGAGCGGCTGACCTGCGGGACACCGCGGAAGGTCAATGTCGAGGCGACCAGAATGCTGGCCATCGGGTGGCTGACCGCCGCGGCGACCGGGTCCGGATCGGATCCGGACCTGTCGCCGGGCGGTGCTTCGTACGACGCTCTGGTCGCCAGCGGGGTGATCTCCACCCTGACCTCCTAGTCTCTTATCTTTGGTCGGTCGACGACAGCAGGACGACGAAAGGCCCGCCGGGCTCGATCTCTCGAGTTCCGGCGGGCCGTTTCGATCGCAGGGAGGGGACCCGCTCTCGCTAGTTGATGTTCTTGCGTTGCCGGCCCGGGAGGGCGGTGAACAGCAGGGTCACGCCCACCACGGCGACGAGCCCGGCGATCACCCACTTGGTGGCCTCGGTGAACAACCACCAGGGATCACCGGTGAAGCCCACCGATGCGACCGCGAGGAAGATCAGCGAGAACAGCAGGCCGATCACGCTGACGTGGCGCCGATCCTGTCGGGTCTGCTCAGCCATTGCGCACCTCCGCCTGTCCGGCACCGACATGAACATTCAGGTTGATGGTGCCCTGATCCGACGAACCAGGTTGGTGGACAGTCACTTCCTGCCGCAATCCGCTCTCCCGGGAGCCGAGGCAGTCGACCTCACCGGCGTTCGTGGTGCAGGTGACGTTGACCGCGACGTCGTCCGGAACGATCACGGAGGCCTGACCGGCCCGCACCTCGACCTCGGTGGCCAGCGTCGATCCGGCCGGGACCGCGAGGTTGCGCAGGTCGAGTTCGCCCTGACCGCCGTTGAGCACGTACTCCTGCTGCAGGCTCGCCTGGCTGGTCGGAGCCCAGGTCTGCTGGCCGTAGCCGGAGGTGCCGTCGATGCCGGTGATGGTCAGCGCCAGCGTCAACAGCGAGAGGAAGATGCCGGGCCCGATCAGCGACTGACCCCGGCCGCGCAGCGATCCGATCAGCAGCCCGATCGCCACCACTGCGAGTGCGGTTGCCGCGACGCCGGCCCAGCTCAGCTGCCACCATCCGGCGAAGATCCCCGCGGTGGCCAGGCCGCCGACCAGCAGCACCGACGCCCATCGTCACCCGGCCGACCATGCTGCGCTGCCGAGGTGCCGGCGGTGCGGGCGGAGCGGGCGCGGGTTCGGGCAGATCCCAGGCGAAGGGCGCGACGCCCAGCGGATCCCAGGCCGGCGGCGTCGGTGCCGCCGGGATGCCGGAGTCCTTGCTCAGGTTGACCTTCGGTGCGGCGCCTTCTTCGTCCCAGAACGCCGGCTTCTCGAAGGGGGAGTCCGCCGTCGACGACTTGCGCTCGTTCTCCCCGGTGCCCGACCACGGCTGCCTGGCGATCCACTGCTCGGCCGCCGCGCCCCAGGACTCGCCCTTCTGACTCATCCGCTGTCGCCCATTCGTCCATCTGTTGCTGATTCCTGTGACCGGCGCAGCCACCCTGAGCTGCGCGCTTGCGGGCCACCACGATGGCGACGATGCCGATGATGACCAGCGGCCAGAACGGCAGACCCCAGGAGAACATCGAGAACATCGCGATGACGGCCACGATGGAAAGGCCGACGGCCAGCGCCGGAGGCGTCGACGAGCGGCCCCGGCCGAGCAGCGACTCGGCGGCGGACACCTGGTCGCCGTCCGCCGGCAACAGCAGCCAGCCCAACACGTACAGCAGCAGACCGAACCCGCCGAAGATCGTCGCGATGACGAAGCCGACCCGGATCAGCACCGGATCGACGCCGAACGCCCGACCGAGACCGCCGGCGACGCCGGCAATCTTGCGATCGTTCGTCGATCGGTAGGGGCGCCGATTCCACCAGTCTCCGCTGGGGGCGCCCGGTCCCGCGGTGCGATCGTGCTGCGTCTCACTCATGGCAACCAGCCTGCTCGGTGCGATGGCCGCCGGCACCATCCGGGATCACCCTGGTTTGTCGATCCAGGGTGAACCCCGATAGAACTCGGCGCGCCGACGTGTGACCCTGGAGAAGTGAAATCGCATCCTGCTGTCCGCCGCGCGCACCGGTCCGGGCCACCCCCGGCCGCGCCGGTTGGCCCGGCTGATGCCGATACTGCGGCGATCGCAGATACTGCGGCGTCCTTCTGATGCGTTACCGTCTGATGCGGCACCTCCTGATGCGGCGAGCTTCTGATGCGGCCGATGGATGACAGACCGACCGGTCCGATCCCGGTGGTCCCCGACGGTGCCGCCCGACCGGTCCGGACAGTTCACGCCGGACGGCCTGCCGAAGCTGACCCGTCGACACGAGGGTTCGATCCTCGGCGGCGTCGCGGGCGGCATCGCCGACCACCTCAACGTGCCGGTGCTGTGGGTGCGGGCGACGTTCGCGATTCTGGCGATCATGGGCGGCGCCGGCATCCTCGCGTACGCGCTGCTGTGGATCTTCGTCCCGCAACGCCGCGACGCCTCGCCGGAGGCCGTTCGGACGGCCGGCCCGCTGGAGCGCCGGCAGGCCTACGGGGTGGCGGCGCTCGGCGTCGCCTTGATGTTCGCCGCCATGGCGCTCGGGTTCGGCCAGGTGCTGACCTGGGTGCTGGGCCCGCTCGGCCTGGCGGCCGTCGGTGCCGCGTTCATCTGGCGCGAGGCCGATGACGCCAGGCGCGCCCGCTGGCGCCGGACGGCGGCCGGGATCGTCGGCCCCAGCACGGGATCGTGGTGGCGGTTGATCGGCGGCTGTCTGCTGGTCATCGGTGGGCTGTCGGTCTTCGCGATCGGCCAGCTGGATTTCACCGCCGTCCGGTCGGCGCTGATCGCCGTGGTGCTGACCCTGGTCGGCGTCGCGATCATCACCATTCCCTGGTGGCTGCGGCTGGTCCGCGACCTCGGCGACGAACGCCGCGGCCGGGTGCAGGAGCGGGAACGCGCCGAGATCGCCGCCCACCTGCACGATTCGGTGCTGCAGACGCTCGCGCTGATCCAGCGTCAGGCAGGTGACAGCCGCGAGGTGCAGCGGCTCGCGCGGAGCCAGGAACGACAATTGCGGACCTGGCTGTACGGACCGGCCGGGTACGCCTCCGCCGGTGACGCGCCGGCCGCGCCCTCCAGTTCGCTGGCCGTCTCGCTGGCCGAGACCGCCGGCGAGGTCGAGGACACCTACGCCATCTCGGTCACCCCGGTCATCGTCGGCGACGTCCCGATGGACCAGCACGTCGCGGCCCTGGTCGCGGCGGCGCGGGAGGCGATGGTCAACGCCGCCAAGCATGCGCAGGTCGCCGAGATCAGCGTCTACGCGGAGGTGGAGGACGGCACGGTCAGCGTCTTCGTCCGGGACCGCGGCGTCGGATTCGACCTGACCGCGGTCGGTCCCGACCGCAGGGGAGTGGCCGACTCGATCCGCCGCCGGATGGAGCGGCACGGCGGCACCTCGAAGATCCGTTCGCAGCCCGGTGAGGGCACCGAGGTGGAACTGACGGTTCCGGTCACGGCCACCGTCGATCCGGCGACGACGGCCGACCGCCGCGGCCGAACCGGCCGCCCCGGACGCACCGGCCGCCGACCCCCCGCCGGCAGCCGATGCCGGTACGGTCAGGGCGCATGCCGACTCGAAGGGGCGCTCGTGAGCCATCCGGTGAAGATCTTCCTGGTCGACGACCATGCGCTGTTCCGGACCGGCGTCAAGGCCGAACTCGCGGGGCTGGACGACGATCGGATCGAGGTCGTCGGCGAAGCAGGTTCGGTCGGTGAGGCCGTCGTGCGGATCTCCTCCGAACCGCCGGATGTCGTCCTGCTGGACGTGCACATGCCGGACGGCGGCGGTCGGGCCGTGCTGGAACAGGTGCATGCCGCGCTGCCCGACGTCGTCTTTCTCGCGCTGAGCGTCTCCGACGCCGCCGAGGACGTGATCGCGGTGATCAGGGCGGGCGCCCGCGGTTATGTCACCAAGACGATCTCCGGACGCGAGCTCGCCGACGCCGTTGTCCGGGTTGCCGCCGGTGACGCGGTGTTCTCGCCCCGGTTGGCAGGGTTCGTCCTGGACGCGTTCTCCGACCGCGGCGGACCCGCGCCGGTGGCCGATCCGGAACTGGACCTGCTGTCGCCGCGGGAACGTGAGGTGCTCAAGCTGCTGGCCCGCGGGTACGCCTACAAGGAGATCGCCTCGCAGCTGTTCATCTCGATCAAGACCGTGGAAACCCACGTGTCGAGCGTGCTGCGCAAGACCCAGAAGTCCAACCGGTACGAGCTGTCCAGATGGGCCTCCGACCGTCGGCTGGTCTGATGGCGGGTCGGCGGCGCGTGGGCCGAACCTGGGTGGCGGTCCGGCGCGCTGCCAGGCGCCGACCCGCATCGGGGTAGGGACGGGCTGCGCGACTACCTGCTGGGATCCTTCGCTGCCGAGACCGCGCCCACGGTGTGCCGGTTCGCCGAACCGGTGGTGGACGGCGACCGGGCCTCCGTCGAGTACTGGGCGCACGTCGAGTACGACGGCCAGCCGCCACGATCAGTGGCTGCACCGTCCTGGATTTCGATCCGACGGACTGGTCGCCCGGTCGCGGGACTATTCGTTCCTCGAACCCGGCCATCGGTGCCACCCGTCGAATGAGCACCGATCGCTGAGCCGCCCGTCAGCGGCCGCCGGACAGGCCGTTCAGCAACAGCGCGGTGAGGGTGTCGATGACCTCGTCGTCGGAGTAATTCGCGTGTCTCCGAGGTCTGCCCGGCAGCAGGGCATAGGCCAGCATCGACAGCATCCCGCCCATGGCCGCCCCGACCAGCTCCGGTGAGCCGGGCAGCTCCCGGCCGGCCAGCCGCAGCCGTTCGAGATGTTCACGCAGCATTGAGGTGTCGGTGGTCAGCCGCTCCCAGGCGTGGCCCGCACCGGGCTGCACCATCGCAGACTCGAACAACGCCACCATCACCGGCAGGTTGTCCCGCATCACCTGCCAGGCGGCGGCCAGATGGGCGCGGAGCTGCTCGGGGTCGGTGAGGTCGTGGTCGGCGGGATGCTGCTCGACGACGTCCTGCCGTGCCGCATCGTGCATGTCGGCCAGCAGGGCCTGCAGGAGTTCCTCCTTGCCGGCGAAGTGGTCGTAGAACGAACCGGTCGCCCGGCCCGCCGCCGCGGTGATGTCGGTGATCTTGGTGTTCAGGTACCCCCGCTGCAGGAACTGTTCGCGCGCCGCCTGCTTCAGTGCGCCCGCGGTCTCGGCCGCCTTCTCCGCCCGTACTCCCACGAGTGCTCCTCCGGTCGCGCCTGCGTGCCGAGGGGTTGACCTCGGACAGAGTCGTCAGCATACTGAACTTCAGTTCGCCGAATCTAAATTCGGTGAAAGGCGATTCAGAAGGAGATGGCGATGGTGCGAGTGGTGATCATCGGCGGTGGAGTTGCCGGCTCCGCTGCGGCGGTGGCGATGCGCCGGATCGGTGCGGACGTGACGGTGTATGAGGCCCATCCGGATCCGGCCGGACCGTACGGATCGTTCGTCAGCCTGGCCGGCAACGGCCTGCGCGCCCTCGACGCGCTCGGCGCGTTGGCGGCGGTGCAGGCGGCGGGTTTTCCGGTCGATCGGCAGCTGATGTGGTCCGGGTCGGGGCGGCCGCTGGGCGACGTCCCGCGGGGTCGCCGGGCGGGTGATCCGCTGCGCAGCGTGACCCTGATGCGCTCGGACCTGGTCGCCGCGTTGCGGGCCGAGGCGACTCGCTCCGGTGCCCGGATCGTCACCGGCGAACGGGTGCCGGCCGACGACAGTCGTTGCGCGGATGCCGATCTGGTGATCGCGGCCGACGGGATCCGATCGTCGGCCAGGCGGCTGGTCGACCCGAATGCCGCAGAGCCGACGTTCGCCGGGCTCTACACGGTGTCCGGGGTCGCCGATCCGATCGCCGCGTCGCCGACCGGGTCGTTCAACATGATCTTCGGCCGGCGTGGCTCCTTCATCCACCTGACCGCACCGGACGGCGCCGTGTGGTGGTCGGCGCAGATCGCCGCTGACGTCGCCCCGGATCTGGCGACAGTGACGCCGGCCGTGGTGGCCGCGTGCTTCTCGACGGAGCCGACGGCGGCCGGGATCGTCGCGGCAACGAGCCGGATCGACAGCGCGACGGTCAACGAGGTGCTGGCACCGGTGCGCCGCCAGCACGACGGTCGCGTCGTGCTGATCGGTGATGCCGCTCATCCGGTCGGCGCCGGGCAGGGCGCGTCCATGGCGTTGGAGGACGCGGTCGTGTTGGCCCGCGAACTCGCTCCCCTTGGTCACGAGCCGGGGGGCGTCGACATCGCGGCCGCCCTGGCGTCGTTCACCGCGCTGCGTGCCGACCGGCTCGGCAAGATGGCCAGATCGGCGAGCCGGAATCGGGACGCCAAGACCGCCGGCCCGGTGGCCGCAAGGATTCGGGATCTGGTGATGCCGGTGATGTTCAACCGGATGTACGAGCGGGCGACCGGTTGGCTGTACGACTTCGACCCGGGTTCACTGCCGTCACCGGTCCGCGTCGTCGGCGACCGTTCGATCGCCGCCGCCGAAACGCCCTGAGCGGGAGGTGCCCTGAGCGGGATGCCCGGAGCGCTACTTCCGGCCGAGCTTGCCCCGACCCATGGCCAGCAGCAGCATGCCGAGGTCGGTGCCGGCCGGACCGAGCACGCGGAAGCGTTCCAGGATCGCCATCTCCCGGCTGTAGACGATCCGCGGGCCGCCGATCTTCCGCCGGGCGAGGCCGATGGCGTGGGAAATTGCGGTGCGGTGCTGGATCAGTCGGACGAGTTCCGCGTCGACCGCGTCGATCTCGATCCGGAGCTTGTCGATGCCGGCCTGATCCTCGGGGACCGGGATCTCTTCGGACTTCTGCTCGTCGGATGTGCCCGTGGGGTTGATGGCCTGCTCCGTAAGGGTCGCTCGGGTCCGTTGGTGCACCGGGATGGTGGTCGGGCTGGTTGTCGGGCTGGGGTGTGTGGCTGTCGGTCAGGGCGGTGGTCATGGCTCGTCCTCATTCTGCCCCGGTCCGCCGAACCCGGGCACGAAAAACGCCCCGGGTCTCTACGGACCTCGGGGCGTCGTCGTGGCGGGTGGTTCAGCCGCGATCAGGCACCGGGATCCGGTACCCATAAAAAAACACGTGGCTGGTCATGTCCGTAGTGAACCACACCGGGTTCGGTCCGCACCAGAGTCTTTCGGTTTCGGACGTCGGCGCGTGTGCGCAGCTGCCGGAGCCTGTCGCCGGGTCCGGGTAGCGTTGTGGCCGTCATGACGAGCCTTTTCGAACTCCCATCCACCGGTTTCGGGTCTGCTGCCGACGACGGCCGGGACGACCCGGCAGCGGCCGCGGCGAAGCGCGCCCGGGAGCGGGCGGAACGGGCCAGGGAGCGTGCCGAGGAGCTGCTGGACGGTCTCAATCCGCCGCAGCGCGACGCGGTGGAGCATCGCGGCGCTCCGCTGCTGGTGGTGGCCGGTGCCGGCTCCGGCAAGACCAGGGTGCTGACCAGGCGGATCGCCTATCTGCTGGCCGTCGGTGGCGCGCAGCCCGGGGAGATCCTGGCCATCACCTTCACCAACAAGGCCGCCCGGGAGATGAAGGAGCGGGTCGGCGACCTGGTCGGCAACCGGTCGAGGGCGATGTGGGTGTCGACGTTCCACTCGATGTGCGTCCGCATCCTGCGGGCCGAGGCGGGCCAGCTCGGGATGAAGTCGACGTTCACCATCTACGACGCCGCCGATTCGCAGCGACTCGCGCAGTTGGTGGCGAACGGCCTGAACATCGACACCAAGAAATACCCGGCACGCTCACTGGCGGCGCAGATCTCGAACCTGAAGAACGAGCTGATCGACCCGGAGACCGCGCTGGAACGCGCGGACTCGGACCAGTCGAAGATCGTCGCCAGGGTCTACGAGGGATACCAGTCGCGGCTGAAGGGCGCCGCCGCCTTCGATTTCGACGACCTGATCATGCAGACCGTCTTCCTGTTGCAGGCCTTCCCGGCCGTTGCCGAGCACTACCGGCGGCGCTTCCGGCACGTGCTGGTCGACGAATACCAGGACACCAACCACGCCCAGTACATGCTGGTGAAGGAGTTGGTCGGCGGGACGCACGACGAGCGCGAGGTCCGCACCGCCGACGGCGAACTGGTCCGCGGGCTCGCCTCCGACGTGCCACCGGCCGAGCTGGTGGTGGTCGGTGACGCCGACCAGTCCATCTACGCGTTCCGCGGCGCGACGATCCGCAACATCGTCGAGTTCGAGCGGGACTACCCCAACGCCCGGACGATCATGCTGGAGCAGAACTACCGGTCGACCCAGACCATCCTGTCGGCCGCCAATGCGGTGATCGCCCGGAACCCGGAGCGGCGGGCCAAGAACCTGTGGACCGCGCAGGGCGGCGGCATCCAGATCGTCGGCTATGTCGGCGACAACGAGCACGACGAGGCGCAGTTCGTCGGCAAGGAGATCGACGCGCTGGTCGACAAGGGTGATGCGATCTTCGGCGACGTCGCCGTCTTCTACCGGACCAACTCGGCGTCCAGGGCGCTGGAGGACGTGTTCATCCGGACCGGGATGCCGTACCGGATCGTCGGCGGCGTCCGGTTCTACGAGCGCAAAGAGGTCAAGGACGCGCTGGCCTACCTGCGGGCCATCGCCAATCCCGACGACGAGATCAACCTGCGCCGGATCCTGAACACCCCGCGGCGCGGGATCGGCGACCGCGCAGAGGCGGCCGTGTCGGTGTTCGCCGAACGCGAGCGGATCGGCTTCGGTGAAGCGCTGCAACGCATCCCGGAGGTCCCGGGCCTGGCGGCCCGGTCGGCGAACTCGCTGGCCTCGTTCGGCGAACTGCTGGCCGGACTGCGCGCCGAGGTGGGCTTCGGCATGGAGCCCGCCGACCTGCTCACCGCGGTCCTGGATCGCACCGGCTACCGGGCCGAGCTGGAGGGCTCGGACGACCCGCAGGACGGCTCCCGGCTGGAGAACCTCGACCAGCTGGTCAGTGTGCTCCGCGAGGCAACCGAGAACCTCGTCGCCGGAGCGGCTCTCGGCGCGATCGAGACCGCCGGGACGGCCGACGCCATCGATCAGACCACCGGCTCAGGGACCGACACCGCCGGCGACGAGGTGGACGCGGTGCCGGACACTGACGTCGACGACCTGCCGACGAGGACGTGCCCCCCGACGCCAGCGATCTGCTGATCGCGGTGATGGAGCAGCTCTCGCTGGTCGCCGACGCGGACGCCGTCCCGGATTCCGCGGACGGGGTGGTCACCCTGATGACCCTGCACACCGCCAAGGGCCTGGAGTTCCCGGTGGTGTTCCTCACCGGGTGGGAGGACGGGATCTTCCCGCACCAGCGATCGCTCGGTGACGAGGTGGAACTGGCCGAGGAGCGGCGGCTGGCCTACGTCGGCATCACCCGGGCCAAGCAGCGGCTCTACCTGTCCAGGGCGATGCTGCGCTCGGCGTGGGGGCAGCCGGGCGCCAATCCGGCGTCCCGGTTCATCGACGACATCCCACGGGATCTGATCGACTGGCGGCGCACCGACAGCGATGCCCGCTCCGGTGGCTTCATCGGCGACAGCTCGTTCGAGGGGTCGGGCGACTTCACTTACGGTGGAAGGACATTCGGCGGCCGCGGGGGCAGGCAGTTCGGCGGCGGCTCGTCGACCTACGGCGGGCGGTCGGCACCGGTCAGTGCCGGGCGGTTCGGCGAGCGGACCCCGTCACGGTCCGGCGGGCGTCGCCCGATCGGCAGCGGCCCGGTGCTGGAACTGGCGGTGGGCAACCGGGTCTCGCACGACAAGTACGGGCTGGGCACCGTCGTCGCGGTGGACGGGGTCGGGCAGCGGGCGACCGCCACCATCGACTTCGGGACGACCGGCAAGGTGCGGCTGATGCTCATCGGCGGCGTCCCGATGACCAAGCTGTGAGCTGTTTCAGGCGATCAGTTGGGCCGGGACAATGGTGACGGGGAAAGGCTTCTCGAGCTGAGCCGACCATCGCCGATTGCCTCGCCGACGGTGACGTAGTGGCCGTCGACCAGTTCGAGGGCGATGATCGACGGTGCGTCCGGGTCGACGATCCAGTAGTGCGGCACGCCGGAGTCCTCGTACTTGGAGCGCTTGAGGACCACGTCCTTCCGGCGGGTGGACGGTGACAGCACCTCAACCGCCAGGATCATCGAGTCCGCCGCGGGCGATGTTCCAGATCTCGGTTCGTCCAGCACGAGGACAGTCGGGTTGCAGCGATGTGCGATGGTCCGGCCGCCAATCCAGTGGCGCGAACAAGCACCTCCATGGACGGCGGGCAGGCGGTGCGCAGTCAGCGCACCCAGCTCGAGAGCTGCCCGCTGATGGCGCCGCGTCGGGGCCGGGCTCACCAGCAGCGTCCCGTCGAGCAGTTCGTAGCGCAGTCCGTCGTCGGGTAGCTGGTCGAGGTCGTCCACCGTCCACTCGACGGCGTCACGCGGCATCACGGTCACAGGTGTCATGGTCCGCTCCCGCGCAAGGCTTGTCACGAACGATCACCTGGCGAGACGTGCCACCCGGCTCGACGGCCGGAAGGCGGTTGTCCACAACCTGATCGTCAGCTCGCTGTCGTGGCTTTCCGGTGAATGGTGCGCGGGTCTGCCACAGCCACATCAGCCCGAGCACCGGCAGGATGATCGGCACGTAGCCGTAGCCGGCGCCGAACCGGGACCACACGGTGTCGTGCGGGAAGGCCGACGAGTCGATGATCGAGGCCAGGCCGATGGTGAGCACGCCGACCATCTCGGTGCCGACGGCGGCCCAGGCCAGCGGGCGGGACCAGCGCCGGTTGGTGACCAGCCCGATGGTGGCGGCGATGTAGACGATCCCGGAGAACAACGACAGCAGGTACGCCAGCGGGGCGTCGTCGAACTTGGTGGCGATCTGGACGATCCCGCGGGCCGTCGCGGCCAGCGCGAAGATCGCGTAGAGCGCGATCAGTACCCGGCGCGGCCCGGACGGCGGGGATCTCGTCGGTGTCGTCGTGTTCCGGTGCGGCGTCCGGTTCGACGGCGTGCTGGTCAGCCACGCCCGGCCTGCCAGAGCTGCATCAGCCGCAGGGTCATCACCGCCACCACCACTGCAGTGAAGCACAACGAGAGCGAACCCCACCGCGTGCGTTCGACCCGGGCGAGGTAGAAGCCGAGCGGCAGCGGCAGCAGGATGCCCACCGAGTACGCCACGAAGGTCACCGGTTCGGTGAGCTCGCGTCCCCCGGCCAACGCGACGATGGCGATGACGGCCTGCACCAGCAGCGCGGCCTCGACGACGATGGCGCCGACCATCTGCGCCTCGGTGGTCGGCCGTCGTCGCCAGGCCTGGATGCCCGTCCAGGCGCCGAGCAGCAGGCCGGCGGACAGGATGCCGATGGCGAGCCACTGGATCATCCTTCGATCATCGCTGATCGTCGGGGGCGACAGGTGACCGGGCGGGCTCGGGAATCATCACCGGAATCGTCATCAGCAGTCCCACTGCTCCGGCGTCGTTGTCGTCCGATGTTGCTACGGTCGAAACCGTGGCAGACCAGGACAACGACAGCAGTGCCGATCGACGATCGGCGCTGGTGCTGTCCGGGCTGCTGCTGGTCGCGGGCGTGCTGATCGGGCTGAGCCCGCTGATCGGGGTGGTGACCGCCGGGGATGGCTCGCCGACCACGGCATCGGTGGCTGCTGCGTTCGTTGCGGTGCTGCCCGGGGTGGTGGCCGTTGTGCTGGCGACCCGCCGTTCGGTGCTCGGTCTGGCCGCAACCGCGGGGGCGGGTGCCATTGGGCTGATCCGGGTGTTCGCCGATCTGGCGGTGATCACCGAAACCGACGGCGTGACCCGTCCGGAACTGTTCGTCGAGACCACCGATCGAGCCCGGCCGTTCACCGTCGGTACCGGTGCCTGGCTGCTGTTGGCCGCTGACCTGCTGATGCTGGTGGTCGGCGTGCTGGCGGCATCGAGGCTTGGTGCGACCGTGCTGGCGGCGGCCGAGCCAGGTCCGGATGCCCTGTTCGGGTCGCCAGCGCCGGCCGATGGCGGGTCGTCGTCGGATTCCGCTGACGAGACGGACGGCGCTGTCGATCCGTCGGCTCCGGTGGCCGCGCTGTCCGGGCCGCCGACCGGACGGCTGGCGATGAACCTGCCGCTGCTCTCCGCCGGCTTCCTCGGAGCCGTCTTGCTGATGGTCGCCGCGCTCGAGATTCCCTACACCGGCGGCTATCTGGCCCTGCGGGTGCTGCCGTTGGGGTCGAGCCTCACCGGTGTCGTTGCCGCCGTGCTGATCGTGCTGGTGGTGGCGGTCATCGTGGTGATCGCCGCGTCGCTGCCCCGGCAGATCGCGCGGGCGCTGCTCGCCGGCACGGCTGCGGCAGCCGCCGTGCCCTCGCTCACCGCAGTGGTGGCCGTGCTGACCGGTGCGCCGACCGGTCTGTCGTCGGCGGTCTGGTGGGGACTGGCCGGCGCGATCATCCTGGCCGCCGCCGGTCAGCTGGCGCGGGGCGGACCGGGCCGAACGGTCGACTGCCGAGGCGACCGGTGAACCACCGCAGTCCTGGTTGACCATCGGCACCGGGGTGGCTGCGCTGCTGGCCGCCGCGAGCCTGGCCGCCGCCTCGCAGACCGCCCTGTTGAACATTGACGGGGCGGCTCCCGACGAACTCTTCGGCGCCGTCCTGCAGCCTGCCGGACCACCACTGTTGATCGCCGCCATCCCGATCGGCATCGCCGGGCTGGCTGCATTGATCCACTCGGTCGCGCAGATCGGTCGGGCCTGCGTTGCGGTGGTCTGGGCCGGTGCGGTGTACGCGCTCGGTCAGGTGCTGTGGGTCAGATCCCGGGTGCTGGACAGCGTGCGCAATCCGCTGAACGTCGATCTGCCTGCTGAGCTTCAGCACAACTGGAGCACCGGGCCGGGCTTGTGGCTTTCGATACTCGGCACGCTGCTGGCTGTGGCTGCGGCCGTGCTGGCAGTGATCACCGGCAGACGCACCGAGCAGGCGTCGCCGGAGATCGTCGACGACAGCTCACTGGCCGGGTCGAGGTCGGCCCGATGGTGGCCGGCGGTAGCCCTGACCGTGCTGGTGGTGGTGGCGCTCGCGCTTCCGGTCTACGGGTACCTGGGCAGGTCGGCGTCATCGACCCTGGTGCTGGGTTACGAGCTGGACACCTGGGGTGTCTGGGCCATCGCCCTGGCCGCGTGCGGCGGCGTGTGGGCGGCCGCGCTGACCCGCCGGCCGCCGCTGGCCGCCGCCCTGCTGGTCTCCGCGGCGTGCGTGGTGGTGCAGCCGTTGATCGTCCCGGCGGTGATCCGGGCCGAGCCGGGTTTCGCGTTCGGTCCGGGATTCTGGGCGGGCATCGTCGCGGTCGTGGCGCTGCTGGTGGCCGCCGGCTACTTCGCCGTCGTCAGCGGGCGGGTCCGGATCGACGACCGGGCGCCGCTGGCGGAGGTGCTCGAAGCGGATCACACTGACCCCGTTCCACCGCCGAGATCGCCCGCCGACTCGAAGGGCAGATGAGATGACCGCTGGCGCCAACCGACCGATCCGGGTGGTCGTGGCCAAACCCGGCCTCGACGGTCACGACCGGGGGATCAAGGTCGTCGCCAGGGCGCTGCGCGACGCCGGCATGGAGGTCATCTACACCGGCCTGCACCAGACCCCGGAACAGATCGTCGCGGCGGCGTTGGCCGAGGACGCGGATGCGGTCGGGCTCTCGGTGCTGTCGGGCGCGCACATGACCCAGTTCCGGCGGGTCGTCGCGTTGCTCGAGGAGGCCGACGCGGCCGACATCATCGTCTTCGGCGGCGGCATCATCCCGGCCGACGACATCCGGGAGCTGGCGGGCATCGGCGTGACCGGCATCTTCACCCCCGGTGCGCCGACCGGAACGATCGTCACTTGGCTGCGGGAGCAGGTCGCCGTCCGCCGGAACGAGGGCGCGGACGCCACCGCCGACAGCTGAGCCGTGCGCAACGCTCGTGAACCGGCTCAGCGCTGGGCGAGATGGGCCAGCCAGAGGTCGAGCGCCGCCGGCACCAGCGACACCGTCGGGATCTCCGCGGCCTCCTCGAGGGAGAACCATCGGGCCTCGTCCGAGGAGCCGTCGATCTCGTTCGTCAGTTCGCCACCCACCACCCGGGCCAGGTACACGATCCGCAGGGCATGAAAGCCCCGGCCGTTCGGCACGTGTCGATCTTCCGGGCGGATGAACATCGAGTCGATTCCCAGCAGACCGTCGAGAGTGGCCTGGTAGCCGGTCTCCTCGCGGATCTCGCGGACGGCCGCGGCTTCCGCTGTCTCGTAGTCCTCGAGCCCGCCGCCCGGCAGCGTCCAGCCGGTGCGGCCGTTCTCGTTCCAATGGGTCAGCAGCAGGGCGCCGCCGTTGACGCCGGTGTCGTAGATGAAGCCGTAGGCAGCGATCCTGGTGTCCACGCCCCCGGACGATACGGCCCTCGGCCGGTCACGGTGGCAGATGTCTCACGTACCGGAGGTGGTGTGTCACCGCTCGGTCGCTAGGGTGATGCGACGGTCTTCGGCGCCCGGCATACGGCTGCGCCGGAGGAGTTCCGGTACCAGTAGCCCCGCTAGGGAGAAGACGTGGATCTGTACGAGTACCAGGCGAAAGAGCTGTTCGCCGCGCATGGTGTGCCCGCCCCGGCGGGCAGGGTGGCCCGTTCGGTGGACGAGGCTGTGGCGGCCGCCGAGGAGCTCGGCACGCCGGTGATGGTGAAGTCGCAGGTGAAGATCGGTGGCCGCGGCAAGGCGGGCGGGGTGAAGTTCGCCGCGACGTTGGATGACGTCCGCACGCATGCCGGCAACATCCTGGGCCTGGACATCAAGGGTCATGTGACCCGGCAGATCCTGATCACCCCGGCCAGCGAGATCGCCGAGGAGTACTACGTCTCGTTCCTGCTGGACCGGTCGAACCGCACGTTCCTGGCGATGGCCACGCACGAGGGCGGCATGGAGATCGAGCAGCTCGCCGAGGAACGGCCCGGATGCGCTGGCGAAGATCCCGGTGAACGCGTTGACCGGGATCGACGAGGCCAAGGCGACCGAGATCGTCGACGCCGGACGGTTCCCGGCCGAGGTCCGGGAGCAGATCATCGCGATCCTGATCGGGCTGTGGGACACCTTCGTGTCCGAGGACGCGACCCTGGTCGAGGTCAACCCGCTGGTCAAGGACGGCGAGGGCAAGGTCGTCGCGTTGGACGGCAAGGTCTCGCTGGACGAGAACGCCGATTTCCGGCACCCGGATCACGCGGCGCTGGCCGACTCGTCGGCGGAGAACCCGCTGGAGGTGCAGGCCAAGGAGAAGGGCCTGAACTACGTCAAGCTCGACGGTCAGGTCGGTGTGATCGGCAACGGCGCGGGCCTGGTGATGTCCACCCTGGACGTCGTCGCCTACGCCGGTGAGGCGCATGGCGGGGTGACCCCGGCGAACTTCCTGGACATCGGCGGCGGCGCGAGCGCCGAGGTGATGGCCAACGGGCTGCACATCATCCTGCACGACCCGGACGTCAAGGCGGTGTTCGTCAACGTGTTCGGCGGGATCACCTCGTGCGACGCGGTCGCCAACGGCATCGTCGGGGCGTTGAAGATGCTCGGTGACGAGGCCACCAAGCCGCTGGTGGTGCGGCTGGACGGCAACAACGTCGACGAGGGCCGACGCATTCTGAACGAGGCCGCGCACCCGCTGGTGACGCAGGCCCAGACCATGGACGAAGGCGCCGACAAGGCCGCCGAACTAGCGACACGCTGGGGTCTGACCGATGGCGATCTTTCTGAACGAGTCCTCCCGCGTCATCGTGCAGGGCATGACCGGCTCCGAGGGCAGCAAGCACACCAAGCGGATGCTGGCCTCCGGGACGAACATCGTCGGCGGCGTGAACGCCCGCAAGGCCGGCACCACCGTCGATTTCGACGGCACCGAGCTGCCGGTGTTCGGCTCGGTCGCCGAGGCGATGGACTCCACCGGCGCTGATGTGTCGGTGCTGTTCGTGCCGCCGGCGTTCACCAAGGACGCGATCATCGAGGCGATCGACGCCGCGATCGGGTTGGCCGTGGTGATCACCGAGGGTGTCCCGGTGCACGACTCGGCGAAGGCCTGGGCGCACGCCGTCGCGACCGGCAACAAGACCAGGATCATCGGGCCGAACTGCCCGGGCATCATCTCCCCCGGGAAGTCCAATGCGGGGATCATCCCGGCGAACATCACCGGCCCCGGCCGGATCGGGCTGGTCTCCAAGTCCGGCACGCTGACCTACCAGATGATGTACGAGCTGCGGGATCTCGGGTTCTCCACGGCCATCGGCATCGGCGGCGACCCGATCATCGGGACCACCCACATCGACGCGCTGCAGGCGTTCGAGGCGGACGACGAGACCGATGCGATCGTGATGATCGGCGAGATCGGCGGCGATGCGGAGGAGCGTGCTGCGGCGTTCATCGCCGACAACGTCCGCAAGCCCGTCGTCGGGTATGTCGCGGGGTTCACCGCGCCCGAGGGCAAGACCATGGGCCACGCCGGCGCGATCGTGTCCGGCTCGGCCGGCACCGCCCAGGCCAAGAAGGAAGCCCTGGAGGCCGTCGGCGTGAAGGTCGGCAAGACCCCCTCGGAAACCGCACGACTGCTGCGCGCGGCGATCGGCTGATCGAGGATGAGTGTGCCCGGTGGGTTTCCGGCGGCCGGCGGTCCGCAGCATCCAGGCGGCTACCCCGGCAGTGCCGGTCCGGCCGGCGGCTACCCGGGCAGCGCGGGTCCGGCCGGCGGTTATCCGGGGACATCCGGGCCGGCGGGTGGCTATGCCGGCGGCTGGGAGCAGGCCCGTTCTGAACAAGACACCGGACCCATCCCGCGGGTCCGGCGGAGTGCCCGGTGCCCCGGGTGGTGCGACCCGGAAGTTCGATCCGGCCAAGCTGCTCGGCCTGGCCGTCGCGGTGCTGGGCGCGTTGAACTTCATCTGGGGCTTCCTGCCCGAGATCACCTCCACCCGGAGCAACGAGAGCCTGTCGGTGTTCGCGGTCGGACCGGCCTATGTGCCGGTGCTGCTGCTGATCGCCGGCTTGCTGGCATTGGCGGCGTTCCTGCCGGGCAGCGAACGTTCCCGGCTGGCCGTCGCCGCTGTGTCGGTCGGCGGTGCTGCCGGGGCGATCGTGTCGCTGGGGACCGAAGGGTCGGTGGAGCTCGTCTCCGCCACTGCCGTGGGCAAGGGACTGGGCGCGATCCTGCTGGTGATCTTCGGGATCGTCCAGGCCGTGGTGGCGATCGGCGCGTACGTCATCGGCGCCGACCTGTCGCAGGTGCGCGGACCCCGGACGCCGGCCGGCGCCGCCGGTGGCAACGCCTACGCCGTGCCGGCCGCGAGTGCTGGTTTGCAGGCAGCGTGGGGTGCCGCGCCGGCTCACGGTGGGCCGGTCGCGCCGGCCGAGGTGCGACCGGGTTGGTACGGCGCCGCTCCGTCGCCCGGTTCGCCTTCCGGTCAGGCCGCGCAGTCGGGCTCGTATCCGGCCGCGCAGTCGGGCGCCTATCCGGCCGCCGCGGCGAACTACCCGAACATGCCGGCGGCGGATGAGTCGGACACCGGTCCGCAGCCGGTGGTCGACGTGACCGACGTCAGGCCCGCGGGCCGACCGGTCGACAGCCCACCCGAGCCGACGGTCGCCACGACCATCCCAGGTCCCGCAGCCGAGTCGGCAGCATGACCGGCTGCTCCGACCGGCGCTCCGGCCGGGACTGCGCCGCCGGCCGAGGCCGACCAGGACAACGCGACGCCGGTCACGCACAGCGCGACCGCGGGAGAGCCCGACGATCAGGGGCGCACGGTCGTGCTGCGGTCGCCGTTGGCCGGGTCCGAGGCGTCCTCCGACGAGGAGCAACGGCGGAGCTGACCGGCCCGATTCCGGCGTCCCGTCGATGAAGTTCGTTCCGGGCGGCGTGCCTGGAGGCCACCGCTGGGTCTTCATGTGACAGTGGCGAAGTGATCCGCCAGCTGGCCCCCGAACGACCCGCTGCGCTGGAGTACTCGACCGATGCTCCGAGCGCGACCGGGCTCGTCGCTGCCGCTGCAGCCGTCCGCGGCGCCGCCGTTGCGCTGTCCGGCCTGATCCTCGCCGCCGGCCTGGCCATGGTGCTGTGGGCGGTCACCCCGTCATCGGGCGCCGAGATGGCCGGCACCCTGCAGGGCGGGGTTGTCGCCTTCGCGGCCGCGAACCTGATCCCGGTGTCCATCGGCGGCATCGTGCTGAGCATCCCCCCGCTGCTGCTCACCGTGACCCTGGCCGGATTGCTCGCCTCGACCGCCAAGCGCGGCAGGTTCCTGCCCCGTGGGCGGTATCAGGAGACGGTGTCGATCCTGGTGACCACCGGCGTCTACGCGCTGGTCGTTGCGGCCACCACCCGCGGCTTGGGGCCGGCCGATGCGGTGCCGGCCGGTTGGGTGTGGACCGCCGCCGCGCTGGCCCTCGTCGCGACCACGGCCGGGCACCTGCGGTCCGGAACCGCCTGGCATGCCTGGTGGGTCGCCATCGCACCGGGGTGGGCGAGGTACGGGGTTCGCGGCGCGGGCATCGGATTCGGGGTGATGATCGCCGGTGGCGGCATTGCGCTGTCGGTCGGGCTGATCGCCCATTTCGGCTCCGCAGTTTCGGTGGCCGCGATCGCCGCGCCGTCCTGGATGGACGGCCTCGGCATGGCCATGCTGGGCCTTGCCTTCGTCCCGAACGCGATGATCGCCGGCGCCGGTTACGTCACCGCCGTCGGTTTCGAGATCGGTCCGGGGACCTACTCACCGCTGGCCGCCTCGACCGTCGACCTGCCGGCGGTGCCGTTGCTGGCCGCGGCGCCGGAACAGGCCGGCCGGTCGTTGATCGGACTGCTGTTCCTGGTGATCCCGGCCATCGCCGGGTACCTGATCGTGATTCCGGCCATCCGGCAACTGTCGACGAGGGCGGAGCGGCTGCTGGCCGCGGTCGTCGGTGCCGCTGCTCACCGGCGCCCTGCTGGGCGGAGCGGCGGCGATCGCCAAGGGTGGGGTCGGGGACGGACGCTGGTCCAGCTTCGGCGCGCCGCCGCTGCTGCTGGCCGCGGTGACCGTGGCCGAGGTCGGAGTCGTCGCGCGTCGCGTTCGCCGTGCTGACCGACATCAGGTCCGTGCCCTGGCGGGCGGAGCGAGCACGTTCCGAACCTGCCCGGGCGCCGAAGCCACGGCGGGCCAGGCGAGCGAAGTCGGCTGACCGTGCCTCCTCGACCGCTGCGGAACCCGCGCAGGCCGACAACCCGGTCGAGGTCGACGACACCGACGCCGAGGAGATCGACCGCGCCGAGGAGATCGACCAGGACGATCGAGGAGATCGACCACGCGACGACAGATCGACCAGGACGCCGAGATCGCTGACGTCGAGGGTGATCCGGACGGCGAGGATGACGGCGACGAGGGGTCAGCTGCTGACCTCGACCGGGACTAGCAACTCGGCCGGCAGAGCCGCTGACCCACGGCGTCCAGGAAGATCTCTCCGATCTGCCGTGGGTCCTTCGACTCGTAGGTGGCACCGCCGGTGACCCGGCTGATCTGGCCGAGCGCATCGACGTCGCTGTCCGGCCCGAAGGCGATCGAGATCACCGGAACCGGGCGACTGGCGTCCTGCTCCGACGCCAGGGTGCTGAGTAACGCGTCCAGGCTGATGCTGCCCTGGTCATCGTTCATCCCGTCGGTGAGAACGAGCACGGCGTTGATCCGGGACGGGTCGTAGCTGGCGCGCATGGAGCGGACGGCGTCCAGCACGGTGTCGTACAGACCGGTGCCGCCTTCCGGCACGGCCTGCAGGCCGGCGAGCGCCTGGCTCAGCCGTTGCGCACCGGTGCCACCCTGCTGATCCGGGCCCAGCGTGCTGATCGGGATCAGCTCCTGGTGGTCGCTGTTCATGGCTGAGGGTGCGGGAGAAGACCCAGAGGCCGATGTCGCTGTCCGGCCCGTACAGGGCGAGGCCGCGGGTGGCCGCCTCCTTGGCCAGTGCAATGCGGGTCGCGCCGTTGGCCCCGGGGACCACGCCCTGCATCGACCCGGAGATGTCGATGACGGCGAGCATCCGGGACGGTTCGTTGGTGACCTGGACGCTCCTGATCGCGTCGCCGATCGTGGCGGCGTCCGGCAGCGGCGCCGTCGTTCGATAGTCGGGGTCGACCCCGAGACTCCGCGGTGGCTGCCGGGCCGGGCGTGCCGTCCGGCGCCCGGAATCCGGCGGCGAGCAGGGCCGCCCGCCCCTGCGTTCCGGTCAGCAGGCGAACCAGATCATCGACGGCGGCGGCGGTCTCGGGGTCATTCGCGGTCGCCACCACCGGGTAGTCGAGGACCGCTCCGCCGGTGGCCGGGTACACCGCGACGGCCTTGGCACCGCCGTCGGTGTTGTGTGCGATGACGGCCTGTTCACTGACCGGGACGGCCGTGTTCGGGTCGGTGGCGAGCCGGTCGAGGTTCTCGCTGTCGCCGGCGGCCATCCCGGTCGGGCTCGACCGCACCGCCCAGGTGAGCGCGGCCCTGGCGTCGGAGGTGCCGGTCACCGCGGCTCTGGTCGCGAGGATGGCACCGACCGCGGCGGCCGATCGGGTCGGGTCGGGCAGGCCGACGCGCACCGGTTCGGCGGTCTTCCGACTGGCCAGGATGTCCGCCACATCAGCACTGCCGTCCGCGGCGAGACGGGCAGCGGTCGCGGTCGGCAGCGCCAGCACCAGCGGGCTGGTGGCGATCGACGGACCGGTGGCCGGCGCCGCCATTCCGTTGGACTCCGCGGTGGCGATCCACATGCTCGAATCCGGGATCCAGATGGCGGCTGCGCGGTCGCCCTCGGCGAAGTCGGCGGGTTCGGTGGGCTGTACCTCGATCGGGCAACCTTCGGCGGAGGCGGAGCCGGCCAGTTCCGTCACGACTTCGGCGATGTCGGGGGCGACAGCGATGGTGACCGCGCCATCGGCGGACGAGCAGTCCTTGTTCGCGGCGGAACCGGTGCTGGTCGTGGACCCAGCCGCGCGCCCGGCGTCGGCGGCAGCTTGACGTACTGGACCGGCTGGGGGTGCCGGCCGCGGTGGTGCCGGTTGCCGCCGTGTCGGCTGCCGCGTCACCGGAATCGTTGGATCTGACCAGCCAGGTGACCAACCCGGCCGCCGCGACGATGGCGACCACCAGGGCCAGGATGGCAATGGTCCGGTTGCGGCTGCTGGTGTTGCGGTGGTGCCGGCCGCGGGTGGTCGATCCGTTGGCCGGCTGCTGTCCTGGACGTTCGGTCATCGCGACATTGTCACCCTTCAGCGATCGGATGGTTGCTCACCGTAGCCAGTTGGCCGAACGACGCAACAACGTCAGCAAGGCCCTACAGATGGATGGTCGAGCAGGACGAACTGATACCTGTTCGCGGTCGGCAATGCGTCCGCGTCATGGGGGCCGGGCCAGGTCCATTACGCTGAATCGGCCCACCCGCACGCCCTGACGGAAGAGAAGACCCGGTGACTCCTCCGCCAGCCGATCGGTCGGTGAAGAACGTCGTCGTGCTGGCTTCCGGTTCCGGGACGTTGCTGCAGGCGTTGCTGGATGCGCCCGAACCCAGGCCGTACCGGATCGCCGCCGTCGGGTCGGACCGGACCGCTTGTGTCGCCCTCGACCGGGCTGGTGCGGCCGGGGTGCCGACCTTCTCCTGCCGGATCGCGGAGCATCCCGATCGCGCGTCCTGGAACCGGGCACTGGCCGACACGGTTGCCTCGTTCGATGCGGATCTGGTGGTCCTCGCGGGCTTCATGAAGTTGGTCGGACCGGGTTTCCTCGAGGCCTTTCCCGACCGGGTGGTCAACGCACATCCCTCGCTGTTGCCGGCGTTTCCGGGCATGCATGCGCCCGCCGATGCGCTGGCCCATGGGGTCAAACTCACCGGCTGCACGGTGTTCCTGGTCGACGGCGGCATCGATGCCGGGCCGATCGTGGCGCAGCGCGCGGTACCGGTGCTCGACGACGATGACGTCGAATCGCTGCACGAGCGGATCAAGGTGACCGAGCGGTCGCTGCTGGTCGATGTGGTCGCCGCGCTGACCGGATCTCGGTACACGGTGACCGGACGAAAGGTGAATCTGGGATGACGACGCAGAGTTCGACGGCCGGAGCCGTGAGCGCCGAGGCGTCCGACGGCCGGCGACCGATCCGGCGGGCGCTGCTCTCGGTGTCGGACAAGACCGGGCTGATCGAGTTGGCCACCGCGCTGGATGCGGCCGGTGTCGCGCTGGTCTCCACCGGTGGTTCGGCCAGGGCCATTGCCGATGCCGGGCTGCCGGTCACCCCGGTCGAACAGGTCACCGGGTTTCCGGAGTGTCTCGACGGCCGGGTCAAGACCCTGCACCCGTCGATCCACGGTGGGTTGCTGGCCGACACCCGGTTGCCCTCACATGTCCGGCAGCTCGCCGACCTGGGCATCGAGCCGTTCGATCTGGTCGTGGTCAACCTCTACCCGTTCCAGCAGACCGTCGCCGCGGGCGCATCGTTCGACGACTGCGTCGAGCAGATCGACATCGGCGGTCCGGCGATGATCCGGGCGTCGGCGAAGAACCACCCGTCGGTGGCGGTGGTCGTCGACCCTGATCGCTATCCGGAGATCGAATCCGCCATCGTCGCAGGCGGTTTCACCCTCCGGCAACGGTCGGTCCTGGCGGCGGCGGCGTTCGCGCACACCGCTGCCTACGACGTCGCGGTGGCGTCCTACCTCAGCGGCGCGGTCAGCGCGGACGACGGTTGGCCGTCGTTCGCCGGCGCCACCTGGGAGAAGGTGTCGTCACTGCGGTACGGCGAGAACCCGCACCAGCAGGCAGCGCTCTACCGGCAGCCGCGACCGGGTCTGGCATCGGCGAAACAGTTGCACGGCAAGGAGATGAGCTACAACAACTACGTCGACGTCGATGCGGCGTGGCGCTCGGCCGCCGACTTCACCGATCCCGCCGTCGCGATCATCAAGCACGCCAACCCCTGTGGCATCGCGGCCGTCGCCGGCGGCAGCGACGACGACATCGCGCTCGCCCACCGGCGGGCGCATGCCTGCGATCCGGTGTCCGCGTTCGGCGGTGTCATCGCCGTCAACCGGCCGGTGACCATCGCGCTCGCCGAACAGATTGCCGAGATCTTCACCGAAGTCGTTCTGGCACCGGCATTCTCGGACGAGGCGCTGAACATCCTGACCAGGAAGAAGAACATCCGGCTGCTGACCATGCCGCCCGGCGCCGAGCCGGACCCGGCCGAGTTCCGGGCCATCTCCGGCGGGCTGCTGATGCAGATGCGGGACAGGGTCGACGCCCCTGGCGATGACCCGACGAGTTGGACGCTGGCTGCCGGTCCGGTTGCCGACGCCGCGACCTTGGCCGATCTCGACTTCGCCTGGCGCGCTTGCCGTTCGGTGAAGTCGAACGGGATCCTGCTGGCCGCGGACGGTGCCAGCGTCGGCATCGGGATGGGACAGGTCAACCGGGTCGACTCCGCGCGACTGGCGGTCGAGCGGGCGGGGGAGCGGGCGCGCGGCGCCGTCGCTGCCTCGGACGCGTTCTTCCCGTTCGCCGACGGGCTGGAGATCCTGCTCGCCGGCGGGGTTCGCGCCGTCGTGCAGCCGGGCGGGTCGGTGCGTGATCCGGAGGTGATCGCGGCGGCCGAAGCGGCCGGCGTCAGCATGTACTTCACCGGCACCCGGCACTTCTTCCACTGATCCGATGACTCTGCACCTGACCGAAAGCCTTTACCAGGAAGAAGATTTCGCCGATGTCGATCTCGCCGGCGAACAGCTTTCCGAGATCACCTTCACCGACTGCGATTTCTCCGACGCCTCGCTTGGTGGATGCGACGACCCGGCGCGTGACGTTCGAGCGGTGTCGGTTTGTCGGCACCGAGCTGTACGGCAGCGTGCATCAGTCGAGCGCGTTCACCTCGTGCACCTTCGAGCGGGTCGCCCTGCACGGTGCGGCGCTGACCGGTTGCCGGCTGACCGGCTCGACCTTCACCGATTGCCGCCTGGTGCCGCTGACGATCCGGGATTGCGATCTCACCCTGGTGTCGTTGGCCGGCGCGAAACTGGCCGGCACCGACCTGTCGGGTCTGCGACTGCGGGAGGCGAACCTGGTGGGCGCCAACCTGTCCGGCTGCGATCTGCGGGGCGCCGACCTGACCGGTGCGCGGGCCGAGCGGCTCGAGCTCGCCGGCGCGGACCTGCGTGGGGCAAGGGCGGATGCCGCCCTGTGGGTGGGCGCCCGGCTGGCCGGAGCGATCGTCGACGTGGAACAGGCCGTGTTGTACGCGGCATCGCACGGGCTGGTCCTGCAGTCCGCCGCAGATCAGGATCTGCCGGACAGGTGAAGTCGGCGCAGGATCCGGCTGCGCAACCCGGCCTCGGGCGGCTCGGACTCGGGAACGTCGTCCTGGATCTCCTGGGCGCGTTCGTGCAGCCTGGCCCGTACGTCGTCCGGGGTGTAGGCGCGTCGCGCGCGCTCGTTGCGGGCCACCACCACGCCGGTCGCCGCGACGCCGGCCACCCCGGCCACACCGATCCATTTCCACACCCGCATGTCGATAACCTAGCCGGATGCCCCTGACCCGACCCGGCAATCACCTCGACCTCGACGCGGCGGTCGAGCTCACCCGCACCGGTGACGTGTGGTTGTTCCGCGGGTCGACGCCGGCGGACCGGGCCATCCGGACCCTGACCAATTCGCCGGTCAATCACGTGGGGATGGCCGTGGTGCTGGAGGATCTGCCGCCGCTGCTCTGGCACGCGGAACTCGGCCGGTCGCTGCCGGACATGTGGACCGGCCAGCGACAGCGCGGGGTCCAACTGCACGACCTGAAAGACGCGGTCACGCTGTGGAACGAGCGCTACCACGCCCGGGCCTGGTTGCGGCAGTTGCACTTCGAGGTGACCAAGGAGATGGAGGACGAGGTTCTGCGATCGATCGCCCGGCTCGACGGCAAACCGTTCCCGACGACCCGTGGCCTGGCGCAGGGCTGGTTGACCGGTCGGCTGCGATACCACCGATCGGCCGAGACCATTTACTGCGCCGAACTTGTCGCCGTCACCTATCAGGCAATGGGCCTGCTGCCGGCGCAGCGACCGCAGAACTGGTACGACCCCGGCAAGTTCTGGAGCGGGGACCGGCTCGAGTTCCTGCGCGGCGCGAGCCTGGGCGACGAGATCGCGGTGGGCCCGCACGACTGAACCTCGCGACGATCCCGGGACCCGCCACCATGTCTCAGACGAACGCGGACTTCCCGGTGATCGCCCGGCCGACGATCAGCGCGTTGATCTGCGCGGTGCCCTCGTAGGAGTAGAGCGCCTCGGCGTCGGCGAAGAACCGCACGGCGTCCCGGTCGAGCAGGATGCCGTTGCCGCCCATGACTTCCCGTGCCCAGGCCGCGGTCTCCCGGAGCCTGGTGGTGGAGTACCACTTGGCCAGGGCGGCCTGCTCGTCCCGGAAGATGCCCTCCTGCTGCAGCTGCGAGACCCGCACCGCCATGCCCAGTGAAGCGGTGATGTTGCCGAGCATCCTGGCCAGCAGATCCTGGATCAACTGGAAGTGCCCGATCGGCCGGCCGAACTGCTCGCGCTCCTTGGCGTACTCGACAGCCGCGTCGTACGCACCGATCTGGCAGCCGACGGCCGACCAGGTGACGCCGCCCCTTGTCGTCCGCAGCACCCGAGCGGTGTCCCGGAAGGAGTTGGCGTTCTGCAGCCGATCGGCTTCGTCGACCCGGCAGTCGGTCAGCACGATGTCCGCGTTCTGCACGGTGCGCAGTGACGCCTTGTTCTCGATCTTGGTCGCGACGAATCCGGGGGTGTCCTTCTCCACCACGAAACCCTTGACGCTGTCGTCGGCGACGTCCCTGGCCCAGATGATGGTCAGGTCGGCGAAGGTCGCATTGCCGATCCAGCGCTTGGCGCCGTTGAGGATCCAGCCGTCGCCCGACCGGCGTGCGGTGGTGCGCATGCCGCCCGCGACATCAGAGCCGCCCTCGGGCTCGGTCAGCCCGAAGGCGCCGATCAGCTCCATCCGCTGCATCGCCGGCAACCAGCGTTGCTGTTGCTCGGGAGAGCCGCAGAGCACGATGGTGCCCATCGCGAGCCCGCTGTGCACCCCGACGAAGGTCGCGATCGACGGGTCGACCCTCGCGATCTCGAGCCCGACGAATCCGGTCAGCAGCTGGCTGGCGGCCGGTGCGCCGTCCAATCCGTAGGCCCGGCCGATGATGCCGACCTCGGCGAGCGGCTCGATGATCTGGAACGGGAACTCCGCCCGGGCCCAGCAGTCCTGGGCGACCGGTGCGACGTGGGTCGCCATGAACTCGCGGGTCCGTTGCACGACCGCCCACTCGTCGGGGGTCAGCATCGCCTCGTACCCGAACAGATCGGCGGAGAGCAGGTCACGGGCCGCATCCGCCGGCTGCTGATGGTCGCTGTTCTCCAGGGTGGCTGTCATGAAGTCACGGTAGGCCCCGGTTGGTTCCGGGCCTCGTGACCAGCGATCCGATCACGGCAGCGGGCGAGGAGCGCACCCCCACTGATGGCATCATGACCCCTCGTGACTGCGACGCTGATGGACGGCCGGGCAACCCTGGCCACGATCAAGGCAGAGCTCCGCGATCGGGTGAAAGCCCTGGCCGACAAGGGCATCGTCCCCGGCCTCGGCACCGTTCTGGTCGGCGACGACCCGGCGAGCCGCTGGTACGTGTCGGCCAAGCACCGGGACTGCGCTGAACTCGGGATCGGCAGCATCCAGCGCGAACTGCCGGCCGGGACCACCCAGGCCGAGGTCGAGGCCGTCGTCGACGAGCTCAACGCCGATCCCGCCTGCACCGCCTTCCTGGTCCAGCAACCGACCGGCCTGGACGAGTTCGCGATCCTGAGCAGGGTCGATCCGGCCAAGGACGTCGACGGTCTGCATCCGTGGAATCTCGGTGCGCTGGTGCTTGGGCAAGGCAGCGCCGCTGCCCTGCACGCCGCTCGGGATCGTCGAGTTGCTCCGCAGGTACGACGTGCCGATCAACGGTGCGCACGCCGTCGTGGTCGGCCGCGGGCTCACCGTCGGACGGCCGATGGGCCTGCTGTTGACCAGGCGCACGGAGAACGCCACGGTGACGCTGTGCCACACGGGCACCAGGAACCTGCCGGCGATGGTCTCGCAGGCGGACATCGTGGTCGCTGCGGCCGGCGTCCCGTGGCTGATCACCGCGGACATGGTCAAGCCCGGTGCCGCGGTGCTCGATGTGGGTGTGAGCCGGGTCAACGGCCGGATCGTCGGCGACGTCGCCCCGGAGGTGATGGAGGTCGCCGGGTTCGTCGCGCCGAACCCGGGTGGCGTCGGTCCGATGACCAGGGCGATGCTGTTGTCCAACGTCGTGCAGGCCGCCGAGACGGGGAGGAGCCACTGACGATGACAGCCGACCGGCCGATGCTGCGGGCCATCCCGATCGCGGTCGTGCTGACCATCGTCGCGTTCGCGCTGGTGTTGATCTCGCTGGCCTACTGGCGTCGCGGCACCTTCGCGCTCGGGATGGCGATGCTGCTGGCCGGGATGCTCCGCGCGGTGCTCAGTGAGCGCACCATCGGCGTGCTCGCCGTCCGGGGGAAGCCCTTCGACCTGCTGTTCTACGTCGGCGCCGCGGCCTTCATGCTGGCGCTGGCCATCGGCATCCCGTGACGGCCCTTCAGCCGTCCTCGTCGAGCAGCCGGGCGAACACCTTGGCCAGGGTTGCCGCTTCCTGATCGGTGATCTTCGAGGTGAACTCGCGCTCGATGCCGGCGATGTGCACCACCGCCGCGCTGCGCAACGCCGCCCGGCCGGCCCTGGTCATCTTCACCAGCACCCCGCGGCCGTCCGTCGGATCGGGGAGCCGTTCGACCAGCCCCTCCTCCTCCATCCGCGCCACCTTGCGGGACAGACCCGGTTGCGAGAGCAGGACCTTGTCCACCAGATCACGCAGTCGCAACCGACCCTTGTTCTCGGCGAGCTGGACCAGCACGTCGTAGGTGTTGAGCGGTATCTTCCCGGCGTCGTCGAGCTCCTGGCCCAGCTGCTTGAGTGTCTTGGCCTGGGATTTCATCAGCCCGGTCCAGGCCTGCTTCCGATCCCCTTCGAAACGACCAGATGCCATGTTTTCGTCCCCCTGACGCGACATGCACATGCAAAATAGCGGCGGGCCGCGACCCGCCACATCTCGCGTTCGAGAACTGACGGTACGGTCTGCCCGGAGATCATGCACGACTTTTGCCCCCGCGTCGCCGACCAATCGGTTGCCGTGTGGTCACCGGCGATGACGCCTTCGAAAGGGAGACGACTGCTCATGTCGAAGATCAAGGTCACAGGCACCGTCGTCGAACTCGACGGCGACGAGATGACCCGCATCATCTGGCAGTTCATCAAGGACAAACTGATCCTGCCGTACCTGGACGTCGACCTCGAGTACTACGACCTGGGCATCGAGAGCCGCGACGACACCAACGACCAGATCACCATCGACGCCGCGCACGCGATCCAGAAACACGGCGTCGGGGTCAAGTGCGCGACGATCACCCCGGACGAGGCCAGGGTCGAGGAGTTCGGCCTGAAGAAGATGTGGCGTTCGCCGAACGGCACGATCCGGAACATCCTGGGCGGCGTCATCTTCCGCGAGCCGATCATCATCTCGAACATCCCGCGGCTGGTACCCGGCTGGACGAAGCCGATCATCGTCGGCCGGCACGCGTTCGGCGACCAGTACCGGGCAACCGACTTCAAGTTCCCCGGCAAGGGGAAGCTGATGATGTCGTTCATCCCGGACGACGGGTCGGCGCCGATCGAGGCGCTGGTCTACGACGCGCCCGCCGCCGGTGTCGCGCTCGCCATGTACAACCTGGACGACTCGATCCGGGATTTCGCCAAGGCATCGCTGAACTACGGGCTGGCCCGGAACTATCCGGTGTACCTGTCCACCAAGAACACCATCCTGAAGACCTACGACGGCCGGTTCAAGGACATCTTCCAGGAGGTCTTCGACACCGAGTTCGCCGATCAGTACAAGCAGGCCGGGCTGACCTACGAGCACCGGCTGATCGACGACATGGTCGCCTCCGCCCTGAAATGGGAGGGCGGTTACGTCTGGGCCTGCAAGAACTACGACGGCGACGTGCAGTCCGACACGGTCGCGCAGGGTTTCGGGTCGTTGGGTCTGATGACGTCGGTGCTGTCCACCCCCGACGGCAGTGTCGTCGAGGCGGAGGCCGCGCACGGCACCGTCACCAGGCACTACCGGCAGCACCAGGCCGGCAAGCCGACCTCGACGAACCCGATCGCCTCGATCTACGCCTGGACCGGTGGCCTCAAGCACCGCGGCAAGCTCGACTCCACGCCGGAGGTGATCGGCTTCGCCGACGCCCTGGAGGACGTGATCATCAAGACCGTGGAGAGCGGCAAGATGACCAAGGATCTTGCCGCGCTGGTCGGGCCGGATCAGGAATGGCTGACCACCGAGGATTTCCTGTCCTCGCTGGACGAGAACCTGGCGGCCCGGCTGGGCTGACCGGCTTGTTCAGTCGGTCAGATGGTGGAAATGGTGGATCGGCCCGGCCCCGCCGCCCACCTCGAGCCGGCCCGAGGCCAGCAGCGCGCCGGTGAGCCAGGCCTTCGCGTCGGCGGCGGCCTGCTCCCAGCTGTCGCGTTGCGGGCGCAGGGCGGCCAACGCCGACGACAGCGAACAGCCCGTTCCGTGGGTGTTGGTGGTGTCGACCCGGACACCGACGATCAGGAAACTGCTGCCGTCCGGGCGCACCAGCGCGTCGGTGGCCTCGCCCGCAGTGCCGTCACCGGCCGTCTGCTGCAGGTGACCGCCCTTGACCAGCACCCGCGCGCCGGTCGTCGCGGCCAGCCGGCGGCCCTGGTCGATCGCCTGCTCGAGATCGGCGGCCGGCCGCTCGCCGGTCAACACGGCGAGTTCGGCGACGTTCGGGGTGACGACATCGGCCAGCGGGAGCAGCGACCGCAGCACCTGCTCGGCGTCGGCATCCAGCAACCGGTCACCGCTGGTGGCCACCATCACCGGGTCCAGCACGACGTGCGGCGGCCGGTGCCCGGCGAGCCAGCGGGCGACCACCCCGATGTTGTCCGCGCCGCCGAGCATCCCGATCTTGACGGCGTCCACCACGATGTCGTCACTGATCGCCTCGAGCTGCTCGGCCAGGAACGACGCCGGAGGGCTGAAGACCGCTCGCACGCCGCGGGTGTTCTGTGCGGTCAGGGAGGCGATCACCGCCATCCCGTAGGCGCCGTGGGCCGCGAACGACTTCAGGTCCGCCTGGATCCCGGCGCCGCCGGAGGGATCGGAGCCGGCGATCGACAACGCCCTGACGATCATCGTCGGATTCCCTCTCCCGGACCTGGCACCGCGCACCCGTTGTGTCGACCGCGCAACGTCCGCGAAGGGTGCTCAGTCGACACAAGTGTTGCACGGTCGGCGTTTTCGCGATCGGCAGTGCCCTGTGACGAACGGCGGAAATGCTGTGATCTTGTCCGTTTGCGGCCATGATCGTTGACACAGCCGCCAGAGGTCTTTAGCTTCATCGGTGTGTGGATGACGATCGTCGAGCCGAGCGCCAGTGGTGTGCACCACGGCGTCGCTGCTCGCCCACACCCGCGGCGCAGCCATCAGCGCCGCCATGTCGACCTGCAACGGGTCGCCAGTGCGTTGTGTCTGAACTGAACCGCTGATCCCCGGCGGCTTCCGCTCGACATCCGCGCACGCCCACGATCGGTGGGCATCCCGAAGGATCCCCATGACGCCGTCCTCGGCGATCGACATCCACCAGCACCTCTGGCCGTCCGAACTGATCGACGCCCTGCGGGCGCGGCAGCACCCTCCCCGGATGGTCGGCTGGACGCTGCTGCTCGACGGCGAGCCGCCCTACGACGTCGCTCCTGACGATCACCAGGCGCAGGGTCGCCGGGCGGCCGAGCCGGGACGGATCGTGGTGGGCCTGTCCAGCCCGCTGGGCATCGAGGATCTCCCGGCCGACCAGGCTCGGCCGTTGCTGTCCGCCTGGCACGAGGGGGCGGCCGCGCTGCGGCCGGACTTCGACGCCTGGGCATCGGTGCACCGGCAGGACCCGGATCTGCAGGACCTCGCCCGGCAGTTGGCCGACGGCTTCGTCGGGCTGCAGATCCCCGCCACCTGGCTCGCCGTTCCGTCCGGGGTCGACCGGCTGGCAGAAGTACTTGCGGTGGCCGCGGCGGCCGACCGCCCGGTCTTCGTGCATCCCGGGCCGGCCGCGCCGGTCGCCGATCCCGCCGACATCCGCCCGGACTGGTGGGCCGCGGTGGTCGACTACCCGAGTCAGATGCTGGCCGCCTGGTGGTCCTGGCATGCGGCCGGCCGGTCACAGTTCCCTGACCTGCGGATCTGCTTCGCCGCAGGTGCCGGACTGGCACCCGTGCACCACGAGCGGTACCTGGCCAGGGGTGGACGGCCGTTGGTCGTCGATTCCGGCACCTTCGTCGACACCTCGTCCTACTCCCGCCAGGGCGTGGACAGCCTGATCCGCGTCCTCGGCGTCGACCCGATCGTCGTCGGCAGTGACCGTCCCTACGGCCGGCCGTTCGAGACCGACCAGGGCGACGCCGCCGTCCGGGCATTCCGGCACACCAACCCGCTCCGACTCCTGGAAGGAACACGCACATGACCGCCTCAGCCGTCCACGCACCCGTGGGCACCCCGTCCGTCGACAGCCGATCCCAGGACGTCGCGCAGTGTGCGCCGCTCGAGGTCGCGGAACCCGCCGACATCGTCGGCCGGGTCGACGGCGACACGATCCCGGCACGGCTGGCCACCGCCATCGACGCTGCCGCCACCGATGCGGCGTTCACCCTGGACACGCTGCCCGGCCGCGACCTCGACCAGCAGGAACTGCTCGGCCTGGCCGCTTCGATCGCCGCCGACCCCGCCGCGCTGGCCGCGGCACGTCGCGTTCAGCGACGACAAGCGGCACTACGTCAGCCTGCACCGGGACACCCACGTCGACGTCTGGCTGCTGTGCTGGACGCCGCAGAACGACACCGGCTGGCACGACCACGACATCTCCTCCGGTGCGGTGGCCGTGACCCAGGGAACGCTCACCGAGCACAACCTGGCGATCGGGACACCGAGCATCGAGACCGAGATCGGCGCGGGATCGGCGTACAGCTTCGGGCCCGATCACATCCATCGCCTCACCGGCCGGGACCCGGGCAGTGTCTCGGTGCACGCCTACTCGCCGCCGCTCTGGCGGATGGGTCAGTACACGCTGGGTGCCGGCGGCCAGCTGCGCCGCCGGTCGGTGTCCTACGCCGACGAGCTCCGTCCGCTGGACGACATGGCTTAGCAGGAATCGGCCGGATACCGCGCCGTACGATCGGACCCGTGCACCTTCCGATGGCCCGGTAGACCACCGGTGAGCACGCTGGCCTGGGACCTGGTCCTGATCGGCAGCTGCATCCTCGTCGGTGGTGCCTTCGCGGCGGCCGAGGTCGCGCTGATCTCGCTGCGCGAAGGCCAGGTGCGGCGCCTCGAGGCGACCAGGGGCCGCCGCGGGCAGCGGCTGGCCCGGCTGGTCGCCGACCCGAACAGGTTCCTGGCGTCGGTGCAGATCGGCATCACCGTCGCCACCATCCTCGCGGCGGCCATCGGAGCGGCGACGGTCGCGCCGAGGGTGGCGCAGTCGTGGATCGAGCTGGGGGATGGCCGAGAACGCCGCCGATCCGCTGGCCCTGGTGCTGATCACGCTGCTGATCGCGTTCCTGATCCTGGTCATCGGCGAGCTCGCGCCGAAACGGATCGGGGTGCAGCGCAGTGAGGGCATCGCGTTGGCCGCGTCCTTTCCGCTGGCCGTCCTGGCGCGGCTGTTCCGGCCGCTGGTCTGGCTGCTCGATCGCGCGTCCGGCCTGGTGGTCCGGCTGTTCCGGGTGAACCCCCGGACCAGTGGCGAGGTGATGAGCCCGGACGAACTGCGCTCGCTCGTGCTGGCCCACGAATCGCTCAGTTCGGTCGAGCGCCGGATGATCGTCGACGTCTTCGATGCCGAGACCACCCGGGTGCGGGAGGTGATGGTGCCCAGGCCGGACGTGGAGTTCCTGCCGGCCACCATGTCGGTGTCCAGGGCGGCGCGGATCGCGTTGGGCCACCCGCACTCCCGGTTCCCGGTCATCGGCCACGACTCGGACGAGGTGGTCGGCGTCGTGCATCTGCGGGAGCTGCTCGCGCCGAGTCATCCGCTCGGACGTGCGGCCTGTGTCGGCGATGTCTGCAAGCCGGTGACGGTGATCCCCGGCACCAAGGTGGTGCTCGACGCCCTGCAGGAGATGCGTGCCGCGGGCGAGCATCTCGCGGTGGTGGTGGACGAGTACGGCGGCACCGACGGCATCGTCACCCTGGAGGACCTGGTCGAGGAGATCGTCGGGGAGATGGTGGACCCGATCGACGGCCGGCCCGCCGCGGTGAACGGTGCGACGGGTCCGCTGGAGGAGGTCGACGGCCGGCTGAACCTGGACGACTTCGCGGAGGTCACCGGCATCGCCCTGCCGCCGGGTCCGTACGACACCGCGGCCGGGTTCCTGATGGCCGGCCTCGGCAGGTTGCCGGAGGCCGGCGACGCGGTGGTGTGCCAGGACCGGGTGCTCACGGTGAAGGCCATGGACGGGCGCCGCATCGCCACCATCGAGATTCGGGCGCGCGGCTCCGTCCGAGGCTGCTGGTGGCGTGGCCGGACGGGATCGGCCCGGATGGCAAGATCGCCGTCATGAGTTCGCCGTCAGCAGCAAGCACACCCCGGGTGCTGTCCGGGATCCAGCCGACCGCCGATTCGTTCCACGTCGGCAACTACCTCGGCGCGCTGCGGCAGTGGGTGGAGCTGCAGGACACGCACGAGACGTTCTACTCGATCGTCGACCTGCATGCGATCACCGTCGACCAGGATCCGGCGGTGCTGCGGCAGCGGACCAGGGTGGCCGCGGCCCAGCTGCTCGCCCTCGGCATCGACCCGCAGCGATCGACGCTGTTCGTCCAGTCGCACGTGCCTGCGCACACCCAGCTCTCCTGGGTGATGGAATGCCTGACCGGGTTCGGCGAGGCCGGCCGGATGACGCAGTTCAAGGACAAGTCGCAGAAGGGCGGCGCCGACCGGTCCAGCGTCGGGTTGTTCACCTATCCGATCCTGCAGGCCGCCGACATCCTGGCCTACCAGGCGGACGCGGTGCCGGTCGGCGAGGACCAGCGCCAGCACCTGGAGCTCACCCGCAACCTGGCGCAGCGGTTCAACTCCCGGTACGGACCGACGCTGACCGTCCCGGAGCCGTACATCCTCAAGGAGACCGCGAAGATCTACGACCTGACCGAACCCGGCGCGAAGATGAGCAAATCCTCGCCCGGCGGGTCGCTGGACCTGCTCGCACCGATCAAGGGGTCGGTGAAGAAGATCAAGTCCGCGGTGACGGATGCCGAACGGGAGATCCGCTACGACGAGGTCGCCAAGCCCGGGGTGTCCAACCTGCTGTCGCTGCTCTCGGTGTTCACCGGTACCCCGATCCCCACCCTGGAGAAGCAGTACGAGGGCAAGGGCTACGGCGACCTGAAGGGTGACCTGGCCGACGTCTGGGTGGCGTTCGTCGAGCCGCTGCAGGCCCGGGTGGCTGATTACCTGAACGATCAAGGGGAACTGGACAGGGTGTTGGCGTCCGGAGCGGTCCGGGCCCGCGTCGTTGCCGACGCCACCGTCGCGGCGGTGTACGACAAGGTCGGCCTGCTACCGGGCTGAGCGCGGCCGGCCCGAGCGACTCGCGGGGCGCTGCTCACGCGGAGGACCGACCAAGCCGATGGCACGTCACCGACGAACTCCGAACAAGCTCGCGAGAGTCCGATCCAGGGAGGCCCCATGCCAGGTTCGACCCGAGCGCCGGAGAAATCCGCGCACACCGGGATGACGAAGGCCCATTCCCCGGTACCGGAAGACCCATCGGCCGGCGGGAAGTTGATGCTGCGCGGCAAGCGGATCGCCTCCAAGCGGAGCGTGAAACACCTGCTGGCAGCCGTCACCCGCTACGGCGACCGGCTGGGCAGCCAGTTCGCCGGTGCGATGACGTACTTCTCCTTCCTGTCCCTTGTCCCGATCCTGATGGTCGGTTTTGCCATCGGCGGCATTGTGCTCGGCAACAATCAGGAGTTGCTGACCGAACTCGAGAACCAGGTCGCCGAGGTACTTCCCGCCGAGCTCGCAGCGCCCATCACCGGGCTGATCGACAGCGTGGTGGCGAATCCGCTGGGCGTGGGGATCGTCGGTCTGCTGATCGCGTTGTATTCGGGCATCGGCTGGATGGGCAACCTGCGCAAGGCGACAAGAGCGATCTGGCGGCCGGAGTTCGAGGAGGACAAGGCCACCGTCGACAACTTCGTCGTCGCGACCCTGAAGGATCTCGGGTCGCTGGCCGGCCTCGGTGTGGCGATCGTCGTGTCCCTGGGGCTGAGCGCGTTCGGCTCGCAGTTCGCTGGTCAGGTCCTGGAGTTGCTGGGGTTCGGCGACCAGGCGTGGCTCGCCCCGGTGATCACGATCGTCACGCTGCTGATCGCCATGGCGGCCGATGTGTTGATCTTCATGTGGGTGTACACGATGCTCCCCGGCAAGGAGCTGCGGTCGACCTTCAAGGCTCGGTTGCGCGGGTCGATCATCGCCGCCGTCGGATTCGAAATCCTCAAGTACGCGTTGATCGTGCTGTTGCCAGAGGCCGGCTCGACATCGAAAACTGCGGCCATCTTCGGCCCGGTGATCGGGTTGCTGTTCTTCTTCAACCTGGTCGCCCAGCTGGTGTTGTTCGTCGCCGCCTGGATCGCCACCGCAGAGGGCGGGCCGGAACTGGCCGAGGGTCCGCTGCCGGAGGTGCCGGAGGCCACCCTGATCGTCCGGAAGGATCCTCGACCACCAAGGCCGCTGCCCTGGTCGGGGTGGGCGCTGCGGTCGGCTGGGGAGCGGCGCGCCGCCGGCGCTGACCGGCTGCTACTGCTGGGGCGGGTTCGGCGTAGCTGGCGGGTCCGGCGGAGCCGGTGGCTCTTCCGTTGCCGGTGCTGCGGTGGCCGGTGGTTCGGTGGGCGGGACTTCGGCGGCCGGTGGTTCGGTGGCCGGTGGTTCGGCGGCCGGTGGTTCGGCGGGCGCGGTTGCGTCATCGGCGGGTGTTTCGGTCGGAGCGGCGTCACTGACCGGGGGAGTCTCGGCATCGGTGGGGGGTACGGCGTCACCGGCGAAGACGGGCTTGCTGTTCAGGTGCCTTCGACGCAGCAACAGCAGCACGCCCAGCGCGACGATCAGCACCCCGATGCCGGCCAGCACCAGGACCGGTACGCCGCCCGAGCCGGAATCGGTCGAGTTCGACGCCGACGACGCTGCGCCGTCCGAGGTCGCGGGGTCCGTTGCGGAGGCTGTCGTACCGGATTCGCTGATCGAGGACGCCGCCGAACTGGCCGGGACACCCGTACTGGGCGTGGGCTGCGCGGGTACCGCGGTGGCCTCCGCCAGGGAGTCGACGAGCTCACCGACGGGCGCGGTGCCGGCCGGCAGGGCGAAGCCCCAATCGAGCAGCGATGCGCCCTGCATCCACTGGCGTCTCGGCTGGTGCGACCCGTTCATCATGGTGACGACCAACCGCCGGCCGTTCCGCTCGGCCATGCCGACGTAGGTGTTGCCGGCGTCGTCGGTGAATCCGGTCTTGCCGCCCAGCGCCCCCTGGTACTGGTAGAGCAGTTGGTTGTCGTTGGCCGCGATGTACCCGTCGCCCTCCGACGCGGGCACCCGGACGTCGACACTCGAGACGATCTCCGGGAACGGCGGGGTGGCCATGTCCGCCTTCGCGAACAACGCCATGTCGTAGGCCGACGTCGACTGCCCAGGGCCGTCCAGGCCGGACACGGTGGCGGCCCTGGTGTCCAAGGCGCCCAACGCCTGCGCGGTGGCGTTCATGTCGGCGATGGTCTTGTCGTACCCGCCGTTGACCCTGGCGAGCGCGTTCGCGGCATCGTTGCCGGAGATGATGATCAGGTAGGTCAGCAGTTGCCGGACCGTGTATTTCCCGCCGGCCTCCATGCCGACCCTGGTGCCGTCCTGACCGGCATCGTTCTCGGTGCCCTCGACGATCTGATCCAGGTTGGTCAGATTCTTCAGCAGCGGCTGCACGGTGAGCAGCTTGAGGGTGCTGGCCGGCCGGTAGCGGCCGTGCGGGTCCTTGGCCGCGAGCACCTCACCGGTGTCCAGGTCGGCGACCATCCAGGCTCCCGCCGAGATGTCCGACGGCAGCGGCGGTGCGTCCGTCGGCACCACCAGCCCGCACTCGCCCATCCGGGTTCCGCCGACCGGATTCGCCGGCACCGGCAACGGCTGGGGAGCGGTGGCACCCGGCGGCACGTCCTCGGAGGTGTCGACCGGTGGCGGCGGCTGGTTCCGCTGCGCACAGTCGTCGGTCACCGGGGTGGAAATGGTCTCGCTGGGCGGCACGTACGGGTCGGTGTTGGGAGCCGCCGCAGCCGTACCGGCGAGGGGGGTGCCGAGGAGCGTGGAGACCAGGACGGCGACCGCGAACGTGCTCGTCAGGGCCCTACGGCCGAGGCTGCGCGGTTGCCGGATCGCGGCCCGACCGGAAGTGGTGGTGATCATCGGGCCCGACTGTATCTGGCTCCGGATGAGCTTCCGGTGATCCCCGCGCTGGGATACTTCCCGGGGACGGCGCCGGGGCGCCGGTGAAAACGGGGGTGATCGGTGTGGCGGCGGACGTGATCGCCGGTCGTTTCGCCCTCTGCGACCCGATCGGTTCCGGCGGATCGGGCACCGTGTGGCGGGCCTTCGACGAGAAGCGGCACGGCTACTGCGCGGCGAAGCTGCTCCGCCAGCGGGACGCCGGGGACCTGCTGCGCTTCGTCCGCGAGCAGTCGGTCCGGTTGAACCATCCGCACATCGTCAGCCCGTACAGCTGGGTGGCCGAGGACGGCACCGTCCTGATCGCCAGCGACCTGATGACGGGAGGTTCGCTGCACACGCTGATCGGCGACTTCGGCCCGCTCGCCGACAGCACCGTCGCCACCGTCCTTCTCCAGGTGCTCTCCGGGCTGCAGGCCGTGCACGACGCCGAGCTCATCCACCGGGACGTCAAGCCGGCCAACCTGCTGCTGCGGGCCACCGGCGACGGGCCGTTGCACGTGGTGCTGACCGATTTCGGGTTGACGATCAGCCGGCTCGACGCCCGGCTCACCCAGGTCGGGATGGTGATCGGGACTCCCGGCTACGTCCCGCCGGAGGTGCTCAAGGGCGGGGTGCCACCGGATCCGCGGCACGACCTCTACGCGGTCGGCCGGTTGGCGTTGACCATGATCGCTGGCGGGGAGCCGAAAGGCGATACAGCGGAATGGGTCTCGGCCATCGTGGATCCAGACCTGCGGGCGACGGTGCAGGCGCTGCTCCGGCACGACCCGGAGCAGCGGCCGGCGGATGCGGCCGCTGCCGCGGCCATGCTGAACCGCAACGGGCAACTGCGCGCCGACGGACTGCCGCGTACTCGTGACGGCGACCGGATCGAGGTGCTCGACCAGTTGCCCGTCCTGCCGGCCGGCTGGGGCCCGGATGGTCCCCTCGACGCGCTGGCCCCCGAACTGGACCGCCCGGCGCCCCGGGCGACCATCGTGGACGTGGTACCCACCGCGCCCGCGTTCGTTTCCGGTCCCGCTCCGACCGTGACCGGGCCGCCCGGTCCGGCGCCGTTGCCGCAGACGCCGGCAGCGTCACCACCGCAGGCGCCGAATCAACTGCCGGCCGGACGACCATCGACCCGTCGCCGCGGGCCGATCCTGATCGCTGCTGCCGTGGCCGCGGTGTTGGTGGCCGGGTTCGCACTGGTGGTGTGGCTGCTGCCGGACGGCACCACCGGGAACCCGTCCAACCCACCGGTCACCACCGCGACCTCGCCCAACCCGACCCCGACCACCACGCCGACCGCGAACACGACCGGAACGTCAACCGGTGGAACAACACCCGGCACACCCAGCGTCCTCCCGACTGCCACCGCCACCGTCACACCGGAGAACCTCCGCGCCGGGGATCCCTGCACCTGGCAGCAGGAGGGAGACCGGCGCACCGGCGTCGACGGGGTCGCGCTGGCGTGCACGCTGGCCGACGGCAGCTATCAGTGGCGGACACCTGGCTGATCGTTTCCGTCCTGCGCGGCCGGCGGCGCCGGGCGGCGTCGGGATCGGACGAACAACATCGCGGCAACGGCACCGGCCGCCAGCACGGCCACCAGCGCCCAGACCCAGCCGGGCACGGCGGGTCCGGTGATCGGGGTCGCCTGACCGGTCGGCGCGGTCGCGGGGTTCGAGGCACTTGCGCTGGCGGCAATAGACGACTGTGCCGCCGTCGCGGACTGCACCGCGGTGGCGGACGCAGAGCTCGCGGGCGTTGCGGGAGCCGACGTCGGTGGACCGGTCGCGCCGGCGACCTGGTACACCGGTCCTGGTTCGAGATCGCCGCTGACCACGACGGTGATCAGGTAGGTGGTCGCCGACGGCTCGTCGTCGTTGCGGTCGGCGTTCACCCGCAGGTAGTAGTCGCCGTCCAGCGAGTACCCGCTCTGTTCGACGCCCTCCCGGTTGGTGTAACGGACCGGGTACGGGGTCGTCGCGCTGAACGGCTTGTCGGGTTCGTCGGTGAACCACAGGGAGCCGGTGCTCTCGACGGACCCGGTGATGTCCGCCCGGACCGGATTGAACAGGTCGACCCAGACGATCGATCCGACAACTCCGAGCGGCGGCTGGGCTGGCCCGACCTCGGTGACCAGATACGAAAAGCGTTGTCCCCATTGCTGTGGCACCCGGTAGAACCTGCTCTCGCCGGTGGCAATGGTGTCCTGGTAGGTGACGCCGCTGGTGAGACGGGGTGCGTCGTTGAAGCCGGTACCACCGGTCAGCACGGTGGGCGCGCCGTGTGTGAGCATCGGCAACGGGTCACCCTCGGACGCCTGGGGGAGCAGCCCGCCGGCATCGGCGGCCGGCTCCATCCGGACGACGATCTCGACCTGGAGTGGCTGATCCGCCCAGGCCTGACCGATCCGGGAGACCTCCAGCACCGCGACGCCGTCGGTGGGGCAGTAGGACGTGGTGTCGGGAGCACCGAACGTCGGGCCGTCGATGACCGCGGTCGCAGTCTCGTTCCGCCCCCCGGTCAGCACGACCGCACCGCGCTCGTTGGTGCAGGACTCACCATCGGGTGCCATCAGATCGAGATCAAGACCGAACAGTTCGACGCTGCCGGCGCTCCGGTCCGGGGGCACGATGGTCGCCGAGATGTACGGACGGGCACCGTCTTTCACCGTGATGGCGTAGTACTTCACGGTCCCGGTGGCATCGACCCCGCCCGAGCCGCCCACGGCGTAGGTGTCGACGTACTGGCCGGGGGTCAGCAGCGGTGCCTGAACGGAGAACTGGTCGGCGCCGGTGACCGGGGTGCCGGCAGTGGTGTAGCCGGTGATGGCGTAGTCGACCTTGGTGGCCAGCGCCTGGGTGAGCGCGGCGGCGTCGGCGGCGTCGCTGTAGGTGCCGCCGGTGGCCTGGGCGATGCAGGACAACTGGTCCCGCGCCGTGGCGTCGACCTTGAACCCGACGGTGTGGATGACCAGATCGATGCCCTGCTGGTGCAGCTCATTCGCGACATCGCACGGTGCGGGCGGGGCGCAGGTGTCCTCACCGTCGCTGACCAGCACGATCGACCGCGGGCCTTCGTTCGGCAGCGCGTCGGCCGCGGCGCGTAGCGCGTTGCCGACGGGGGTGTAGCCGGACGCGACCACGGTGGCGACCTGGGCCTTGAGTGCCGCGGCGTCGAGCGGGCCGACCGGCGCGAGGGTCTTGATGTCGGTGCAACCGGCCGCCTTCTCGGCATCGGTGGAACCGGTTCCGGTGCCGTAGACCTGCAACCCCACCTGGGTGTCGGCCGGCAGGCTGTCGATCAGGCTGTTGACCGCGTTCTTGGCGGCGTCGATCCGCGGGCCGGGTGCGTCGTCGGCGTTCATCGAGCCGGAGGCGTCCAGCACCACCATGACCGGCACGGTGGGGGCGGTGGCGGGCGCCGTTCCCGGGGTGGGGGCCGCGGCCGGAGCGGACGCTGCGAGGGCCGCCGGCGTGAATCCGATCGCCAGCAGCAGGGTCGTCGCGACGAGCAGCAGGCTGCTGCGGAGGTACCCCGGTGTCCGTCGCGATCGCAGGTCAATGGGCCGGATCATCGTCCGCTGCCCTGGTTGTCGGACCCGTCGAGCGGGGTCGGGATGGGTTCCGTCTGGAGCGGGCGATCAGCAGGGCGGCAACCGCGGCGACGGCGAGAATGCCGGCCACGGCCCAGACCCACACCGGGACAGCGGGTCCGGTGATCGGCGTCGCCTGTCCGGTCGGCGTGGTTGCCGGATTCGAGGCACTCGTGCTGCCCGTGGTCGCTGTTGGGCCGTGGCAGCGTGTCGGTTGGGCTGGTGGTGGCCGGGGTGGATGTCGCGTCGATGGACGGGGCGGTTCCCGCGCTCCCCACCGCCTGGTAGATCGGCCCGGGTTCGACGTCACCGCTGACCACCACGGTGATCAGGTAGGTGGTCGAGGACGGTTCGTCGTCGTTCCGGTTGGCCTCGACCCGAAGGTAGTAGTCCCCGTCGAGGGCAGAAGCCGTCCTGATCGTTCCCGTTGCGGTTGGTGTAGCGCACCGGGTAGGGCGTCGAGGCGTTGAACGGATGCTCGCTCACGGTGTCGGCGAACCACCCCCACCCGTTGCTGTTCGATGAAGTCGGTGACGGCGACCCGCACCGGGTTGTACATGCGGACGAACACGCTCGATCCTGACGGGCCCAGGGGTGGCGACGCCGGTCCGACCTCGCTGATCAGGTAGGTCAGCCGCTGACCCCACTGCAACGGAACCCGGTAGTACCTGCTCTGCCCGGTCACGATGGTGTCGGAGTAGGTGGTGCCGCTGGTCAGGCGGGGTGCGTCGTTGAAGCTGTTACCGCCGGTGATTGCAGTTGGTGTGCCGTGCGTGGGGGTCGGCAACGATTCACCCTTGGAGGCTTGCGGGAGCAGGGCGCCGGCGTCGGCGGGTGGTTCCATCCGGACGACGATCTCCACCTGTAGTGGCCGATCGGCCCAGGCGTTTCCGACCCTGGTCATGGTCAACAGCGCGACGCCGTCCTTCGGGCAATCAGAGGGGTTGTTCGGGTCACCGAACGTCGGTCCGTCGATGACGGCGGTGGAGGTCAGGTCCTCGGCAAATGAATAGGCGGCGGAACCGCGGTCGCTGGTGCAGAAATCGCTGTCGAGGTTCGTCAGGGAGACGTCGACACCGAGAGCTTCGGCGAAGGCCGGGGGCGCCGCGTCGGGTTGAACGATCGTTGCCGAGATGTATGGCCGGAAGCCGGGCTGCACCCGGAGTGTGTAGTACTTGGTGGTCCCCTTGCTGGCATCAAGGGTGTTACTCGGACCGCCGACGGCGTAGGTGTCGACGTACTGGCCGGGGGTCAGCAGCGGCGCCTGTTCGGAGGGCTGGTCGGCGCCGGTGACCGGGGTGCCGGCGGTGGTGTAGCCGGTGATGGCGTAGTCGACCTTGGTGGCCAGCGCCTGGGTGAGCGCGGCGGCGTCGGCGGCGTCGCTGTAGGTGCCGCCGGTGGCCTGGGCGATGCAGGACAACTGGTCCCGCGCGGTGGCGTCGACCTTGAACCCGACGGTGTGGATGACCAGATCGATGCCCTGCTGGTGCAGCTCATTCGCGACATCGCACGGTGCGGGCGGGGCGCAGGTGTCCTCACCGTCGCTGACCAGCACGATCGACCGCGGGCCTTCGTTCGGCAGCGCGTCGGCCGCGGCGCGTAGCGCGTTGCCGACGGGGGTGTAGCCGGACGCGACCACGGTGGCGACCTGGGCCTTGAGTGCCGCGGCGTCGAGCGGGCCGACCGGCGCGAGGGTCTTGATGTCGGTGCAACCGGCCGCCTTCTCGGCATCGGTGGAACCGGTTCCGGTGCCGTAGACCTGCAACCCCACCTGGGTGTCGGCCGGCAGGCTGTCGATCAGGCTGTTGACCGCGTTCTTGGCGGCGTCGATCCGGGGGCCGGGTGCGTCGTCGGCGTTCATCGAGCCGGAGGCGTCCAGCACCACCATCACCGGCACGGTCGGCGCTGCGGTCGTGGCGACCTGGGCGGCCGCCGACATCGGTGCGGTGGCCGCGGCGGCCGGGACGCCGATCGCAACGATGCCGAAGAAGGCCAACGTCGTGATCACGACGATGCCGATTCTGGTCGCGGGCGACGCGGCCCGACCTCGCGGTGAGCCGGTGAGTGGTGTCATGGCTACCCCTTCGCTATGATTTGCAGGTGCAAACACGTAGATATTTGCACATGCAAATGCGATAGGCAAACCAGCGCCACCCCTGATCGCCCCGACGTCATGGAAGAGGCTAACCGTGTCCGGACAGGTGAACCCCACCGTTCATCAGCAGTCGGTGAATGCGCAGCAGTTGCAGATGTACGGGGAGAACTGGGCGGATCGGTTCGGCCGGCTGCTGCGGGGCTACCGGATCCCGCAGTCGAGGCTGGCCGCCGTGATCGGGCTCAGCGCGCCGATGCTCAGCCAACTGATCAGCGGACAGCGGGTGAAGATCAGTAATCCGGCCGTCTACGGCCGGGTCGTCGGGCTGGAGGAGCAGCTGGCCGACCCAGGGGTGCAGGCCGCCGACCCGACCGTGTTGGCCAGGGTGCTCGACGAGGTCGCCGCCTCGCATCCCGCGCTGACCACCATGACGGTGCGGCAGGACTACGCCGTCGGATCGGGGGAGCGGCCGGCCGCGGACGGCGACGACTCGCTGCCAGCCCGGCTCTCGACCATCGCGAGCAGGGATCAGCTGCGGGAAACCGCCCGCGCCGCCGCGGCCGGCGGGGCGGCTGCGCTGGCCGCTGTGCTCGACCGGGCGGCCGAGCTCAGCGGCGGATGAGCACCGCAGTGGTCAGGCCTGTGCGGCCGCCTGAGCCTGCGCGACCTGGGTCCGGACGTCGTCCATGTCCAGGCCCTTCACGCCCTCGATGACCTGCTCCAACGCGCTGGGCGGCAGGGCCCCGGGCTGGGAGAAGACCAGGATGCCGTCCCGGAACGCCATCAGGGTCGGGATCGAGCGGATACCGGCGGCACCGGCGAGCTCCTGCTCCGCCTCGGTGTCGACCTTGCCGAACACCACGTCGGGGTGCGACTCGGAGGCCTTCTCGAAGGTCGGGGCGAACCGCTGACACGGGCCGCACCACGCCGCCCAGAAGTCGACCAGCACGATGCCGTCGCCTTCCACGGTCGGTCCGAACGTCGTCTTCGTCAATGCCTGCGTGGCCATGCCAGCGGTCCTCTCGGGATTGTCTGCACTCCGGTTGTCACCTTCTGGAAGGTTCAACCACACGCGGCGCGCGGACTAATCCCGATGCTGCTCAGATCACTGCGCCGGCTCCGCGCGGACGAAATCGGCGACTCGCGCCCCAGGAGTCACAAAACCGCGACGATCATCCGCGCCGAGCGAGATGATCGGCGCGAAGGTCCGAGTTCTGCCGGGTCAGATGCGGCGGAACATCAAGGCGCGCTTGACTTCCTGGATCGCCTTGGTGACCTGGATGCCGCGGGGGCAGGCGTCGGTGCAGTTGAAGGTGGTCCGGCAGCGCCAGACACCCTCCGAATCGGACAGGATCTCCAGCCGTTCCTGCCCGCCCTCGTCACGCGAATCGAAGATGAACCGGTGGGCGTTGACGATCGCCGCCGGGCCGACGTAGGCGTCCTCCGACCAGTACACCGGGCACGAGGTGGTGCAGGCCGCGCACAGGATGCACTTGGTGGTGTCGTCGAACCGCTCGCGGTCCTTGGGCGACTGCACGTACTCCCGGGTCGGCTCGTTGCCGTGGGTGATCAGGAACGGTTTGACCGCCCGGTAGGCGTCGAAGAACGGCTCCATGTCGACGATCAGGTCCTTGAGCAGCGGCAGTCCCTTGATCGGCTCGATGGTCACCTCGTTCTTCTTGTCGCCGATCAGATCCTTGACCAACACCTTGCAGCACAACCGGTTTCGACCGTTGATCCGCATGGCGTCGGAGCCGCAGACACCGTGCGCGCAGGACCGCCGGAAGGTCAGCGTGCCGTCGATGTACCACTTGATGTAGTGCAGGACGTTCAGCAGCCGGTCGCCGGGCAGTGCCGGCACCCGGTACGACTCGGTGTGCGGCAGCTCGTCGAGTTCGGGGTTGAACCGCTGGATGTTCACGGTCAGCATCACCGCGCCGTCCGGCACCGGTGGGAGCGAGGCCCGGGACCGCTCTGTCACCGGGTATTCGTCGACGGTCGTAGACATCAGTACTTGCGCTCCATCGGCTGATAGCGGGTCTGGACAACCGGCTTGTAGTCCAGACGGATGTCGGCGGTCAGTTCCCGGCCCTGCTTGTAGGCCATGGTGTGCCGCATCCAGTTGGTGTCGTCCCGGTTCGGGTAGTCCTCCCTGGCGTGACCGCCCCTGGATTCGGTGCGGACCAGGGCGCCGACGACCAGGACCTCGGCCAACTCGAGCAGGAAGCCGAGCTCGACGGCCTCGAGCAGGTCGGTGTTGTACCGCTGGCCCTTGTCGTGGATCGACACCCGTCCGTACCGCTCCTTGAGCAGGCGCACGTCGTTCAGCGCCTCCTTGAGCGAGGCCTCGGTGCGGTAGACGGCGGCGTTGATGTCCATCGACGTCTGCAGGGAGTTGCGGATGTCGGCGACACTCTCGGTGCCGGTCGAATCGCGCAACTTGGCGACCAACTCGACCACATTCTGCTGCGGGTCGTCCGGCAGTGCGGTGAAATCCGCGGTCTCGTTGGCGTAGTCGGCCGCGGCGATCCCGGCCCGCCGACCGAAGACGTTGATGTCCAGCAATGAATTGGTGCCGAGCCGGTTGGAGCCGTGCACCGAGACGCAGGCGCACTCGCCCGCGGCGAACAGCCCGGGCACGATGTCGGTGTTGTTGCTCAGCACCTGGCCCTGGATGTTGGTGGGGATGCCGCCCATCACGTAGTGGCACGTCGGGAACACCGGAACCGGCTCGTCCAGCGGTTCGACACCCAGGTAGGTGCGCGAGAACTCCGCGATGTCAGGCAGTTTCGTCTCCAGCACCTCCTTGCCGAGGTGGGTGACGTCGAGCAGCACATAGTCCTTGTTCGGCCCGGCCCCGCGACCCTCCCTGACCTCGAGGACCATCGAGCGGGCCACGATGTCGCGCGGCGCGAGATCCTTGATGGTGGGCGCGTACCGCTCCATGAAGCGTTCGCCGTCGGCGTTGCGCAGGATGCCGCCCTCGCCGCGGACCGCCTCGGAGATCAGGATGCCAAGGCCGGCCAGCCCGGTGGGGTGGAACTGGAAGAACTCCATGTCCTCCAGCGGCAGACCCTTGCGCAGCACGATCCCCAACCCGTCACCGGTCAGGGTGTGCGCGTTGGAGGTGGTCTTGAAGATCTTGCCGGCGCCGCCGGTGGCCAGCACGACCGACTTGGCCTGGAAGACGTGGATCTCGCCGGTGGCCAGTTCGTAGGCGACTGCGCCGGTGCAGACCTCGCCCTCGTCGCTCTTGGACAGCAACAGGTCCAGCACGTAGAACTCGTTGAAGAACTCGATGCCGAGCTTGACGCAGTTCTGATACAGCGTCTGCAGGATCATGTGGCCGGTCCGGTCCGCGGCGTAACACGCACGGCGGACGGCTGCCTCGCCGTGGTTGCGGGTGTGGCCACCGAACCGGCGCTGATCGATCCGGCCCTCCGGGGTGCGGTTGAACGGCAGCCCCATCTTCTCCAGATCCAGGACGGCGTCGATGGCCTCCTTGCACATCACCTCGGCGGCGTCCTGGTCGACCAGGTAGTCGCCGCCCTTGACGGTGTCGAAGGTGTGCCACTCCCAGTTGTCGTCCTCGACGTTGGCCAGTGCGGCGCACATCCCGCCCTGCGCCGCCCCGGTATGCGACCTGGTCGGGTAGAGCTTGGTCAGCACGGCGGTGCGGGCCCGTTTGCCGGACTCGATGGCGGCTCGCATCCCGGCGCCGCCGGCCCCGACGATCACCACGTCATATCGATGGAACTGCATGTCCGCGAAGCTCCCGTCAGTTCATGTTCGGGTCGAAGGTGAAGATCACCAGGGTGCCGACACCGAGGATCAGGACAACCGAGGCGGCCAGCATCAACTGCAGCCAGAACCGGGTGCCGTCCTTGCGCGCATAGTCGTTGATCACCGTGCGCAGCCCGTTCGCGCCGTGAATCTCGGCCAGCCACAGCATGATCAGGTCCCAAGCCTGCCAGAACGGGCTCGCCCACCGACCCGCGACGAAGCCCCAGTTGATCCGGTGCACCCCGCCGTCCAGCACGTTCATGATCAACAGATGGCCGAGGACCAGGACCACCAGCACGATCCCGGACAACCGCATGAACATCCACGAGTACATCTCGACGTTGCTGCGCCGGCCGGCGACCCGACGTCGCGGAGCCCGTGGGGCCTCGATTCCTCGGGTGGCGGGGGGATCGAACGCGGCGGTCACGAGCCACCCCCGAACAGATCAGTGACGGTGCGGACCATCATGAAGTAGGCGCCCGGAATCATCACCACGAGCCAGACACCGAGCAGGACCCACAGCATCTGCCGTTGATACCTGGCGCCCTTGGCCCAGAAGTCGACCAACATGATCCGGATGCCGTTCAGTGCGTGATAGAGCACCGCGGCGACCAGACCCACCTCCATCAGGTTGACCAGCGGGTTCTTGTAGGTCTCGATGATGGTGTTGTAGGCCTCGGGGGAGACCCGGACCAGCGCGGTGTCCAGCACGTGCGCGAAGAGGAAGAAGAAGGTCAGCACGCCGGTGATGCGGTGCGCGACCCAGGACCACATACCGGCGTCGCCGCGGTATACCGAGCCGCGACGCGGCCGTGGCACCCGCTGATCGCCGGCCAGGGCGGTGGGGTTGGACATGATCGTTCTCGACCTCCGGCATCGACGGCGGACGCGCCTGGATGGGACCTCGTATTGGGACTGCTGTTCGGCGGTGTGACCGCCGGGCCACCACGCAGCGATCTTCGACCCAAGGCTAACCCTGAGTTCACATGCGCAGCGACCTGGTGGGTGTGTGACGAGACCGACAACGGGCGTGGGTTTGGGCACACACCGGGCAACCCAGGGCGGCGCCCGTCGTCCTTGATGCCCCGGGATGCCACCCGTTCGGGGCCGGACAGCACGGGGGCGGCCGCCCCGACCGGTGACGCCGACCGGATCATCCGGGTCCGATCGATGCGGTATCGCTCGATGTGGTGACGATGCGCGATCGATTTCTTCCACCAAGAGCCGCGATCGGGCGCAAGTTGTCGCTTCGTGGGCGGGTCGGAGCAGGATTTCCGGCGGCAACCGGACGAATAGCCCCGGTATCGGCACAGTTGGGTTACAGAGCGCTATGTTTGCTCGACCTGACGTCTACCCGCGGGTAGCGTCCGTTCGATGCCCACCCCGCCGGCGGCAGTCCGTCGGTGACCAAAGCTCATGTCATGGCCGTCCCCATCCGGGTGATGTGCATGAAGAAGAGGAGAACACACGTGCGTCGAGCTCGAAGCCTGAAGCTCATCGCCGGACTTGCGGCGGCCGGCCTCGCGCTGGCCGCCTGTTCGTCCGGCAGTAGCAGTACTGCCAGCAGTGCCACCAGCGCGGCGACCTCGGCCGCATCGGCGGCGAGCTCCGCCGCGGCGTCCGCAACCTCCGCCCCAGCATCTTCGGGGTCCGCGACCGGTGGCGCCGCCGCTTCCGGCCCCGCCGAGATGACCGGCGACCCGGCCTCGGTGAAGCTCGGACTCGCCTACGACATCGGTGGCCGCGGTGACCAGTCGTTCAACGATCTGGCCGCCAAGAGCCTCGACGAGGCCGCGGCCGCCGGGGTCGAGGTGGTCGGCGAGCTGACCGCCGGCGCCGGTGAGCCCGATTCGGCCAAGGTTGACCGGCTCAACCAGCTGATCGACAGTGGTGCGACCGACATCATGGCCATCGGTTTCGCCTACGCCGGCCCGCTGAAGGAGGTGGCCGCCGCCAATCCCGAGGTCAACTTCGCGATCGTCGACGACGCGTCACTGGTCGATGTCCCGAATGTCGCCTCGCTGACCTTCGCGGAGGAGCAGGGCTCGTACCTGGTCGGGGTCGCGGCGGGTCTGAAGACCACCACCAACAAGGTGGGCTTCATCGGCGGCGTCAACGTGCCGCTGATCCAGAAGTTCCAGGCCGGATACGAAGCCGGCGTCAAGGCTTCCAACCCGAGCGCGACGGTGACCGTCAAGTACATCACCGAGCCGCCGGACTTCGCCGGCTTCAACTCGCCGCAGCAGGGTGAGACCATCGCCACCGGTATGTACAACGACGGCAACGACATCATCTTCGCCGCAGCGGGCGGATCGGGTGCCGGTGTGTTCAAGGCGGCCAAGGCCACCGGGAACCTGGGCATCGGCGTCGACTCCGACCAGTACAACTCGCCGACCCTGGCCGACGTCAAGGACGTCATCATGACCTCGATGCTCAAGAAGGTCGACGTCGCGACGTACGACTTCATCACCAGCGCGGTCAACGGTGAGGTGCTCACCGGTGAGCACAAGTACGACCTCACCAACGACGGCGTCGGCTACGCCACCTCCGGCGGTCAGGTCGACGACATCGTCACCCAGCTCGATGCCGCGGCTGCGGAGATCGTCGACGGCACGGTCACCGTTCCCTCGACGACCAGCTGAGCCGGTTCTCCACCCAGTAGTGATCGGTACCTGATGTTGCGGCCCCGGCGGGAGTTTCCCGTCGGGGCCGTGTCATTTCTGCTATGACTGCATGATCACCAGAGCGGTCCTTCGTCGAGTGGGCCGGCATCGGTTGCCGGCGGCCCGACGGTCCGGTTGTTCCCCGTCCGATGTGCCCACCAGCCGCGGAAGCAGGACAGATGACACAAGACGCGACCCCCGCCGATGACGGCGCGGACACCGCCGCCCCGGGCCAGCTGGCTGTCGAACTCGCAGGGATCACCAAGCGGTTCCCCGGCGTTGTCGCCAACTCCGACATCAACATCACCGTCCGGCGGGGCACCGTGCACGCCCTGGTCGGCGAGAACGGTGCCGGCAAGTCGACGCTGATGAAGACCCTGTACGGCATGCACCAGCCGGAAGAGGGCACCATCACCGTCAACGGCAAGCCGGTGACGTTCCATTCGCCGGCCGATGCGATCGCCGTCGGAATCGGCATGGTGCACCAGCACTTCATGCTCGCCGACAACCTGACCGTCTGGGAGAACATCGTTCTCGGCTCAGAGCCCACGGCAGGCGGCCGGCTGAACGTCAAGCAGGCGCGCGGCAAGATCGACGAGCTGGCCAAGCGCTACGGGCTGATGGTCGACAGCGGCGCGCTGGTCGAGGAACTCGGGGTCGGTGCCCGGCAGCGGGTGGAGATCCTCAAGGTGCTCTACCGCGGCGCGCAGATCCTGATCCTGGACGAGCCGACCGCGGTGCTGGTGCCGCAGGAGGTCGACGAGCTGTTCGGCAACCTGCGTGAGCTCAAGTCCGAGGGCCTGACGATCATCTTCATCTCGCACAAGCTCGACGAGGTACGCAGCATCGCCGACGAGATCACCGTCATCCGCCGCGGGACCACGGTCGGCACCGCCGATCCGAAGGCGGTGACCAACCGGCAGCTCGCCGAGATGATGGTCGGCTCGGCGCTGCCGGTACCGGAGCTGCGCGAGTCGACCGTCACCGATCGGGTGGTGCTGCAACTGGCGAAGGTCCGGGTGGCCGGGAACGAGCTGGGCGGCCGCGACGTGCTCTCCGACATCGACATGCTGATCCACGCCGGGGAAGTGCTCGGCATCGCCGGGGTCGAGGGGAACGGCCAGGCCGAACTCGTCGACGCCATCATGGGCATCAGGTCGATCGCCGGCGGGACGATCGAGTTGGGCGGCAAGGACATCGGCCATCTCTCGACCTCGGCGCGGCGTGAGGCCGGCGTCGGTTTCATCCCGGAGGACCGGCATCGGCAGGGGCTGATCCTGGAGGGCTCGCTCTGGGAGAACCGGATTCTCGGGCCACCAGACCCGGCGCACCCTCCGCCCGCGGATTCCTGCTGGATCGCAAGGCCGCCAAGGCGGACACCCGGCGGATCGTGGAGAAGTTCGACGTCCGGACGCCCGGGATCGAGGTGGCCGCTGCATCACTGTCCGGCGGCAACCAGCAGAAGCTGATCGTCGGCCGGGAGATGAGCGAGGACCCGGTGCTGCTGATCGCGTCCCATCCGACCCGCGGCGTCGATGTCGGTGCGCAGGCGGCGATCTGGGAACACCTGCGGACGGCGCGGGCCGCGGGCCTTGCGGTGCTGCTGATCTCGGCGGACCTCGAGGAGCTGATCGGGATGTCGGACACCCTCACGGTGATCCTGCGTGGCCGGCTGATCGGCACCTACGACCCGAGGACGGTGACGCCGGAACAGCTGGGCGCGGCGATGACCGGCGCGGGCGACGACACCGTGGGAGAGGTGGCCTGATGACGGGTTCGCGTGGTCGCCGGATCCTGCTCGGCGCCGCAGCTCCACTCGGCGCACTGATCTTCTCGCTGATCATCACCTCGATCCTGCTGCTGCTGACCGGGCACAGTCCGCTCGAGGCGTTCGGCTCGATGATCGGGGCCTTCGAACGGATCCGGGTGGTGCTCGGGACGATCAACCAGACCGCGGTGTTCTACCTGTCCGCCGTCGCCGTGGCCATCGGCTTCAAGATGAACCTGTTCAACATCGGGGTCGACGGCCAGTACCGGTTGGCCGCCATGCTCTCCGCCGCGGTGGCCGGCGCCGCGTTCATGGATTCACTCCCGGGATTCCTGCGGATCGCGATCACCCTGCTGATCGCCATGGCGGTCGGTGCGGCCTGGGCCGGCGTCGCGGCGTTGCTGAAGGTCACCCGCGGGGTCAGCGAGGTGATCAGCACGATCATGCTGAACTCCATCGCCACCTTCCTGATCGCCTACCTGTTGACCCCGCAGATGTGGGCGGTGCTGGAAGGCAACAACATCAGCACGCCGAAGATCACCGAGGGCGGTCAGCTCCCGGTCTTCCAGTTCGAGGGATCGACGACACCGCTGTACTCGCTGGTGTTCGGGGCCGCGATCGTCGGGATCATCTACGCCCTCGTGTTGTCCCGCACGGTGTTCGGCTTCTCGCTCAAGGCGACCGGGCTGTCCGAGACGGCCGCGGTGGCCAGCGGCATCTCGGTCAACAAGATGATCGTCTCGGCCATGCTGCTCTCCGGAGCGGTGGCCGGGCTCGTCGGCATGCCGGAGCTGCTGAACGGTTCCGCGGCGTCCTATTCGCTGAACTTCCCGACCGGGATCGGCTTCACCGGCATCGCGATCGCCCTGCTCGGCCGGAACCACCCGGTCGGCATGGTGTTCTCCGCGCTGCTCTGGGCGGCCCTTGATTCCTCGGCCAATGCGCTGCAGGGCGTCGGGGTGCCGCGCGAGCTGGTGACGATCATGCAGGGCGTCATCGTGCTGTCGGTGGTCGTCGCCTACGAGTTCGTCCGCCGGTACCGGCTGATCCTGGAGGCCAGGGACGTGGCCAGGGCGTTGGCTTCGCGGTCGAAAGCCGGCGCTGCGACCGGGGCGGGGGTGACGAAATGAGTGCCGAATCCGATGTCGCCGTTGCCATGCCGGTGTACCGGAAGCGAAGGTCGATGCCGCCGGTGGTCTGGTTGGGCATCGTCGCGGCGGGGATCGCCGTGGTATCGCTGGTCCGGATCTGGACCGGCGCCACCAACCTCGATTCCTCCGGCGCGATCCAGGCGGCCATCACGGCCGCCGTGCCGATCGCCCTTGCCGGGCTCTCCGGCCTGTGGTCGGAACGGGCCGGCGTGGTCAACATCGGCATCGAGGGAATGATGATCCTCGGCACGTTCGGCGCGGGCTACGCCGGCTACCAATGGGGCCCGTGGGCCGGGGTGTTCTTCGGCATCGTCTGCGGGCTGCTCGGCGGTCTGCTGCTCGGCCTGGTCACCATCACCGTCGGCGTCGACCACATCATCGCCGGCGTGGCGATCAACATCCTGGCGCCGGGTCTTGCGTTGTACCTGTCCCGATTGGTGTTCACCGATGCACCCGGTGGCGGGCAACGGCAGTCGCCGCCGGTCAGCGACGTCGGCCGGATCACCCTGCCGTGGCTCTCGGACTGGCTGGGTGAGATCGAGGCCAAGGGCTGGTTCTTCGTCTCCGACCTGGCCGGCATCATCCGCGGGTTCTGCACCAACCTGTCGCTGCTCTCGGTGCTGGCCGCCGTGCTGATCGCACTGACCGGGTTCGTGCTGTGGAAGACCCGCCTCGGCCTGCGGTTGCGATCGGTCGGCGAGGCGCCGTATGCCGCGGAGTCGTTGGGCGTCAACGTGTTCTGGTACAAGTACATCGCCGTCATGGTGTCCGGCGGGCTGGCCGGGCTGGCCGGTGCGTTCCTGGTGGTCGGTCTGAAGTTCCAGGACGGGCAGACCGGCGGACGCGGCTTCATCGGGCTGGCCGCGATGATCTTCGGCAACTGGCGTCCCGGCGGGATGGCCATGGGCGCAGGTCTGTTCGGCTACACCGACGGCGTGCAGCAGTACGACTCGTCGGGGTCGGCGATGCATGCGTTCCTGATCCTGGTCGCGCTGGCCCTGATCGCGGTCGCCATCCTGCAGTACCGCAACAACCACAAGATCGTGGCCGCGGTCGCTGCCGTCATCGCAGCGCTGTGCCTGTGGTGGTTCTCCGCCACCGACGAGCTGCCCCAGCAGTTGATCAAGGCTGCGCCGTACGCGATCACCCTGCTGGTGATGGCGCTGGCATCGCAGAACCTGCGGATGCCCAAGGCCGACGGCCTGATCTACCGCAAGGGCGGTCACTGATGAGCGCCGCGCTGGCCATGATCAATGTCTCGGAAGAGTTTCGGTTGCCTGGTGACCAGAATTCTTCCGGAACGTTGATCTTGGGCTGGTTGGTCCGGTGAGTGAGCCGGTCGCCGTGGATTGGGACCTGCTGCGCGCCTTGGCGATCGATGCCGCCAGCTCGGCCTACTGCCCCTATTCGCATCTCCAGGTCGGGGCAGCGGCGATCGTCGACGACGGCCGGGTGGTCACCGGCTGCAACGTGGAGAACGCGTCCTACGGCCTGGGGCTGTGCGCCGAGTGCACGCTGGTCGGGCAGCTGCGGTTGACCGGCGGCGGGCGGTTGGTCGCGCTGGCCTGCCGGTCCGGCACCGGAGAGCTGCTGATGCCGTGCGGCCGGTGCCGTCAGGTGATCTACGAGTTCGGCGGGCCGTCGTTGATGGTGGACACCCCGACCGGGCCGCAGACGATGACCTGGGTGCTACCCGCCGCGTTCGGTCCGGAACACCTGCCCCCGGCTTGACTTTCGCCCGCCCCGCTACACCGCCCCCCTTTACTTGGAGTTGATCATGCGGCTCAGTACGCAACACGCCGACGACACGCCCGAAACCGCGGGCTGGGCCGCATGATCATCGCGGGAGCGGTCCGGGCAGCGCGGGCAGCGCGGGCAGCGCGGTGAGCACCTTCGCCGCGGTGGACGTGATCATCGCCAAGCGGGACCGCCGGGAGCTGACCGGCGAGCAGATCGAATGGGTCATCGACGCCTACACCCACGGCGAGGTGGCCGAGGAGCAGATGTCGGCGCTGCTGATGGCCATCCTGCTCAACGGCATGACCGGCACCGAGATCGCGCACTGGACGACGGCGATGCTCAACTCCGGGATCCGGATGGACCTCTCCGCAGGTCGGCCGGCCCACCGTCGACAAGCACTCCACCGGCGGGGTGGGGGACAAGATCTCGCTGCCGCTGGCGCCGCTGGTCGCGGCCTGCGGAGCAGCCGTGCCGCAGCTGTCCGGCCGGGGTCTCGGCCACACCGGCGGGACCCTGGACAAGATGGAGTCGATCCCCGGCTGGCGGGCGACGCTGAGCCCGGCGGAGATGACCGCCCAACTCGCCTCCGTCGGGGCGGTGATCTGTGCGGCGTCGGCGGACCTGGCGCCCGCGGACCGGAAGCTCTACGCCCTGCGTGACGTCACCGGCACGGTGGAATCGATCCCGATGATCGCCGCGTCGATCATGAGCAAGAAGATCGCCGAGGGCACCGGGGCGCTCGTGCTGGACGTCAAGGTCGGCTCCGGGGCCTTCATGAAACGGTCCGACCATGCCGCCGAGCTGGCCAGGACGATGGTGGAACTCGGTGCCCGGGAAGGGGTCCGGACCTCCGCGCTGCTCACCGACATGTCGACCCCGCTCGGTATCGCGGTGGGCAACGCGATCGAGGTGGCCGAGTCGGTCGAGGTGCTGGCCGGTGGCGGCCCGGCTGATGTGGTGGAGCTGACGATCGCGCTGGCCCGGGAGATGGTCGCGCTGGCCGGTCTGGACGCCGACCCCGCCGAGGTGCTCGCCTCCGGGCGGGCGATGGACAGCTGGCGGGCCATGGTGCAGGCGCAGGGCGGCGACCCGGACGCCGCGTTGCCGACGCCGAAGTTCCGGGAGATCGTGGTCGCCGACACCGCGGGCGTGGTGTCCCGGCTGGATGCGCTGTCGGTGGGTGTCGCGGCCTGGCGGCTGGGTGCCGGCCGGGCCCGCCGGGAGCACGACGTCCAGGAGGCCGCCGGCATCCTCTGCCGGGCCAAACCCGGTGACGTCGTCGCGGTCGGGCAGCCGCTGTTCGAGCTGCACACCGATACCCCGGATCGCTTCCCGGCGGCGCTGGCCGACCTGGCCGATGCCGTCGACATCGCCGCCCCCGGCACCGTTGTCGAGAGGGCGCCGCTGGTGATGGAGGTCATCCGCGGCTGACCCTTCGCTGGATCGGGCGGAGCGGGACTCGGAGTGATCGGCGTTGTGCGGTGGGGTGGAATCTCGCCAGGACACGCCCGGGCCGAGGCGGCTTCCGGGGCAGTGTGGTCGCTGTTCGACAGCAGCAGTCGCGCTGATGCGGTAGATGAAGCCCACCAGCCGGTGGCTGCCGGGCGTGTCGCGGTGCCCACATCGGTATTCAGGCGGCCACGGTCGGACCGGCGCAGCGGTGTTCACCCACGGCAGGTAACGTCCGCCGGATGCCGACACCGTTGACCGCCGAGACCATCGTCACCGCACCGAAGGTGTTGCTGCACGATCATCTGGACGGCGGCCTGCGGCCCGCGACGTTGGTCGAACTGGCCGCCCAGGACGGGTACGACGGCCTGCCCACCACGGTGGTGCCCGATCTCGCCCGCTGGTTCTCCGAGTCCGCCTACTCCGGCTCGCTCGAGCGTTATCTGGAGACGTTCGTGCACACCACGGCGGTGATGCAGACCAGGGAGTCGCTGATCAGGGTGGCCTCGGAGTGCGTGCAGGACCTGGCCGCGGACGGGGTGGTCTACGCCGAGATCAGGTTCGCGCCCGAACTGCACACCGAGCGGAACCTCACGCTGACCGAGGTGGTGCAGGCCGTGCTCGACGGGGTCAGGGCCGGGACCGCCGCGGCGGCGACGGCGGGGCATCGGATCCGCGCCCGGTTGCTGCTCACCGCGATGCGGCACGCCGCCCGATCACGCGAGATCGCCGAGCTCTGCATCGCTTTCCGGGACGACGAGGTCGCAGGCTTCGACATTGCCGGCGCCGAGGCCGGTTTCCCGCCCACCCGGCATCTGGACGCGTTCGAATACCTGCGCCGGGAGAACGCGCATTTCACCATCCACGCCGGCGAGGCCTTCGGGCTGCCGTCGATCTGGGAGGCGTTGCAGTGGTGCGGCGCGGACCGGCTCGGCCACGGCGTACGGATCGTCGACGACATCGCCATCCGGCCGGACGGAACCGCCGAGCTCGGCCGGCTTGCCGCCTATGTCCGGGACAAGCGGATCCCGCTGGAGATGGCGCCGACGTCGAACGTGCAGACCGGCGCCGCGACGTCGATCGCCGAGCACCCGATCGGACTGCTCACCGACCTGAAGTTCCGGGTCACCGTCAACACCGACAACCGGCTGATGTCCGGCTGCTCGATGAGCAGCGAGATGGCAGCGCTGAGCGAGGCTTTCGGATACGACTGGGACACCCTGCAGTGGTTCACGGTGAACGCCATGAAGTCCGCGTTCCTGCCGTTCGCCGAACGGCTGGCGATCATCAACGAGCAGATCAAGCCTGGCTACGATCGGCTGCGCGCCGGATGACCTTGTCCAGTCCCCGCTTGATGGTGACCAGCTCGGTGAGGGTGAGCGCCGAGCCGAAGTGCCGGTCGATGCCGGCCAGGTAGGTGGCGGCGGCCTGCCGGAAAGCGGTGCGGCCGGCCGGGGTGAGAACCGCGTAGGCGGAACGACGATCGTCCGGATTGGCCTCCCGACGGACCAGTCCGGCGGCGGACATCTCGTCGACCAGGCGGCTCACCCTGGTCCGGCTCAGCGTGACCCGCTCACCCAGCTCGGACATCCGTAGCCGGCGGCCGGGTCCGTAGTTGATCTCCAGTAGGACGTCGTACCAGGCCAGCGGCAGTTGGTGGGCTGCCTGCAGTTCCCGATCGAGTAGCGGCACCAGCGTCGCGTGCACCCGCAGCAACGCGCCCCAGGCGTCGGCGACGGTCCGGTCGGTTCCGGCGTCGGATCCCATGGTCGCAGTCTAACCCATTGCGTGCGTGCGCACACACTTGCTAGTGTGTGCGCACGCACCTAAATCGAGGAGGACGGAAATGACCACACTGCTGCACATCTCGTCATCACCGAGAGGCTCGAAGTCCGAGTCACTGGCCATCGCAGAGACGTTCCTGACGAACTACCGGCAGGTCCATCCCGATGTCGAGATCGCGACCTGGGACCTGTGGGACGGCACCTTGCCGGAGTTCGGCCCCGCAGCTGCCGCCGCGAAGATGGCCGTCTTCGCCGGCGCCGACCCGATGGGGGAGCAGGCGTCTGCCTGGCGCCGGGCCGCGGCGGCGTTCGAGAGGTTCGCAGTCCGCGGATGCGTACCTGTTCAGCGTGCCGATGTGGAATGCCGGCATCCCGTACATCCTCAAGCAGTTCATCGACGTGGTGAGCCAGCCGGGCATGGTGTTCGGGTTCGACCCGGAGGCCGGCTACACCGGCCTGGTCACCGGCCGCAAGGCCGCCGTCGTCTACACCGCCGCTGTCTACGGACCGGGCCGTCCGGCGTCCTTCGGGTCCGACTTCCAGGCCCCCTACCTGCGGGACTGGCTGAACTGGGCCGGCATCGATGAGGTCAGCGAGGTGGCCTTCCGGCCGAACCTGGCCACCGCCGATGCCGACATGGGCCGGCAACAGGCGCATGCGCAGGCGCGCGACCTGGCCAAGCAGTTCTGAGCCCGGTGGGTGCCTGGCGCGGGCGCGGATCAGCGGCGTTCGCCGTCCCAGTCCAACGTCTCGGAGAACCGTTCCACCAGCACCGACCAGGCAGCGACCTCGTCGTCGTAGGGCGGGGCCGGCGCCTGCCGGTCGGCGTCCGGCTTGATGGTGGCCCCGACCAGGTTGCCGAGCGGGCTGGCCGTGCCGAGCGCCTCGGTGGTTTCGGTGTCACCGCGCTGCAGAGCGGAGTCGACGAGCAGCTCGACCGCCAATTCGAGTTGCCGGCGGTCGACCGCCTCCGGGCCCTCGAGCAGGGCCTTGTCCAGATCGTCCATCTGGTAGGTGTTCTCGGGACCGGCGAGGACGGCCGCCTCGCCGTCGGCGACCGCCGTCCGAATGTCCGGCCAGACCTCGAGGGTCGCCAAGGCATGCTTCGGATGCGCCTCGGTCAGGTAGTTCTCCAGCTCCTCGGGTGAGGTGTAGATCTGGATCCGGCCACCGCTGGACAGGAACACCGGATCCTCGCCCAGGTAACACCGCAGGGTGTAGCCGGTACGCCCGCCGATGGTGATCTCCAGGCAGTCGACGCCGGTCTCGTCCCAGAACTCGAGATCCTCGTCGCGGTCCTCGTCCGATTCCTCCGGCGCGGCCGCCGGTTGCTTTTCGGCCGCACTGATCGCAGCGGCTTCCTCCTGGCCCATGGTCAGCGCCTCGGGGTCGACCTCCGGGGTGGTGACGATGGCGTCGAGCGCGTCGACCACCTCGTCCCAGCGCTCGGCGACCACGGAACCGATCTCGTTCCACAGCTTTTCGCCGTTGCGTCCGGTGAATGCCAGTTGCCCGGCGGACAGCAGGCTGAAACCGTCGGTCGCGTTCAGCACGTTGTCGATCGCTTCGAGACCGCACACCTCGGCCAGCGACCGCAGGATGGCGATGGTGTCGGTCAGTTCGGCGAGTGTCCAGATGTCGGCCGGCTCGGAGACCAGCTCGGGGATGCCGACGATGTCGAAACGGTGGTCGTCATCGGGTACCAGCTCGTCGACCAGGAGCTCGGATGCCGCTTCCCACTCGGGATGATCGAGCAGATCGTGTTCGGTGGAGGTACGGATGAACGCCGCCAGATGCGCCGGGGTCGGGAAGACGTAGAGATCGTCCCCGTGGCCGAGGAAGGCCTCCCAGTCCTCGCCGTCCTCCCGCCAGCTGGGGGCCCAGAGGGTCAGCCCGTTTCCCGCCGTCAGGCCGAGCTCGATGGGAATGATGTCCGCTGCCACCGGCAGTCCTTTCAATGCTGACTTTCGCGAATGGTGCTGGCTGGCGCCGCTTCGAACCGGGCGGCGCCAGCCTAACGGGTCACTGCCGTGGTACCGGCCTCCGGCGGGCGACACCTGTGCGGGAGATGGCAATCGAGTGGCAGCCCGCGACCGGATCAGGACATGATGGGATGCAGCCGGGAGGTGTACCGCCCAGGCGGTGCGTCACCGGTGTTGATCACGATCCGACGATGGCAGATGTGTTGCTGCCCAGGAGGCCACCATGCCCGAAAGCTCCGCAGATCCCGAAAGCGCCGCCGACGCCGCAGCTGAGCAGGACGCCGACGGTCCGGTCACCGAATCGGCCAAGGAGGTCTTCGCCGCGGCGCTGGAGAAGAAGAAGGCGGCCGGACAGGCCCGCAGCGCGCATCTGGACGGGCACGGTGGAGTCGGCGGGGCCACCGCCAGCCACAAGGCGACCAGGACCTTCCGGCGCAAGTCCGGCTGACCCGTCTCCCGAACGGACGATGGGAGGCAGCACGTGGCACGGTGCCCGCACTGCTCGACCGATCAGCAGAACGGCAGGTTCTGCACCCAGTGCGGCGCACGCATGCCGGACGCCGCCGATCCGGCCGACCCCTACGCCTCCGCCCCGACGGTGCACGAGCAATCGCTCGCGGACAGCCTGCTGCAGCCGTCGGGGCCCGAGACGCCGCCGCCGACCCGGGAATACCCGTCCTATGTCCCGCCGGTCGGGCCGTACTCTCCACCGCCGGGGCAGCCCCCGTACCCCGCGCCGGAGCGCCGCGGGTCCGCCCGCCGCGGGTGGTTGATCGCCGGCGCGGCGTTCCTGGTGGTGGCCGCGTTGGCGACCACCACGGTGCTGGTCCTGCAGCGCACGGGTGATTCCGGGTCCGCCACGACCACCACCGCGACCGGTGCCCCGCAGACGGCCGGGCCACCGGCATCCGCCCGCCCTTCGGTGAGCGCCGAGAGCAAGGCGGTGGCGCCCGGTCGATCGGTGGGCGGGACCTCGACGACGGCCTCCGCGGTGCCGACCACGACCACGGCCGCCGGTGCGGGATCCGTCGCGTCGTCGTCGGCCGGTGCACCCGCGTCCGTACTGCCGTTGGGTGGCCCGCGGGTCGACATCCCTTGCGCTGACGGCGGTTACATCGTGCAGGTGGCCTCCGAACTGGACCCGGCGACCTTCGAGCAACGGGTCACCGGGCTGCGTGCGGCGGGTCAGTTGCCACCGGACGCGAAGTGGGCGGAGGCCAACGCTTCGTGCGCGATCTTCACCTCCCAGGTCAATGTCCTGGTGCTCTACGCCGGGCCGTTCACCTCGCCGTACGACGCCTGCCCGGCACGGCTGGCCAGCCCACCCGATGCCTTCATCAAGGGCACCACGCAGGCCAGTGCGAACGCCTTCGTGTCGTGCCTCTGCCCGGCGACGGTGGGTGAGCTCCCGGCCATCAGTGACGTGGGGCAGCAAGGGGTCTGGGTGGGCGAGCTGCAGCGGGTCCTCGGCACGGCCCTCGATCTGGACGTCGGTTCGATCAACGCCGATTCGGCCACCGGCAGCCCCGGCAGCTGGGGCGTGTACACGGCCGGGACCGCGGCCGCGGTGGGGGCGTTCCAGGCGGCGAACGGCCTACCCGTCACCGACCAGGTGGACGCCGCGACCTGGTCGGCGTTGCAGACGAAGATCTGCTGACCGCGCTGTGACCTCCGCGCTGGGCTGACCTGATCGGCTACAGCACCACGACCGAGCGCAGCACCTCGCCGCGGTGCATCTTCTCGAACGCCGACTCGATGTCGGTGATCGCGATCTTCTCCGAGACGAACTTGTCCAGCGGCAGCCGACCCTGCAGGAAGAGCTCGCTGAGCACCGGGAAGTCGCGGCTGGGCAGGCAATCGCCGTACCAGGACGACTTCAGTGAGCCGCCGCGGCCGAAGAACTCCAGCAACGGCATCTCCAGCGTCATGGCCGGCGTCGGAACCCCGACCAGCACCACGGTGCCGGCCAGGTCCCGGCCGTAGAACGCCTGCTTCCAGGTCTCCGGCCGGCCCACCGCGTCGATCGCCACGTCGACCCCGAACCCGTCGGTCAGCGCCTGGATCTGCTCGACGACGTCGCCGTCGGAGACCAGCACGGTGTGGGTGGCGCCGAACTCCTTGGCCAGCTCCAGCTTCCGGGCGTCGGTGTCGACGGCGATGATGGTGTGCGCGCCGACCAGGGCCGATCCGGCGATCGCGGCGTCCCCGACGCCGCCGCAGCCGATGACGGCCACCGAGTCGTTGCGGGTGACATTGCCGGTATTGATCGCGGCGCCGATCCCGGCCATCACACCGCAGCCCAACAGACCGGCCACCTCCGGTGGAACGTCCGGATTGACCTTGGTGCACTGGCCGGCGGCGACCAGGGTCTTCTCCACGAACGCACCGATGCCCAGCGCCGGGGACAGCACGGTGCCATCGGCCAGGGTCATCTTCTGCTTGGCGTTGTGGGTGGCGAAGCAGTACCACGGCCGGCCGCGCCGGCAGGCCCGGCAGGAACCGCAGACCGCGCGCCAGTTGAGGATCACGTAGTCACCGGGGGCGACGTCGGTCACCCCTTCGCCGACCGCCTCGACAATGCCGGCGGCCTCGTGGCCGAGCAGGTACGGGTAGTCGTCACCGATGCCGCCCTGCTTGTAGTGCAGATCGGTGTGGCACACCCCGCACGCCTGGACCTGCACGAGCGCCTCACCCGGTCCGGGATCCGGCACCAGGATGGTGGTCAGCTCGACCGGGGCATCCTTGCTGCGGGAGATGACGCCCTGGACCTCGTGCACCATTGCTTGCTCCTTCTGCCCGAGAACGGGCGCGCTCGTCACCGTGAAACCCCCGCGAGGGTAGCCGCCGCCGTCCAGCCGCGTGCCACCGTCCCGGCGCCGATCAAGAACGCACGCGCGGCTCAACTCGTCGATTTCCGTCCCACGAGTCCCAAAACCGCCACGTTGATCAGCGCCGAAGTATTTGATCGGCGCGGAGTCCGGGTCAGGCGCGGGCGGCGATCTCCGTCATACCGGTGCGGGAGACGTGCTTCACCCGGGCCCGGCCGTGCGGCAGACCGGCAGCGAGCTCGTGCGCGTCGAGCCGATCCCAGCCGGCGAAATCGGTGACCGGCAGGCCCTTCTCGGCCAGCAGGGCATCCACCGCGGTGGCCCCGCGCCGGGGGGCCGGGACGAGGTCAGGGGCGTCGGCGAGCAGGTGGGCGATGGTCTCGGCGGCATCGGACTTGGTGTGCCCGATCAGGCCGACCGGACCGCGCTTCACCCAACCGGTGGCGTAGATCCCGGGCAGCGGGTCGCCGTCGAGGTCGAGCACCCGGCCGCCGTCGTTCGGCAGGACGAATCGCCGGGTGTCGAACGGCAGGTCCTCGATGGCCTCCGAGCGGTAGCCGACGGCGCGGTAGACCGCCTGCACGTCCCAGTCGGTGAAGTCGCCGGTACCGCGAACGGTGCCGTCGCCGGTGAGCTCCTGACGCTCGGTCCGGAGCCCCACCACCGCGCCGTCCGCGCCGATGATCTCGGTCGGGTTCTCCAGGAAATGCAGGTGGATGCGCCGGTGCGGGCCAGGCTCGGGCTCACGCATGGCCCAGTCGCTGAGCACGTCGACCACCATCCGCAGCGACTTGCTCGTCGCCAGCGATGCCTGTGACCCGGCGTCGAACTCCATGCCTTCCGGTGCCACCACGACCTGCACGTTCGGCGAGTGATCGAGTTCGCGCAGTTCGACCGGGGTGAACTTGGCCTGGGCAGGTCCACGACGGGCGAACATGTGGACGTCGGTGATCGCCGAATCGGCCAGCACCGCGTGTACGTGCGGCGGGATGTCGGTGGACAGCAGTTCCTCGGCGGTACGGGCGAGCATCCTGGCCACGTCGAGGCCGACGTTGCCGACGCCGACCACGGCCACCGACCGCTGCTGCGACAGGTCCCAGGTCTGCTCCCGGTCGGGGTGCGAATCGTAGAACGCGACGAAATCCGCTGCGCCGTAGGAGCGCTGCAGGTCTTCGCCGGGGATCCGCAGGGACCGGTCCTGCTCCGCGCCGGTGGCGAAGATGACCGCGTCGTAGAACTGCCGCAGCTCATCGACCTTGATGTCGACGCCGACGTGCACGTTGCCGATGAACCGGATGCGCTCGTTCTCCATCACCCGGTGCAGGGCGACGATGATCGCCTTGATCCGCGGGTGGTCGGGGGCGACGCCGTAACGGATCAGGCCGTACGGGGTGGGCAGCCGGTCGAAGATGTCGACGGTCGCCGACGGATCCTTGGTGGTGAGGATGTCGGCGGCGTAGATACCGGCCGGTCCGGCGCCGACGACGGCGACCCGTAGGGGCTGGGACATAACGACTCTCCTGGAAGTTAGGCAACCCTTCTATGCTAGGCAGACGGGAGGCGTGCACAGTGCCATCGTGATCAAGGTCGCACGGTCGGTGAGCGTGTGAAGTGACGCCCGTCACGAGCCCCGGGACCGCGATCAGGGAGAGAGAACCCGGACGGTGGGGAAGTAGGTCCGATACCGTCCCGCGTCTCTGGTCAACAGGCTGAGATCGCTGATCGCAGCGTGCGCACCGATGAAGAAGTCGGGCAACGGCGACGTTCGTGCCCCGCCCCGCCGGCGATAATCCCGATACGCCTTGCCGGCCAGGAAACCCGCCGCATAGGGCAGCGGTTCGCGGCGGAAGATCTCCGCCGGTAGGGCGTCGTCGAGATCCTCGATCCGGTCGTAGCCCACCGAGACCTCGGCGTAGATGATCGGGTTGACCAGCACCGGTCCTCCGCGCACGGCTGCGGCAAGTGCACCCGACGACCAGTCGAACCACACCGGGTCATTGGTCGAGATGTCGAGCAGCACGCTGGAGTCGACGAGAGTGCCGGGCATCAGCCGCGGGTGAGCGCGAGGATCTCGTCGGTGCTCATGCCCGTCGTGGCCGACCCGCGCAGCCTGGCCACCACCTTGGCGCCGCGGTCGTTCTCCTTCGACGGCTGCGGCACGAGGGTGACCCGACCGCCGGACACCACGAAATCGACGTCGGTATCCGGGAGCAGGCCGTATCGCTCGCGAATGGCCTGCGGGATGGTCACCTGACCCTTCGACGTGATGCGCACGGCGTGAATCTTACTCTTACCACCGACGGTATTACCGCGTCCGAGCAGGTTCCGGTGCTACTGAGCTACCGGTCGGGGTGGTGCTCGGTAGCGCCGGGTGTTGCTCAGTCCGGCTGGGAGGGCGCCAGGTGATGCTCGGTGTGGGTTGGCGTGGCGCTGGCTGGTGCTCGGTGGCGCGGGGTGTTGCTGAGCCCGGGTGGGGTGGCGCGAGGTCTGGGCGTGGACGCGTCCGAGCATCCCCGGGTGCTACTGAGCTACTGGTCGGGGTGTTGATCAGTAGCGCCGGGGTTTGCTCAGTGCGGGTGGGCGTGGCGCCGGGTGTTGCTCAGTCCGGCTGGCGTGGCGCGGTGCTCAGCGGTGCGGCGCTGTTGCTCGGTCGCGGGTGGAGGGCTCGCAGGGGCCGCTCGAGAGGTCGCTCAGTAGCCGGTGCCGCCGGCCAGCGAGACGGCGCCGGTGGGGTGCCAGACGGTCTTGATCTCCAGGAATGCCCGGAGCCGGGCGGTCCCCGGACTACGGCTGAAGTCCTGCGCGGCGGGGGCATACACCCGCTTGACCGTGCCGGCGGCGGCCCGTTCCAGATCGGTCCGCAACTGACCGTCGGTGCCGGTGAGATCGAGGGCGTTGACGTCGCCGTGGGCGGCCAGGTGCGGGGCGATCTCTGCCGGATCGCCGGTCAACAGGTTCACCACCCCGCCCGGCAGATCGGACGTGGCCAGTACCTCGGCGAGGGTCACCGCCGCCAGCGGCTGGTGCTGGGCGGCCACGACCACCGCGGAATTGCCGGAGGTGATGATCGGCGCGACCACCGAGACCAGACCCAGCAGCGGATCCTGCTGCGGCGCGATCGCCGCGACCACACCGGTCGGCTCCGGCGTGGAGAAGGAGAAGTACGGCCCGGCAACCGGATTGGCCCCACCGAAGACCGCCGCCAGCTTGTCGGTCCACCCCGCGTAGTGCACGAGACGGTCGATGGCCGCATCGACAGCGACACCATCCTCGCGGCGTCCGCCGAGCAGGTCGATGAACTGGGCGCGCCGCCCCTCCAGCATCTCGGCGATCCGGTAGATCACCTGACCCCGGTTGTAGGCGGTGGTACCCGACCAGCCCTTGAAAGCCTTTCGTGCGGCGACGACGGCATCCCGCGCGTCCTTGCGCGACCCCTGGGCGATGTTGGCCGTGATCGAGCCGTCGATGCCGCCGGTGGCCGGGTAGGTGCGACCGGACTCCGACCGCGGGAACGCCCCGCCCACATACAGCTTGTAGGTCTTGGTGACGCCCAACCTCGCATCCGGTCCAGCCGGTCGAGCAGTTGACTGCACATTCTGTCGAGTCAGATCGTCATCTGACTGGTCAGCCTGTTCAACGACGACCTGAGCGTCATCGAGCGCCGCAGCCGCGGACAGCTCGGCCGCCGCGGCCGCAAGCGCTTCGTCGCTGCCCGACCGTGACACGTCGGCTGATGCGTGCTGCCGGGACGCCGAGGTGGTCACTGTCGGAGCGGGGACGGCGTCGTCATCGGTGTTCAGGTACGCGCCGAGGCCGGAACGCCCGCCCTCCCGGCCGAAGCCGGATTCCTTGTAGCCACCGAAGGCGGCCGTCGGGTCGAAGCGGTTGAAGGTGTTCGCCCAGACGACGCCGGCGCGCAGCGAGTTGGCCATCCCGAGGATCCGGGAGCCTTTCTCGGTCCAGACGCCGGCGGAGAGCCCGTAGGGGGTGTTGTTCGCCTTGGCGACCGCTTCGTCCGGCGTCCGGAAGGTGAGCACGGACAGCACCGGTCCGAAGATTTCCTCCCTGGCGATCCGCATCGACTGCGACACCCGGGTGAACACGGTGGGCGGGAAGTAGAACCCCCGGTCCGGGATAGGGCACGGTGAGGTCCACCGCTGCGCGCCCTCCGCCTCGCCGGTGTCGGTCAACGATCGGATGGTGGCCAGCTGCGAGGACGAGTTGATCGCGCCGATGTCGGTGTTCTTGTCCATCGGGTCGCCGAGCCGCAGGGTGGCGATCCGGGCCTGCAACTTCTCGTTGACCTCGTCGGCGATCGACTCCTGCACCAGCAGCCGCGATCCCGCGCAACAGACGTGGCCCTGGTTGAAGAAGATCCCGTTGACGATGCCCTCGACAGCCTGGTCGACCGGGGCGTCGTCGAAGATGATGTTCGCCGCTTTGCCGCCGAGTTCCAGGGTGATCTTGCGGCCGGTGCCGGCCAGCGACGACTGGATCAGTTTGCCGACATCGGTCGATCCGGTGAACGCCACCTTGTCGATGCCGGGATGGTTGACCAGTGCGGCGCCGATGTCACCGGCGCCGGTGATGATGTTCACCACGCCGGGCGGGAGGTCGGCGTCGGCGATGATCTCGGCCAGCACCAGGATCGACAGCGGTGTGGTCTCGGCGGGCTTGATCACCACGGTGTTGCCCGCCGCGAGCGCCGGCGCGATCTTCCAGGCGGCCATCAGCAGCGGGAAATTCCACGGGATCACCTGTCCCGCAACGCCCAACGACGCCGGAGCGGGACCGAATCCCGCATGCTGCAGCTTGTCGGCCCAGCCCGCGTGATAGAAGAAATGGGCGGACGCGGTCGGCACGTCGACGTCGCGGGACTCCTTGATCGGCTTGCCGTTGTCCAGGGTCTCGACGACCGCGAGTTCGCGGGCCCGTTCGGCGATGCCGCGGGCGATCCGGTAGAGGTACTTGCCGCGTTCGGCGGGCGAGGTGCGCGACCAGACATCGTCGTACGCGGACCGGGCCGCAGCCACGGCCAGGTCGACATCCGCGGTCGAGGCGGTGCTGACCGTCGCCAGCGCTTCCTCGTTCGCCGGGTTGATCGTCTTGACGTCGTCGCCGCGGCCGTCGACGAACCGCCCGCCGATGTACATCTGGTACCGCTCGTGCAGGCGGCCGATGGCCGCCGATTCCGGAGCCGGTGCGTACTCCCAGTCCAGATGGCTGGGTGACGTCCTGGTCGTGCTGGTCATCGAATCGTCCTCGGCAGTCATGGATCAGTCCACGGTCACATAGTCGGGACCGGAGTAGTGGCCCTGCAGTTGGGTGCGGCGTTGCATCAGCAGATCGTTCAGCAGGCTCGAGGCGCCGAACCGGAAGAGGAACGGGTCCAACCACTCCGGGCCGGCGATCTCCTTGACCGCCACCAGATATCTGATCGCGTCCTTGGTGTTGCGGATGCCGCCGGCCGGCTTCACCGCCCGTCGCTCGCCGGTCTGCTCGTACCAGTCCCGGACCGCCTGCAGCATCACATGGGTGACCGGCAGGGTCGCGGCCGGCGAGATCTTCCCGGTCGACGTCTTGATGAAGTCGCCGCCGGCGAGTAGCGCGAGCCAGGAGGCCCGCCGGACGTTGTCGTAGGTGGCCAACTCCCCGGTCTCCAGGATGACCTTCAGCCGCGCGCCGCCGCAGGCCTGCTTCACCCGGACGATGTCGTCGAACACCCGGCCGTAGTGGCCGGCCAGGAACGCCCCGCGGTCGATCACCATGTCGATCTCCGTGGCGCCGGCATCGACGGCGACGGCGGTATCGGCGAGGCGTACCTCCATTGAGGTGCGTCCGGTGGGGAAAGCTGTTGCCACCGAGGCGATCCCGACGCCGGAGCCGGCCAGCGCGTCGACCGCGACGGACACCATGTCCGGGTAGATGCACAGTGCGGCGACGTGCGGGGTCTCCGGGTTGCTCGGGTCTGGCCGGCGTGCCTTCGCCGCCAGCGTCCTGACCTTGCCCGGGGTGTCGGACCCTTCCAGCGTCGTCAGGTCGACCATCGAGATCGCCAGGTCGATGGCCGCGAGTTTCGACGCCTTCTTGATCGACCGGGTCGCCAGCCCCGCGGCCCGCTGTTCGACACCGACCGGATCGACCCCGGGCAGCCCGTGCAGGAAGCGGCGCAGCGATGCTTCATCCTTGGCCACGTCACGCAGGTGCGGGGGCAGCTCGGGGGCGAGGTCGCCGGTCGCTGTTCCCGGTGTCTCGGTTGTGCTCATGACCGCCATCGTAGGTCCGGGTGGCGGGCGGCGGCCGGGTCGAATCGGGAGGAATACCGCAAACCGGAGCAGCGCGGCCCGCTCCGGGGTGAGTCTGTAGCGTCACCCGTGCCGTCGCGTGCGCCGGGTGGGCGTCCGCTCGATCCGGACGGCCCAGTCACTGCTGACAGAGGAGATCGATCATGGCCGCCCAGCATCTGGCTCCGCATCAGATTCCCGCCGATCTCGACGTCATCGTGGTCGACCACCCGCTGGCGACGGCGCGGTTGTCCACCATGCGCGATGCCCGCACCGACAACGCCACCTTCCGGGCGGCGCTGCGCGAGCTCACCCTGATGTTGATCTACGAGGCCTCCCGCACTCTGCAGACGGAGCTGGTGCCGATCCACACCCCGGTGGCCCGCACCTCCGCGACCCGGCTCTCGAACCCGCCGCTGCTGGTGCCGGTGCTCCGGGCCGGTCTCGGCATGGCCGACCAGGCGCACGCACTGATTCCGGAGGCCCAGATGGGCTTCGTCGGGCTGGCCCGCGACGAGGAGACCCTGCTGCCCACCCCCTACATGGAGTCGTTGCCGGAATCCCTGGCCGGGCGACCGGTCTACGTGCTCGATCCGATGCTGGCCACCGGCGGGTCGATGGTGCACACGATCGAGCTGCTGATCGGCCGCGGTGCCACCGACGTCACGGCGATCTGCGCGCTCGCCGCGCCGGAGGGCCTGGCCACGCTGGCCGCTGCGGGCCTGGGGGTGCGGGTGGTCACCGCATCGGTGGACGAGCGGCTCAACGACTCGGGCTACATCGTGCCCGGGCTGGGCGACGCGGGGGATCGCCAGTTCGGCGCCGTCTGACGGATCCGGCCGGTGTGGCGCGACGCCGAAGCTGTCCGGTCTGCAACCATCCCGTTGGGGCGATACGTCCTCGGTTCGACTACGCGAGAGTAATGATCCGGCGCGGGGCGTCGGACGAACGAGCACGCAGAGCCGCGCAGGCGGCGGATCGAGGACATGAGCACAGGTGAGAACGATCATCCGGACCAAGGTCTTGTTCAGCGCGGCTGCGGCCGTCGCGGTACTGGCCGGCGTGACGGCGTGCGCCGGCAGCAGCACCCCGCCCGCCGCCGGGAGTTCGTCCCCGGCCGCGTCCAGCTCGGCGGCCTCGCCGTCGTCGGGCAGCGCATCCCCGCGCAGTGGTTCGTCGGGCAGTGCCTCCGCCGGAGCCTCGACCGTCCCCGCGGAACTGCAGGGCAACACGTTTGTCGCCACCGAGGTCACCGGCAGCTACACGATGGCCCCCGGTTCGTCGATCACGCTGACCTTCGAGGACGGCACCGTCAGTGCCCGCGCCGGATGCAACAGCATGTCGGGGGCGGTCGTCATCAAGGGTGACGTGCTCATCGCCCCGACGCTCGCGTCCACGATGATGGCCTGCGAAGAGGCGCTGATGGCGCAGGACACCTGGTTCGCCGCGTTCCTGGCTTCCTCGCCGACCTGGACCTACGTCGACGGCACGCTGACCCTGACGAACGGGACCGACACCATCGCCTTCACCGATGCGCCGAGCGGTGCGGCCGCACTGGAGGCGACCGGATGGAAGCTGGTGGGGCTGATCTCCAAGACTGCGACAGCGAACACCGTGTCGGCTCTCGACCCGTCGCTGAGCGGCTGGATCAGGTTCAAGGATGGTGAGTCCGCCTTCAACACCACCTGCAACTTCGGCGGTGGCCCGGCCGAGGTCGGTCCGGACACCATCACCTTCGGTGCGTTGCGGCTGACGCTGATCTTCTGTGACGGCCCGAGCGGTGCCACCGAGCAGGTGATGACGACCGTGCTGCAGGGCACCACGACGTACCGGGTCGCCGATCAGGCCTCCGGTGGGACCCTGGAGATCATGTCCGAGGACGGCACCGCGGGACTGCAGTTCGTCCCCGATCCCACCGCCGGTGCGGACGCCTTCGCCTCGACCAGCGGAAGCAGCTCGAGCACCACCTCGTCGTCCGGCGGCTGAGACAGGGCGGCTGAGTCAGGGCGGCTGAGACAGGCGATCGGGACAGGGCGACCTACGGGGACAGGCCGATCGCTGCGGCGATCTCGTCGGTGAGGGCGGACATCCGGGTCCGGGCCTGTGCTTTCAGCTCGTCCAGGTCGGCGCCGTCCGGCACCGCCGTGGTGAGCTGCAGGTAGGCCTTCAGTTTCGGCTCCGTGCCGGACGGGCGGATGACCACCCGGACGTCGGCCGTCCGCAACCTGATGCCGTCGGTCAGCGGCAGCAGATCGGTGACCTCGTCGACCGGCGCGCCGAGCAGGGTGGCCGGAGCGGATCTGCGCAGCCGGGCCATCGCGTCGGCGATCTGGGACAGGTCCGAGACCCGCACCGAGGACTGCCCGGTGACGAAGAGGCCGTGCGCTCGGGCCAACTCGTCGAGGCGATCCTGCAGACCAGCTCCGGTCGCCGCGAGGCCGGCCAGCAGGTCGCAGGCCAGCACGGCCGCCGAGATGCCGTCCTTGTCCCGGACCTCGTCGGGATCGACGCAGAGGCCGAGCGCCTCTTCGTACCCGAAGACCAGGCCGGTGCCGGCGCCGTCACCGGCCCGGACGATCCACTTGAACCCGGTCAGGGTCTCGTCGTACCGCGCGTCGTGGGCCGCGGCGATCCGGCCGAGCAACTCCGCGGAGACGATGGTGGTCGCCACCAGTGGATCTGGGTGTTCGACGCGGTTCAGTGAGCGCAGCACGTGATCGCCGAGCAGCGCACCGGATTCGTCGCCGGTCAACATCCGCCAGCCGCCGCCGGGCTGCGGGACGCCGAGCGCGCAGCGATCGGCGTCCGGGTCGAGGGCGATGGCGATCCCGGCGCCGACCCGCTCGGCCAGCTGCAGCAACAGATCGGTCGCGCCGTGCTCCTCCGGGTTCGGAAACGGCACGGTCGGGAAGTCGCCGTCCGGTGCGGACTGTTCGGCCACCACGTGCACATCGGTGAACCCAGCGAGATGCAATGCCTTGACGGCACTCTCGCCACCCACGCCGTGCATCGGGGTGATCGCCACCCGGACTGCCGAGGCAGCGGCGGCGGTCGATTCGGCCAGCGAGCCGACCCGGTCCAGGTACGCCTGCACCAGCTCGTCGGGCCACGGCAGTGGGCGGCCGTCGGCGTCGATGCTGCGGGCGGGCCGGGTGGCGGCGATGGCCCGCTCGATCCGGACGTCCTCCGGCCCGACCAGTTGGGCGCCCTGCTCCAGGTACACCTTCAGGCCGTTGTCCTGCGGCGGGTTGTGCGATGCCGTCACCTGGACGCCGGCCACCGCCCCGAGGTGCCGGACCGCGAAGGCGGTGATCGGGGTCGGCAACGGACCGGGCGCCAACAGCACCGAAAAGCCTGCAGCGGCCAGCACTCCCGCGACGTCACCGGCGAACTCGGCGGATCGGTGCCGGGCGTCGAAGCCGACCACCACCTGCCGTCCGCGGCTGCCGCCGGCGATGAGGTGGGCGGCCAATCCGGCGGCAGCGCGCCGCACCACCGCGAGGTTCATCCCGGCCGGACCGGCCCGCAGCGGACCACGCAGCCCGGCCGTGCCGAAGGCCAGCGGTGCCCGCATCCGATCCTGGAGGTCGAGCACTGCATCCGGAACTCCCGCCATGGCGTTGGCCAGCACCCGCTGCAGTTCGGCCCGGTCGTCCGGCGACGGGTCGTCGGCGATCCACCTGATGGTGGCGTCCCGCAGCGCCGGAGTCAGGGTCCGATCCGGCCCGGTGGCCGACGACGTCATGCGCGGGCGACCAGTTCGGCGAGCAGATCACCCATCGCCACCGCCGCAGCGCGCCCGGTCGCCAGCACCTCCTCGTGGTTGAGCGGTTCGCCCGACATCCCGGCGGCCAGGTTGGTCACCAACGACAGACCGAACACCTCGGCGCCGGCCTCCCGCGCGGCGATGGCCTCGAGCACGGTGGACATGCCCACCAGATCCGCGCCCAGCGTGCGCAGCATCCTGATCTCGGCCGGGGTCTCGAAGTGCGGTCCGGGCAACTGGGCGTACACGCCTTCGGTCAACTCGGGTTTGATCTCCAGCGCCAGGGCGCGCAGGCGTGGCGAGTACAGATCGGTCAGGTCGACGAAATTCGCACCCTCGATCGGCGAGGTGGCCGTGAGGTTGAGGTGGTCGGAAATCAGCACCGGATCACCCGGCGTCATGCCCTCCCGCAGCCCGCCGGCGGCGTTGGTCAGCACCACGAGCCGGGCGCCGGCGGCCACGGCGGTCCGCACCCCGTGCGCGACCGCGCCGACCCCGCGGCCCTCGTAGAGATGGGTGCGGCCGAGCAGCACCAGCGCCCGCTTGTCGCCGATCGGGATCGACCTGATCCGGCCCGAGTGTCCGGCCACGACGGGCGGCGAGAATCCGGGCAGCGTAGCGACATCGATGTCGGCGGTGGCGGTTCCCAGCCGGTCGGCGGCCGGTACCCACCCCGAACCCATGATCAGTGCAACGTCGTGGTGCAGGACCCCGGTCGCGCGGGCCAACGCGCCGGCGGCCTCCTCGGCCTTGGCTCTTGACTCGGTCTGGGCATCGGTCGGCATTCACCGGAGCGTAGTGCCAAGCCCGGTCTCTTCGCCGTGGTGAACCGGATCTCCGGCGAAGGTCAGCCCGCGAGGGGCGGATCGTCGGTGGGTGTCGCCGGCTGGGTGATCGACGTCGGCGACGACGCGCCGTCGGTGGCGATGTCGGCGATGAAGCGCACCCCGAAGAACCCGGCGACCGCCGCGATCAGCGCGACCAGCACGGCCGCCAGCACCCGCAGCCGGGACGACGGCTCCGGCGCGGCCAGCGGCAGTGGCGCCAGCGACGCCGCATCCGCCTGTGCCCACGGCGGCGGCGGCAGGGGCGGCTGGCCGGCGCGGTACGGCGACGCCGCGGGGGGCGAGAACTGTTGCGGATAAGGGGCATTGGCAGCCGGACCCGGGGTGACGGGCGGCTGCTGGGCAGCTGTCCGGTCGGCAACGGGGTAACCGGTCCGGCGACTGTCGGTCACCCATGGCGGCGGCACCGGTGGTCCGGTCGACGCATCGGCCGGCGACGTCGCCGGTGGCCGACCCGCGGACGTGCCATGGGCGGGCGGCGGAGCGACGGGTCGAGACGTGGGGTGCGGGACGAACGAGGGCCTCGCACCGGCGCCCGTCTGGTCCTCCCGCGGAATCCTGGTGATCACCGACAGGTTGGTCCCCGATGGGTCGTCGGCGATGCCGCGCATGATCGTCAGAGCGCGGTCGATCCGCATGCGCAGCGTCGGCGTCTTGACCAGCAGTCCGGAGACCACGGCACCGAGCCGGCCGGCGTGCGGATGGGCCGGAACGGGGTCCTTGACGACGGAGGTCAGGGTGGCGATGGCGGTGCCCTGGTCGAACGGCGGTCGACCCTCGACGCAGGCGAAGAGCAGCCCGCCCAGGCTCCAGGCGTCCGAGATCGGTCCGGCCGGAACGCCGTTGGCCACCTCGGGAGCGATGTAGGCGGGGGATCCCAACAGCAGGCCGGTTGCCGTCAACGCCGGATCTGCCGAGCTGCGGGCGATGCCGAAATCGGTGAGCTTGATCCGGCCGTCGTCACAGATCAGCACGTTGCCGGGCTTGACGTCTCGATGGGTGATGCCGGCGGCGTGCGCGGCGATCAGCCCGGCGGCGACCGCCACCCCGACCGTTGCCGCCTGGCCGTCGGGAAGCCGACCGACCTTGCGCAGGATCTCGGCCAGCGATCTGGAGTGCAGCAGCTCCATCACGATCACCGGCCCGTTGTCCAGGGTCAGGATGTCGAAAAGGGTGATGACGTAGGGGTTCGACAGCGCTGCGATGGCCCGCGCCTCGCGGAGCGTGCGGTGTTCGAGCTGCGCCCGCTCGGCTGCCGGGGTACCGGGAGGGAAGTCGATCTCCTTGATGGCCACCTGCCGGTGCAGGACCTGGTCGGTCGCCGACCACACGGTCCCCATCGAACCCTTGCCGATCACGGCATCCAGTCGATACCGGCCGGCGAGCACCCTCGGGTTTTCCGGCGGCGAATCACCGCGAGCCGGGGTGTTGTCGCGTCGCCGGGGATCGGCTGGCGGCGGGGCGGGGGCGGGCACTCCGTCATCCTGCCAAAGCCGGGTCGTTTCAGGACCCGGCTCGACCTGTGAACTCGTGATGTCGCACACCACAGCGAGTTGTCACCCGATCGCCACAGGCGGTGGGGGTTTGTTCATCCGAACGGTGTGTCATTGCGCGATTACAATCGGTGCACTCTTTGCCGACATTTCCGCCACCGACAGCTGCTGGCATCGCTGTCCGACCGCGAGGCGCCTGATGAGCGGACCGGTTGAGGCCGCCGATCAGCGCGGCACCCCGCCTTCTTCCGGTACGCACGAATCCGCAGCGCACCTGCGGGTCTCCGCACTGCCGGAGTCGGTGATGCCGACCGCTGTGGTGCCGGCCTCCGTCCTTCCCGTGCAGCAGCACCGGCCGACCGCGACGCCACTTCCCGCCCATCGCCGCAACTTCAGGTTCCTGGCCGGCGAAGGCATCGCCTCCAATCTGTCGTATCAGCTGACTGCGGCCGGCGTCGTCCTGCCCTTCATCTGCATCGCTCTCGGCGGCTCGCCGCTGTTGGCCGCGCTGATCCTGCCGTTCAACACCATGGCCGGGATTGTCGGGACGGCGCTTGCGCCGCCACTGCTGGCCCGACGTCGGTCGAACACCGCCGCGCTGGCCGGCCTTGTCGGGCTGACGGGGCTGATCACCGTCGGCAATGCGCTGGGCAGCGAGCTCGTTCCGGATGCAATGGCGTTCGGATTCCTGTTGACCGGTGCCGCGTTGGGCATCGTCGGTGGCGTCACGTCGGTGTGCTTCGTCGATGTGGCAGCGGCCAGCCTGCATCCCAGTTACCAGTCCCGGTTGCCGATCCTGAAGAGCACCATCGCCGCGGTGCTGGTCCTTCTCGTCACCGCCTCCGACTACGTCTTCTCCGCTCGGCCGGACGGTCCGGCATCGCACATCGGACTGCTCTGGGTCGGTTCCGCCGCGCTTTTCGTCGCGGCGATCTGTTGCCTGTTCATCACCCCGATCAGTCCGGCGACCCTGACCAGGGTGACCGTTCTCCGATCGCTCGAGCTGGGCGTGATGATGCTGCGCCGGATGCAATGGTTTCGCAGATACCTTGTCGTGCAGGTTCTTTTCCTGTCGGTGACGCTCGGAACGAGTTTCTACAGCGCGCACGGTGCGTCGGTGAACGGCTCGCAGCACGGCAGCCTGCACATCATCGTCGCGTGCACGTCGATCGGGTTGGTGGTCTTCTCGGCGGTCTGGTCCCGGGTGCGGAGGTTCGCCGAACTGCGCAACATGTACCTGGCCGCCGGGGTGCTGAGCACGCTGGCCGGGATCCTGTGCGTGGTGGTCAACGTCGTTCCGAACAGCACAGCCACCCCGTGGATCTTCGGCGTCGTGTTGGCGCTGTCGGCGATGGCCGCGCTGGCGGTGTCCAGTTCGAAGCAGTTCTGGCTGATGCGGAGTCTGACGGTGAATCGGCTCGCCGTGATCGGCTTCAGTCAGCTGGTCACCGCGGTCGCCACGACGCTGGCCGCGCTCGGATTGGGCGTCCTCTCGCACCTGCAGGGCGTGATCTGGCCGGTCTACTGCGTCGTCGGGCTCGATCTGCTGGCCATGGCCGCCATCAGATGGGTGCCGGCGCTCGCCCTGGACGGCCGGCCGATTGACAGCCGGCCCCTCGAGATCGGGGCAAGAGCACCGTCGAGACCTGAGGCCGGGCCTCAACCCTCGTCGAACGCCCGCAGGATGCTGTCGGCCGCGCTCGGCGCCGGGGTGGCATCGGCCAGCACCTCGGCGCGCAGCCGCTGCGCCGCGGCAACCACCGCAGGTGATCGGCGGAGCCGTTGGTCGAGTTCGTCGCGCACGAGCGACCAGGTCAACTCCCAGCGTTGGGTGGATCGCTTCTGCGCCAAGCCGTCCGCGCCGAGCCGGTCGCGGTGCTGCAGCACCGTTGCCCACACCTTCGACACGCCGTCGCCGGTCAGCCCGGAGCAGGTCAACACCGGTGGCGTCCACCCGCCGTGGCCGCCGCGCACCAGCCGCAGGGCGCCGGCCAGGTCCCGCGCGGCCGCCTTGGCCTCGGTCACCCGGTCGCCGTCCGCCTTGTTGATCGCGACCACGTCGGCGATCTCCAACACGCCTTTCTTGATGCCCTGCAACTGATCTCCCGAACGGGCCAGGCCCAGCAGCAGGAAACTGTCGACCATCCCGGCGACGGTCGTCTCGGACTGACCGACCCCGACGGTCTCGACCAGCACCACGTCGTACCCGCCGCCCTCGAGCACCGTGATCGTCTGCGCGGTGGCCCTGGCCACGCCGCCGAGGGTGCCGGCGGTCGGGGACGGCCGGATGTAGGCCCGCGGGTCCGCTGCCAGGGTCGGCATCCTGGTCTTGTCGCCGAGCACCGAGCCGCCGGTCCGGACGCTGGACGGATCGACCGCCAGCACCCCGACGCGGTGGCCGGCCGCCGTCAACTGCGCACCGAGCGACTCGACGAACGTCGATTTGCCGACACCAGGGACGCCGGAGATACCGACCCGGATGGCGCTCACACCGGCGGTCGACAGCGCGATGAGCAGTTCCCTGGAGGCCAGGCGGTGGTCCGCCCGGGTCGACTCCACCAGGGTGATCGCCCTGGACAGCGCGGTGCGGGATCCGGCCAGCACCTCGGCCGCCAGCTTGCGTGGATCGGGGGACGTCAGACCGGGACCTCCCAGGTGTGCACCGGCTCGTTGGAGTGCATGCCCTTCGAGTACAGCTTCAGCATCTCGGTCAGCGCGGCATCCCTGTCCAGGCCGCGGTTCTCGAACGCGGCCACGGTCTCCACCTGCCACCAGGCGCCGTTGCGGCGGGACGTGCAGCGATCACGGACGATGCCCAGATACCTGTTGCGCGCCTCCGCTGACACCCCCCAGCGGGCAAGCCCCTCGTCGGCCTTGGGCAGCAGATCGCGCAGGATCAATTCGTCCCAGCTCACCTCGCCGAAGCCCGGCCAGTAGAAGACGGCGTCGACCCCCAGCCGCGACCCGGCGTCGAAGTTCGCCTTGGCCGCGTCGAACGACATCTTGGTCCAGACCGGCCGGTCCTCGGAGGCCAGCACGGTCAGCGCGCCGTAGTAGAAGGCCGCATTCGCCAGCACGTCCACCACGGTCGGGCCGGCCGGCAGCACCCTGTTCTCCACCCGCAGGTGCGGGCGGCCGTCGACCACGTCGTACACCGGGCGGTTCCAGCGGTACACGGTGCCGTTGTGCAGCCGGAGTTCCTGCAACCGCGGCGCGTGTCCGGAGGCGAGGACCGCCTCGGGATCCTCGTCGGTGGTCTCCGGCAGCAGGGCCGGGAAGTACCGCACGTTCTCCTCGAAGAGATCGAAGATGGAGGTGATCCAGCGCTCGCCGAAGAACACCGGCGGGCGCACGCCCTGATTGCGCAGCTCGGGGGAGCGGGTGTCGGTGGCCTGCAGGAACAGCTCCGTGCGCGTCTCGGCCCACAGCCGCTTCCCGAACAGGAACGGCGAGTTGGCACCGAGGGCCATCTGTGGGCCGGCCAGCGCCTGGGCGGCGTTCCAGGCGGTGGGAAAGTCCGCGGGGGAGACCTGCAGGTGCAGCTGCACCGACGTGCACGCCGACTCCGGCGCGATGGTGTCGGCGTACAGCTGCAGGTGCTCGTGCTCCAGATCGGGCCCGGTGATGTCCAGCTCCAGATCCTCCCGGCGGGCGGCGAACACCGCCTCGTCCAGGGCCTGGTAGCGCGGGTTGGCGCTCATCCACTCGGTCTCGAAGTGCTCGGTGCGCAGCGTCGGCAGGATCCCGATCATGATGATCTCCGCGCCGGTCTCGTTGGCGCGCGATTCGGCATGGTCCAGGGAGGCCCGCAGCATGGTCTCGAGCTCGGTCATCGAGTCGCCGGACAGTCCTCGCGGCGGGACGTTGAACTCGATGTTGTACCGGCCCAGCTCGGTCTGGAAGTCCGGGTCGGCGATCGCCTCCAGCACCGCGGCGTTGCTCATGTCAGGTTGCCACTTGCCGTCGACGAGGTTCAGCTCGATCTCCAGGCCGGTCATCGGTTCGCCGAAGTCGAAGGAATGCTCGACCAGCATGCGTTCGAAGACATCGAGACAACGCCGGACCTTGGTGCGATAAGCCTGTCGTTGTTCGCGCGTGTAGGTCGTCGCCGCGATGTCGTCACCCATGGTGTGGTCCTCCTGAGCGCGGAGCAGAGACGCCGGTCGGCGCGGGGCCGTTGGATTACCCAACCACAGGCCGGCGGAGCGTCGCGACCGGTGCCTTCACGGCGGTCGGGCGGGATCGAGGGTGTGGCGTATACGCGGTGCGAAGGGCCTTAGAGTCAAGTCTTCCCGGAAAGCTTTCACCAGGGCAGGAGGCTGACGAACGCGGATGGAGACTCCGATGATCGAGCTGGCGCCGCCGCTGGTCCCCGACCCCGACGACGTGCTCGACCTCGGCGCCGGCCGCGGCCCGCTCTGGCTGGACGACATGCTCCGCACGGACCTCCCGGAGCTGGTCCGGATCAGGCGGCGGGTGCACGCCCACCCCGAGCTGGGGCGTCGGGAGTCGGCCACCAGCGCGCTGATCCTGCGCACCCTGGATGCGGACGGCATCAAGGCCAAGCTGATGCCGACCGGCACCGGGGTGATCGCCGAGGTCGGCTCTGGCGAGAAGGTTGTCGGCCTGCGGGCCGACATCGACGCGCTGCCGCTCAGCGAGTCGACCGGCCTGAGCTTCGCATCCACCCTGCCGAACGTCGCGCACGCCTGCGGCCACGATGTGCACCTGACGGTGCTGCTCGGCGCGGCCCGGGCGCTTGCCAGGGCAGGGGATCTCGGTGGCCGGGTCCGGTTGATCTTCCAACCGGCCGAGGAGGTCTTCCCCGGCGGTTCGCACGACGTGATCGCCGCCGGAGGTCTTGACGGGCTCAGTCGGCTGTTCGCCCTGCACTGCGATCCGCGGCTGCAGGTCGGCTATGTCGGACTGAAGTCCGGCGCCATCACCTCGACCTCCGATCAGCTCGAGCTGCGGATTTCGGGAGCGGGCGGCCACACGTCACGGCCGCACCTGACCACCGATCTGATCTACGCTCTCGGCACCGTGATCACCGGTCTGCCGGCCCTGCTCACCAGGAGGCTCGACCCCCGCGCGTCGGCCGTGATGGTCTGGGGCGCAGTGCATGCCGGTGAGGCGGCCAACGCCATCCCGCGGGACGGGGTACTGCGCGGAACCCTGCGGTTGATGGACCGCAGAGCCTGGGACGCGGCCGAATCACTGGTCCGGGAGCTGGTCGCGCAGCTGCTGGCACCCACCGGCGCCGCTTTCGAACTCGACTATTTCCGCGGCGTCCCGCCGGTGGAGAACGAGCAGGTCTCGACCGACCTGATGCGGACGGCAGCGCAACGCGCGCTCGGTGTCGAGGCCGCCCGCCCGGCCGAACAGTCAACCGGCGCAGAGGATTTCGCGGTGTTCCTGGAACAGGTGCCCGGATCACTCGCCCGGTTGGGGGTGTGGGACGGGGTCGGTCAGAGGGTTGATCTGCATTCCTCCCGGTTCACCGCCGATGAGCGCGCCATCGCGGCCGGCGTCCGGTTGATGGCCCACACCGCGGTCGCCGCCCTCGCCCACTGACCCCCGGCGGTGGCTCAGGTCAACAGGTTGTGCCGCAGTCCGAGCAGCACCGCATGCGCCCGGTCGCGCGCGCCCAGCTTGCCGAACAGCCGCCGGGCATGGGTTTTGATCGTGTCCTCGGAGAGATACAGCTCGCGGCCGATCTCACCGTTCGACCGGCCGACACTCATCCCGCGCAGCACCTGCAGCTCGCGCTCGGTCAACGAGGCGACCACCCGGCCGTTCTGCTCCGTCGGCAGGCTGGCCACCGCGGGAACACCGGTACCGGTGCTCGACACCGGATCCCAGACCATCAACCCGCGTGCGCCGCGGGCGACCGCGACGGCCATCGGTTCGACGTCGGGTGCGGATCCGTAGGCGATCACCACTGCCGACGGATGCAGGCCGAGCAGCAGGTTGGTCGCTTCGAGCCCGGTCGTCCGTCCGCGTCTGACACTGACCAGGACCAGATCGGGCCGTTGTTCGATGTAGGCATCGGCCAGGCCGAAAGCGTCTGTCACACAGGTGATCTGCACTGCCTCCGGCAGGCCGGTGACGCGTTCGGAGATCGCCCGGGACACTGCCGGACGCTCGTCGCAGAGCACCACACTGCGAACCCCGGCGAACGACGGGCCGGCCATCAGGTCCGTCATGACGCCGCCCGCACTACTACCACCCACGCCACCGGCTGCAACGACATCGAAACTCCCCCTCGAGTCCAAACCCCTGAGCGAGCCAAAACTACTCCCAGTAGCTGACTCTGTACGGAGTGTAGCAATCGAACGGGCTTTCCGGGCTCCCGAAAGATCACGGATTTGCGGCGGTCGAAACGCCTGGGAAAGCGGGCTACCGATCGGGTTGGGTCCAGCGGAACGACCTGTCGACGATCGCCCGCAATGCATCCTGATCGACGTCCGCCACCCGCTTCAGGTACAGGCAGCTCTTGCCGGTGCTGTGCGGTCCCAACCGCGGCAACAGGTCGGAGTACTCGTCGAAACCGCCGCTGACGTACAGCACACTCTGGGCCTTCCGCGGCGCAAAGCCGATGGTGAAGTTGTCCAGTTCGCGACCCGACGCATATTGCAGGTGCTGGTGTCCGAACCCGACGATCGAGCTGCCCCACATGGTCGGGGCCGCTCCGGTCACCTCGCTCATCAGCGTCAGCAGTGTCTGCGCTTCGGCCCGGCGATTGTCGTCATCGATGCCGGCAACGAAGGCGTCGACGTCACCATCGTTGGCCACGGTCTTGTTCTGGTCCGCCACGAAGCGACCCTAACCCGACCGACCCGTCCGACGACCCCGCCGTCCGAGTGCTATCAGGGTGAATCCGACCAGCAGCAGCCCAAGAGCCGCCACCGCGATCCGGTCGGTGCCCGAAACATTGACGGCACCATGCCCCTTCCGGTCATCGGTGGCGACATGGCCTGCGCGCGCTCCTCTTCGCTCAGTCCACCCCACACACCGAACGGTTCAAAGGTCCTAAAAGCGTAAGCGCGGCAGGCGGAAACGACGGGGCACCGTTCGCAAAACGATTTCGCGCGGGCGATGCGCGACGACCGCACTTTTTCCCGTTCCCGGTCAGGTGGAAAGAACCAGTCGGTCGGCGCTCCCTTGCATGCTGCATATGTCTGCCAATCAGTGTCCGGCCGATCGGTGGCAGAAGGCTGAGATGCCGATCGGGGTGGCGTTCGGTCTGTGTCACGACCGTTCATGGGTGCCCCTTTTGTCGACCCCGGCGATTGTGGTGACAGGCAATAAATCTTCTGCCCGCCCTTCGATACCGCTTGTCGCACACCAACGTCCCCGAACGGTGGGAATGACGAAAGCAAAACCTATCACGGGCAGTGGTCGGCTACTCGACCCCGTTGATGTTGCCTTGATGGCGGCTACCACGAGCGCAGAGCGCACTGTGAGACTCCCGCGTTTGCGGCTCGCGGACCTTACCGACCGGGATGAACATCGGAATGGGGAACCGGCACGCCGTCGGATGTCACGTGACTCAGCGACTCGACTTGTGCTGGTGCGGTGGGAATGTGGGCCGCAGTCGGCGAGTCATCCGTCGAAGCGGGCGTCAGATCAGCTTTCGTCTGTTCCGCGGGGGGAGCAATCGGAGCCTTCGGGTCGGAAGTTGTCGGACCATTGCCATAGCCGTAGCCATAACCGTAGCCGTAACCCCGTAAACCCTTTTCCGGCACGAAATTGAGGACCGTGCCGAGCAGTGTGGCACCCACCGAATCCAAGCGTTGCTTGGCCTGGGTTGCTTGATCCTTGGTGGTCTTGCCATGTCGAACAACGAGAATCGCACCGTCGGATTCACTGGCGATCAGTGCTGCATCGGTGACCGGCAACAATGGCGGCGCATCGATGATGATGACGTCGTACCTGCGCTGCAGTTCTGCCAGCACCAACGTCATGGCTCTCGATTGGAGGAGTTCGGCGGGGTTGGGCGGAATCGCGCCGCTGGTGATGACATCCAAGCCGGAGGTACCCCAACGCTGGATCACGTCGGCGATGTCGGCTCGGCCGATCAGTGCCGTGGTCAGGCCGACCACCGACTCCAGGTTGAGGTATTCGGAGATGCGCGGGCGCCGCAGGTCGGTCTCCAGGAGCAGCGTGCTCTTTCCGGTCTGTGCAACGGTGAGTGCGATGTTGATGGCGGTGGTGGACTTGCCGTCACCGGGGAGCGGGCTGGTGATGGCAAAAGTGTTCGATTCACGGTCCACGTCGAGGAATTGCAAATTCGTCCGCAGCACCCGGAACGATTCCACTCTCGGTGAGTGCGGGTCGAGGTTGGCGATCAATGGATTCTTGGCGGCGCCGGCGTCGTAGTAGATGGAGCCCAGCATCGCCGAGCCGGTGACCTCCTTGAGGACCTCGGGATCCTTGATGCTGGTGTCCAGCGTCTCTCGTAGCCAAGCCAGGCCGAGACCGACCAGAAGCCCGAGCACGCCACCCAGACCGATGGTCACCAGCGGTCGAGGCGACACGGGTGACGTGGGAAGTCCCGCTGCGTCAACGATGTTGGCGGTGATCGGCGACTCAGCAGGATTGGCCGGGTTCTCCAATTCGGCAACGAAGTCGGCGAACACCTCGGCCGTGGTCTGTGCCAGCTGCTGCGCCCTGGCTGGATCCGGATCTGTCGCGGTGACTTGAAGGATCACCGAATCGGGTGCGGCCACGGCGCTGATCTGCGCGACAAGTGCGGCGGGCGTCTCGTCCAGCTGCAACTCGGCGATGACCTTTTCCGCGACAGTGGAGCCCTTGATGAGATCGGCATAGGCAGTCACCCTTTGCTGGGAGAACAGGCCGCCCTGATATGCCTGTGCATTGGCATCGGAGCTCGGCGTGGATACGAAGAGCCGGGCGGTGGCGGCATATTGTGGCGTCGATCGAATGATGATCAATGCGCCGATTGCGGTCCCCAGTAACAGGCAGGCGACGATGATCAGCCATCGTCGGCGCAACACCCGAAAGTATTCGCGCAGATCCACGGACGTCCTCCTGAAGCACTCGACAGATCCTGGCATGTCGATCGCCAACCGTCGGGTTCGACTTCCCGGTTCGGGCACGGCGGGTGATACTTTGTGTGACGGGGATGCTACTACCAGTTACGCCGATACTTCGCTTGTAGGTGAGGCCGAGGGGGCAAAAGGGTGCAGTCCGGTGCGGGCGTCATCGACCGGCTATCACGTCGTCGGCACCTGTGGTTGCTGAGTTTCGATGCAGCCGTGTGGGTTCTGGCGATGTGTTTCGCATCCTTGGCCCGGCTGGATTTCGAACCGACCAACGTCCAATGGACAGCAACGCTGACGGCGGCGGTCGCAGCCGCGATCCTGTTCACGGTGGGTGCCTGGATCACCCGCCTGCACGACGGGCGGGCGCCGTTGGGCAGCCTGGACGAAACAATTCGGCTTGCGGCCGTCACGCTGATCGTCGGCATGATCATCTATTTCTTCAATTTGTTGATCTTCCAGACACTGCCACGGTCGGTTCCGCTGATCGCAACCCTCTGTGCGATCGTGATGATGGCCTGGGGCCGGGCCCTGGTCCGTGCGATCAGGGAGAACGCCGCGGTGGCGGGGCGAGCTCAGCGGGGCCAGCCGGTGCTGGTGATCGGCGCGGGATCCGGTGGCCGACAGTTGATCCGCTCGATGCACACCGACCCGACGTCCCGGTGGTATCCGGTCGGGTTGCTCGACGACGATCCCCACAACCGACACCTGCGGATCGACGGCGTCCCGGTCGTCGGCACCAGTGCCGACTTGGTGACCGCATCCAGGAAATCCGATGTCTCCACCGTGGTGGTGGCAATTCCGAGTGCCGACGCGGCCTTCTTGAGGAAGATCTCCGCCATTGCTGCCAATGGCCGTCTGGCAATCAAGATCCTGCCGGGCATCAATGATCTGCTGAACGGCCGGGTCGGCATCAAGGACGTGCGGGACATCGACCTGCCCGACCTACTGGGTCGTCGTCAGATCGACACCGACATCGCCTCCATCGCCGGTTATCTGACCGGACAACGGGTATTGGTGACCGGTGCGGGGGGATCGATCGGGTCGGAATTGTGTCGGCAGATCAGTCGGTGGCATCCGGCCAGCCTGATCATGCTGGACCGTGACGAATCCGCGCTGCATGCGGTTCAACTGTCCATCGAGGGCAGAGCCATGCTGGATTCACCGGACATCGTGCTGGCTGACATTCGGGATGTCCCGCGGATCAATCAGATCTTCACCGATCGACGGCCGCAGGTCGTTTTCCACGCGGCAGCGCTCAAACATCTGCCCATGCTGGAGCAATATCCGGCGGAGGCGGTGAAGACGAACATCTGGGGCACGCTCACGGTGCTCGAGGCATCGAAAACCGCTGGTGTCGAGAGATTCGTCAACATTTCCACCGACAAGGCCGCGAACCCGACGAGTGTGCTCGGCTATTCCAAGAGAATCGCCGAAGGATTGACGGCGTCGATTGCCGCGGAGGCGGGGGGCACGTATCTGAGCGTGCGATTTGGAAACGTCCTGGGTAGCCGGGGATCGGTGCTGACCGCATTTGCCGCACAGATCGCCGAAGGCGGACCGGTGACGGTCACCCATCCGGACGTCACCCGTTATTTCATGACGGTCGACGAGGCGGTCCAGCTGGTGATTCAGGCGGCCATCGCCGGTCGGGACGGTGAAGCGCTGGTTCTCGACATGGGTGAGCCCGTGCGGATCGATTCCGTGGCCAGGCATCTGATCGAACTGTCCGGGGAGGACATCGACATCGAATACACCGGGCTGCGGGATGGCGAGAAGATGCACGAGGATCTCTTCAGCTCCGGGGAGCCCGACCACCGGCCGGTTCATCCGCTGATGTCGCACGTCGAAGTGCCGGCTGTCGGCAGACCTGCCGTGATGAGCTTGGGCTCGCTGGCAACCAAGCAACTGCTGTTGGGCGAATTGAAGAAGACCACCACGCTGATGCAGACTGGAGTGGGTCTTGTCAGCCGCGCCTGAGGAGCTCCTCCCGACTCGGGTGGAGAACTCGGCCGATGTCTCGAACGATGCGAAACTCGGTTCGGGCACAGTTGTCTGGCACCTGGCCCAAGTGCGCGAGGACTCGCATATCGGCGAGAATTGTGTCATCGGCCGCGGTGCGTACGTCGGTCCCGGAGTTCTTCTGGGAGCGAATTGCAAGCTACAGAACTACGCGCTGATCTACGAACCCGCCGTCTTGGAGGACGGCGTGTTCGTCGGTCCAGCGGCTGTCCTGACGAACGATCAGTATCCCCGTTCGATCACGCCGGATGGGCGGCTCAAGACGGGTGCTGATTGGGATGCCGTCGGTGTCACGGTGCGCCGCGGGGCGTCGATTGGTGCCCGCGCCGTGTGCGTGGCGCCCCTGACCGTAGGTGCCTGGGCCTTGGTCGCTGCCGGCGCGGTGGTCATCAAAGATGTGCCGGATTTCGCCCTGGTGGCCGGGGTGCCTGCCAGACGTGTCGGGTGGGTCGGGCGTGCAGGCAAGCCGTTGCTGGACGGCGGAGGGGGGGCATGGCTGTGTACGGCCACCGGGGAAACCTATTCGGAGGCAGGCGGCATCTTGACCTTGGACGGAGAGACCGAGATATCCGGGTCACCGAGGGACGATCATGAGTGACTTCATTCCACCCGCTCAGCCGATGATCGGGGTGGAGGAACGGGCGGCCGTCGACCGCGTTCTGCGGTCGGGGATGCTCGCGCAGGGTTCAGAGGTGGCCGCATTCGAGCGGGAATTCGCCGACCACTTCGAGCTCGACCGCGCTTGCATTGCCGTGAACTCCGGAACGTCGGGACTTCACCTCGGGTTGCTCTCGGCCGGTATCGGACCGGGGGATGAAGTCATCGTTCCGTCGTTCTCGTTCGCCGCAACCGCCAACGCCGTCGTGCTGGCAGGCGGTGTTCCCATTTTCGCCGATATCGATCCGGAGACATTCTGCTTGAATCCGTCGTCGGTGCAAGCGGCCGTGACACCGAGAACGGTTGCGGTGATGCCGGTCCATCTCTACGGGCAACCGGCGGACATGGCGGGACTGCGGGCCGTGGCTGACCGTCATGGGTTGAAAGTCTTCGAGGATGCTGCGCAGGCCCACGGCGCCGCTGTCGGCGGCAAGCCGGTCGGTTCGTTCGGCGAATTCGCGATGTTCTCGCTGTATCCGACAAAGAACATGACCGCCGGCGAAGGCGGCATGGTGTCGGTGGCCGATCCCGCGACCGAGCGATTGATGCGGCTCTACCGAAACCAGGGAATGCTGCGGCAGTACGAGAACGAGATCGTCGGATTCAACAATCGAATGTCCGACATCCACGCCGCGATCGGACGCGTGCAGCTGGGCAAGATCGCCGGCTGGACGAAGCAACGGCAGGAGAACGCCCACTTCTTGTCGACTCATCTCGAAGGAGTGGGAACTCCACAGGTGGCGGCCGACTCAGTCCACGTCTTCCACCAGTACACCGTGCGAGTCACGGAAGACCGGGATCGATTCGCGCAGGCACTCAGGGAGGAATACGGCGTGGGTACCGGGCTCTTCTACAAGACGCCAATTCACCGATTGGCGCCCTTCGAAACCGACGATGACCTCCCCGAGACCACAAGAGCGGCTGCAGAGTGTCTCTCGCTACCCGTGCATCCCGGCGTGGGCGAAAATGATCTGGATCGCATCGTGAACGCTGTGAACACCCTGAGTCGGGCGGGGTCCTGATGGCGAACCTGCGTGCCGGTCTGATCGGTCTCGGAATGATGGGGCGTCACCATGCTCGGGTACTGGCCAGTCTGCCGGGAGTCGAACTGGTTGCAGTAGCCGATCCATGCGGCGACGCACACCATGTCGCGGGCAACGTGCCGGTCCTCAAGGACATCGATGAACTCATCTCCGTCGGTCTGGACTACTGTGCGGTTGCAGTTCCGACCATTCACCACGAGGACGTTGGACTTGCACTCGCGGCGGCGGGAATTCACACCATCATCGAAAAGCCCCTGTCTCACGACACTCCTTCCGCGAGGAAAATTGCCGAGGCGTTTCGAGTGGGCAACCTGATCGGTGCGGTTGGCCACGTCGAGCGATACAACGCGGCTCTTCAGTCGGCTCGAGCTCGATTGGCTGCAGGCGATCTCGGATCGGTCTACCAGATCATCACCCGGCGGCAAGGGCCGTTTCCCGGGCGCATCTCCGATGTGGGGGTGGTCAAGGACCTCGCCACCCACGATATCGACCTCACGGCGTGGGTGACGCAACAACACTTCACCTCGGTCTCCGCTCGCACCGCGTTCCGAAGTGGCCGACAGCACGAGGATCTCGTGGCCGTGGTGGGATCGCTGTCGGATGGGACAGTGACCAATCACCTTGTGAACTGGCTCTCCCCCTTGAAGGAGCGTGTCACGATCATCACCGGCGAGCGCGGCACCTTTGTTGCCGACACCTTGAGTGCGGACCTGACCTACTACGCGAACGGTTCGGTGCCGACGGGATGGAGTGGGATCGCGCAGTTCCGCGGCGTCTCCGAGGGCGACATGATTCGTTATGCAATCCCTAAGCCCGAACCGTTGCGACTGGAACACGAGAATTTTCGGGACGCGGTGCTGGGCTTGGACGCAGACATCGTCACGATGGAGCAAGGATTGGAAACCGTGCTGGTGGCCGAGGCAATGATCGAGTCGGCCAACTCCGGCGCAACGGTTGATCTACGGGTGTCGGTATGAATATCGCGGTGGTGGCATTGGGCAAGATCGGACTTCCACTCGCGGTGCAATTCGCCGGTAAGGGTCACCAGGTCATCGGCGCCGACACCAACCAGAGGGTGGTGGACCAGGTCAACGCTGGTCAAGAACCCTTTCCGGGGGAGGCGCACCTCGCCGAGAAGTTGGCCGACGTGGTGGGTGGTGGGCGGTTGACCGCCACCATCGACACCGCAGCCGCAGTTGCTGCCGCCGAGGTCGTTGTCGTTGTTGTTCCGCTGTTCGTCACCGACGACGATGCGCCCGACTTCGGCTGGCTGGACTCGGCGACAACTGACATCGGTAGTGGACTGCAGCCGGGCACATTGGTGCTGTTCGAGACCACGTTGCCCATTGGCACGACCCGCAATCGATGGGCGCCACTGTTGGAAGGGACCTCGGGTCTGATCGAAGGTGAGGACTTCCACGTTGCCTTCTCACCAGAGCGCGTCCTCACCGGGCGGGTGTTCGCCGACCTACGGAAGTACCCGAAGCTGGTAGGAGGGCTGTCGGAAGTTGGTGCCAAGAGGGCGATAGCGTTCTACGAGGACGTCCTCGACTTCGACGATCGACCGGATCTTCCACGCGGGAACGGTGTGTGGGACCTCGGGTCCGCCGAGGCCGCCGAGATGGCCAAACTCGCCGAGACCACGTATCGAGACGTCAACATCGGGCTGGCAAACCAGTTCGCCAAGTTCGCCGGTTCCAACGGTATCGACGTCTATCAGGTGATCGAGGCTGCGAACTCCCAGCCCTACAGCCACATCCACCGGCCTGGCATTGCCGTCGGAGGGCATTGCATACCGGTGTACCCACGGCTGTACCTGTGGAATGACCCGGAAGCGACGGTGGTGCGGGCGGCGCGCGAGGCCAACGCAAGTATGCCGGCGTATTGCGTGTCGTTGGCCAAGCAGGCTTATGGTGACCTGGCCGGGGCGAGGGTAGTTGTGTTGGGAGTCGCCTACCGTGGGGGGGTGAAGGAATCGGCGTTCTCCGGAGTATTCCCCGTGGTCGCGGCGCTCGAGGCCGAAGGTGCCATCGTCACGGTGCATGACCCGTTGTTTACCCGGGAGGAACTTGAGAACCTGGGTTTCGGAGCCTATCAGTACGGTACACCGGCAGATATTGCTTTTGTGGCTACTGACCACCAAGAATATCTTGAGCTGTCACCGAAAGACATACCCTGCCTGAAAATCTTCTTGGACGGCCGAAACGTGTTGCAAAACCATCAGTTCGATGGAGCGGAACGAATTGTTGTAGGCACTGGTTTGGTGAGTCGCACACCACGTTGAGGATCGCTCGCGTCCAGCGGGAGACGACTAATAAATAGTATCGTCATAAAGTATGTACCACTAGATTTTGCGTAAGGCCGCCCTAAATGGCAACGGACACTCGTGAATGCTTGTGGACTACGGTCCTGGACAAGTACCAGGAAATTCCATAAGCGGCGCCGGAGGCGATACTCAGTGCCCAAGACTGCCTGCAAAGGACTGCCACCGCTTTGATGGCAAACAAGAATGGCCATTGAGGTGAAAATCAGCCTGCGGCGTCCCAGCCTAGCTGAAGTAGCTGTCTTTCGAATACGACTATTGTTTGTGAAAGAGGTGCGGCAATGAGTTGGAGACCAAGGCTGAACGCGAGTGCTCGTGCATATTCTCCGCTTTGAGTCCATTCCGGACCGAAAGCGATCGAGAAGAGCCATGGCGCTGCCACGAACACAATGGAGCCAACCAGGAGTGCAGTCGCACAGAGGCGGCGCGTTGCGAACGTGAAAAGTGCACGAGCTGACAGTGACGATTCACGAACCGACCTTGCCAACTCGGAAAGGTAGACCTGGCCCAAGGCGGCGCCGATGAGTGCTACCGGCACCGCAAGAATCCTTTGAGTCAGGCCCAGCCAGCCGGCAACCTCTAAGCCATAATAATACGCAACAAGAAAGATCGGTGCAGTTAGGCCCGCGACATTAATCAGTCCCGATGGCGCCAAGATGACCGGAAATCGCCAGTATCGATGCGCAGCCCGGTACAGCATCTGTCGGCGCCTGCCAGCCCTGCCGGCGACGGACCGCAGACCGGAACCTGACAGCAAGCTCAGCGCTCCTCCAAGCTGGCCCAGCCCGAAACCCAGGATAAGGCCACTCGGTCGAAGCGATGCCAATCCGAACAACACCTGGGATGACGCCGTCAAGACGGACTGCACGACACTGCGCCTGCCGATAGATCGAAAGCGGCGGCTTCTGATGGCCAATTGGTTAAGAACAAGAAACACGCCGGTTGTCGCGAACAGCGGCGGCAACAGCCAGATCCACCAACTCGAGTGAGCCCCACCAAGAACCTCGATCAGGTTGTCTTGAACGAGCGCCAGGATGGCGAGGGAAAATAGGGAAGTCATCAGAACCGCTAGCATCCCAAGTAGGACTACAGACTGTGCCTCGTCCTCTCCCGCCGGAAGTGGAACGGCCATTTCCAGACGCAAGGCCGAAACGGTGCCTACAGTAGCGACGATACCGACATATATTGTGAACGCACCGAAATCATCAGGCGTGTAGATCCTCGCCAAAAACGGCGCAGCGCAAAGCGCCAAAATCTGGCCACCGGCGGTACCGGACAGTATGTATAGGACACCCTTGCGATTGTGTGACTGGCGACGAACTGCTGACTTTAAGGAACGAGGACGTATTCGCACCTCAATTACCATCCCTGAATCCCCCAGGCACGATGAGACTCGTCGATCTCAAAGGTCGGTGTGCAATCTGCAGTCCGATTACAGACCATCGTCGGCCTTGGTTCGAGAACAGGACGACTGCCGATCCGAGTATTTGTCCCAATCACGAATGTACGCCGGCCTTCGGCAAGACATTGGAGGATCGACTGTTCGCCTTCTCGTGTCCAGATGATGGCGGCATCCTCAATGTTCTGATATCAGTACCGCCCGACTTAGCCGACCAAACCAAGATGACGAAACCCATCGTCAGCATCGCGAAAAAGGTGCGGGCATTGATGTCGCCAGATAGTGATACCGCTACAGTCTCCGCGATAAGGATCGCCAGCGCGAGCCCCGCTGTGGGGTCTGTCTTCGACACGAGAGCTAGTCTCACGATGATCAACAGACAGGTTGCAACAAGCAGGAATCCGATGATCACCCCGCATTCTGCGAAGACCTCGAGGAATATGTTGTGTGGGTACGGATTGTAGGGCCAACGAGTCGCGACTGCCCAGTTTCCGAACCCGACACCCCACGGGTTGGCCAATATAGTGTCTAGGGTGAGACCCCACATTTTTGCCCTGGCTAGGTCGACGTTTCCACTGCCGAGCAGCAAATTCAAAAACGCCAACGCCCGTAAGTTGGTCAATGACGGAGGATTGCGGCAAAGCCAAGGGCAAGAGTTGCTAGGCAAAGCACAGCTATAAATCTAGCGAGCCTGGCGGTTGAGGCAAAGATGGTCATAGCAGCGAATCCCGCAATCATGCCAAGGGTTGGTCCGCGAGACCCTGTGACGAATACGGCCACCACCATGAGTACTCCAGCGGGGATGGCGATGAGCCAAGCAAGCCGCCTTTGCCAGAGCAGCCATGCGGCTGCGATAACTGAAAGGGCCATGGCGCGCGCGAGCCAATCGGATTCGAACCGAATCCAACCGCCCGATCGGCGACGTTTGCTCTCCGAGGGTCGCGATTGCGAGGATCAATCCAATGACGACCCAGGCGCGCGCAAAGGTTCGCACCGTTTCTCGATCCCGAAGCAGTGCCACCCCCAGGGTCGTGATCAAGGTGGACGAAACGAGGGATGCAATCTTCTCTTGCCCGTACGACGTAATGGGCGGGTCGTTGACCAGGGCGGATATGACTAAGGGTCCGAATATCCACAGCGTGAACGGGATGACTGGATTGAGAAGCGGAAGTGAGCGTAGGAACTCCCACAAGATAATTGGAACAGCTACGACAGCGGCGATAAAGTCTGAGCGGTACGGTTCCAATTGGCGGGACAGGCTACCACTCAGGAGAAGTGCAGTATGATCGAGCTTTACGACGCCGGAAATGACCTTCGCTATGGGCGGGCACTTTTTCGAGCGTCATCAGCTCGACCACCAGCGCAGGTCAGAGTCCGCGGGCGACAGCGCTGAACCTATAGTACCTTTGCCTTCGAATGCCGGTGTCTTGTTGGCGCTGACATCAGCGTTCTCTCAAACCGGAGAAGAATCCATAAAAGTAAGAGCGAAGACGGTAGAGCGCTGGGTTCGACATCGACGCGAACGCGGCTCGATCGAGAATGGGCAAATCAGTGATGAGGAGTCGTAAAGTACGCTGATTGCGCCGCAGTTGTTCGGCATTCCACATGGTGGAGAGCTGACACCCGACTTTTCGTCGAGCTTAAATCGCTGACATTCGAGAAGCGCTTTGAAGGCGCGATGTCGGGAGTGAATGGAATCACTCATCTCCTGAAAAGACTTCATTCTAGGATTCGAGTTTCCGGCATGAATGCGATAATCCAGAACGATCTCCTGACCCAGAACAATCTTATTGGCGAGCCCGGTAGCTCCACTGGCTAACCAGATATCTTCGGAAACGAGGGATTCATCTATAGGAAAAAGCTGTTGAGCCAATGGGCGGCTGAGCGTAATTGAACCGCCCGACCTGCTGGAGCGTCCTCCTTTTGGGAGAACCATACCATCGAAACGGCGCTGATCCGAGAAAGTTCTTATTTTGAAGAAGCCCACAGTTTCGGGCACCTCGCCCAGCGAGCCGAACAGTGAGTCATGTCTAATTGCGAGTGAGTCGGGGGGAAGCCTGTCGTCGCCGGCGAGAAGGACAAGCAAGCTACCACTTGATTCATCAAAGGCTCGATTAAATGCTGCTACTTTGCCAAGCTTTTGTCACGCAGACTAGCTTTATACGCGGATCTGTCAATGTCCACGTGTGAATAAGATCAGCGGTTTCGTCGGTGGATCCGTCATCAACGAACAGGAGCTCCCAGTCACTGTGACTTTGCGCGACCACGGTGCGTATCATTTCATCGATGTACAGTGACTCATTGAATACAGGAGAGAGAATCGAAACTTTCATCCTGGTTCCTCAGAACTTGGTGGGTGTTCTACGGCTCTCGATTCGGTTCGAGTGAGTGGGCTGAATGGCTCGTCGGTAGACATGATGAATCTAAGTACCCTTTGAGAGGTATTGGACACTTGGTAGTCCACGGGTAATCGTCCGATCTCTTCGTCGGGTGCAGAACACATGCTTCTGTGATGGTCCTGCCGTTACGCCCGGTACGTGCAGGCCCGCGGTGATTATGTGCCACTGTCGAGAGCCTCAGGACTTTCGATCGAGTCTCGTAGGGTGATTGCGGGAACTCGAAGTAGCGCCGACTCCTCCGAGATTGTTCCTGAATCCGACAGCACGCAAGCCGCGCCCAGTTGCAGTCGATTGTAATCATGGAACCCGAAAGGTTCATGGAACGTAATGCCGTCGGTCTCAGCCCAACCTTGAAGAGACTCCAGTCGCTTTCGTGTGCGTGGATGGGTCGAGACAAGAACGGGGAGACGCCACCGGTCGCGTACGGCGTTGAGGCAGTCCAGCAGCATCCGAAGGCGTTCCGGCGGGTCGACGTTCTCCTCGCGGTGCGCGCTGACGAGGAAGTAGCCCTGCTCGGTGAGGTCGAGCCGACTCAGGACATCAGAGGCGTCAATCTGCGGTCGATAGTAATCAAGGACTTCGCGCATGGGAGAACCCGTCAGCAGTATTTTGCTGGGATGAATGCCCTCAGCGAGGAGGTTCCGTCGAGCGTGTTCGGTGTAGACGAGGTTGAAGTCCGCGACATGGTCGACCAGGCGGCGGTTCGTCTCCTCCGGCACTCGTTCGTCGAAACAGCGATTTCCTGCCTCCATGTGGTAAACCGGTACATGCATTCGCTTGGCCATCACCGCTGCGATCGCGCTGTTTGTGTCACCGAGGATGATTACGGCATCCGGCCGTTCCAGAGCGAGCACCTCTTCTGTACGAATAAGCGTCTCGCCCAGCACTCGCCCCAGCGAACTCGTGTCGACGGCCAATGAGTGATCGGGCTGACGTATACCGAGGTCGCGAAAGAATACCTCGTTGAGTAGATAGTCGTAGTTCTGGCCGGTGTGCACGAGGACGTGATTAACCGTCTCATCGAGCCTTGCGATCACTCTGGAGAGCCGAATCAGCTCGGGTCGGGTTCCGACGATCGTCATGACCTTGAGCGTCATGTGTTTGCCGCCTTTGGTGTGACTGGCTCCGGGAAGGTATCTGGCGCATCCGGGTCAAACAACTCGTGGGCCCAAAAGAGCGTAGTCAGCTCACTATCCCCGGTGTTGGTGATGTTGTGGACCCACATGGTGGGCATGTCGATGATGGCAGGGGCCTGGCCGTTGACGTCGAAGGTGACGACGTGATCGGAGAAGAGCCGGCGCAATGAGATCCGAGCTGCACCGCTGAGAACGACGAACCGCTCGATTTTGCGCAGGTGGAAGTGCTCGCCACGAGTGATGCCCGGTTTCGTTGTCGAGACGAAGGTGTGACCCTGCCCGCCATGCACCCGGACGACCTCGACCAGACCGCCGCGTTCGTCGACCCGTGGCTGGAGGGCGATGGGGTAGTGGTCGGGGAACCGCGCGGCCCGGAGGGTGTTGAAGAGGTCGACGTCGAATTCGGACAGCAGTGGAGGGATGTCTCCAGTCGAGTACAGGGCATTGAAGCGGTGGAGTATGTCAAATACGCCCTGCACCGTGGTGGGGGTGGCGGGCGGATCCAGTCGCTTGTGCTGGGTGGTCAACCCCTCGATCAGGGAATGGGCGGCCCCTTGCGCGTGAAGCAGAGACACTTCGCGATCGGCTATCTGAGGTGTGTCGCCCTCCATGACGGCCCGGACGAACGTCGCTACGAAGGAATTGTAATAAGGCCTTCCGTGCTCACCGAAGAGATTGGGTAGCCGGACATCGACATAGGCTGCTCCGAGTTCGGCTGCTGTTGCCTCGAAGATGTCTGACGCGACACCTTTTCCGAGACCATACGCAGTGTCGGTACCGGCGTGAATGCTGTTGGCGAAGATGATTCGGGGGGCCGACCCACTGGCCCGCGCCGCGTCGGCGACGTCCTGAGCGAGCCTGATGTTGTCGCCTTCAACCTGATTGTCGGGCCCGCGATTGACGCCGGCGACATGGATGATGGCATCTGCGCCCACCGCGAGTTGGGTGAGATCGGCCCAATTTGAGCGTGTCACCGAAGTCACCTGATAGTCAGTGAGGGCGCGGAGGCGTGCCCGTGTGTGCCAGCCGACGAACCCGGCGGCACCGGTGACAAGGATCTTCATCGGTCAACCCGGAATCTCTGCATAATTGCCGAGCGGCGCCTCATGCCGCTACCTCCCGCATAGTCCGGGCTTGAGCGGAGGCGAACAACATTGCTTCCATGCGATCTAGACCAGCCTCGGGGGAGTAGTGGCGCAAAAAGCAATCGCGCGCCCGGGCTCCCATTGCACGCAGCGCATCGTCAGACAGCCGAGCCAAAGTCCGGATGGTGTCGACGGCTGAACCGATGTCGCCCGGTGCGGTGGAAAGGCCCGCACCGGATTCGGTAACGACTAGAGCGACATCACCGGCCGCATGGGCGAGAATCGGTCGGCCGGCAGCCATCGACGACTGCACTTTGCTGGGCATGGTCGCGCGCAAGAGGTGACTGTCCTTGAGCGAGACGATCTGAACGTCGGAGGCAGCGATGAACTGGGCGATGCGATCCGTCGGCTGAGAGTCGACAAATGTGACGTTCTCGAATGCGCTGCTTCTGACCAGTTGCTCCAATTGCGGCTTGGCGACCCCGCCACCCACGAGCACAAGGTGATTCTCGGGTGTGCTGCCGAATGCTCGGACCAGCGGTTCCAATCCCTGCAATTCACCCATGTTGCCCGCGTACATGAACAGCCGACCGAGCGGCAAATTGAGGGAGCAGCGTAGGTCGTCGGATGCCACAAGCTCCGGAAGTAGGTGACTGTCGTCGACCCAGTTGGGAGTGAGATGGATCTTGCCGCCATCGACCCCTCGCTGCATCAGGATCTCACGCATCCCTGGGGAGATGACGCCAACCGCAGTCGATCGTCGATAGGACCAGCTACAAAATGACGACAGCGACCGTTCGATGCTGCGGCCGACCCGGCCCGCAATGAAGCCGCTTTCTGTCACGCTGTCAGGCCACAGATCCTGGATCAGGAGACAGGACGGGGCACGGAGCCGGGGGGGTGCGACCAGCGCCGGCACTGCCGCGGTGGCCGGTGAAGAGTAGGTGAGCCAGACGTCAGGCCGCGACAGACGTGATCGTGTCAGCCATGTCGCGGACGCGGAGAAGCTGGCGTAATTGGCCATCCGTTTCACGGCTCTGGTGTTGTGACTCGGGTACAGCGGCGCCCGATGAATGGTGACGCGCTCGGAGCGCTCGTCTCGACGGTAGCGCTGGAGCGGATAGCCCGGCTGGAGCTCCCCCGTCGGATAGTTTGGGAAGCCCGTCACGACATCGACAACGTGGCCGCGGACTGCCAGACCGTCCGCAATGGCGGAGGCGACCACAGTGCCTGGTTCAGGCGGAAACCATTGCGTGACGAAGGCGATTCTCATCTGGCAGGAACTCCCTTGACGGTGACACCGTCCGGGACATCACTCACCACGACCGCTCCGGCCCCCACGATGGACGACTTGCCCACTCTCAGGCCCGGCAGGACGGTGGCGTTGGCGCCGATCAGCGCTCGCTCCTCGATCCGAACCGAGCCCGTCACGCACGCTTGCGGGCTGAGCCTCGCGTAATCACCGATCACCGTGTCGTGTCCGACCGTGCAATTCTGATCGAGCTGGACATGGCGTCCCAGCCTGATGTTCGTGGTGAGTCGGACTCCCGCGCTGATGATCGCGCCCGGCCCGAGTTCGACACGCATGCCCTTCGTGCTGGACGGATGCACCAAAGTCGCCCAGCTGACGGGGAAGTCGGAAAGCCGCTCACTGATCTCGGCTCGCACGGTGTTCGATCCGATTGCGATGACGGCATCGGTCGGACCGCGTTGGGTCAACCACGCCACCGGACCCAGCACGCGAGAACCCAATTCTTTGACCAGAGTGACATTGTCCTCGGCGGGATTGTCGTCGACGAAACCCTCGACGGACCAGTTGTCGCTACTTTCACTGAGGGCGGCAACGATGCTGAGAGCCTCTCGACCCAATCCTCCGCAACCGATAATGATGATCGACCGGGTCACGCCGCGTCACCCCGGTGTGTTGCCGTGCCCAGGAACTCGGTCATCGTGGGATGCCCCTGGGCAGTGATTCCTTCTCTACGTACCAGCAGGGAAATGGTCGAAACCAAAATCTTGAAGTCCAACCTCAGCGATTGATGACGGACGTAATCGAGATCCAGTGCAAGTCTCTGCTCCCAATTGACGGCGTTACGGCCGGCGATCTGTGCCAAGCCGGTCAATCCTGGCTTCACGTCATGCCGTCGTCCTTGTTCGGGTGTGTAGCGGTCGAGATACTCGACCAGCAGCGGCCTCGGACCGACCAGGGAGAGGTCCCCCCGGATGACATTCCACAAGGAAGGAAGTTCGTCAAGGCTGGACGATCGAAGGCGCCGACCGAGGTCCGTCATACGGGAGCTGTCGTCGATCAAACCTTTGGCCCGATCGACGGGCAGCATTGTTCGAAATTTGAGGAGCACAAACGGTCGACCTGTCAGTCCGGGTCGCGTCTGTCGGAACAGAACCGGTCGGCCCAACCGTTTGGCGATGATGCCGGCGACCACGGCCTGGATGGGTAGCGAGATCACCAAGGCGGGTACCGCGAGGACCAGGTCAACGAGCCGCTTGGTTCGCGTGTAGCTCATGATTCGCCCTGACCGAAAGCGGATCGTACGGACCCGATCACGCGATCGATCTCGGCGTCGGTGAGCGCCGATCCGCTGGGCAGGGTGACACCGTTGTTGAACAGGTGCTCGGATGCGCCGTTGACGAAGGCGCGAGCGTCTACGAACACCGGTTGGAGGTGCATCGGCTTCCAGAGGTGACGTGCCTCGATATCGTCGGTGGCCAAGGACTTGATCAGCGACTCTGCCGAGATCGGTGCAACACCGGGATCGAGCACAATGCTGGTCAACCAGCAATTGTCGTCGAACTCGTTGGGGTAGTCCTGATGCCCGAGAAACCGAACTCCTGGCAGATCCGATAGGCCCCTGACATACGCCCGCCGCACTGAGCGGCGCCGTTCGATCATGCTGTCGAGCCTGGTCAACTGACCACGACCGAGGGCGGCCAGAATGTTCGACAGCCGATAGTTGTAGCCGATCTCGATGTGCTCGTAGTAGGGCGTCGGTTGTCTGGCCTGAGTTGAGAGATGCCTGCAACGCCGGATGAGCTCGACGTTGTCACTCAGCAGCATTCCACCACCCGAGGTGGTCATGATCTTGTTCCCATTGAAGGAGATGACGGACGCATCCCCGAATGAGCCTGCATTCTGCCCGCCAAGCCGAGCCCCGAACGCCTCCGCGGCGTCCTCGACCAGCGGAATGTTGCGCTCGTTCAACCGATCACGTATTGCGGTGTAATCAGCACATCGCCCGAATAGATCGACGGTCATCACGGCAGCCACGCAGACCCCCTCGCTGCGCAACGTGTCGAGAGCCGTGAACAGCAGGTCTGGATCTACGTTTCCGTCGCTGAGCAGCGAGTCCACGAAGACCGGACTCGCTCCGGTGTACGCGATGGCGTTGGCCGAAGCGGCGAAAGTCATGCTGGACAACACGACAGCAGAGCCCGGTCGGGCTCCGAGTTCGAGCAATGCCAGGTGCAGGGCGGCTGTGCCGGACGAAAGTGCCAGCGCTTCACGGACTCCCACCCGATCGGCTACCTCCCGCTCGAAGGCATCGACGTGCGGGCCCAGCGGTGCAATCCACCCTGATCGCAGGGCGTCGAGAACATACCTTTCCTCAACGTCACTGACATCGGCCTTGGAAAGAAGGATCTTGGTCAACTGACGCTCACCTAGCCCGCCCGCCCCAGTGTCGGACCGCGCTGACAGCTCCCTGCACCTTCGCGACAGATCCCAGGAGGACGGAGATGGGTAGTGGCCATAGGCATGTTTGGTCGCGTCACGGAACCAGCGCCGCCAGAAGGTCCTGCACCTCGGGCAGCGCACGCAACAGAGACTTCGTAGCCTCGACATTCATTCGAGTGGTGTTCTCGGACGTGTAGTCATCATAGGCGGATGCACACTGGCTGCCCTGATCGAAGTACACCTCGTACTGCAAAGTTCTTGTGTCCAGGGGAATTCGGTAAGTAGTCGCCCTCGTCAATGGCCTTCACCATCTCTTCACGGCTCAACAGCGTCTCGTGCAGCTTCTCACCGTGTCGGGAGCCGATGATCTTGACGACCGGGTCGGTGACTCCTAACAATTCAGCGACTGCCCGGGCCAACACATCCAGCGTGGCCGCCGGTGCTTTACGGACAAAGAGGTCCCCCGGCTGGGCCTGCAGAAAGGCGTGCTCCACCAGGTCGACGGATTCACTCAGTGACATCAGGAAGCGGGTCATCGCCGGTTCGGTGATCGTCAGCGGTTGGCCGAGTTGGAGCTGGCGAATGAAGAGTGGGATCACCGAACCCCTGGAATACATGACGTTCCCGTAGCGGGTGACTGCGACGGTCGTCTTCGACTGCGGATTGTTCCGGGCGAAGGCCTGAGCGGTCTTCTCCATGAGCGCTTTGGACATGCCCATCGCATTGACCGGATAGACGGCCTTGTCGGTACTGAGGAAAACCACCGAGCGCACTCCGGCAGCGCCGGCAGCTTCTACGACGTTATGACTGCCGACCACGTTGGTCTTGACGGCTTGGAGTGGAAAGAACTCGCAGGACGGAACCTGTTTCAGGGCCGCGGCATGAAACACGAAATCGGTGTTCAGGAAACTTGCAGCGACACTGTCGTAGTCGCGGACGTCGCCGAGGAAGAACCGGAGACGCGAATCGTCGAACCGCCTCCGCATGTCGTCCTGCTTGGCTTCGTCGCGGCTCAAGATGTTGACGTTCGCAACACCCCTGCGCAGAAGGTGATGCACCATCGTCGAACCGAATGAGCCCGTACCGCCGGTGATCGCAACGGTCGAGCCCTGGATCGCGTCAGTGATCGTCACCATTTGCCTCCCCTTGGCCGGTACGCACCACCCGAGTTGAACCAGCGTTCTCGACAACCCCGCGAGAGATCAACCAGCGGCACCGGTGGCGTCATCCTAGACGTGATTCGTCGCGGACTGTTACTCCGTGCGGTCGAAATATTACGGAAGGTGCCCGAAGGGGGCGCCATTGGGGTGGGACCGTTAACTTCACTCTCGTGACCATCGAGGGGCAAGGTCAGGAATGGGGCGTTGGGATGACGCGGCGAAACGTGAGCATTCTCGGCCTGACCGCCTTTGCGTTGCTCGTGGCAGTCCTGGTCGTTGTGGCGGTAAAGTCTCCGGGTGCGGCGGCACCCTCCGAAAGCCCGCCGGTCGTCGTGACGGTCACCCAAACCATCGGTGACCCGGGTCATCTCGGTACCAGAGGCACTTCGCGTGGGTCGATGCCTTCAGATGGTTGATATCTTCGGGTGCTCTTTGGGATGAATTTGTCCGCCATGTATCAGTCGATTCGGCTACCTGAAGTGACGAAGGTGTTCGCAGTTCCGTTCCATTCGACAGGGAACTCCTGACTGTGGTCATCGGTATCACGTTGGGTGATCAGGAAGTCAGTACTCTGTCTTGGCTGTCGTTCAGCGAGCGGGCAGCTGAAGGCGAGACTGACATTCGGCGTCGCCAAGATGTGCTGGCGTAAATTTGCGCGCCGGGAAGCGCGCGAATTCTCCTGGGGAGGTGAATGGTGGAGGGTGACGGGCCGTCCGACCCGGTTACCGGTTCCACCACCCGATCCGGTGTAGGTGACCCGATGGAGCCGGACGACCAGAACGCAACTGTTACCGACGGTATGAATGGACGACCATCAACCGCGGAAAGCTCGGACGGCGCAACGCGATCGATGGCCGGCAGGTCCGCGCGGACACGAATACTCGGTTGGACCATGATCGCCGCGGGTGTCCTGCTCCTCGCCGGAACGGCGTGGGTAGGTTGGCGGACCTACCAGGCCTATTCCCACCTATCCCAGGCTGCGGCCGATGTCACCGCACTGCAGGTAGAACTCGGCAGCGTCACCGACGACAACCCGCCCGACGCAAGCACCACGTTGGCCCACCTGCAGGCCGAGTCAGCGGCGGCCCGATCCGCAACCGACGACCCGGTCTACCGGCTCGCCTCGCTGATCCCGCTGATCGGGCCGAACCTGGACGCGATCAGTGACGTTTCTGTCACCGTCGATGGGCTGTCCACCGACGTGCTGCCGCCGCTGACCGAGGTCGCCCGAACCTTGCGCCCGGCGCAGTTGCAGCCGACTGACGGGGCGATCGCTCTCGAGCCGGTGCAACGTATCTCACCGGTGCTGGAGGCCGCTCGCGGCTCATTGGAGCAGGCGCAAGAGCGAATGGCGTCGATCGATCGGGCAGCGTTGGTGCAGCCGGTCTCGGATGCCGTGGGCACGCTGCAACGCAAGCTCCAGCAGGCCGATGAGGTCATCGATCCCGCTGCGCGTATTGCCCGCCTACTACCTGCCATGCTCGGGGCGGAAGGGCCCAGAACCTTCATGGTCGCATTTCAAAACCTGGCCGAGCCAAGAGCGACCGGCGGGATGTTCGGCTCATTCGCCATCGTCCAGGCGGATCACGGCCGCGTGACTATCCTCGATCAAGGTACCGCCAGGTCGATGGGTTTCTTCGACCCGCCCATCACGGAACTGGCCGAGCACGAACTCGCGATCTACAGCCCGTTGATGGCGCAATATCCGGCCGACGTGAATTTCACGCCGGACTTTCCCACCGCGTCGCGCTTGTTCCTGGAAATGTACCGTGCGCGTACCGGGCAGAGCGTTGACGGCTTGTTGGCCATCGACCCGGTGGCATTGTCGTACCTGCTGGAAGGTGCCCCGCCTATCGATGTCGGAGACGGCGTCGCGATCACCGCAGACAACATCGTCGGAGTTCTGTTGTCGACGGTATACCAGGAGTACGACGAGGCTGACCAGGCGCCCCGAGATGCGTTCCTGGCCAATGCCACCGCGGTCGTCTTTCAGGAGGTGATGTCGGGAGAAGGCGATCCTCGGACGATGTTGGACGGACTGCGCCGGGCGGTGTCGGAGCGCCGTCTCCTCGTCTACAGCAATGCTGAGGACGAGCAGTCGGACATTGCGCAGACGACGCTTGCCGGGGGATTGGACACCGGGACGACTGGCGCCAACATCGGGGTCTACCTGAATGACGGCACAGCCGCGAAACTCGGGTACTACCTCAGTTCCGAGACGCACGTGGCCTGGGGGAATTGTCGATCGGACGGATGGCGTGAGCTGCGGGTTCGAGTGGTCCTGCACTACAGCCCACCGGCGGACGGTCTGCCGGCCTACGTGACAGGCTCCAGCGCGTTCGGACAGGCATACCGATTGCGCACCAACGTCTTGGTATTCGCGCCACTCGGGGGCAGCATGGGTGGAGCCACCCGGGACGGCGCCCCCGTCGGTATCGGATGGGGGGAAGACCATTCCCGCACCGTCGGTACCGTGACTGTGGAGATGTCACCCGGGGACTCGACGGAGCTCGAGTACATCGTGCTGGTGCCGGAACGCGCAGCCGACACTGCCACTCCCGAACTGAGTCTCACTCCCGGGGTCACGCCATGGGTGACATCCGTTCAACCGTATGAGATGTGCTCGCCACAAGCTGGCTGAGGAATCGGGCTGGGCCTAATTGGCCGGGTCCCACATTCATCGAGCCCCGGGGGCGCTGCACCTAACGTAGTAACTTCTGCACGGCCGTGGGGAGTACGACAAGTCTTTGTCACACCGGGTGCGAACCGCATTCGCTCTTTGGTGTGGTGCAGTCCTGTGCCGGGGACCTTTGCACATCTTGACGTGACAGAGGGGCGGCGCTGGCCCCAGTGGGGCGAATCGGGTGCCATAGGCTCCGCATGGATTTCAGCCGGCTGGAAGCCGATATTGTTAGTGCAAAGGGGAAGTCAGTGCGCAGATTCGTAGCTGCAATGTTTGTGATGGCCGTGGGAATGGTTCTGACCGGGGGCGTCGCGGCGGCCAATCCCACCTACGCAAACGCCACGATTGCTGTCACTTACAACGGCGGCAGCGAGTTCATCGTCGAGCACGGCAATTTCGGTTCACCCGATGGTGCCGATGATTCGATCGAACTGGTGGTGTCCTACGGCGGGCCCAGCGGTCTGCGTAGCACGCCGGCGCTCGCCGCAGCCGCGGCCAAGGCCGAGACTTACACGTTCGTCCCCGACGAAGATGGTAATTACATTGCGGTCGTCCAGGTGAGCAAGGGAGATCTCGTTTCTTTCACGGCCACTGGAACTCCCAGCGGTGACCTCGCCAGCACCAGCGTCGTCTTCACCTCCGATGGGTCCTACGTCAGTGGTGGGAAGACCGGCGGTGCGGCGTATCAGCAGAGCTCCGGGGGAGGATCGACGGGCGGCTACGACGCCGGCCTGGCAAGTACCGGAACGAGCATCGCCGGACCATTGGCAATCGGCGTGGTTGCGCTGATTGCCGGTCTTGCCCTGCTGTTCTTCGGAACCCGCGGAATCGCACGCCGCAAGGGAGTCTCCAACTCGCAGTAGCAGGACAGCAGTATTTGCCTAGCAGCTGAGCCCGGGGGGTGCCCCGGGCTCAGCTGTGCTCCCGGCGCGGCCGGGTGCGGATGTCGACGACGTACTCGGCCGGCGCGTCCGCGGCCTCCGCGGCATCGGCGATCACGCCGAGGTACCTGGCAGAGGGCAGGCCGCCCTCGAAGGCCTGCAAGGCGTACAGCCACGCCAGCACGTCGCCCTCCAGGGTGTGCACCCGCAGCCGGATCTTGCTGTACAGCCCCAACCCGGCGCCCTCCCAGGAATCCAGGGTTCGCTCATCGGATTCGGCCATGTCGTAGAGCACGACGAAGACCGACGAGTCCGGGTCCTCGACCACGGTGGCCAGCGCGCCGTCCCAGCTCAGGTCCTCGCCGCCGAAGGTGAGCCGCCACCCAGGCAGCCAGCCCGTCCCGGCAACCGGGGACGACGGACAGCGGGCAAGCATGTGGGAGGGATCCATGTTGGACCCGTAGGCCGCGTACAACGCCATGGGTGCAGAGCGTACTGGGGCCGTGGACCCGCCAGCAGCCTCACTCGGTGGTCGGATCCGCCGTGCGCCCGATCGCCGGCAGCGCGGTCCGGGTCCACCGCACTACGGTTGGTCGATGACCAGAATCGTGATCATCGGCGGCGGACCCGCGGGCTACGAGGCGGCGTTGGTGGCGGTTCAGTACGGCGCCGAGGTCACCCTGATCGAACGGGACGGCATCGGCGGCGCCTGCGTGCTGTCCGACTGCGTGCCGTCCAAGACCTTCATCGCCTCCGCCGGCGGCCGGACGGCCGTCCTGGATGCCGGCAGTCTCGGCGTGATGGTCGACCCCGACCAGGTGGCCGTCGACATCGCGGTGGTGCACGGCCGGGTCGCCGGGTTGGCGCTGGCGCAGTCCGCGGACATCAGGGCCAGCCTGATCGCGAACGGCGTCACGGTGATCGACGGCATCGCGGTGCTGGCCGACCCGCAGCCCGGACTGGCTGCGCACTCGGTGGTGGCGACCTCCACCGGCGGCGAGCGGACCGAGTACGTGGCCGACGTGGTGCTGATCGCGACCGGTGCCAGCCCGCGGATCCTGCCGGACGCGGTCCCGGACGGGGACCGCATCCTGACCTGGCGACAGGTCTACTCGCTGCGTGAACTGCCGGAACACCTGATCGTGATCGGGTCGGGCGTGACGGGTGCCGAGTTCGCCTCCGCCTACACGGAAATGGGCGTCAAGGTCACCCTGGTCTCGAGCCGGGACCGGGTGCTGCCCAGTGAGGACGCCGACGCCGCCGCGGTGATCGAGAAGGTGTTCGCGGCACGCGGCAGTGTGCTGGCCAAGCAGTCCCGCGCGAAGTCGGTGCGGCGGGAGGGTGACGGCGTCGTGGTCGCCCTGGAGGACGGGCGGGAGATCCGCGGGTCGCATGCGCTGATGACGGTCGGCGCCGTGCCGAACACCGCCGACATGGGGCTGGCCGAGGTGGGTGTCGCGGTCGGCAAGGGTGGGTTCATCGAAGTGGACAAGGTGTCGCGGACCTCCGTGTCCGGCGTCTACGCCGCCGGCGACTGCACCGGGGTGCTGATGCTCGCGTCCGTGGCGGCGATGCAGGGCCGGATCGCGATGTGGCATGCGCTGGGTGAGGGTGTCGCGCCGTTGCGATTGAAGACCGTGTGCTCCAACGTCTTCACCCACCCGGAGATCGCCACCGTCGGCTACTCGGAGGTCGAGGCGGAGACCGGTCCGGCGCTGGCCCAGACCCTGATGCTGCCGCTGGCCACGAACGCCAGGGCCAAGATGCTCGGCCTCGAGGAGGGCTTCATCAAGATCATCTCCCGGCGGCTGACCGGGATCGTGATCGGCGGCGTCGTGGTCGCGCCGGAGGCCTCCGAACTCATCCTGCCGATCGCCGTCGCGGTGCAGAACCGTTTGACGGTGAAGGATCTGGCGTACACGTTCAGCGTCTACCCGTCGCTGTCCGGCTCGATCACCGAACTGGGCCGGAGGCTGATGAACGTGAACCAGGACGCCCTGTGACGACGAGGACGAGGAAGAGATCATGATCAGGAAACTGGACGACCTGCCTGACGGCATTCTCGGTTTCGAGGCCGAGGGCGAGCTGACCGCGGCCGATTACGAATCCGTCCTCGCACCGGCCCTGAACGCGGTGACCGACGACGGCGGGAAGCTGCGGATCATGTTCGTCTTCGCCGGTGAGTTCGCCGGAATGGAGGCCGGGGCCATGTGGCAGGACCTCAAGATGGGCGTCAAGGACTGGAAGGCCTGGGATCGGATCGCGCTGGTCACCGATCAGCGGTGGATGCGGGACGCGACCCGGATGTTCGCCTGGGCGGTCCCCGGCGAGGTGAAGATCTTCGACACCACCGAGCGGGCCAGCGGCGATCGCCTGGACGGCCGCCGACTGAGCCGGTGCGCCCACCCTGGATCGACGCCGGGATGTCGTGCGGTTGCGGGCCGGGATGGCGGCGGTAGCGTGGGTTTCGCCGGTTCGGTGATCATCGGGGTGGGAACTCGCCCGGTGCGCACGATGGATCGGCGACGAGGTCGTTGTGATGGGCACCGGTGCCGCGCGGCCCCCGGTTACCCCCGAGCAGGAGGGATGGCCGATGACCGCAGACGTCAGCGACACCGCACCCGGTGAGACCAGCGCCCGGTTGGGGCCGGCCGAACGGGCGGCCAGCTTCGAGCGACTGGGTCGGGAGACCTTCGACGTGGTGGTGATCGGCGGTGGCGTGGTCGGCGCCGGCGCTGCCCTCGATGCCGTCACCCGCGGGCTGTCGGTGGCGTTGGTCGAGGCCCGAGACCTGGCTTCCGGCACGTCATCCCGATCGTCGAAGCTGTTCCACGGTGGCCTGCGGTACCTGGAGATGTTCGAGTTCGGACTGGTCCGGGAGGCGCTGCGGGAGCGCGAGCTGATGCTGACGAAGATCTGCCCGCACCTGGCCAAACCGGTGTCCTTCCTCTACCCGTTGTCCAAGCCGGTGATCGAGCGGCCCTACGTCGCGGCCGGGCTGGTGATGTACGACTCGATGGGCGGCGCCAGGTCGGTACCCGGCCACAAGCACCTGAGCCGGGCGGCCGCGCTGCGCCTGGTCCCTGGCATGCGCCGGGACGCGCTGGTCGGCGGCATCGTCTACTACGACGGCCAGGTCGACGACGCCAGGCACACGATGACCGTCGCCCGCACGGCCGCCGCCTACGGTGCGGTGGTCCGGACATCGACCCAGGTGGTGTCGTTCCTCAAGGAATCGGACCGGGTGGCCGGCGTCCGGGTCCGCGACGTGGAGACCGGCGAGGAGACCGACGTCAAGGCCAGGGTGGTGATCAACTCGACCGGCGTCTGGACCGACGAACTGCAGCGACTCTCCGGTGGGCGCGGTCGATTCCGGGTGCGCGCGTCCAAGGGCGTGCACCTGGTGGTGCCACAGGGACCGGATCACCTCGGAGAGCGGGATCATCCTCAAGACGGAGAAGTCGGTGCTCTTCGTCATCCCCTGGAAGTCGCACTGGATCATCGGGACCACCGACACCGACTGGAATCTCGACCTCGCGCACCCGGCGGCGACCAAGGCCGACATCGACTACATCCTCGACCATGTGAACAAGGTGTTGGCGGTGCCGCTGACCCACGATGACATCGAGGGGGTCTACGCCGGCCTGCGGCCGTTGCTCGCCGGGGAGAGCGAGCAGTCGTCGAAGTTGTCCCGGGAACATGCGGTGGCCAGGGTGGCGCCCGGCCTGATCGCGATCGCCGGCGGGAAGTACACGACCTACCGGGTGATGGGGGCGGACGCCGTCGAGGCCGCCGCCGAAGACCTCCCCGGCCGGATCAACCCGTCCTGCACGGAGGACGTGCCGCTGGCCGGCGCGGTGGGGTACCAGGCGATGGTCAACCAGGCTGATCGACTGGCCACCCAGCACGGCGTGCATCCCTACCGGATCCGGCACCTGCTCGACCGGTACGGCTCGCTGATCCACGAGTTGCTCGCGCCGGCTGCGGCGGATCCGTCACTGCTGCAACCGATTCCCGGTGCGGGCGACTACCTGCAGGCCGAGGCGCTGTACGCGGTGACCCACGAGGGGGCGCTGCACGTGGAGGACGTGCTGGCCAGGCGCACCAGGATCTCCATCGAGTACGCGCATCGCGGCACCGAGTCGATGCGCCGGGTGGCCGAGATCATGCAACCGGTCCTCGGTTGGACGGACGCGCAGACAGCCCGTGAGGTCGAGGCCTACCAGGCCAGGGTCGACGCCGAGCGGCGCTCGCAGACCGAGCCCGACGACAGCTCCGCCGAGAAGGTGCGGCTGGAGGCACCCGACGTCCGGGATCTGATCACCTCACCGGTGGCCTGAACTGCGCGTTCCGATTCGCCTGCTGAGCCAGGTGATCGGCGTGTCGCACCGATCGCCCCCCGCCCGCGGGCCATGCTGATCCGGCGTCGGCAGCGGGCGGGAGGAACTCCGGTGGTGCGTCAGCCACATCCTGCGAGCCTGCTTGCGGCCGTGCTGCTCACCGTCGCTGCCCTGGTGCTCATTGCGCCCGGCACCGGACTGGTCGCGCCGGCAGCCGAGGTCAGTGCCAGCCCGGCCCTCGATGCGGTCGACCTGATGCCGGGTCAGCCGCTCTCGATCAGCGTGCAGCACGGCACGATCGTCGCGCTCTCGGTCACCGACCAGACGGGCACCGAAGTCCCCGGCGAGCTCGCGACCGATGGATCGAACTGGTCGTACGACGGAAATCTGGGCTACGGCAAGACCTACACCGCCAGCGGCGCGGCCATCGGAGCGGACGGCCAGGTGACCCGGATCAGCGGGACCTACCGCACGGTGAAGCCGGTGGCAGAGGTGACCCCCACCATCTTCCCGGGCACCGGCGATGTGGTCGGGGTGGCGGCCCCGGTGATCGTGACGTTGAGCAGCGAACCCGCCGACCGACAGGCCGTGGAGGACCGGCTGCAGATCACCACCACACCGCATGTCGAGGGATCGTGGGCGTGGATCCAGCACGACGGACGGGACGGACCGTCGTTGGACTGGCGGCCCAGGGAGTACTGGCCCTCCGGGACACAGGTGCACGTCGAGGCCGACCTGTTCGGCATGGACCTCGGCGGCGGGCACTTCGGCGGGGCGAAGCAGGTCAGCGACTTCTCCATCGGCCGGAACCAGGTGGTGCTGGCCGATGCCACCACCCATCAGATCGTCGTCCAGCAGGACGGCCATACGGTGGCGACCTATCCGGCGTCGTACGGCAGCGGCGACGACATCGGCGACCCGAACCGGGTGACCCGCTCCGGCGTGCACGTGGTGACCGACATGCAGGAAACCACCACCATGAGCAACCCGGACTACGGCTACAGCGACGTCACCGAGCACTGGGCGGTGCGGATCAGCAACAACGGTGAGTTCATCCACCAGAACGCGGACACGGTGGACGACCAGGGGTCGGCCAACGTCAGCCACGGTTGCATCAACCTGGCGCCGGCCGATGCCGAGGCCTACTTCCGGTCGGCGATCTACGGCGATCCGGTCGAGGTGACCGGCACCAGCGTGCAGCTGTCGGAGGCGGACGGCGACCTGTACGACTGGGCCATCCCCTGGGATCAGTGGCAGCTGCGCTGAGCGATGGCAGTGGATCGACGTCTCGCCGCGCTCGCCTCGATCCGCGCGGACCGACAAGGATGACCCGATGGAAAGTTGGGAAGAATTCGCTGTGGTCACCGGTGCTGCGGCTGCTGCCCTGACCGGACTGCTCTTCGTCGCGGTGTCCATCAGGTTGGAGGTGATCGCCGCTTCCACGGATCTGCGGAATCGCGCGGCTCAGACCCTCACGCTGTTCGTCGCCATCACCATGGTCGCCATCGTCTTCGCCATTCCCGGCCAGCCGAGTTGGCTGTTCGGAAGTGAGCTTGTGCTGCTTGCGGCCGCAGGTGGCATCACCTTGTTCTTGCTCGATCGCCGTGCGCGACAGCATCGCAGCGAGCAACCCGTGGCTCGGCTTCTCGATGTGCTGAGCCCCAACCTGTTGACGATGACGCTGATCGGGATCGGTGGGCTGCTGACGGCCATGGGGTTCGAGTCGGGTCTGTACCTACAGGTGCCCGCGGTGATCGCCGCGCTGATCGGCGGAGTGGTCGGTGCGTGGCTGTTGATGATGAAGACCAGCGCCGAACCTTCGTGAGCGAGAACGACGGCGGCGGCCGACACGCCGCCGTTGTCCCGTGCGGATCCGCCCCCACCGCGAGTGCCACGTGAGCAGGGAAATCGGGCCAGGTTTCAGCGGAAATCCCTGCTTTCATGGCACTCGAGCTCACCAAGCTGTTGTTGGCCCACTGTGTTGCTGGCCCACTGTGGGATCCGCAGCTCGTCACGGCAGAACCGGAATGCGGTGCTGGACGGCAACTCGCAGGAGGCGTTCATCGAAGGAGGCGACGGTCGCCTGGTGGTGTAGCGCCGTCAGCAGGACGCAGCAGTCAGGCATCTTGATCCCGGCGCAGCGCAGCCCGGCCAGAATTCGCGAGGAATCCGGCGGGAACGGGGCTTCGGTCACGCCGATGTCGGCCAGCGCGGTGAGGACTTGATCTTCTCGTCCGTCCCGGGTCGGCCCGACCAGTACCTCTGCCAACGTGACCGGGTTGACCATCAGTTCGGTGTCGTTGTCCGTGGCGTCGAGGAGCAAACGCACCGCCGCCGACCAGTGGGTGTCGTCCTGGGTCAGGTAGGCGATCAGCACGCTGGCGTCCAGGACGAGGATCACTCCGGCCAGTCCTCGCGAAGCTTTTCCAGGTAATCCGGTCCATAGACGCCGGTCAGCGCGCCGGCATGTCGGTTGACCGCGTCCCGGCGCCGGTCGCGGCGCTCCTGGATGGCCGCAGCGTCGGCCTCCGCCGCGGTGATCGCCAGCCGAACCAGCAACTGGGATCGGGACAGCCCGGGCCAACGTTTGGCAGCGGCATCGAGAGCTGTTGCCAGGGCATCTGTCTCGGTGACGTAGTGGCGCGGGCGGGTGGTGGGCACACCCAAGTGTAACTCGCTACGAGGCGGGTGTCACACCTGCGTCGGAATGGATCCTCGGACGGCCGGCCGGCATGCCGAGTGCCATGGGATCAGGGTTTGCGAGACGTTTCAGGCCCGTGGACCCCGATCCGGTGTCACTCGTCCTCGGCGTGATCGGCGGCGGGCTCAGCGGTTCGACGGGACGGTCAGCACGACCGCCTGCCCCTGCCCGCCGCCACCGCACAGCCCGGCCGCTCCCACGCCGCCGCCGCGCCGGGCGAGGGCGAGAGCCAGGTGCAGGGTGATCCGGGTACCCGACATCCCCAGCGGATGACCCAGCGCGATCGCGCCGCCGTCGGCGTTGACCTTCGCCGGGTCCACGCCGAGCAGCCGGGTGCTCGCGACGCCGACGGCGGCAAAGGCCTCGTTGATCTCCACCAGGTCCAGCTCGGTTGCCTGCACACCCGCAGTCTTGCAAGCGGTTTCGATGGCGTGGGCGGGTTGGTGCTGCAGCGTGGAGTCCGGTCCGGCGACGGTGGCGTGGGCGGTGATCTCCGCGAGCCAGGTCAGGCCGAGCCGTTCTGCGGTGCGCCGACTGGTGATCACCACGGCGGCTGCGCCGTCGGACAGCGGCGACGACGTCCCCGCCGTCAGGGTGCCGTCCGGGCGGAAGGCCGGCCGCAGGGTGGCCATGGCCTCGAGATTGGCGTCGACCCGGATCCCCTCGTCCTTCTCGATGATGTCCTCGCCGCCGCGGCGTCGGGGCACCGCGACCGGCACCACCTCGTCGGCGAACACGCCGGCGTCCCAGGCCGCTGCGGCCCGGCGGTGGCTGTCCACCGCGAAGGCGTCCTGATCCAATCTGCTGATCTGGTCATGGCCGCCGTTGGCCTCGTCGGTGAGCGCGCCCATGGATTGGTTGGTGAAGTAGTCCCAGAGGCCGTCCCGCTCCAGCGCGTCGTGCACCATGACGTCCCCGTAGCTGAAGGCCGAGGGGAGCAGGTGCGGAGCCTGGCTCATCGATTCCATCCCGCCGGCCACGACGATGTCGTAGTCGCCGGAGCGGATCAGCTGATCGGCCAGCACGATGGAGTTCATCCCGGACAGGCAGACGTTGTTCACCGTCACTGCCGGCACGGCCATCGGGACGCCCGCGGCGACCGCCGCGATCCGGGCCGGGTTCTGCCCGGCGCCGGCGGTCACCACGTGGCCCATCACCACATAGCCGATGGCATCCGGTGAGATGCCGGACCGCTCGATCGCGGCGCGGATCGCGATCGACCCCAGCTCGGTGGCGGCCAGGCCGGACAACGCCCCGCGGAAACGCCCGGTAGGTGTCCGCGCCCCGGCAAGGATGACCGACGTTGACGCCGCGATCCTCTTCTGCAGTACCTGATGTCCCCGACAGGACCGGACTTGCCGGTCATCGCGGTTCCCCCGCCCACTGCAACAGGGCCTGCTCGTCGGCGTTCAACACCGGTGGTGCCCGGTGGGTGACCTTGGTGGTCTCCACCTCACCGTCGGAGGTCTGCAGGAAGAACCGCAGCGGGGACCCGGGAAGGGTGGTGGTGCCGAGCGTCTCGTGTTCGACGTCGATGAGCAGCCGTTGCGACCTGGTCTGCTCCCACTGGTACACCTCGTCGAGGGTGCGCACCTTGCCGGCCGGGATGCCGGCGTCGGCGAGCTTGCCCAGCAGGGTCTCGGCGTCGGTGGCGGCGAAGGCTTTCTCCACCAGCTCGATGACCTGGTCGCGGTGGGCCACCCGATCCGCGTTCGTCTCCAGACCAGCTGTGCTGGCGTCGATGTCGAACGCCGCACAGAACTGCTTCCACAGACCCTCGCTGCCGACCGCGATCTGCACGGAGCCGTCGGCGCAGCGGAACAGTCCGTACGGGGAGATGGACGGGTGGTGGTTGCCCTGGGCGTGGCCCACCTCGCCGGCGACCGTCCACCGGGTGCCCTGGAAGGCGTGCACCCCGACGATGCTGCCCAGCAGTGAGGTGCGCACCAGCTGTCCGCGGCGGGTGGCGGCCCGTTCCACCAGCCCGGCCAGCACGCCGATCACCCCGTACAACCCGGCGAGCAGATCGCCGATCGGCACACCGACCCGCTGCGGGTCGTCGGGCCCGGATCCGGTCAGCGACATCAGTCCGGCCTCGCCCTGGGCGATCTGGTCGTAGCCGGCCCGGCCGCCTTCCGGTCCGTCGTGCCCGAACCCGGAGATGGACAGGGTGACCAGGCTCGGATTGAGCTCGGCGAGGCGTTCGCCGCCGAACCCCAACCTGGCGAGCACCCCCGGCCGGAAGTTCTCCAGCAGCACATCGGCTTTGCTGATCAGCTGCGTCAGGGTTGCTTTCCCCTCGGCTGACTTCAGGTCCAGCGCAATGGATTCCTTGTTGCGGTTGCAGGACAGGAAGTAGGTCGACTCGCGGGACTGCGCAGGATCGTCGGGGGTGACGAACGGTGGTCCCCAGCCTCTGGTGTCGTCGCCGGTCCCCGGCGTCTCCACCTTGATCACCCTGGCGCCGAGATCACCCAGGATCATGCCGGCGTGCGGGCCGGCCAGGGCCCGGGACAGATCGATGACGACGAGGCCGGCCAGCGGACCCGCTGCTGATTCGGTCATGACGATCATCCCCAGCCCGGCAGGACCAGCAGGCCCCAGCTGACGATCGGGCGCGACGATCATGATCGACATGCCCCACTGCATGAGCCGCTTGAAGACCATCTCCCGGTCCTTTTCCTCCGAGTTGGCCACGACGAGCGCGCCATTGGTGGAGAACGGGCTGCAGTCGACCACCGAGCTCGAGATGGCCAGGGCGGTGATCAACCCGATGGCCCCGACCTGACCGGTCATCAGGAACGGCACCGCGAGCGGGATGAGCGCGCCGAGAATGCCGGTGGTGGAGGCGAAGGCGGAGACGACGGCGCCGATGAGGCAGATCAGGAACGCGGCGAGCAGCGGGACGCCGACACCGGCGACCTGATCACCCAGCCAGGTCACGGTGCCCTGGTCCTCCAGCAGCGACACGTAGGTGACGATGCCGCCGATGAGCAGCACGGTGCCCCAGCTGATCTTGTCCACCGCACCCTTGGCGGCCTTGGGGAAGATCATGGTGAGCAGCACGGCGACGCCCAGTGCGGTGAAGCCCACGTCCAAGTCGAAGACGAACGCGCCGATGGCAAGGCCGACCAGACCGATCAAGGTCAGGATCCGCTCCGGGTTCAGCTTGTGGTCGTCATCGATGACGGTGCCCGGCACGGTCTTGACCGTCCCCGCGCCACCGGTCGGGCCGACCGGAGCAGCTGCGGTGCCACCGCTCGGGGTCATGCCGCCGGTGCCGCCGCCGAGGCCGGAGTGGCTGCCGGCGCGGCCGGTTGCCTCGATGGCCGCCTGCGGGGTTCCGGTGACCGGTCCGCGGGTCGCGGACCGGGTGGCGGAGCCGGCGACATCATCGATGTAGTCGGTGGTCTCCATGCTCCTGCTCGGCCGATTCTTTGCGGCTCAGCAGTTCTCGGCCGCCGAAGGCGAAGAAGACGATGACCGAGATGAGCAGTGCCGCGCCGAAGCAGCCGATGAACAGGAACAACGGGCTGCCCGGGAGGCCGCTGTCGGCGACGACGCCGTTGGTGATGGCGCCGAAGATGCCGATCGGGGAGAAGCTGCCACCGGTGGCGCCCATGACGACCAGGATTCCGATCAGCACCGGGTGAATCCGGAAGCGCTTGCCGAATCCGAGTGCGACCGGCGCCACGATGGCCACGGCCGCCGGGGTGATCGCGCCGATGGCGGTGATCGCCGCGCAGACCACGAACATCGCCCAGGGGATCAGTGCGACCCGGCCGCCGACCGCGCGGACGGCGGCATGGACGATCCAGTCGACCGTGCCGTTGTTCTTCGCGAGCGCGAAGAGATAGGTGACACCGACGAGGATGACGAAGAGGTTGCCCGGGAAACCCGACAACACCTGCGTCGGTCCGACGTCGTACACGGTGGCGCCGACCACGGCCGCGGCCACCAGGGCGAGCGCGCCCATGTTCACTGATCGGACGCTGGCGATGACGAACACCAGCACCAGGACGATCAGGGCGATCACTTCAGCTGACACGACGACTCCTTTGTCGGGCTGCACTGTGAGGGCGACAAGCGTCGGCCCCGAGAGGAAAGCGGCGGAATGACGGCGGTGGCGATGGACACAGGCATGAGGTCCATCACGAATTGGCCTAGCCTCTCGTCCAATGAGCCTCTTGTCAAGAGTGTCATTTCTCGCGAACGGTGAGCGTCAGCTCGGCAGAGCAGTGCCCTGATCGCTGCGAAAAGGCCGGAGCAGTGGTCTAGCCACTCGACCTTTGGGCCAATCCGACCTAGCATTCGGCTATGTCCCTCGTTCGCCGGAAGGCCGCGGCACCGCGGTTCGCCCGCCCGAGGCTGTACCAGCAACTCGCGATCCACATCACGGACTTCATCGAGGCGCAGGGGCTGTCACCCGGTGACCGGTTGCCGCCGGAACGGGAGCTGGCCGTCGAACTCGGGGTCAGCCGGGCCACCCTGGCGCAGGCGCTGGTAGCGCTGGAAATGCAGGGCCGGGTCGCCGTTCGGCACGGTGATGGCGCCGTCATTCTCGACCCGGCGGAACGGGTCGCGGCAGTGGTCGCCGCACTCGTCGGCTACACCGACGAGTCGCTGGAATCCGCTCGGCTGCCGGTCATCGCCGGGCTGCTGGCAGCGGCCACCGTGGCTCCGACGCTTGCCAGGGCGGTGCCCGGCCGCATCCTGACGCAGGGCGCACCGCTCGACGAGGTGTGGCACGCGGTGCGTGCCGCCGTCGGGGACAACCCGCTCGTCGATCTCGACATCGCCATGGAGCAGGCGGGTGCCCCGATCCCGGCCTATGTCGCGACGGCCCTACCCGACCTGATCGCAGCCGTCGTCGCAGGGGATCTTGCCGGGTCGTTGCTGGTCCGCCCGGCCTGAGCGGGCTCCCGTGCGAACGTGCCGTGCTCTCTCCCGCCGTTGCCCTGATTGCTGTCGGCGGCGGGCAGTCGGTCTCACGTGAAATACAGGACTTTGGCTGCCGGGAGTTGTGCAGCCAGCGCGGATTGAAACCACTGCCGCAGCTCAGCCATCACCGGCACGGGGTAGACGTACTTGATCGCGCCGAATTTCCCACGCTTGAGCCGCCGCAGGTCCTCGGACATCTCCAGTTGGGTCGCTGGGTACCAGTCGAGCAGGACATCCTTGCTGCGCGCCGTGAATCGGTGGGTGATGAGCTCGACAGTCAGGTCCAGACCAGGGATGTCGGCCAGCTCCGCGGACACGTCCGCGATCAAGGTGCCGTACTCGCTGCGCCACTCGGCCACCGGCATGATCGGCGCGATGGTGAGCCCCACGGGGTAGCCGGCCCTGGCCAGCCGGCCGAGCGCCGCGATGCGTTGCGCGACCGATGCGGTGCCGCCCTCAAACCGGCCGGACACAGCCGCCGCGTTGATCGACATCCGGATTCTGGTGCGCCCGTGGTGCGGCAGCTCGAGCAGCGGACCGACGTCGTCGAACTTGGTGGTGGCCCGCAGCTGCACGGGGCCGGCCCACTCGCGTTCGCCGAAGTAGGTGATGGCGGCGGACAGTGACCCCGTGACGGCCTCGATACCCAACGGGTCGGTGTAGCAGGAGGCCTCGAAGGTGGTGCCCTCGTCGCCCCGAGCAACGGTTTTCGAGGTGACGCCACCGCGGCCGACGTACCCGTCCAGGTTGCCCAGGATGTCGTCGAGGTTGGCATACGCGCGGGTGATCGGCGGGCCGGTCAGTGATCCGGCCAGATAGCAGTACTGGCAGTGGGCAGGGCAGCCTTCTGCCAGGTCGAACCGCCAGTCGGCACTGGGCGGAATGGGCTGCAGTGTGAGTTTCGACGGTGGCGCGACGACGACGGCCAGCGTCGATTTCGCTCTGGCGTACCGCGCCCTGGGGTTGTCGCCCCCGAGGGGCGGCAGCCGGTCTCCGCTGAGCACCTCGATGTCGTCCACACCGGCCGCGGTGCACCGATCGACGATGGTCCGCCCGTGTGCGCGCTCGTAGGCCGATCTGGTGACCAGGACGCGTTTCGGTCGCCACAGCCGTGCCACCCGGGTTGCCCGCGGCGCCATCCGCTGCGCGATGGTGGGCCGCCCTACGCCCGGCCCGCGGGCAACGCTGCTGCCCGGTCTGCGCGGCGCCGGTCCAGCCGCCTCGCGATGAACGACCGGACCCGGCCGATCAGCTGCCGGCCGGTGGGGCTCTGGATGAACGCGACAACTGCGCTCACCATGGAGAACAGGCGGAAGATCGCGAACATCGCAGTGGCCCTTTCGTCGGTGGTCAAGTGGTTGTTCTGCTGGAGTTCCCCGCTGCGGCCTGCAGCAACCCTGAACCGGAGGGCCGGTCGGGATCGAGCCTGGAATGCACTGCGGCGGCAACCCCCGAGGGGTCGCCGCCGCAGCGAGTGGGGCCGGATTACTGGCCGAAGACATCCTTGACGGTGTCCTTGGCCTTCTCACCGGTCTGCTTGACGTTCGCGCCGGCCTGCTCGGCCTGTCCGCGAGCCTCGAGCTCCTCGTTGCCGGTGACCTTGCCGGTGGTTTCCTTGACCTTGCCGACGGCCTCTTCGGCAGCGTTCTTGATCTTGTCGCCCAAGCTCATGGGTTCCTCCTTGGTGTGGGTGGTGCAGGACCGGTGGACCGGTTGGCCCACCGGGGCTGGTGATCGGCACCGGCTCGGCCGGCGCGACAAGTCTTGTGTCGGGTCAGATCTCGTTGCGGCGTGGCTTCTGCCGGGGCGCGACGACGAGCCGGAGTTGGGTGGGGAGGTGCTCGGCGTCCAGCGCGATCCGGGCATTCGTCAGCGCACCGCCGGTGATCTTCCGGCGGACCTTCGCCAGGTCGGCGTCGGCCGCGATCGTCACCCGCAGTTGCAACTCGGGCTCGTCGGGGCGGCCGGTGAGCCCGGTGCGACGGCACTGACCCCGGGGTAGTCGTCGATCTCCCGACCGACCGCGGTGGCAACGGCCTGCGCCGGCAGGTCGGCCCGACCTGCCCCGGGTTCGCCGGTGCGGTCCGATCCAGCGCGACCCGGCGCAGGCTGTCGGACCGCAGCTGCACCAGCAGCCAGCGGATCATCCAGATCCCGCCGAGAACGGCGAGGGCGGCGATCGTGATCCACAACCAGGGGCGTTGCTGGTGCACCCAGTCGGCCGTGCCGTCGGCATACACCGGCGCGTCGGCCTGCTGTCGGCCGAAGGCGCCCAGCGACCGGGCCAGCACGTACCCGCCGGCGGCGAGCAGGACGAACCCGGCCAGGGCAAGGCCGAAACGGTTGCCGTGTGCGGTGCGGACGGTGGGGCGGGTCATGGCCGGCCTCCTTGCTCGAGGGTGACCCGGGGGTGATCCGGTGGAGCGGATCCAGCTGGTGGAGCTGCTCGACGAGCTCGGCGTTGACCCTCTCGACCAGGCCTGCCGGATTGCCCAACGGCGAGGTCACGGTCACCGAGGCGACGCCGCGGTTGACCGACGTGGTGGCGGCGGAAATGCCGTCCACCCGCTCGGCTGCACCGTTCAGTGCCCGCCGCAGTCGCCGGCCCGGATCCCGGTGGTGACGTCCGGGTGGCTCTCGCGCAGCTCTACCAGCTTGCTGCGGGGCGGGACGATGGCCAGCACCAGCAGCCACAACCGACCAGGATCAGCACCGCCCCGGTGACGACCACGGCGATGTCACTCCACGGGGTCTGGTTCAGCCGCGCGGAGATCGCCGCCGCGTCCAGCGGGAACGGCCGCTGATCGGTCTGCACCAGATGGCCTGCCAGGCCACGTACCCGGCCAGCAGCAACGCCACGATGGCGACCACGACCGCAGCGACGGTGCGTCGACCGCGCGCCAGCGGCGGTGCCGAGCCAGCGGCGGCGGCCCGCGGCTGGCCCCGGGCGATTCGACAATGCGGGAGGTGGTCACAACACCCTCCTGCCGGTCGGGTGGCCGGCCGCAGCGCGGTGACCCTGATATCGACGTCGGTGACGGTGATGTCGCACAACTGCCGCACCCGCTCGCTGACGTGGCGACGCAGCTGCCGGGTGACGGTGCGCAGCGACGTCGGTAGTCGACCTCGACCTGCAACGTCAACTGGGCGAGCTGACCGTCGATGGCACGTCACCCCGACGGTGTTGGGCGTGGAAGACGCCGGCGATGAGCCCGGAGGAGACGCCATGGACGTGGTCCACCTCCAGGCTGCGCGGGCGGCGATCTTGTCCACCACGCGGTCGCTCAGGCTGGTGCTGCCCCGCTCCAAGTGCCCGCCGGTGCGGCGCCGTCATCGGTTCGAGGACCGGTTGGACAGGCCGCTCACGTAGTTGCCCACGTTGATCCGTCCGTCGATGACGGCGCCGACCACCCCGCCGATGATGGTGGTGACCACCACCAGCAGGAAGCCCAGAACCGCCGAAGGCGCCGGCGAAGCCAAGAGCAAGACCGACGATGACGCCCATCGGGGTGGCGGGAATCTTGTTCATGATGATCAATACCTGTCTGTCGGTGAAGGAAGGGTCGTGGTGGCCTCGCCTGCTGCGGGAACTCTGGGCAGGCAGGTCGACCACTCGGAGGTGGTGTTCTGGATCGGGCAGCAGTTACTCGACGCGGGCGTCGGCGGCTCGCGTTGTCGTCGTCGGAGGCACGTGCACATCGAGCACGACGATGTTGACCTCGGTGACCTCCAGCGAGGTCATCCGCTCGATGGCGTTGATGACGTTGCGGCGAACCGCCTTGGTGAGCTCGCCGATCTCAACGCCGTATTCGACGGTGATGTCCAGATCGACGGCGGCCTGGCGCTCGCCCACCTCGACCGACACACCCTGCGACAGGCTCTCGGCCTGGCCCGGGATCTTCTCCCGGATGGCGCCAACGCACGGGCCGCTCCGCCGCCCAGCTGATAGACGCCGCTGATCTCCCTGGTTGCCATACCGGCGATCTTCTCGACGACGACGTCGGCGATGGAGGTCTTGCCCTGGGTGGTGATCAGAGTGGTCTCGGTGACCGGCGCAACGGCGGTGCCGCGATCGGAGTCGGCCGCATCGTTCTTGGCCGTCGTGCTGTTGGTGGTGCTGAGAGCCGATGTCATGGGAAATCCTTGCTCGAGAGGGAGATGTCGTCAGGTGAGGGGCTGCGGACTATCGAGAGTGGGCGGTCGACCGGCCGCACTCTGCTGTTCATCCGTTGACCCGACACATGACTAGGACACTTCGCGGCCGGATTCCTCACGGACGGCTCGTGGTGAGCTGGATCACCTCTCCGGTGTGGCAGGATCCGCGGGTGACTGATCGGGGGCCGGAGTCTGACGAGGCTCCTGGCCAAGCCCCGGTCGCTGGGGGGTCCGAAGCACCGGGCCGTCAACAGGCGCAGGAGCGGACCAGGCCGCGGTCCGCTGGGTCCCGACTGTCGGACCTGACCGACTCGGAGTTGGTCGAGCGCGCGCAGAGCGGCAACAGCCGGGCGTTCGAGATGCTGCTGCGCCGTCACCAGCGGTCGATGTTCGGGACCTCGTTGCGGCTGCTGTCCACGGACGGCGACGCCGAGGACGCAGTGCAGGAAGCGTTCATCGCGTCGTGGCGACGGCTCCCGGAGTTTCGCGCCGATGCGCAGTTCTCGACCTGGCTGTACCGGATCGTCACCAACCGGTCGCTCAACGAGCTACGCCGGCGCAAACCGACGGTGCCGCTGGACTCGGACGACAAGGTCCGGGAGACGATCCTGATCGACACCGCCACCCCCTCCGCGCACGCGGAGCAGACTGCGTTGATCGAGGCGTTGCAGGCGGCGTTGGCGGAGCTGCCGGAATCGCTGCGGGTGTGTTGGATCCTGCGCGAGCTGGATCACCGCAGTTATGACGACATCGCCGACATCGTCGGTGCCCCGGAGGCCACCGTCCGCGGCCGGATCGCCCGAGCCAGGTCAAACTCGCTGCGGCGATGGAGGATTGGCGATGAAGGATTGGCGATGAAGGATTGGCGATGAAGGATTTGCGATGACCGATGACCGACGACGAGGGATCTGATGAAAGTGGCGACAGCGGCGGGGACCCGGCGATGACGGGCACTCCCGATGCGGGCGTCCCGGTCGACCCGGTGGACGCCGCCGAGCTCGATCGCGCGGCCGCGGTGCTCGACCGGGCGAGCGCCCGTTTGTCGGCGAGCACCGACCGCGACCCTTCGCCCGGGTTGGTGCCGGCGGTCATGCAGACCGTCCGGGCCGAACTCCGGCCGGGCGAGGAAATTCCGCTCCCCGCCAGCGACGGGACCCTGCTGGTGACCGAGACCGCCGTCGGGAACGCGCTGGTGGTCCACCTCGACGGTCTGCCGGAACTACTCGTCCGGCGCTGCCGGGTCCGGCACCGGACCGACCTCTCGTCGGGCGGCTCGCTCGATGTCGCTGTGACCGCGGCAATCGCCTACGGCACGCACACCGGCGAGCTGGTCGGCCGGATCCGTTCGGTGATGACGGCCGGTGCCGAGGAGCTGTTCGGCCTCGAGGTGGGCCGGGTGGATATCGAGTTCGTCGATGTGTTCCCGGCCGTCGGGTCCCAGCGATGACGGAGCGCGGCCCGGACTCCGACTGACGCCCAGGCGCAACGGCCTCCCACGGAGCTGAACGAGGAGCGGATCGCGACCGCGGCCGCCCGCCAGGCGATGTCGGTCTCGGGCGTACTGCGGCTGCAGCCCGGACTGAAACACGCGGTCGGCGCGGCGGCCAGAGCACTGTTCACCTCCGGCCGCGAAGACGATCAACTCGCTGCCGCTGCCTCCGGAATCGAAGTCTCGCAGTGGGTCTCCGACGGCAGCGCCGACACCACCAGTGGCGTCGAGGTGGTGCTGCGGGTGGTCACCGCTGCGCAGCCCAGCCCCCGGTCGATCGCCCAGGACGTCCAGCAGGTGGTGACCGAGCAGCTGGCGACCTTCACCGGTCGCCCGGTGCGGGTCGTGGTCGTCATCGTGGACGTGGAAGACGACGACACCAAGGCCGAGATGTGACCCGGATCACATCTGCCGGACCGTGAGGATTCCCGAATGGGTGGTGTCCAACCAACAAAGGCACCAGAGTGCCCTGCGGCGCAGGCGTGCTGACGCAGGCCAAGTCAGGTCAGGTGCGGCCCTTCCAGTTGTTGCCCCACAGGGTGGAGGTCAGCACTCCGATCACCGCCGGGATCAGGAACACCACCCAGGTCTTGAGCACGAAGAACAGCAGCAGGCTGACGATCCCGGACAGCGCCAGGGCAACCGCGGCGAAGCGTTGGGCCGGGGTTCGCTGGTCAGGTGAGCGGTCGTACTGGCTGCTGGGTGGCGCTGCCGGGTAGTCGGTGGCCGGGCGGATGGCCGGCGTCGGCCCGGGGAGCGTCGGGTGCGGGGCAGGCAGGTCGACGAACAACGCCCGCAGATCGGCGACCGTCCTGGCCTGGGACACCTGGGCGCTGCGGGTGCCGAACTCGTCGAGGTCGATCCGTCCCGACGACAGGTGCTCACCGAGGGCGTCCATGGCCGAGTTGCGTTCCGCATCGCCGATGCGGATGTTCGACGGGTCGGATCCGGAAGAGGGTGCGCTCACAGCACCGACTGTAGGCGTGCCGCCGGTCTGGGCGGGTCGGCGGGCCGGGTGATCGTCGGCCGGCAAACCGCTGTCAGGACGTCGACTGCTCGGCGGCGGTCTGCAGGGTGCGGGCCAGATCGTCGGGTCGCAGCCGGTACACCTGCAGGGTCAGGCCGAAGTACTTGTCCGTTTCACCGACCCATTCCATCCCGTTGCGCCGGGCGACGGCCGCCGCCCTGGCGTTCCCGGGCCGGACAACGGCGAACATCTCGTCGGTCTCCTGGGTGAACGCCCAGCCGGCGACGCCGTGCGTGGTTTCGGTGGCGTACCCGTTACCCCACATCTCCGGCAGCAGCTGCCAGCCGATCTCCAGATCGTCGCCGCGCGGTGGCAGCGGCAGCAGCACGACGCCGCCGACGATGCGGGAGTCCGAGCGTCGTTCGATGGCCCATCGGGCCGCCGGTGCCTGCAGACCCGCGTCGTCGTCGATCCACCGCTCGAGCACCTGCTCGCATGGCCGCGAGGTCGGTGACCCGGTCCATGGCCGGGCTCAGCCACCGTGCGACGTCAGGGCTGCCGTAGATCTCCAGGGCCGCCGGTGCGTCCTCGATCCGCCACCCACGAACGGTCAGCCGTGGAGTCTGAAGTGTTGGTGCCATGGGACTCTCCGTTCAAGAGGTACCGGTCATCGCTGTGGTCGCTGTCGTTTCCTGCCGCACGCCGCTGCTCGCTGCCGACCGGTTTCTGGTGCAACCTGGGCCGGACCCGTTCCATTCCGGCGAGTGATGCTCGCGTCACCCTGCGTCGGGAGAGTCGGTGGCCGCCTCGCCGATCTCGGCGACCACGGCGCCTGCACGTGACGGACGCCCCGACCTCGACACCGACGGAGGTGATGACACCGTCACGGTGGGCGGCGATCGGGTTCTCCATCTTCATCGCCTCGACGACGGCGACGACGTCCCCGGCCGACACCTGGTCGCCGACCGCCACCGCGACCTTGACCACGGTGCCCTGCATCGGGGCCAGCACGGCATTGCCGCCGGCAGCGGGAGCGGCATGGCTCGAGCGGCCCCGCTTCGGGGCAGGTCTGCCGGCGGCGGGACCCCGGGGTGCCGCGAACTCGGCGGGCAGGGTGACCGTGACCCGGCGCCCGTTGACCTCGGCGACGATCTCCTGGCGCGGATCGCCGGTCCGGCCATCGGCGGCGGATTCACCGGCATACGGCTCGATGGTGTTGACGAACTCGGTCTCGATCCAGCGGGTGTGCACGTCGAACGCACCGTCGGCGGCGGTGAACGCCGGGTCGTCCAGTACGGCGCGGTGGAACGGCAGCACGGTGGCCATCCCCTCGATCCGGAATTCGGCAAGGGCCCGACGCGAGCGTTCGATGGCCTGCTGCCGATCGGCGCCGGTGACGATGATCTTGGCCAGTAGGGAGTCGAACGATCCGGAGATCACCGATCCGGCCTCCACCCCGGCATCGACCCGCACACCCGGACCGGCCGGCGGCACGAATCGGGTCAGCGTCCCCGGCGCGGGCAGGAATCCGCGTCCGGGGTCCTCGCCGTTGATCCGGAACTCGATGGAATGCCCGCGCGGCGGCAGATCCTCGGTGACGAGAAGCTTCTCACCGTCCGCGATGCGAAACTGCTCACGCACCAGGTCGATTCCCGACGTCTCCTCGGAGACCGGGTGTTCCACCTGCAGTCTGGTGTTCACCTCGAGGAACGACACCGATCCGTCCTGACCGACCAGGAATTCCACCGTCCCGGCGCCGTGGTAACCGGCTTCCACGCAGATCGCCCTGGCGGCGGTGTGGATCCGGTCGCGTTGGTCGTCGGTGAGGAACGGCGCAGGCGCCTCCTCGACCAGCTTCTGATACCGCCGCTGCAGCGAGCAGTCCCGAGTACCGACCACGATCACGGTGCCGTGCTGATCGGCGAGCACCTGGGCCTCGACGTGCCTCGGCCGGTCCAGGTAGCGCTCGACGAAGCACTCGCCGCGGCCGAAGGCCGTGACCGCCTCGCGGACGGCGGAGTCGAACAGCTCGGGGATCTCCGCCAGCGTCCTGGCCACCTTGAGGCCGCGGCCGCCACCGCCGAACGCGGCCTTGATCGCCACCGGCAGGCCGTGCTCGCGGGCGAAGGCGACGACCTCCTCCGACCCGGCGACCGGTTCGCTGGTCCCGGGAACCAGCGGCGCGCCGACCCGGAGTGCGATGTGCCGCGCGGTGACCTTGTCCCCGAGATCGCGGATCGCCTGCGGCGTAGGACCTATCCAGGTCAATCCGGCATCGATCACCGCCTGCGCGAAATCGGCGTTCTCGGAGAGGAATCCGTAGCCGGGATGCACCGCGTCCGCGCCTGCCCTGGCCGCGACATCGAGCAGTTTGCCGGCATCGAGATAGGACTCGCCGGGCGTGCTTCCACCGAGTGCGAAGGCCTCGTCCGCGGTGCGGACGTGCAGGGCGTCCCGATCGGGGTCGGCGTAGACGGCGACCGAACGAAGTCCCGCATCCCGGCAGGCCCTTGCCACCCGGACGGCGATCTCACCGCGGTTGGCGATCAGCACGGTGTGCACTGGGATCCCTTCTGACGCAACGAAACGGACGGTGTGAATGGCTGGTCACGGCGATCGCCACAGGTCGATCACCGAGACCCCGACCCGGGACAGCAACTCCCTGGTCAGCGGCAGCGAGATGCCCAGCACGTTGGACGGGTCACCGTCGACACCGTCGACGAACCAGCCACCGAACCCGTCGATGGTCAGCGCTCCGGCGACGGCCAACGGTTCCCCGGTGGCGACGTAGGCGGCCAACTCCGCGTCCGTCGGCCGGCCCATCCGCACCACCGACGATCGGGTTGCCGACGCCGCGGCCAGCAACGCCCCGTCGGCGATCCGCCTGACGGCGTGCCCGGTCAGCAGCACCCCGTCCCGGCCGGCCATCTGCCGCCAGCGAGCCGTCGCCTGCTCGCCATCGGCGGGTTTGCCCTGCAGCTCGCCATCGATCAGCAGCATCGAGTCGCAGCCGACGACAACCAGGTCGGCGGAAGGGATGTCGGGTAGGTCGCCGCCCAGCAGTTGCTGCACGACCGCATCGGCCTTGGCCTCGGCCAGTGCCCGGATCCGGGCCGCAGGCTCCGCGTCGCGCAGGCCCGCGAGCACCGCGTCCTCGTCGACGCCGGACACCACGACGAGCGGGTCGAGACCGGCCGTGCGCAGCACGTCGAGCCGGGCCGGGGAGGCGGAGGCGAGCAGCAGGACCGTCATCCGGGCAGCCCGGAGGCCCACCAGCTGCCGGCGGACGGCCGCCGGACACCGAACCGGTGCGCCGGGTCCGACCACACCGATGCCGGCCCGGCTGTGGCGTTCCCGCCCGGGTGAGCCGACGCCGCGGCGAGCGCTGCGAGGACGGCGATCACCACAGCCGCGTCCTCCTCGTCCCGTGCCGTCACGTCGCGTGCGGTGTCGTTTCGTCGTGTGTCGGGCGCGCTCACAGCGGGATGTTCCCGTGCTTCTTCGGCGGCAGGGTCTGGCGCTTCTCGGCCAGCATCCGCAGCGCACCGGTGATCGTCGCCCGGGTGGCGGACGGCTTGATCACCTGGTCCACGTACCCGCGTTCGGCTGCCATGTACGGGTTCACCAGGGTGTCCTCGTATTCCTCCTGCAGCCTTCCGCGCAGCTCGAGCAGTTCCGCGCTGTCCGGCCCGGATTCCGCGGCGACCGCCGCCAACTCCTTGCGGTACAACACATTGACCGCACCCGATGCCCCCATCACGGCGATCTGCGCGGTCGGCCAGGCCAGGTTCACGTCCGCGCCGAGGTGCTTGGAGCCCATCACGTCGTAGGCCCCGCCGTAGGCCTTGCGGGTGATCACGGTGACCAGTGGGACGGTCGCCTCCGCGTAGGCGTAGATCAACTTCGCACCGCGCCGGATGATGCCGTTCCATTCCTGGTCGGTGCCCGGCAGGAAACCCGGAACATCGACGAAGGTCAGCACCGGGATGTTGAACGCATCGCAGGTCCGCACGAAGCGCGCGGCCTTTTCGGCGGCGTTGATGTCCAGGGTGCCGGCCAGGTGGGTCGGCTGGTTGGCCACCACGCCGACCGATCGCCCGTCGACCCGGCCGAAGCCGACCACCACGTTCTGCGCGTACAACTCCTGCACCGGGAGGAACTCGCCGTCGTCCAGGACGGCCCGGATCACCACCGTCATGTCGTAGGGCTGGTTCGGTGAATCCGGGATGAGCGTGTCCAGCGCGAGATCGTCGTCGGTGACCCCGTCGACCGCGTCGTGCTCGAGCTTCGGCGGCATCGACAGGTTGTTCGACGGCAGGAAATCCAGCAGATCCTGCACGTAGGAGATGGCGTCCTGCTCGTCCCTGGCCAGGTAGTGCGCGTTGCCCGACCTGGTGTTGTGCGTGCGGGCCCCGCCGAGCTCCTCGAGGGTCACCTGCTCACCGGTCACCGACCGGACGACGTCCGGGCCGGTGATGAACATCTGCGAGGTGCCGTCCACCATCACGATGAAGTCGGTGAGCGCGGGGGAGTAGACGTGGCCGCCGGCGTTCGCGCCCATGATCAGCGAGATCTGCGGGATCACCCCGGACAGGTGCACGTTCCGTTTGAAGATCTCCGCATACAGCCCGAGCGAGACGACACCCTCCTGGATCCGGGCGCCGCCGCCCTCGTTGATCCCGACCACCGGTCGACCGGTGGTCAGTGCGAAATCCAGGATCTTGACGATCTTCTCGCCGTAGACCTCGCCCAGGGACCCGCCGAACACCGCCACGTCCTGAGAGAAGACGCAGATGTCCCGGCCGTTGACGGTGCCGTAGCCGGTGACGACGCCGTCGCCGTAGGGCCGGTTGTCGGCCAGCCCGAAGTTCGTCGAACGATGCCGGGCGAACGAGTCGAATTCGACGAACGATCCCTCGTCCAGCAGCAGATCGATGCGCTCCCGGGCGGTGAGCTTGCCGCGGGCATGCTGACGCTCGACGGCCTTGGCCGAGCCGGCATGCACGTGCTCGTCCATCCGCCGGTCGAGATCGGCGAGCTTCCCGCCGTGGTGTGCGGTGCGGCCGCGTCGTCCTGCGGGGTCGGCTGTTCACCGGTGCTGGGGAGGGCGCCGCGTGGGGCCGCCGCCGACTGACTCACGCTCAGCAGGTTACCCAGGACGGTTCGCGCGCCTGTCACTACAGTGACGTCGGTGACCGCTGGCGCCGGAACCGACCCCGACGAGGACGTGCTGCGATCCCGGCGACCGATCGACCCGTCGGCGGTCGCGGCCCTGCTCGCGGCGCCCGGTTCCTGGCGGATCTCCCACGTGTTGCGGACCGGATCGACCAACGCCGATCTGGCCGGCGGCGGATACCCGCACGGCAGTGTGCTGACCACCGAGGAGCAATTGGCCGGGCGCGGCAGGTCCGGGCGGGATTGGTCGTGCCCGTTCGGTGCAGGTCTGATGTTCTCGGTCCTGCTGCGCCTGCCGGAGGTACCTGCGGAGCGGCGGGGCTGGACCGGTGCGGTGCTGGGATTGGCGATCGTTCGGGCGATGCAGCGGGTCGGCGGCGTGCGGGCGGACCTCAAGTGGCCCAACGATGTGCTGATCGACGGACGCAAATGCGCGGGCATCCTCGGCGAGGTGGCCGACGGCGCCGTCGTCATCGGTGCGGGCATCAACGTGTCGCTGCGACCCGCGGAACTGCCGCGGGCGGACGCCACCTCACTGCTGCTGGCCGGCGGTGCGGTCGACCGCGAACGACTGCTGGCGGCCGTCCTCGACGAGTTCGGCGTGCTGCTCGGACGCTGGACCGCCGCGGCGGGGGACATCGACACCAGTGGGCTGCGGGCCGACTACCGGGCCGCCTGCGGGACCATCGGCGCCAGGGTGCGGTTGCAGTTGCCCGGCGGCGGGCAGGTGGTCGGGCAGGCGGTGGACGTCGCTGTCGACGGTTCGCTGGTGATTGCCGATGCCTTCGGCGTCCGCTCGTCGTACTCGGCCGCGGATGTGGTGCACCTTCGCCCCGACCGCTGAGTGTCGGTCAGCGGTTTCGGGCCACACCCCCGGCCGGTCGGCTGATCTGAGCACCCTCGTGGCGGCCGTCGGGCGTCCGAGCAACCCTCGCCGGCTTCGGCTGTCTGAGCAGCCTCACCTGCTACTGAGCGACCGCCCGGGAGGTTGGTCAGTAGCGCCGCAGGATGCTCAGACGAGCCCACACCTTCGCCTCGCGTTGCTCAGACGAGCCCACACCTTCGGGAACCGCAGGATGGTGACTCTGTGCGATTGCATGCTGACTGTGAGCCGAACCATTCCTTCGGGTGAAACCCAGCTGCCTCCATTTCCCGGAAATGCGTGTTGTAATGCGGACACGTTTTCCGCCTTCGTTCAGAGGGGTCCGGGTATGTCGCAGTCACCCGCGACTGTCGCGACCGGAGAAATTGTCGTCGGTCTGCTCGGACCAATTCTGATCCGCCGGCAATCCGCGGAAATTCCGATCAACGGGCCTCGCCAGCGGGACCTGTTGGCAATCCTCGCCACCCAGCCGGGACGGTTGGTGTCGACCGAATCCCTGGTGGATCAGGTCTGGCACGGCGAGCCACCGCCGACCGCGGCCTCCGCCGTCCGGGTGCACCTGGCCAGGATCAGGAAGATCCTGGCGGATCTGTCCGACGGGTCCGCGCTGCTGCTGTTCCAGCCGCCCGGATATCGCCTCCATCCGTCCGTGACGTCCGATGCCGCCGAATACGAACGAATGGTGAATCAGGCAAGGGTTCTGATCGAGGAACACGACTATCGCACGGCGTCGGAATTGCTGATCGCTGCCGAACGTTTGTGGCGCGGCCCCGCGTTGTCCGGGGCGCAGGACGTGGAATCGTTGCGGATCGAGGCCGAACGACTCGAGGGACTGCGGCTGGATGCCCAGGAGGACTGGGCGGACGTCCGGCTCGCGCTCGGGCACCACGGGGCGATGTGCTCGGCGTTGGCCGCCGCGGTCGGACGGGCGCCCCTTCGCGAGCGACGGACGGCGCAGTTGATGCTCGCGTTGCACCGATCGGGCCGGCAGGCCGACGCGCTGAAGGCCTGCCGTCGGCTCCGGCGGACGCTGGTGGACGAACTCGGCGTCGAACCGGGAACCTCGGTCCAGCGGCTCGAGGGGTCGATCCTGCGCAACGATCCCGAGCTGTTGTGGCAACCCGTTTCCGGGGTCGACGAACCGGCACCGGTGCTACCGCCGGCCCGACTCGCGGTGAGCGACGTGGTCGACGGGGCCGGTGTGGAGGTGCCGCAACTGATCCGGGCCCTTGCCACCGAACGGGTGGCCCGGCTCGGCCCCGACGCCCGTCGACTGGTCGGCTGCCTTGCGGTGCTGGGCGGCGAATCGACCGTCGAGGTCCTCGCCGCGGCGATGAACCGGGACCCGGCAGTGATCCAGGGTCTGGTGGCGCAGGGGTACGCCGTCGGTGGGTTGTTCACCCGGGTGGTGGCGCCGGGAACGGTCGCCTTCGCGCACGAGAAATTCGCCAGGGTGATCGGCGAGGAGCTGTCCGATGCCGAGTCGGCCGAGTTGCATCTGATCGTCGCCAGGGCGCTGCAACGGGTCTCGCCGGGTGCGAACCCGCAGCGGATTGCCCGGCATTTCCTGGCGGCCGGATCGTCGGCACCGCTGGATGACCTGACCAGGGCCGTCGTCCTGGGCGCCGACCAGGCCCTGCGGCTGCGGGATGCCGACGAAGCGGCGGAGTTGGCCCGCCGGGCGCTGAACCGGATGACCGACCACCCCGACCTGGACGCTGAAAGCGTCGACCTGCTGCTCCGGCTGATCTCCGCGGAGTCGATGCGCGGTCGGGTGGAGGCGGCGCAGTTGCAGTGGACCCGCGCGATCGAACTGGCGCGCCGGATCGATGACGCCGAGCGCTTCGCTCTCGTGATCCTCGCCCATGACTGGAGTCAGCAGATCATCGGACAGGACGGCGGGGATCTCGGATTGCTCGGCGAGGCGCTCGACCGGTTGCCGGAAACGCCGTCCGCGCTGCGTATCCGGATCGGCAGCGCCTTGCTCGCCGAGGCCATGCTGCCCGGTCGGGAGGTGGAACTCGGCGATCTGGCCGCCGAAGTCGATGCCGGGTCGCGGGCGGTGGGCGACGACGCGGCCTTGCTGGCGGCGCTCTCCGCGCAGCAGGTCCTGCTCCGCCGGCTGCCGGTCGGGCCGGAGCTGCGCGAGCTGACGTCGGAGTTCCGCGCGGTCTCCGAGCGGCACGGCGACGAATTCTGGCTGGCCAACGCCGATCTGGCCGTGCTGTACCTGACGCTGCGGGAGGGCGCCGCAACCGAGATCGATCAAGCCCTCGACAGATTCCGAAAACAGGTGGTGCGTGCGGGATCCGGCCGACTCACCTGGGCCCTGTCGCTCAGCGAGTGCTGTGTCGCCGGAATGCGCGGCGACGTCGAGCGGGCCGATCAATTCGCCGACGAGGCCGCCGTCAAGGGTGCCGCCGCCGGGATCAGCGACGCACTGCCGGCGACCCTGATCCACCGGTTCCTGACCGACTTCCACACCTCGTCGGTCGCGGCGCACCTGCCGCTGCTGCAATCGATGATGCAGGCGTACCCGGGATTCTCGCTCGTCCTGGCCGGCGCCACCCTGTCCGCCGTCCAGGCCGGGATGTACCAGGACGCAACGGTTCTGCTCGACCAGCTCGTCGACCGGCTCGAGACCGGTCCGCGGGACGAGGCTTTCCTGATGTCCACGGCGATCGCCGCGGAGGCGGCGCGGCAGCTGCCGGAACAGGCTGGCCCGCGGGTCCGGATTCGCCGACTCCTGGTGCCGTACCGCGAGGAATTCGTGGTGTTCGGTCAGATCGCCGGGGTGTTCGGGCCCGTTGTCCGGCATCTCGCCGTGCTCGACATCGCCGATGCCCCGGACGAATCGCAGCTGCAGATGCTGCGGGTCGCACGGCGGCAGAGCAAGCGCGCGGGCTCGCCGATCTGGGTGCTGCGGTGCGCGGCCGATTCGGTGCGGTTGCTGGAAGCCCTTGGCAGGGAGCAGGACGCCGAGGAACTGGCGGCACGGGTGCGGCCGAGGGCGCTGGCGCTGGGATTGTCGGCGGACCTGTTGCGAGGGCCTGTCACCAGGGTTCAACCCGGATCGACGACCAGCTGATCCAGGGCGGTGGCGACCACTTCCTCTCCGGGTCTCACCCATGGGCGTTCCGGCGGGCGGTGAAAGGCCGCAATCGGGATCAGGCTGGACGAACGCCACAGGTCGCCGGGGGAGACGGCATCGGGCAGCGGGTCACCCGGGTTTCCCGTCAGGGTCCGATCGGTGAAGCCGGTCAGCGGACGCAGTCGGCCCTTTCCCACCACGGCGTACTTCCGCGATAAGAGATCGCGCCAGAGCTCGTCGACCTCGGAGGTAGTCTCGGTCGCGACCACCTGACCGGCGACGGTGGTGTTCCGAACAGGCCGGAGATGCCGTCGCGCCGAACGATAGGTGTCGAGCGGATCCACGACTTCAATGGCGAGTTCGGCCTCCGATTCCGTAAAGCACCGGTAAACGTATTCGGAGCACATCATTGTCATCTTGTCATCGTCAAGACAGGAACGCAGCCGGTAGGCGATCATGTCCTTTATCGGTTCATAGGTCCAACCCAATTTCTTGGCGAGTAGTTGACCGTACATTCGTTGGAGCGCGAGCAATCCGACCGGAATGACGTCCAGATAAGCGTATCTGACATCTCCGTCGTACCTTTTTGCTTGCGCGACAACCTTTCTCGGCCAGTCCAGCCGAGTCATCTTGCAGGTGTTCGTGTCGCAGGATGGTGATGGTCCGGTTGCCGATATCATCGAAATAGCTGGAAGTCTGTACCTGACGGACGGCTGGCGCCTTGCTGTTGTCATGGTCGCGGTTGGCTTCGAGGGAGTAGGTGTCGTCGATCACCAGGGCGGCGTGATTGACCGGGCATTCGTCGGCCCATTGGACCAATCCGCCAGGCAGGCTGAATTTGTCAAAGACCAGAATATCGGCTGGTTGCAACAGCTCAATGAAATCGTCTTGGCGATCTGGTCCGAATACGGGCGTCACGCTGACCTCCAGGCCGTGGGGTATTCGCGGAGCGTGGCAGGCGGCCGATGCCGTCGGCAACCCGTCCTTTGCGCGGCCTTTGCGCCGCCGCCGGAAGCTTCTGTCCGAGGGCGGCCCGGAGGGATGGCCGTCACGACGAGATGGCCCGGGTGGTGGTGCACCATCCGGGCCGGTCGCCTCAATCCGGGCCTCCCGTCAGGGCAAGGCTCCCGTCTTGGAAAGGCATCGACATGTGCGACTGCGAAACACCGGTCCAGATCGCCAAGAGCGCCGTGGCGAAAGGTGAGGACGGTCGCGACATCGCCGTTCCGGCAGTGCGGATGCTGGAGAAGTTGAACCTGCTGCCGTCGGCCACCGAGCTCAAGACCGCCGATGGCATCGCCGCCGCCTTCCGCGGACCGACGGCCAGTGTCTCGGTCATCGAAGCCGGCGCCACGGCCCTGTCCAAGTGGTGGGCCGCAGGTCTGGGGGCCGCGGTGCTGGCGCTGTGGGGTTCGGTGCGCGTCTTCTGGACCACTCTCGAGGCGCAGCCGGCGACCCAGCAGGTGTTGTTGTGGGGGGCGGCGATCGCGTCGGCGGCGGCGCTGCTCGCGTTGGCCTACATTCTCGGCTCCGACGTCCGGGGGCGGTCGGCGGCGATGGTCGCGACGATCGAGGCGCGAAAGGCGGTTGCCACAGCGATGATCGAGGCAACGGAGCGGTTGAACGCAGCGCCCAGGACGTCGTCGGCTTTCGGCAGCGACGTGTTCTCCGCCCTGCTGCCGTTGACCACGCCTCCGACGAACGGTCAGAAGTCTCAGCCTGTCTCCTAGCCGACCGGGTGCTGGTCGCGGTTCGGCTCACCCCCGGCGGTGCCGGCGTTAGGGTCGAGCCATGGCCACCCCGGACGAGGAGATCCTGCAGCGGTTGACGCGGGTCCGAGCCGAGGTCGATGCGGCGGCATCCGCGGCGGGTCGGGACCCGTCCGAGGTCCGGCTGCTGCTGGCCACCAAGACCCAGCCACCGGATCGGATCATCACCGCGCTCCGGGCCGGGATCACGCTGATCGGCGAGAACCGGGTGCAGGAGGTCGTCGCCAAGGCCGACGAGCTCGCCGATGTCCCGCACGAGCTGCACTTCATCGGGCACCTGCAGACCAACAAGATCAACCAGCTGCTCGGCCGGATCAGCTGTCTGCAGACGCTCGACTCTGTCGACCTTGCGGAGAAGTTGCAGCACCGGCTGGAGACCAGGGAGGCGCAGCTCGATGTGCTGATCCAGGTCAACGTGTCGGGGGAGCAGTCCAAGAGCGGCATCGCCCCCGACGCCGGACCCGGCCTGGTCGTCGAACTCGAGCGATTTCCCGCGCTTGATAGTCCGCGGTTTCATGACGGTCGGGCTGAATTCGTCGGATCGGGGAGAGGTCCGATCCGGTTACCGACTCCTCGCACAGTTGCGGGACACCGTGCGGCAGCAGGGATTACCGGGTGCTGAGCACGCGGTGGAACTGTCGATGGGGATGAGTGGCGACTTCGCCGACGCCATCGCCGAAGGTGCGACGATCGTCCGGCTGGGATCTGCTGTCTTCGGTCCGCGCGCACCTGCGCCGTCGAATCCGGCGTGATCGACCGGTTCGCCCGGTGTGCGGCGGAGCCGGGTGGGCTGACGACGGTGGATGTCGATCACCAAACGTGTCGGGTCCGGCGCATCCGAATGACCGCCACGGCGGTAGCGTGACCCCCAGTGTGGCGCACCCGCGCGCCGCGAACAGTCGGGACAGTGGTTCCGACCGATGAAGGGGGCGTCATGGCCTACCCCGACAACCTGCTGGTGCAGGGCGAGCGCGTCATCGTCAACAAGCGCCCGCACTGGAAGGTGCTGATCCTTCCCACCGTCTTCTTCATCCTGATCATCGGCGCCGGAGCAGCGCTGGCCGCCTGGCTCAACAGCGGGGACTGGGAATACAAGTCGACCGCGCTGTGGGTGATCGTGGTGGTCGCGGTGATCGCCCTGATCGTGTTGGTGCTGGTGCCGTTCATCCGTTGGCGGACAGAGCACTTCGTGATCACGAACCATCACGTCTTCTTCCGGTCGGGTTTGCTGTCCCGCCGGGAGCACCAGATCCCGCTCGGCCAGATCGCCAACATGGAAACCGAAGTCACCTTCTGGGGACGCCTGATGGGGTACGGCTCACTGATCGTGGAATCGTCGGCCGACCAGCCGCTCAAGTTCCGCAACGTCGCCGCCCTGTCGAAGGTGCAGGCACAGCTCAACCAACTCATCCGCGACGAACGGGAAGCGACCCACCACCGCCGCGACGAACCTTCCGGGTACCAGCAGAGTTCGCCGCCACAGGGTCTCGCGCCGCAGCAGTATCAGCAGGCACCCACCCAGTCGTATCCGCCGCAGGGCTACCCGGCCCAGGGTGGGTACCCGCAGCAGAACTACCCGCCGCCGGCCGACCCGCAGGCCTACGCACAGCCCGGTTACCAGCCCACCCAGGCCTACCAGCAGCCGCCCGGATATCCGCCGCCCGGAACCCAGGCCGCCTATCCGCAGCAGACCGCCCCGTCCAACCCCGCCCCGTCCAACACCACCCCGCCCGCCGCGCCCCCCGCCCCGCCCGGCGGTTCGGGCCAGAGCGAGGGTCGCCCGGCGTCGCAGTCTTGACCGAGAACCCGCCCCCCGGCGTCGCTGTCGACATCGCCGGCCGGGTCGAGGTGGCCCGCGCCGGCGGCGCCCCGAAGTATCACCAGGCGAACGCCGCCAAGGGCAAGCTCTTTGCCAGGGACCGGGTGGCGCTGTTGGTCGACGACGGGTCCTTTGTGGAGGACGGACTGTTCGCCAACGCACTGGCGGCGGGCCTGCCCGCTGATGGGGTGGTCACCGGTGTGGCGTCGGTGGACGGACGTCAGATCTGCCTGATGGCGAACGACTCCACCGTCAAGGCCGGCTCCTGGGGGGCCCGGACCGTCGAGAAGATCATCCGGATCATCGAGCGGGCCTATTCCACCGGCGTGCCGATGGTCTACCTGGTGGATTCGGCGGGCGCCCGGATCACCGACCAGGTCGAGTTGTTTCCCGGTCGCCGTGGGGCGGGCAAGATCTTCCACACCCAGGTGCGGGCCTCCGGTTCGATCCCTCAGGTGTGCGCCCTCTTCGGGCCGTCGGCCGCCGGCGGCGCCTACATCCCGGCGTTCTGCGACATCGTCGTGATGGTCGAGGGCAACGCCTCGATGTACCTGGGCAGCGACCGGATGGTCGAGATGGTGACCGGTGAGAAGACCACCCTCGAGGAGATGGGTGGGGCGAAGATGCACACCACCGTGTCCGGGGTGGGGCACCTGCTGGTCGGTTCCGACGAGGCGGCCATCGACGCGGTGCGTCGGTACCTGTCGTACTTCCCGTCCGATTACCGCAGCGCGCCACCGAGCCTGCCGCCGACCGGACCCGGCAAGGGCGATCTCCGGGCCCTGGTGCCGGCCTCCGAGCGGCAGGCGTTCGACATGCGCCGCTACGCCAGGGCTCTGCTCGACGATGGCTCGATCTTCGAGATCCACCCGGGTTGGGCCCGTGAAGTGCTGGTCTGCCTCGGCCGGTTGGACGGCCGGGTGGTCGGCGTCGTCGGCAACAACTCGATGTTCCGTGGCGGCGTGCTGTTCGTCGACTCTGCCGACAAGGCATCGCATTTCGTCCAGCTCTGCGACGCCTTCAACATCCCGCTGGTGTTCCTCGCCGACGTGCCCGGCTTCATGGTGGGCGCCGACGTGGAGCGGCAGGGGATCATCCGGCACGGTGCCAAGATGATCACCGCGGTCTCCGAGGCAACGGTGCCGAAGATCTGCGTGGTGGTGCGCAAGGCCTACGGGGCCGGTCTCTACGCGATGGCCGGGCCGGGGTTCGAGCCGGACGCCACCCTGGCCCTGCCGACCGCGAAGATCGCCGTGATGGGCGCTGAGCCGGCGGTGAATGCGGTCTACGCCAACAAGATCGCCGCCATCGAGGACCCGGATGAACGGGCGGAGTTCGTCCGGGCGAAGCGCGAGGAATACGAGCGGGACATCGACCTGGTGCACCTGGCCGCCGAACTCGTCGTCGACGCGATCGTCGAACCGGAGGATCTGCGGGCCGAGCTGATCGCGCGGATCGCGGCCGCGGCCGGCAAGGACCGCACGTTCTCCCGCCGCCGGCACGGCGTCACGCCGGTCTGACGTCCTGACGTATAGCGGGTCGATTGCCCGGTGTCGATCTCCAGGTGTTGATCTTGGGGCGCCGGCTCACCCGGGACTGCATCGGCGCACCGTAAGGTGGATGCGTGACGATGGTGCTGCTGGTCGAGGATGATCCGGCGATCGCGCATCCGCTGGCACGCGCGTTGCAGCGCGAGGGATACCGGGTCCACCCGGTCCGGACCGGCGGTGCCGCGATCGCCGCGTTCGCCGAACTCGGCAGCGACATCACCCTGGTGATCCTGGATCTCGGCCTTCCCGATCTGGACGGACTCGAGGTGTGCCGGCGGATCCGGTCGTCCGGGCGGGACGTCCCGGTGCTGATGCTGACGGCCCGCACCGACGAGGCCGACTTCGTGGTGGGTCTCGATGCCGGCGCCGATGACTATGTGGCGAAGCCGTTCCGGATGGCCGAACTGCTGGCCAGGGTGCGGGCGTTGCAACGCCGCCGGATCCCCGCGTTGATGGACATCGGCGGCGTCCGGGTCGAGACCGGCTCCCGCCGGGTCGAGGTGGACGGCACCGAGATCGCCCTGTCCAACAAGGAATTCGAGTTGCTGCGGGTGATGATGAGCCGGGCCGGCCAGGTGGTCACCCGCGAGGAGATCCTCTCCGAGGTCTGGAACGACCCGTCGATGAAGACCTCCAAGACGCTCGACATGCACATGTCCTGGCTGCGGCGGAAGTTGGCCGGCCAGGGTGCGGATGGGCTCGGCTCGGCCAGGGCCGCCGACCAGCGGATCTCGACGGTGCGCGGTGTCGGCTTCCGTTTCGAAACGGACTGAGTTCCCGATGCGGTCGCGGTACTGATGCGCAGGCGGGTGCTGATCTCGATCCTGCTGGTGATCGCCGCGACGGTGCTGACTCTCGGGGTGCCGTTGTCGATCGTCTCCTGGCGGGTGGTCGACGACCTGATGCGCAGCGACCTGTCGAGCCGGCTGGATTCCATCGCGGCGTCGATCGCGAACCAGTCCGGTTCCTCCGAAGTGGATCTCGGCCAGCTCGAGGCGGCCGTCCCGGCGGACGGCCGACTGGAGATCCGGATGGCCGGCCGGATCGACCAATCCATCGGTGCCCCGCCCGCCGACCAGGCCTACTCCGCCCAGCTCGCGATGGCCGGTGGCGGTCTGCTGCGGCTGTCCGTCCCGGAGTCGTACCTCCGGGCCGAACAGTGGACCGCCCTGCTGTTGGTGGCGCTGGCAGTGCTGTTGTCGGTGGTGGTCGGCACCGGGGTCGCGCTGCTGACCGCCGGACGGCTGGTGACGCCGCTGACCGACGTGGCGCGGCGGGCTGCCCGCCTCGGATCCGGTGACTTCCGGATCTTCCGTCGCCGATACGGCATCACCGAACTGGACCGGGTCGCCGACGTCCTCGACTCGTCCGCGCAGGACATCGCCGCGTTGATCGCCCGCGAGCGCGACCTCGCCGGTGACATCTCGCATCAGTTGCGGACCCGGCTGACCGGGCTGCGGTTGCGGCTCGAGGAACTCGCCGAGCACCCCGACCCACTGGTCGTCGAGGAGGTGCAGGAGGCGCTCGAACAGACGGACCGGCTGGTCACCGTCGTCGACGACCTGCTGGCCAACGCGCGGTCGGAACGCGCCGCGGGGGCCAGCGAAGTGGTGCTGGGTGACGAACTCGCCGAGATCGAGGCCGAATGGGGGCCACGGTTGGTCGAGGCAGGCCGGACGCTGACCGTGCGCTGCCCGCGGGACACGATGGTGCACGCCACCCCTGGCAGGCTGCGCGAGGCGATCGGGGTGCTGGTGGAGAACTCGCTGCAGCACGGCGCCGGTCAGGTCGGCATCACCGTCCGGTCGACCACCCGAGGATCGGGCGGGATGGTGGTGCTCGAGGTCAGCGACGAGGGGACCGGCATTCCCGAGGCGCTGGTCGCCCACGTCTTCGATCGGGGAGTGTCGACCGCGTCGTCCACCGGTATCGGGTTGGGCCTGGCGCGGGCGTTCATCGAGGCGGACGGTGGCCGGCTGGAGCTGCGGCGGGCGGCGCCGCCGATCTTCGCGATCTTCCTGACCGTCGGTCAGGCTCCCGGCGTGATCGAGATACCGGCTCAGAGCCCTACTGCGGTGTCACCGGTTGGTCAGTAGGCCGGCCGCGTTCCCCGCCGTCGGAGTGGTGCTGACGGGCCTGCTTCTCCGCCCTGTGCTCGGCTTCGGCCTGTTCGTGCATCTCGGCCAGGGCGATCGCCTCGGCGACCAGTTCCGGGTGCGGGGTGAGCTCCTCGGGGAACACCCACTTCCGGTAGGCCCAGAAGCGGAATGCCATACCCAGGATGGTGCCGATGACGTTGGCGGAGATGAAGTTCGTGATGGTGACGGTGAGCGTCGAGTAGTTGCTGGTGTTGAACCCGAAGACGTACTGGGACAGGGCGAGCGGGATCAGGTTCAGGCCGAGGGCGATGCCGTTGACCAGGAAGAACAACATCGCTTCGTGGTGGCGTTCGCGGCCGCCTCGGCGGCTGAACGACCATTCCCGGTTCAGCACGTAGCTCAGGACCGTGGCGACCAGGATCGAGATCGCCTTGGCGGTGATCACCTTTTCCTGCAGCACGGTGTGCGACAAGAGGCTGAACAGACCGACGTCGACCACGTACGAGGTGCCACCGACCACGAGGAACTTGGCCAGCTCCCGGTACTTGACGGGTAGGTGTTGACGCACGGTGTCGATCAGGCTCACCGGGCGAGTCTACGGCTGATCGGATCTGGTTCCGGGCTCATTCGCTCACGCGGTGGGAAAGCTCTCCGGGACGCAACCTCGGCTCCGGATGCTGCCGAGCACCCTCTTGACCTGCTCTTTAACCTCGACGCTATCGCTTTTGGTCAGCGACCGAATCCGGACTCGTTCTCACGAGCGGCGGGCGTGGACGTTCCCGGCGATGTCTGCGGGAGTCTCCGGCAGCACCGGTCTTTCGATGGTCAGCAGACCGTCGACGGTCGATCCGTCGACGCTCACGATCGCGGTTCCATCGGTGGCATGCTCGGCTCGCGGAGATCTCGATGGTGACGGTGGCGGAGGCTCCTGGATCCAGCTCGGGCAGCGTGCACGTCTGGACAGCACCCTTTGCCACGGCGGCTCCATTGACGGTCACCCGCGTGGTGGTCACCCCGTCCGGCAGCGTGATCCTGACCGGCTGCTCCGCCGACCGACCGTCGCCGGTGTTGGTCACGGTGACGGCGATCCGGCCCGCGGTGCCGACGGACAGTGCCTGATCGATCTCCGCGCCGGAGATCGACAGGGATGCGGCGGCCGGTTCTTCGGCGCGCGTCGATAGTCGACTCCGTCGTTTCCGAAGTCGCGGTGGCGGCGGTCTCCGTTGGCTGCGCCGTTTCGGTGAGTGGGCCGGCGGTCGTCGGGGTTTCCGCGGTGGCTGAGCTTTCCGTGCTCTCCGTGCTGATGGCGGTCGACGTTTCCGGGGCCGTGTCGGTGGGGGTCGGGTCGTCGGTGGTGGGCGCAGGCGTTGTCGTCGTGGCGGTGGCGGCGGGCGTGTCCGTCGTGACCTCTGGTTCGAGTGAACGGGTCGTCGGTGTTTCGGTGACCGGCGCCGCTGTGCCGGGTGTCTCGCCGGCGGGCAGTTGCGGCGTCGTCGGCGTGATCGTGACTGCGGGGCCGAGGGTCGCCGTGAGAACCTGCGGCTGCCCGATGATCTGCGCAGACCTGGTTGTCCCGTCGATGGAGACGGTGACCTTCCCGGTGAGCGGTGCTGCGACGTAGATCGTCAACTTCACGGCCTGTCCGGGCGCCAGGGCAGGGAGCTGACACGAGGTCCCGAGTACGCAGAGCGGGGTCGAGCTCCCCGTCACACCACCGATCCGGACCGCCGTCAGCAGCGGTGTGACGGTGATGGGCAGCTTGGGCGAGGTGACGGGACTGGTGTTGGTCACGATGAGCGACACCACCGCCGTGCCCTCGATGGGCCGCTGGACGATGGTCAGATCCGAGAGCTCCAGCGGTGTGCGCACTCCCGTTTGCACCTTCAGCGTGGCCGTGCGCTTCTGACCGGCAACGGACATCGTGACCTGGTAGTCACCGGGCTTGGTGCTGGCCGGAACCGCGACCGTGACGGTCAGGGTGGTCGACGCCTTCGGGTCGAGCTGCGGCAACAGGCAGTTCGGGCCGGTCGTCGAGCAGATGGCGGTCTTGTCGGCAGTGACGCCGGAGACCTTGAACCCGTTCGGCACGACCGGCGTCGACGATCTCGTTTCCGGTGGACCGGGATCCACCGGTGTTGGTCACCGTCAGGCTGAGGGCGGCGGTATTGCCCGCGGTCGTCGACGCCGGCGCGGTGAGTTCGGACAGCTCGAGACTGGCCGGAGTGACCACCCGAAGCGTGGTGGTCGGCAGCGTCCGTTGGCCCTCGTCGGTGGCGGTCAGGGACAACGAACCGGGCTTGCGATTCGGCGAGACGGTGACCAGCAGCTGGATCGAGCCGCCGTCGCCGATGCTGCAGTCGACCGTCGCCGCGGGCTTCTCGTCGTCACAGGAGAGAGTGACGTCCGGATCGGCTGTGAAGGTCACGGCCCCGGGCTCGGTGACACCGCCGGCAAGACCGGCGGTGAACGTGACCGGGTGTGCGGCGCCATCGGCGATCACCTCGCCTGATGCGACTGTCAGGGTGGTGATGCCGGGAAGCACGTCGAACGTCAGGTCGGTCGGGTCGCCGTCACCGATCGCGATGGTGCCCGACGCGGTGTCACCGACTGTGGGCGAGATCTGCAGGCTGAAGGTGAGAGTGAGTGTCTTCCCGGCGGGGATGGGGGGAAGCGTGCAGTCGGGGACGGCCGCCGCCAGGGCCAAAGCTGGTCGTTCGGTTCCCGAACAGCTGCCGCCCGGAATGATGGTGCCGATTCTGCTGAAGCCATCCGGCAGTTGGAGGTTGATGGCCTCGCCACCGGCAGACTCGACTCCGCCGCGGTTGATCACCGAGACGGTGAACTCGCCCTTCCCGCCGGCGACCGGGTTCTCGGTGACGCCGACGCCGGTGACGATCAGGCTTGCGGGGGTGACCACCTCGACACGGAGCGGACTGCCCTTGACCTGCAAGGTGCGTTGACCTGCGTCGACGGCGGCGATCTGGACTTCGGTGACGGTCGACTCCCGCGGCACCGTGATATCGACGTCGAAGACGGTGCCGGAGCAGGTGATCGACTTCCGGCTTGCGGACGTCTCGCACCCTTCGGTGGTGCCGAAGGTCGCGGTTCCGCCGAGCGTGAGGGTGATCGGCCCGGGACTCTCGACTCCTGGCGCGGGCGTGACAGTGACGGTCCTGGATGCGGGTTGACCGTCCGCGACGAGCGGGCCGGCCGGGGTGATGGCCACCGATTCGACGCCGGACTGCACATCGATCGACACCGGGGTGGCGGCCTTGTCGCCGATGACGACGGTGATCGTCCCGCGTCCGGATCGTCCGCAACGGTCGCCGCGACGTTCAGCGAGAGCTTCAGGGTCACCGGATCCCGACCCGGCGGGCAGCGACGCCAGGAAACAGCCATCTTCCGTGCACGTCGACGGCGTCGCCCGGGTCAGAGACGACGTCGGCCAGGGTGATGCCGGTGGGACCTTCGAGGGAGATCGGTTGCCGTTCGGTCGCGAGATCGCCGGTGTTCTCCACGGTCAGCCACACCGTCCACCAGCGCCGGCGACCAGGGTTTGGCTGACCTGACCTCGGACAGCGTCAGGTCTGGTGGCGACTGGATGGTGGGGATCGCCAGGTTGCCGGTGACGGTCAGGGCCTGTTGACCCAGTTCGGTGCCGGTGATGACCAGTGGCCCGGAGCGTGCGCCGGGGGCGATGGTGACGGTCAGGAGCAGTTTGTTGTCGCCGAACAGCTCGCATTCCGCTGCGATTTCGCAGTCCGGGTTCGGTTGGAAGGTGATACCCGGGTTGGTGGTGGCGAAGGTGATCAGACCCGGGTCGATCCCGGAACCGTTGAGCGTGGCAGTGATCAGGATGTCGTGGGGTCGACCGTCCGGGACCAGTGGTCTCGGCGCTTCGCCGGCCAGGCCGGTGATTCCGGGCTGGACGGTGAGGGTCACCGACAGCGGTTCGGTGTTCGGGATGCGGACGGTGGCGGTGCCGACCTTGGTCCCGGGGTTCACCCCGAGGTCGACCGTGATCAGGACGTCGTCGCCGGGTTGGATCACCGGGAGCGCACAGTCGACGTCCACCCGTGCCGCGGCTTCACCGGTGGTGCAGGTCTGATCGCCAATGACGATCTGTTGCGGGGTGAATCCGTCCGGTAGGACGATGGTGACCGTTTCTCCGCCGGTGGAGGGTTGACCGCCGGTGTTCGTGACGGTGACGGTGAACGCTCCGGTTCCGCCGGCGACGGGTTGCTGGGTGATCTGCGGGTTGACCAGGTCCAGTGCCGCCGCGGGCCGAGCGACGATCTGCAGGTCGCCGGTGACGTTCAGGGCATCTCGGCTGAGTTCGGTGCCGGCGATGAGCAGCGGTCCGGTGGGTGCGTCGGTGCCGATGGTGACGGTCAGCAGGAGTTTGTCGTCGCCGAACAGGTCGCATTCCGCGGCGTGCCGCCTTCGGCGACCGAGCAGTCTTCGTTGTTCTGGAAGGTGACGCCGGGCGTGGTGGCTGTGGTGAAGGTGATCTTGCCGGGGTTGGTCACGCTCGGGTCGGCCGTCGTGGCGGTGATGACGATGTTGTGTGCCTGCCCGTCCGCGACCAATGGGCCCTGGGCCTGACCGGCCAAGCCGATGATCCCGGGCTTCACGGTCAGGTCGATGAACACCGGGACCGCGTTCGAGACGCTGACCGTGGCGGTACCACCGGTCGTCCCGGGGGCAACCAGGAATCCGACGGTGATCAGGGCGTCCTCGCCCGGTTCGATCGCCGGGAGCGCACAATCGACCGCGACCCGGGCCGCATCATTGCCGGACCAGCAGATTTCCCCGTTCACCGTGATCTGTTGCGGGGTGAAATCGACCGGTAGATCGATGGTGAGCAATTCACCTTCGGCGGAGGGCTGGCCGCCGGTGTTCGTGACGGTGACGGTGAACGCGCCGGTTCCGCCGGCGACGGGTTGCTGGGTGATCTGCGGGTTGACCAGGTCCAGGGCCGCGGGTCGGGCGACGATCTGCAGGTCACCGGTGACGTTCAGGGCCGGTTGGCCGAGTTCGGTGCCGGCGATGAGCAGCGGCCCGGTGGGTGCGTCGGTGCCGATGGTGACGGTCAGCAGGAGTTTGTCGTCACCGAACAGGTCGCATTCCGCGGCGCTGCCGCCTTCGGCGACCGAGCAGTCTTCGTTGTTCTGGAAGGTGACGCCGGGTGTGGTCGCCGTGGTGAAGGTGATCTTGCCGGGGTTGGTCACGCTCGGGTCGGCCGTGGTGGCGGTGACCACGATGTTGTGTGCCTGCCCGTCCGCAATCAGCGGGGCTTGGGCCTGGCCGGCGAGACCCGGTGATTCCGGGTTTGACGGTGAGGGTCAGCGACAGCGGTTCGGTGTTCGGGATGCTGACGGTCGCGATCCCGACCTTGGTCCCGGGGTTGACCCGGAGGTCGACCGAGATCAGTACGTCGTCGCCGGGTTGGATCACCGGGAGTGCGCAGTCAACCCGTGCCGCGGCTTCGCCGGTGGGGAGGCAGGTTTGATCGCCGACCAGGATCTGCTGCGGGGTGAAGCCGTCCGGCAGGTCGATGGTGACCGGTTCCCCGGCGGTGGAGGGTTGGCCGCCGGTGTTCGTGACGGTGACGGTGAATGCGCCGGTTCCGCCGGCCACTGGTGACTTGGTGATCTGCGGGTTCAACAGGTCCAGGGCTGCGGGCAGCGGGGTCACGACGAGTTGAGTGGTGACGGATTCCCCGAACACCGTGACGGTGATCGACCCGCTCGACGCGGTCGGAGACGCCGTGAGGGTGACGGTCACCGTGATCTTTGTATGTCCGGTGACCGGGGGAAGATCGACCGTGCAGTCAGGGGCCGCGCAGGGGCCGATCGGACCCGCGCGGAGCAGGCCAGCGGTGGCGCGTCGGAGTGCTGCCCCTTCGGGACCGACATCGACGCCCGCCACCGTGACGCCAGTCGGCACCGCGATGGTGAACGGCTCAGGATCAGAAGCGTCGTCGCCGTTGTTCGTCACCGTCATCGAGACCGTGCTGCTACCACCGGCGGTCAGTGGTGCGGCGGTCAGGCCGGACACTGCCAAAGCCGCCGGAGTGGTGACCGGCGGAGCAGTCGTCGGTCCCGTGGGCGTCGGTCCCGTGGGCGTGGTGGAGGGTTCGGTTGTCGATGAGGACTCGGTTGGTGGGGTGGTCTCGTCAGGTCCGCCCGGGACGATCGGGTCGATGACCGGCGGGGTGCTACCTGCGTCCGTGCCGTTGCCCGTTCCGCCGCCGGTCCCCGTCGCCACCGTCAGCGCGTGCCGTCAGTCACCGCCAGCCGCCGCCGTCGCCGGTACCACCCGTACCGCCCGACGTGCCGTCGCCGCCTGCGGTGCCGTCACCGGCGGTGCCGTCGTTCGCGGGAACCGTCGCGGCTGCAGTATTTCCGGCGCCTGGCGCTGCCGGTGCGGAATTGCCGGCCGCCGGATCGGTGCCGCCGGGACCGCCTGTCCCGCCGCCGGTTCCGCCTGTCCCGCCGCTGGTTCCGCCTCCGTTGGCCGGGGTTGCCGGCGCGGCGACGCTGGGACCGTCGGTTGCGGCGGTGTTCGTGGCCTCCGGTGAATTCCCGGAGACGATGAAGAAGACGGCGGCGACAGCCGCCGCGACCAGCACCGCACCGGCGGCCACCAGCCCGCCGACGCCGAGCCCGGCGAAGACGCCGCCCGCGCCGGCGGCTGCACCCGCGCCCCCGGCGGCACCAGCCGCACCTGCTCCACCACCGCCCGCTCCACCACCGCCGGCTCCCGCGGCAGCTGCGCCGGCGGTTCCGGCAGCAGCGGCCGTTCCTGCGCCGCCGGCGGAAGCGGACGCCAACGCAGCAGCACCGACGGCACCGGCCGCGATGGCCGCTGCGCCGGCCGCCACCCCGGCGGCAGTCGCTGCGGTCGAACCACCGGCCGCCGCGCCGGCGCCACCGGCAGCGCCGCCGCCGGTACCACCTGCCCCCGATGAACCGGCGGCGCCACTGCCTGCTCCCGCGGCTCCCGCAGCAAGCGCACCGGGCGCCACCAACGGCGCCACCGGGCCGAGCGTGGCGAGGTAGCCGGCGGCCGCACCGCCGAGCAACAACGGCGCCAGTAGCCCGCGCAGGCCGTGGTTGACCTCTTCCAGCTCCGCGGCCAGCGCGCGGCAACGATCGCATTCCTCGAGATGGGCCTCGACCTGGGCCTGTTCCCGCTTCGACAGTCCGCCGCGGGTCCAGGCGCCGAGCCGGTCCACCGTGGACCGGCACTTCTCGGCGGCGGTCTCCGCGAGGTGCGCCTGCAGGTACGCCTCCCGCAGACCCTCACGGGCACGAAAAGCGAGCGAGGACACCGCACCCGGCGCCATCCCGAGCAGTGCACCGACCTGGGCCGGGGTCTCGCCCTCGACCTGGGTGTGCCACAGCACCGCCTGCCACCGTTCGGGCAGCTGCGCGAAGGCGGCGGCGACCAGGCCACTCTCCATCTTGGCCAGCACCGGGTCCTCGCCGACCACGGCGACGTCGTGGGTCGTCATGTCGTCGGTGAACTGCAGCCGCTTGTCCTTGCGGGTGCGGTCGTAGGCGGTGTTCCGCACGGTGGTGAACAGGTAGGCGCGGAAGGCGGTGTCCGGACCCTTTCCGGCGAGCAGGTTGTCCAGCACGCGGGCGAAGGATTCCGACACCAGGTCGTCCGACTCGGCGGCCGATCGCGCGAACTGGCGGGCGAGGCTGGTCGCCGGGCCGGAGTGACGCTTGTAGAGCTCGCCGAACGCTTCGCGGTCACCGGCGCGGACCCGAGTGATGAGCTCGGGGTCGCTGACGACGTACTCGTCAGCCGCCTGGTCCGGCACTCCGCGCTCCTTCTTCCTTGCCGCCGTCGGGGTCCGATCAACCGCCGCGGTTTCGGGCGCGCCGGGATCGGGCACGCGGTGCCTCGTCATTGTGGACTACGAACGAACGCCTGGGGTCACCCCGCGTTCAGGATTCTAACCCGAACGGGCTAACCATCCGAGTGATCGTTCCTCGGGCTCTGGACCGTTGCACATCCGCTGCACAGATCTCTACAAAAGTTTTTCCGATGTTCGCGTGATGGATCGACCGGCCGCCCGTCTCTTCATCAGTACCGGTGAGCCGGTGGTCGCTTGTCGGCTGCCGTCGAACCGGAGCTGCGGGTTGACATCAAGCGGACGGAGGCACCCCGGGCCATGAGCCACACGCCTGGCACCACCACTTTGACCAGCGCTGAACTGCAGGATCTGTGGTTCGGCCGCACCGCCGAGGCGGGTTGGGTCTTCGCCTCGGATTGGCACGATCCGGCGATCGACGCCCTGTGTGAAGCCTGCGTCAAAGGCGAGAACCTGTGGCCAGCGGCCGAGCGACTCGGGGGAGTGCGCGCGGACTCCGGTGTCTCGTTGGGGGAGACACTGGCCGACGTCGACGGTCTCACTGCTGTTCTGGCGGGGCTGGACACCGAAGTGCTGCACCGCGCGGTGTCGCTCGGTTGGGCCGATCGGATGATGGCTCCGCGACCGACAGTGTTCGATCCGCTCACCGGCCTGGTCTCGGACGACTACCTCCGGACCCGGATGGGCGAGGTCTACCGCGCGGCCGAGGTGGCCGACACGAAGGTCTCCTCGACCCACGCGCTGGTCGTCGTCCGGGTCGACCTGACCGGCCGGGCGGGGTGGGACCGCATCACCCCGCTTGATCCTGTCCGGCGATGCCATGCGCACCGTTTTCGACGGCGGCCAGACGCTGGCCCGCCTTGCCGACCATATGGCGGTCGCGCTGTGCGAACGCGAGGCGATGCTCGCCCGCCGGGCTCAACTACTCGCCGGCATGGTCAGCGAACGACTGTCCCGGGGCGATCAGCATTCCGCCACCCGGGTCTGGATCGAGCGACTGCCGGATTCATTGCCGGCCGCCGTCGACCTGATCGGCCAGCTGGACCGCTGACAGTACGACCCGGTGGGCCGATCGCCCGCCGGCAACAGATCTGCCACGGCGTTAGAGGGGACGCCGTGGAAGAACCCGGGGTGGGTGATCAGGTGTCGGGGATGGACACCTGAGGCTGCCGCGGTGATCGTCCCGAGCCGTCGTGCCGGAGCAATCCGCCGGCGAGTGGCGGGACGATCGCCGCGGAGTCGTCTCGATCTGGACGACACCGAGCACGGGATCACCACCGGGGCCGATTACGCTTCGGCCCCGTGGACTCACGGACCGGCATGCCCAGGGTCGGAATGGTCGGCGGCGGCCAGCTGGCGCGGATGACGCACCAGGCCGGCATCGCGCTCGGTCAGACACTGCGGGTGTTGTCGGTGTCCGCCGACGATTGCGCCGCGCTGGTGACCCCCGACGTGATGCTGGGCGAGCACACCGATCTGACCGCGCTGCGCGATTTCGCCGTCGGCTGTGACGTCGTCACCTTCGATCACGAACACGTTCCCGGTGACCACATCCGGGCGCTGGCCGCTGAGGGGCACGCGGTGTACCCCGGCGCGGACGCGCTGCAATACGCCCAGGACAAGGCGTTGATGCGAACCCACCTGGCGGAGCTCGGCGTCCCCGTGCCGGCGTTCGCCCTGATCGAGGACGGCAGCGATTCGCCGGCCATCGTCGACGCGGTGACCGCATTCGGTGCGGATCACGGCTGGCCGGTGGTGCTGAAGACCGCCCGTGGTGGTTACGACGGACGCGGAGTCTGGGTGATCGACAGCGGTGACGATCTGCCAGCGCTCGCCGACGGGCTCACCGGCGCCGGGCGGCTGGTGGTCGAGTCCTTCGTCCCGCTGCAGCGCGAGTTGGCCGCCCTGGTGGCGCGATCTCCGTTCGGCCAGGCCGCGGCCTGGCCCATCGTAGAGACGGTCCAGCAGGACGGCATCTGTGTCGAGGTGATCGCGCCTGCACCGGGGTTGGATGACGACATCGCCGCCGCCGCAACACGATTGGCACTGCGGGTGGCAGGTGAACTCGGTGTGGTGGGGGTGCTCGCGGTGGAGCTGTTCCAGGTCGCGCCCGGGCCTTCGGCACCGGACGGGCTGATCGTCAACGAGTTGGCCATGCGCCCGCACAACTCCGGCCACTGGACGATGGACGGGTCGGTGACCAGTCAGTTCGAGCAGCACCTGCGCGCGGTGCTGGACTATCCGCTCGGTCGGACGGACCAGGTCGCGCCGTTCACGGTGATGGGCAACGTGCTCGGCGGGACGGCCGTCGCCGACGGGGAAGACGGCGGGCCGGCGGTGGGCATGGACGAGCGCGTGCACCATCTCGCGGCCCGGTTCCCCGATGTCAAGGTGCACCTGTACGGCAAGGCGTTCCGGCCGGGCCGCAAGCTCGGGCACGTCAACGTCATCGGCTCCGATCTCGGCGAACTACGTCGCCGGGCACGGCTCGCCGCGGGATGGCTGGGCGACGGGGTGTGGCCCGACGGCTACGACATCCACGGCACGGACGTCAGCAACCGCGACGTCAGCGACCGGGAGATCACCGGTGAAACCCCGGTCTCGCTCGACACAGTGGGACTCGACACGGTGGGACTCGACACGGTGGGAGAGGCAGCACGATGACCACGGACCAGGCAGGGTCGCCGCTGGTGGGCGTGATCATGGGATCGGACTCGGACTGGCGGGTGATGTCCGCGGCCGGCGAACTGCTCGATGAATTCGGCGTGAGCTACGAGGTCGGGGTCGTCTCCGCCCATCGGACGCCGCACCGGATGCTGGACTACGCCGCTTCGGCCGCGGGTCGGGGGCTGCGGGTGATCATCGCCGGGGCCGGCGGTGCCGCGCATCTCCCTGGCATGGTCGCCTCGGCGACGGTGCTGCCGGTGATCGGTGTCCCGGTGCCGTTGGCCACCCTGGATGGCATGGACTCACTGCTCTCGATCGTCCAGATGCCGGCGGGCATCCCGGTGGCTTGCGTCTCGATCGGCGGTGCCCGCAACGCCGGCCTGTTGGCGGTGCGGATCCTGGCCGCAGCACCTGATCGCGGCGATCTGGCCGAGAGGTTGGCGGTGTTCGCCGGTGACCTGGAGAGCATGGTGCTGGCCAAGCACGAGGCATTGCGGGAGATCAGCGGACACTGACCCGAGTCGGGGATACCATGGTTGTTACCGACCGGTAACTTTGCGCCTGCGCCGGGTCCGCCGTCGGGTCACCGGAGAGCCGCAGTGCGGCCAGAGCAACCAGGGGTAGCACCGTGACGAGCGATTTGTTCACGCTGACCGACGACCATCAGGCAGTGCGCGAGGCGATCCGGGAGATCGCCGAGGGCGAGATCGCCCAGCACGCCGCTGACGTCGACGAGCACGAGCGTTACCCGGTCGAGGCCCAGAAAGCCCTGACCGCAGCGGGTTTCCAGGCGGTCCACATTCCGGAGAGCTATGACGGCGCCGGCGCCGACGCGGTGGCCACGGTCATCGTGATCGAGGAGGTGGCCCGGGTCTGCGCCTCGTCGTCGCTGATCCCGGCCGTCAACAAGCTCGGATCGATGCCGATCATCCTGTCCGGCTCGGAAGAGCTGAAGCAGCTCGTGCTGCCCTCGATCGCGTCGGGCGAGGCGATGATCTCGTACGCGCTCTCGGAACGGGAGGCCGGCTCCGATGCCGCGGCCATGCGGACCCGGGCGGTCGCCGACGGAGACGACTGGGTGCTCAACGGGACCAAGTGCTGGATCACCAACGCCGGCGTCTCCAGCTGGTACACGGTGATGGCGGTGACCGACCCGGACAAGAAGGCCAAAGGCATTTCGGCGTTCGTGGTGCACGCGGACGACCCCGGCTTCGTCGTCGGCACCAAGGAACGCAAGCTCGGCATCAAGGGCTCGCCGACCAGGGAGATCCACTTCGAGGATTGCCGGATCCCGGCGATCCGGATGATCGGCGCGCCGGGTACCGGATTCAGCACGGCGATGGCCACCCTCGACCACACCAGGCCGACGATCGGCGCGCAGGCGATCGGCATCGCCCAGGGTGCGCTCGATGTGGCTGTCGCGTATGTCAAGGAACGCAAGCAGTTCGGCAAGAAGCTGGCCGAGTTCCAGGGCCTGCAGTTCATGATCGCCGACATGGCGATGCAGATCGAGGGCGCGCGGACGATGGTCTACCAGGCAGCGGCGGCCGCCGAGCGCGGCGACGCCAACAAGACCTTCCTGTCGGCGGCGGCGAAGTGCCTGGCATCCGACGTGGCCATGAAGGTCACCGTCGACGCCGTGCAGTTGCTCGGCGGCGCCGGCTACACCCGCGACTTCCCGGTGGAACGGATGATGCGGGACGCCAAGATCACCCAGATCTACGAGGGCACCAACCAGGTGCAGCGACTGGTGATGGCGCGTTCGTTGCTGCGCTGACCATTGCGGGCCGCCCGTGCGGGAATGTCACAGCTCAGCCGATGCGGGGAAGTCCCTCGATGTCGACACCGAACGTGCAGGTCGCCCGCTCGTCCGCGGCGATCCGGGCCAAACCCTGCCGATCGGCACCGGCGGCGTGATTGACCTGGATCAGTGACCCATCCGCCGCCAATGTCCCGAGCAACGCGGTGCAGACCCGGTCCGGCAGGGTCAGGTCCGAGACGGACAGCAGGCGGCCGGCCGGACCGATCCGTTCGGCCGCGACCGCCGCCCGGTCGAGAAGCTCGTGGACGGCGAAGCTGCCCTCGGTGGTCATCGCCGCCGTCGAGTCGGCGCTCGACGCCGGCCGGCGCGGGGTGAACCGGTCCGCCTGCGGCAGCACCGCATCGGCGACATGACGGGCGTACTCGGAGATCTCCCCGGTCGCCAATCCGAACGGATGGGACGACGCGACGATGACCTCGTCGGCGCCCGAATCGTCGTCGTCATCGATGAACGCGGCGACGGCGCGGGATTCGGCGGCCTCGTCGTACAGATCGGTGACGACCATTCCGGCCCACCACGAACCGAGCAGCAGCGGGACGGCCTGCCACGACCGGCGAACGCGCCACACCACGACCCCGCCGGGCCGACCACCCAACTCGTCGACCAGCAGACCTGCGGTCTTGGCCGCCCAGTTGGCCAGCGAGGCGGTGGACAACTCGGTGCGGCCGGCGCCGTGCCAGATCAGCCGCGGCCGATGCGGATCGCCCGCGAGCAGGGGACCGAGCAGCGCGGCGGTGATGCCACCGGGCGGGAGCGGGGCGCTCATCGCGCGCGCCCGGCCGGCGCCCGGCGGGTCAGTTCACACATGGGACCGACGCGGCGAAGGCGGCCTGCGGGACGGGAGCAAGGGCGGGAGCGACTGCGGCCGGGGCGACAGCGAAGGCGGCGCCGGGTGCTCGCAGTCCGGCCGGTGGCACCTCGAGGTCCTGCCCGACGATCACCAGGATGTGGTTGTCGGCGATGGCGTCGTCCTCGACCAGGTCGCCGACCCCGAAGGCGTCGGCCACCTGCTGCGCGGCGCCGGAGCTGCCGGCCGGGTAATGGATCTCGGTGGTGGAGACCTCGTTGCCCTCGGCCGTGCCGGCCACCACACCGAGTGAGCCGAGCGCGAAGCCGGCCTGGTTGATGGTGTCGGCGGCATGGGCGGTCACCCCGTCGGCGATCGTTCCGTCCTGGACGTCGACGGTGACCGTCGCCGGGTCGACCGACACCGCGGTCTCCGGCGCGGCCTGTGTTGTCGTCGATCCGCCCGAGATCGCCGCGAAGAACGCCCGTACCTGCGCAGGGTCGGTGGCCAGCGCGTCCTTGTCCGTCGACGATTCCGGACCGGTGGTGGGCAGCGTCTCGAAGTTGATGTTGCCGGACGAGAGGTTGGTGATCTGCTCGGCGAAGGTGAGCACCGAGAAACCCTTGTCGAAGATCACCGAACGGTCGATGGCGCCGACCAGGTCGCCGAGTTTCGTGGGGTCGGTCAGCGTGCCGACCGACAGGATCTTGTCGGCGGTACCGGCCAGGAACGCCTGCTGCCGGCGGACCCGGTCCAGGTCACCCTCGGGCAGACCGTGCCGCTGCCGGACGAAGGCGAGTGCCGCCGTGCCCTGCACCTCCTGCGGACCGGCCGGGAAGTTCGCGCCGGACCACTCGTCGTTCACGGCTGCATTCAGGCAGACCGGAACGCCGCCGATGGCGTTGGACAACAGATAGAAGCCGAGCAGGTTCACCTCTGCGTAGTGGTCGATCTTCATCCCGGAGAACGCCTGGACCACCCGGATCAGCATGGTCCGGCCGGCCTCGTTCGAGTCTCGTTCGATCTGCGCCTTGTCGGTGACGCCCTCGTTGACCAGCCGTTGTTCGGTGTAGGCCTTGGCCGTCGAGTAGAAGGAATTGATCTTGTTGGCGTTGTAGGCACCCTCGGTGCCGTCGGCGTAGGGGCCGACCACCTGGCTCATCACCTTCGGGCCGATCCAGGTGTCCCGCGGCAGCGAGACCGCCGTTGCCTTGCCGCCGCCCTCCGGGATGTGCACCAGCATGATGGTGTCGGTGTTCAACCCGCCGCCGTCGTCCTCGGTGCCGACCTGGGCCAGCTCCTCGGCGCTGAGCGGATTGCCGTCGGAATCGGTACGGGCGTCGGAACCGACGAGCAGGATGGTCATCCCGCCTTCGGAGATGACGCCGCCGTTGCCGGCATTCCCGGCTGCGTCGGACGTGCCGCTGTTCGCCTCGAGCGTGCCGGTGACCGCCCATCCGATGCCGACCCCGAGCAACACCGCGACCGCCGCGACCAGGGCCACGATCCGGGTGGCCAGGACGCCGCCGGAAACCCGGCGTCGCCGCGGCTCGCCGGGTTGCCCCGCCGGCACGGGTGGCGGACCGGGCGGCCGGCCACCCGGTGGGGTGCCGCCACCGTAGGCGGCCGGCACCGCGGCGGACATCCCCGGATAGCCGCCGCTGCCGGGCCGGATCTGGACCGGTGGCTGTTCCGGGTAGCTCGGGAATTTGGCCGTCGGCGGGTTGGTCTGTGACCACGCGGGGGTCTGCGGAGCAGGCGGTCGCGGAGCGCCGGCGGCCGGGTACGGGCCGGGCTGCCGGCCACTGACGGGTGGCCCGGCCGGACGCGGTGAGTCCGGCCGACCGCCGGATCCTGCCGCCGGGTATCGCGGAGCGGGTGTCGATGGATCGAGCCGCTCGCCGGAGTAGATGGTGGTGGAGTCGTCGAAGTCATCGGACCCGGGCGGACGGGAGGACGACGCCCGCGGCGCCGCGCGATCGGGCGGGGTCTGCCGGGGCGGGTAGGGCGGCTGACCACCTGACCCGGAGGTCGGTCCGTAACGGCGGGGACCCCGCCGCGGATCCGAACCGTCCGAGTTCGTCATTCGACTGCCTTTCCGCCAGGTTCGATGATCGCGAGCCGGTGGTCGCGTTCGACTCCTGCCGTGTGTTGCGCTGGTGGTGACCGCGCGCACCGATGCGCTCGCAGCAAAGGACGCATCATGGCGCGGCCCGGTTGCCCGATGGTTCGTCGTGACCCGATCGGGATCGGATTGCTGTCAGGGTAGCCGCGTGCCGGTACCGATCCGGTGACCTCGTTGACGGCGTGTGTCCGCGTCCGCGGCGATGCAGGCGAATCGATAGCGGTACGGCACAATGGCTCACCATGCGCATTCTCGTGACCGGCGGCGCCGGGTTCATCGGTTCGGTGTTCACTCGTCATCTCCTTGCCGACGACTTCCCCGGCCTGGAGGGCGCCGAGGTCACCGTCCTCGACAAGCTCACCTACGCGGGCAATCTCGCGAATCTGTCCGAGGTGGAGGATTCCGACCGGTACGAGTTCGTGCAGGGCGACATCTGTGATCCGGAGCTGACCAGCAAGCTGGTGGGTCGCGCGGACGCGGTCGTGCACTTCGCCGCCGAGTCGCACGTCGATCGCTCGATCCTGGGTGGCGCCGACTTCGTGCTGACCAACGTGCTGGGCACCCAGACCCTGCTGCAGGCGGCGCTGGACACCAAGCTCACCAAATTCGTGCACGTCTCCACCGATGAGGTGTACGGCTCGATCCTGACCGGGTCGTGGGACGAGAAGCAGCCGTTGGAACCGAACTCCCCGTACTCGGCCTCGAAGGCGTCGTCGGACCTGATCGCCAGGGCCTACGCCAAGACCCACGGCCTGCCCGTCGCGATCACCCGGTGCTCCAACAACTACGGCCCGTACCAGTTCCCGGAGAAGGTCATCCCGCTGTTCGTCACCAACCTGATGGACGGCGCGACGGTCCCGCTGTACGGCGAGGGATCGCAGGTCAGGGACTGGCTGCACGTCGACGACCACTGTCGGGGCATCGCGCTGGTGCTGGCCGGGGGCCGGACGGGCGAGGTCTACAACATCGGCGGTGGCACGGAGCTGACCAATGCCGAACTGACCGCCAAGCTGATCGAGGCGACCGGACGTGACGAGTCGTTCATCGAGCGGATCATCGACCCGCGCGGCGGCGGTCACGACCAGCGGTACTCGGTGGACCACAGCAAGATCTCGGACGAACTGGGCTACCAGCCGCAGGTCCCGTTCGACAAGGGCCTGGCCGACACCGTCACCTGGTACCGGGAGAACCGGGCCTGGTGGGAGCCGCTGAAGGCTCGCTCGGCCATCGATCGCTGAGTCGTGCCGAGGCGGTTTTTCCGAAAGCGGGGAATCGATCCCGGCGGCGTCGAGCGTGTTCCGCCCGTCCGGCGTGCGGCAGGTGCTGAAATGAGGCACGCAGCTTTCCTTGCGGCGCTGTCGACCCGTCAGGTCGGTGATGCCCCCGACGCAGGAGAATCGAGCACCGTCATGTCAGTGTTGATCACCGGTGCCTGTGGCCAGCTCGGCAGCGACCTGGTGTCAGCGACTGCTGTCGCCGGTATCCCGACCAGGGCCTACGGGTCGGTCGATCTGGACATCACCGATCCGGTGGCGGTGGACAACGGCCCTGACGGCCTTCGCCAAGGCGGCGACCGGCGAGGACGGCCTCGGTCGTGCGGTGGTGATCAATTGCGCCGCCTACACCGCCGTCGACGATGCCGAGAGCGATCTCGATGCCGCGTACGCGGTGAACGCCGCCGGTCCCACCCATCTCGCGATGGCGGCCGGCCGGCTCGGACTCGGTTTGATCCACGTCTCGACCGACTACGTCTTCCCCGGCGACGGAACCCGGCCCTACCGGATCGACGACCCGACGGGTCCACGCAGCGTGTACGGCGCCTCCAAGTTGGCCGGCGAGCAGGCCGTTCTCGAGGCGCACCCCGGGGCGCATGTGGTGCGGACCGCGTGGGTCTGGGGAGCCAACGGCTCGAACTTCGTCAAGACGATCGGCCGGTTGGAGGCCGCCCGGCCGACGATCAGCGTGGTCGACGATCAGCGCGGTACCCCGACCTATGCCGCCGACCTGGCGGCCGGGCTGCTCGAACTGGCCGACGCCGACCTGCCCGGTGGTTTGCTGCAGCTCACCAATGCCGGCGAGACCACCTGGTTCGACTTCGCCAGAGCGATCTTCATCGAGCTCGGCGCCGATCCGGACCGGGTGCAGCCGACCAGCACGGCGAACTTCCCCCGGCCGGCTCCGCGGCCCGCCTACTCGGTGCTGTCGACCGACGCCTGGACCGCCGCCGGCCTGGCCCCGCTGCGGGACTGGCGGGAAGCCCTGAGCGCCGGGTTCGCCGCAGCACCGGAGGCCTTCCGGCCTGCCTGATCACCTGGCCTGATCACTGAGCGGCCATCCGGGCGATCACCTGGGCGGCGCGGCTTTCTGCTCGTCGTCGAAGTCCGCCGGGACCTCGGTGGCCGGCTCCGGACCGCTGCGATTCGGCTCCGGTGCCACCTCCACGACGATCGGCGGAGCGAGCCGGCCGAGCGACCAGGCCGCGGCCAGGTATCCCAGCACGAGCACCCCGAAGGCCAGGGCGTTCCCGCTGGGCGGCTGCCAGGCGGTGGGCTGCCAGAGCAGCTCGTAACCCGCCGCTTCCGCGCTGCCGGTGGCGTACCGCTGCAGGTTGTAGAACCCGACGGTGATCCCGATCAGCGCCCAGCCGCAGAGGCAGAGCCCCATCAGCCGCCCGGCGATCGCTCTGTCGAAGACCGATGTCTCGTCGAGCGCGATCCCGGCGACCAGCACGACGCCGACCGTCAAGGGCATCCCGTACCGGCCCTGCCAGACCAATCCCAGGGTGGGGAACAGGAAGGTCTGGGCAATGATCGGCACCCCGACGGCGGCGACAAGTGCTGCGAGCAGTGCGATCCGCATGGCCGGCCGAGAGCCGACCGCCGCAGGAACGACGATTACACCGACGATCAGCAGGGTCCCCCAGAGCGCCGCGGTCGGCAGCGGAGTGTCCAACCAGCCGAGCACGCCGATTTGTTGCTCCCACCAGGCCGCCGAACTGCGGTACGACTCGAGGAAACCCTCGGCCCGGCCGCCGAACAGCGGTGCGCCGGTGGAGGTATCCGACGTCATGGCCAGGTAGTTCCACAACAGGCAGCAGACAGTGACGACGGCGACGGCCGCGGCGGCGATCAACACGGCCGGCCGGCGCACCAGCCGGCCGAGGCTCGCGCCGGCCGGCGGCGATCAGGAAGACCACGCCCAGTACGGCGAGCCAGAGGTAGGACGCCGGGCGGGACACCACCATCGCGCAGAGTCCGACCGCCGTGACGACGGCGAAGTACCGCACCGCTGGGTGATCAGGGTTTCTGGCAAGCAGCAGCAGGCCGACCCAGCCGGCAATGGCGCCGGCGATCTCCATTCCACTGGGGTTGACGGTGCCGCCCAGGAAGAGCGCCATCGGGGTCAGCGCGGCGACCAATCCGATGCGGGCCAACACCGAACCACCACGCACCAGCAGGGCGCTCGCCGCCAGGGTCAGCAATACGGCGGTCAGCAGGCAGGACAACAGCCGCGCGACGTACAGACCGGTTTCCGGGCCGAACATCTGGAACGGCAACCCGATCAGCAGGTAGTAGACCGGGTTGTACCGGCCGGCACTGTTGCCCAGCAGCGCCGTGACGCCGTCGTCGGTCGGCCAATCCGCCGCGCAGGCAGCGGTCGCGGCCTGGTTGCCGGTGAAACATTTGATCTCGTCCTGGATCTGATTCCAGACCTGGGGAATCCGGACGCTGGCTCCGCCCGTCGGTTGCGGTTCCAGCAGCAACTGGCCGTCCCACACCGCGATCGCCCGGAAGGCGTGCTGAACCTCGTCCGGCGAGCCGCCGGGAGCCGTCGTCAGCGACCAGCCGGCGCCGAGCGTGAAGAAGGACACCAGCAGGATGCAGATCATCCCCCCACCCGGCCGGACGATCGGTGCGGGGCGAACGCCAACCATCGCCAGTCCCATCGGGTCGGTGCCCGCAGGGTCCGCGGCGCGCCCGTACCCTACCAATCGTGATGTTCCCGAGCCCCTCGTTGCGGCCGGTCAGCGGTGGTCTCGAACGGAGGCGAGGCAATGACTGATCTTCCTGCCGCCGCATCACCAGTAGATCCCTCCTCGACGGCCGAAGATTCGGCGTCCGCGGTCGGATCCGGCTGGACCGTCTCGACCTGGCCGGCCGCTCTCATCGTGGGCGCCTGCTCGACGGGAATTGCCTGGTTGCGGATGCCTGTCGATGTGTCAGGCCAGCTGTACGCGGAGGACGGCCGAACGTTCTTCGGCGACTGGTTCACCCACGGAGGCTGGTCGCTACTGATCGAGCCCTACGCCGGCTATCAGCACCTGGTTCCACGGGTGACGTCCTGGATGATCAAGACTGTCTTCCCGGTCGAGTGGTGGGCCACGGCAACCAACCTGGCGGCGTGCTCGATCGTCGGCGCCGTCGCCGGTCTGGTGTTCTTCTTCAGCCGGGATGTGACGTCCTTCTGGCCGGCACGGGTTGCGCTCGGCCTGCTGACGGCGGTGGCGCCGATAGTCGGCTTCGAAGCCCTCGGCAACCTGGCCAATCTGCACTGGTTCCTGCTCTATCTCAGCGTCTGGGTGCTGCTCGCCACTCCGAGATCGATGGTCGGCGCCTGGGCAATGGGAGTTGTCGCGCTGCTGTGCACCGCCACCGAGCCGCAGTGCGCGATGTTCCTTCCGCTGGCCGTCTGGGCAGTCTTTCGATCACGTCGCAGCTGGCCGGTGGTGCTGTGCTGGACCGTGGGTGTCGTCGCGCAGGTCGCGACGACGCTGATCGCACCGCGTGCGATCGCCGTCGACTACCCACCTCTGCTCTCCACCGTCGAGGGCTACGTCCTCAACGTCGGAATGACCCTCGGCTCGATCAGTCCCGACATCCTGGGTCTGGTCCTGGTCAGGACATCCTGGTGGATCGGCTCGATCGGTGTGTTGCTCGTTCTCGCATCGGCGGTTCTCGGCGCAGTGTGGGGCGAACGCCGCGAAAGGGTGGCAATCCTCGCATTGCTCTACGGCTCGATCGTCAGCTGGACCGCATCATTCGTGTTGGGTGCCAATCCGGACTTCTTCTACAGCGACATGACGCCGGAGCAACTCGGCGAGCCACTGTTGATCCGTTGGGGAACTGCCGCGGGCCTGATGCTCGGCGCGACCCTCTTCGTCGCTGGCGGTGTGGCGGCCCGTCGTCGACCGGAATGGCGCAGGGGTGCTTTTGCCGCTATAGGGTTGATCGTGATCGTGATGGCCGCGAACCTGGTAGGGGCGGAACCTGCCGCCCCCGACAATTGGGGAACATCGGTCGACGAATCGGCCGCCACCTGTTCCGACAATCCCGATGCAGTCATTGATGTGACCACACCGCCTGGTCCGGAGTGGGCTGTCCCGCTACCGTGCTCCGTGCTCGAAGAATGAACGAGTTGTGGATCCGGTCGGGTGACAGGTGACGCGGAGCGAACCGGCCGACCGACCACCGACACGGAGCAATGTGGACGTCTGGCTGGTCGTGCCCGTCTACAACGAGGCGGAGGTCATCCGGGGTGTCCTGGCGACGGCGCTGCCGACGTTCCCGAACATCGTCTGCGTCGACGACGGCAGCCGCGACGGCTCCGCCGACCAGATCCGTGGCACCGGCGCTCGTCTGGTGCGCCACCCGATCAATCTGGGCCAGGGTGCGGCCATCCAAACCGGGGTGGAGTACGCCCGCCGGCAGCCAGGGGCCCGGTACTTCGTCACTTTCGATGCCGACGGGCAGCATCAGGTGGACGACGTCCGGCGGATGGTGGCGCGGCTCCGCACCGAGCCGCTGGACATCGTGATCGGCACCCGATTCCGGGGCAATGCCGACGACGTGCCGCTGGTCAAACGACTGGTCCTGAGAACGGCGGTGGCGCTCAGCCCACGCAGCCGGCGGCTGGGTCTGACCGACTCGCACAACGGTCTTCGGGCCTTCAACCGCACCGTGGCCGACGGAATGGACATCACCTCGAACGGCATGGGTCATGCCCCTGAGATCGTCGCGATGATCGACGCCAACCGGTGGCGGGTGGCCGAAGAACCGGTGAGCATCCTGTACACGGACTACTCGAGGGCCAAGGGCCAGTCGCTGCTGAACGGGGTCAACATCGTGTTCGACTCCGCGGTCCGGCGTCGGCACTGAAGCGAAACATCGAGGCTGTCGAACCATGTCTGGGGAATCATGACGATCATCAAGATCCTGCTCATCCTGGCCGTCGTCGGACTGATGATCTTCCTGCTGCGCAGACACGGCACCAGCCGCGGCAGTGCCTACCTCAAGATCGGCATGGCCGTCTTCCTGGCGTTCGCCGCCTACGCGGTGATCAGGCCGGAAGACGTCACCTGGGTGGCGATGCAGCTGGGCGTCGGTCGCGGCGCCGACCTGCTGCTCTATGTGCTGGTCGTCGGGTTCGGCTTCTTCGCGATCAGCACCTACCTGCGGTTCAAGGAGCTCGACCTGAAGTACGCACGGCTGGCCAGGGCGGTCGCGATCAACGAGGCCGAGCAGGTCGACCTGCGGGCCGCCGCCGTGACCCGTCCGCACGACCCGCAGAGCGGGAGTTGAGTAGAGATATCGCGCGAGAATTCGCCCCGAGCGCACGAGAAGTCCCCTCAACTCTCGACACCGCACCAGCACAGATAATGTCTTGTAGGGCTGGGGAGGTCGTCGTGAGTGACAGTGTCGCTGATCGTCCGCACAGGCGCCCCACCCTAGAGGACGTCGGTGCTCGGGCGGGGGTGTCCCGGGCCCTTGTCTCGATTGTCATGAGGGGTGTTCCGGGCGCCAGCGCCGAGACCCGGGAGCGGGTGCTCCAGGTTGCGGCCGAGATGGGGTATCGGCCTGACGCCAGGGCCAGGCTGCTGGCCAGTAGCAGTTCCCCGCTGCTCGGGGTGGTGTTCAGCCAGTTCGGCCTGTTCCACCTGGAGCTGCTGGACGGGCTATATGCCACGGCGGAGAGCTCCGGGTGCGATGTCATCCTCAGCGCTCTGACGACACATCGCGATGAGCGTCGCGCGGTGGAGACACTGCTCGACTTCCGTTGCGACGCAGTTATCCTGCTCGGTCCGGAGGGGGCGACACCGGTACTCGCCGGAAAGCTGCCGGTGACGGTGGTGGGGTGGGAGGTGAAGGATCCGGCTGTCGATGTCGTCCGCAGTTCCGATCGGCAGGGCGCCCGGCAGGCAGTGGATCATCTGGCCGATCTGGGGCACACCGAAATCGTTCATGTCGACGGTGGACGCGGTTCCGTGTCGATGGCGCGCCGCAAAAGCTACCGGGCGGCCATGCGCCGCAGGGGGCTTGTACCTCGGATCACCGAGAGCGGGGGCGGCTACAACCAGCAAGACGGGGTTCACGCCGCCGAGCAGCTGCTCGAAGCGCCGTCGTTGCCGACCGCGATAGTCGGCTACAACGACGATATGGCTGCCGGTCTGTTGGAGACATTCCGGCGAGCCGGGATCGATGTTCCCCAACAGCTCTCGATCGTCGGCTGGAACGACAGTTCCCTGGCGCGGTTGCCGCATCTGGATCTCACCTCGGTTCGCCAGGATCCGGACGAGCTGGCGAGATTGGCAGTGGAACGCAGCATCGCGAGGATCGCGGGTCAGGCCCTGGTCGACCGTCAGGTTGTTTTACCCACAACGCTTGTCGTCCGCAGCTCGACCGGTCCTGTCCCCCTTGAGGGTGCTCTGTGACATCAGGTCACCCGGTCAGGTCACCCCTAGGGGCGGTGGCGGCCGGCCGAGTCCTTGGTGTGACCGGCAGGCTCGACCAGACATACATGTTGGGTGAGCTGGGATAGAACACGGGGGGCGCCGCCAGCACGTAGTCGCCGAGCAGGGGAAGCGCCTCCTCGGCGGCGATCCTGGCTTCGAGGCGGGCCAGCGGGGCTCCGAGGCAGCCGTGGATGCCTTCACCGAAACCGAGGTGCCGGATGCGTCCTCGGCCGATGTCGAAGACGTCCGGGTCCGGGAACTGTTGTGGGTCACGGTTGGCCGCTCCGTAGACCAGGACCACCCGGCCGCCGGCGGGGATGGTGACCCCGTGCAGGGTGACATCGCGGGATGTGGTGCGGGCGGCGATCTGCAGGGGTGTGGCAAACCGGATGGTCTCCTCGACCGCGGCGGGGATGAGGGTCGGGTCCTGTTGAAGTCGTGCCCGTTGGTCCGGGTTCTCGGCGAGGAGTTTGAACATCGTTGCCGTCAGTCCGGCGGTGGATTCCACTCCCCCGAGGAACAGGACCATCATCAACCCGAGGACTTCCGATGCCGGGGTGATGTGTTCGTCGCTGAACGGCACCCCGTCGATTTCTGCCTGCACCAGGTGGCTGACCAGGTCCGCCCGGGGTGAGCGTCGCCGTTGCTCGAGCAGGTCGGTGAAGTACTGCCTGATGCCCACGGTGGCGGCCTTGGCGGTGGGTGTCAGTTCGGGGCCGCCGGGTTCGCGGCCCTTGAGTTCGTGCACCCATTGCTCGAGTTGTGCTCGTCCCGCCTCCCGGGAGCTGGGCAGGCCGAAAAGGTTGAAGAACACTTCGAACGGCATGGGCCAGGCGAGTTCCTGGGCCAGGTCGACGGTGCCACCGTGCCGCCAGGACGCGAGCAGGCCTCGGACCGCGGTGCGGATGCTGTCCTCCTGTGCGGCGATGCGGCGGGGCAGGAAGGACGGTTGAACGATCTTGCGGATCTGCCGGTGGCGGGGGTCGTCGAGGTTGGGCAGGAATCCGGGTCCGGCCTGGTCTCCGACGGTGTTGTCGATGTCCATGCCCTCGAAGCTGCGGAAGGTGTCCGCGTCGAGTGCGGCGGCCCGGACGTCGTCGAACCGCGACAGGGCCCACCACCCCCAGCGTTCGCTGTGGAAGACCGGGGCCTCGTCCCGCATCCACCGGTAAACGGTGAACGGGTCGTCGTAGAAGCCTGGCGCGAAGGGGTTGTACTCGGTGACGCTGCTCGTGCTCAAACCAACCTCCTGGGTCCTCACATTGGCGGTGCAGAATTTGGTGGTGCAGCGACACGGCACCTGGTCACCCGCATATCCCCATGGAGGGTGACCAGGCACCGGATCGGCATCGTCCGGCTGTCAGCTCGGGCGTGAGGGTGTGGCGCCTGGGTTTCACCACCGAACCTCCCCAGGAGAGTGAGCAGGCGCCACACGACTACTGCCGCAAGTGCTCTGACGTTGCGGCGGTTCAGAGTTCCAGGACCAGCCGGGCGGTGCAGGCGCGGGAGACGCAGATCATCATGCAGTCGCCGGCTTCCCGTTCGTCCTGGTCGAGAACCGAGTCGCGGTGGTCCGGAACACCTTCCAGGACAGGTGTTTCGCAGGTCCCGCAGGTTCCTTCCTGGCAGGAGGACAGCACGCCGACGCCGGCTTCCTCGACGACTGCGAGGATCGACTTCTCCGGTGGCACCGATAAGCGTGATGTCGCTGTTCGCGAGGTACACCTCGAAGGCGTCGTTGCGGACCGGTTCGGTCAGGGACTTCGCCTTGAAGCGTTCGACGTGCAGAGATCTCTTGGGCCAGTGCGCGCATTTCTGTTCGACGGCAGCCAGGAGTGGCTCCGGGCCGCAGCAGTACACCTTGGTGTCGGCCTGCGGTTGCCCGAGAAGCCCGTCCAGGTCGAGGAATCCGTGTTCGTCCTGCGGCCAGACGGTGACCCGGTCCCCGTAGCCGGCGAGTTCGTCGAGGAACGCCATCGACGCCCGTTCGCGGCCGCCGTAGACCAGGCGCCAGTCGGCTCCGGCGGCTTCGGCCGACCGGATCATCGGCAACATGGGGGTGATGCCGATACCGCCGGCGATGAACAGGTACCGGGGGGAATCGACGAGGGGAAAGTTGTTCCGCGGGCCGCGGACCTTGACCAGGTCCCCGGCCTGCAGGGTGTCGTGGACGTGCAGCGACGCGCCGCTGCCGTTGGGGTTGCGCAGGATGCCGAGCCGCCAGGTGTGCTGGTCGGCGGGATCACCGCTGAGCGAGTACTGGCGGGTGGTGACGCCGTCGATGACCAGGTCGACATGTGCTCCCGGTTCCCACTGCGGCAGGGCGTGACCGTCGACCTCCCGCAGGGTCAGGGCGGCGACCCCTTCGGCGGCCAGTTCCTTGGCCTCGACCCGGGCGGTGGCTTCGAACTCGCGGGTCGTCAGGGTGAGCCGGGTGCTGCGGTGCTGGACGGTTTCCAGGTGCGCGGTCGAGGAGTGCGCCTTGCGGACCTGGACGTGCCTCGGCGGCCGGGACGATCTTGACCGGCAGTTTGGCGAACCCGCGGACCATCTGCTTGGCCCACCGTTCCGGGACGCCGACGACGCGCAGTTCGGTGCCGTCCAGGCCGGCGACGAGTTCTTCGACCGCGATCTGCGCGGTCATCCGGGCCAGCGGGGCGCCCATGCAGGAATGGATGCCGTCACCGAAGGTGAGGATCTTGTTGTCCACGGTGAAGGTGCGGAACAGGTCGAAGCCGTCGGGGTTGGCGTAGACGCTGCTCGTCCCGGTTGGCCGATCCCATCAGCACCATGACCCGTGAGTCCTTGGGGATGGTGACCCCGCCGATGGTGACCTCGGCCGTGGTTTGCCGGCACAGGTTCTTGGCCGGGCCGTCGTAGCGCAGGGTCTCCTCGACGAAGGCCTTGACCGCCTTCGGGTTGTCGTGCAGGTAGCTCTGGATGGCCGGGAACTTGTCCAGCACCGCGATGCAGTTGGTGACCAGGGCGGCGGGCGCGTCGGTGGAGGCGGACAGGATCAGGTGCGCCAGTCCCACCTGCTCGGCATCGTCGAGTTCACCCTTGGCGCCGGCCAGCAGGATCTGGCTGATCGCGTCGGGGGTGTCGGCCTCGGCGCCGGCGGCGATCTCCTCACGGCGGCGCTGCATGATCTCGCCGATGTGTTCCTCGGCCTCCCGGTTGGAGCTGAAGGCGTCCTCCGGGATGCCGAACTCGCCGACGGTGCGGGCCATCGACCGCAGCAGATGGTCCTGCCAGAACTTCGTCTCGGCGGTGGACGCGCCCAGAAGGCGCATCGAGACGCCGAACACCAGCGGCAGTGCGATGTCCTCGGCGAAGTCGCCGCTGCCCTTCTCGCGGAGCCCGGCCAGCAGTTCCCGGGTCAGGCCGCGGATGTACTCCTCCATGGCCACGATCTCCCGGGGCGCGAACGACGGTCGCACCACGTTGCGCACCACCGTGTGGTACGGCTGATCGAGGGCGATCAGGTTGCCCGGGCCGTACGAGTCGTGGGTGCCGTCCATGTCGTTGCCCAGGGCGTTGACGAACTGCTCGTTGTTCTTCAGGCAGGCCCGCACATCGTCATACCGGGACAACACCCACAGGTCTCGCCGCGCGTTGTAGTAGACCGGCGCGTTGCGGCGCAGCTCCCGGTACACCTCGTACGGGTGGTCGTAGGCGGAGTAGGCCAGCGGGTCGTAGAACACGGTGAGATCGCGCGGCCTGTCCGTTGTGGACAGCACGGGGGCTTCGGGGGCGAGAGTCATCGGCGGCCTCTGCATCGACGGAACCGTCGCGCGACGGCGGCGGCGGGTCAGTACATAGCGCGTATAGAGCGCTCTAGTTCGAAGGCTAGCGAGAGTTCTCTGACTCGTCAACGGTTGCCCCTCGGCCATTTCGGGCGATCGCCAGTTCTGATGACGGATTCCGACCGCCACGCCGCCGATGGGGGACGAGCCGGCTGATTCCGCTGCGGCGCAACTCGGCCAGGGCCGAGGCTGGCAGCAGAGTAGGTCTGATCCGCGATCACGCGTCCGGCCTGCCGGTTCCATCTTTGTTATGACATTCACTTGACGTGGATGGTGCCAGGCGTCACACTCTAGTCCACGGAGATAGAGCGCTCTATATACGCCGAGATGTTCCTCTACTTCGCCGGGCCACAAACACCAACCCCAGGTTCTCGCATCTGGCCCACCGTGCGTTTCGACGCATCCCCATCACGCCCGGAGCCCGCTCGGGTTCCGGCGCAACGGAAGGAACAACGATGTTCGGACTGACCAGGAAGAAACTGCTGATCGGTGCCGCGGCAGGCATGGTGCTCGTCACCGCCGCCGCGTGCAGCAGCAGCGGCGGCGCGGCATCGGAGAGCCCCGCAGCCACGGCCGCCGAGGGTGGCGGCGCCACCGTCGACACCCCCCGCTACACCTTCGCGATGATCAGCCACGCACCGGCCGGTGACACCTTCTTCGATGTCATCCAGAACGGCGCCGAGGAAGCAGCCGCGAAAGACAACGTGGAGTTCAAGTACAGCGGCTCCGGCACCGTCCCCGAGCAGGCCACGCTGATCCAGAACGCGATCGACAGCAAGGTCGACGGCATCGCGGTCAGCATGCCCGACCCGGCCGCCCTGACGGCGCCGATCAAGGCCGCCGTCGACGCCGGCATCCCGGTCGTCGTCTACAACGCCGGTGACCGGGACTGGCAGAAGACCGGAGCGCTGTCGTTCTTCGGTGAGCCGGAGGTCCTCGCCGGCGAGTTCGCCGGCACCCAGCTGAACGAACTGGGTTCCAAGCACACGCTCTGCGTGACCCAGGCGCAGGGGCAGATCCAGCTGGAAGACCGTTGCGACGGCATCGAATCCAAGTTCGAGGGCGCCGTCGACCGGATCTACTCCGACGGAACCAACCCGACCGCGTACGTGGCGACCGTTCAGGCCAAGCTGGCGCAGGACCCGACCATCGACTCCGTGGTCACCCTCGGCCCGCAACTCGGGGTACTTGTCGCGAACGCGTTGAAGGAATCGGGCAGCTCGGTGAAGACCGCGACGTTCGCCTTCAACTCCGACGTCATCCCGCTGCTGCAGAGCGGCGACATCGCCTTCACCATCGACCAGCAGCCGTGGCTGCAGGGCTACATGGCGATCGATTCGCTGTGGCAGTACAAGAGGAACAACAGCGTCATCGGCGCACAGCTGTCCACTCCGACCGGACCGGTCGTCTACGACAAGTCGAACATCGATTCCATCATCCCGTTCATCAAGGAAGGCATTCGCTAGCCCGTTCGTCGCCCGCCGTGGTCCTTGCGGCGGGCGACGATTGCTGTCCCCGAGAGCCACCCGCCGTCCGTCGGCGATGACGGTCGCCCTGGCGAACAGACCCAAGTTGACAGCACACCAACGAACATCAGAAAGAGGGGATAGGTCATGGAGTATCGGACCTTCGGACGCACCGGATGGCAGGTCAGCGAGATCGCCTTCGGTGGCTGGCAGATCGGCGGCGAGTGGGGCAAAGTCGACGACGAGGCGTCCATCGCGACCCTGCTGCACTCCTACGAACGCGGCATCAACTACGTCGACACCGCCGCCTCCTACGGCAACGGGCACAGCGAAGAGGTCGTCGGCGAATCCCTGCGGCGGTGGTCCGGTAACAAGATCTATGTCGGCACCAAGATCTTCCCCACCCGGTGGCCGTCCGCCGACGAGGACCATCCGCTGATGCGCGGCCGCTACCCGGAGTGGTACCTGCGGCAGGGGGTGGAAAAGTCGCTGCGCCGCCTCGGTGTCGAGCGCCTGGACCTGCTGCAGCTGCACAGCTGGATGGGCGACGGCGTCAGGTCCCTGGACTGGTTGGAAACACTGAACCAACTGCGGATCGAAGGAAAGATCGACCAGATCGGCGTCTCGCTGCGGGACTACCGCCCCGAGGAAGGCGTCGACCTGGCCCGACTCGGTCTGGTCAGTTCCCTGCAGGTGGTGTTCAACCTCTTCGATCAGCGACCGGCCGGTGCCCTGTTCGAAGCCGCCGCGGAGAGTGGAACCGCCTGCATCGCCAGGGTTCCGCTGGACTCCGGTTCGCTGACCGGAACCTGGACCCCCGACACCTACAGCACGTGGGCGCCCGGATCGGTGCCGCACTCGCTGTTCCACGGCCACCGATTCGCCGAGACCTACCAGCGGGTCGAGGCTCTCAAAGCCGTCACCAGCCCCTACTACAAGAACCTCGCCGAAGCCGCGATGCGGTACGCGTTGAGTTCACCGCAGGTCGCTACCGTCATTCCCGGTATGAAGAACCCCGCCGAGGTCGACCTGAACATCGCCTACTCCGACGGCGCGGCATTCCCGCCCGAGCTGCTGACCGAGCTGGCCGCCCACAACTGGCCACGGAACTACTACAAGGAAATGACCGCCGCCGAGGCCGACTGACACCACCGACGCGTGTTGAGGACGAACAATGACGACACATCCCAAGGTTCTGGTCTGCTTCGGCGACTCGAACACCTACGGGTCGGCGCCGATGAACCACCTCGAGGACATCCGCCGGCACGGCCCTGACCAGCGCTGGCCCGGCGTCCTCGCCGAGCATCTCGGCGCCGATTGGCACGTGGTGGAGGAAGCCCTGCCCGGGACGGACCACCGTTCATGCCGACCCCATCGAGGGCGGCCACCTTTCCGGGATCGCGGCGGTACCGATCATCATCGGCAGCCATTCACCGATCGACACGGTGGTGATGATGTTGGGGGTCAACGACTTCAAAACCAGATTCGCGGTCACACCGCACGACATCGCCGCCTCCGTCGAGGTGCTGGTCGCCGGTCATCCGGTCCTGGTCGGATCGACCCGGCCGGAAGGTCCCCGACATTCTCGTGGTCGCCCCACCGCCGATCCTCGAGGCCGGCTGCCTGGCCGGAATGTACGTCGGTGGACGCGCGAAATCCGAAGCACTGGCCCGATCCTGCGGGAATCCGCGGCCAGGTTGGGCACCGGTTTCCTCGACGCCGGGCGAGCACATCAAGTCCAGCGAACTCGACGGCATCCATTTCGACGTCGACCAGCACCGCATCCTGGCCGGCGAGATCGGGAGACGACTCAAATCACGGCAGGCCGGACGGGCTGACAGCGACGACCGTCGACGGCACTGCACCGCATAATCGATTGGAGGAGAGATCTGATGACAGACGACGACAAACGCGTCGCCGTGGTGACCGGCGCCGGATCCGGTATCGGCCGCGCGACCGCGCAACGGCTGGCCGCCGACGGCTACCGGGTGACGCTGGCCGGGCGGCGGGAGTCGGCGCTACGGGAAACGGCGGACCTGATCGGGGACGCCGGCGCCACCCTGGTCACGATCTGCGATGTGACCTCACCGGACGCGGTGACCGCGATGGTCGCCGCCACGGTCGCCGCGTTCGGGCGGATCGATGTCGTGGTGAACAACGCCGGGATCTCCCGGACCGCGCGCGATTCTCAAGGTGACGATGGCGGAGTGGCGCGAAGTGATGGCCGCCGATGTCGAGTCCATCGTGTTGGTCACCCAGGCGGCGTTGCCCAGCCTGCTCGAAACCCGGGGGAACGTGGTGAATGTCGCCTCGCTCGCCGGTCTCGGCGGCGATCCGGGCATGACCATGTACAACGCGGCCAAAGGCGCCGTGGTCAACCTGACCCGGTCCCTCGCGGTCGAACTCGCCGCCCGCGGGGTGCGGGTCAACGCGGTCGCTCCGTCCCTGATCACCACCGACGCCACCGCCGACATCCCGCCCGCCGACGTCGCGGAGTTCATCCGACGCATCCCCATGGGACGGGCCGGTGAACCGGCCGAGGTCGCCGACGTCATCGCCTTCCTGGCCGGGCACGACGCCAGGTTCGTCACCGGAGTCATCCTGCCCATCGACGGCGGTGTCCGCGCCAGTAGCGGGCAACCGCCGCACCGGTAACGGCCGACCTCCCATCGGGTAGCCGCGGCCGACGGAATCGAGGATGACATCAACACCGACGACCCGGTCGATGACCTGACGCAGATCGCCGACGCCCACATGCATCTGTTCACCCGCGGCTACCACCCGGAGACGGCCGGGGCCGCCGGCACCGACGTCGACCGGTACCAGGCACTGCGGCAACGCCACAACATCACCGCCGCGCTCGCCATCGGCTACGAAGCCGAAGGCATCGACCCGGACAACAATGCCTACCTCCGCAGCCTGGTGTCGCGGCACCCGTGGATGACGACCATCGCGTATCTCCCCACATGGCCGGCACCGACACCCGAGCGCCTCGACGAACTCCTCGCGGCGGGGCACCGGGGGATTGCCCTGCATTGCCTGGACGCCGCCGCAGCCGAAGCGGTAGCCGGGTGGCCGGCCCGAGTGTGGAGCCGGCTGGAAGGTCATGGCGCGCTGGTCTCCCTGAACTCGACGCCCGAGGCGCATCCAGGGCTTGCCGAGCTGGTACGAACGACGTCCGGATGTCAGTTCCTGTTCTCGCACGTCGGCCAGCCCGGTCGGTACCAACAGGCGGCAGCCTCGGAACGTGCCGCCGCGCAGCGGCTGGCCGCGCTGCTCGCACTGGCCTCGAGCGAGAACTGCTGGGTCAAGATCTCGGCGCTGTACGCCATCAGCGACCGCCCCTACCCCTATCCGGATGCCGACCCATTCGTCACAGTGGTCCTGAATGCCTTCGGCCCGGGGAAATGCCTGTGGGGATCGGATTTCAGCCCAACCCTGGATCACGGAACTTTCGAGCAGGCACTCGTTGTTCCACAACTGAGTCACCTCTCGAATCGCGAACGGGGACAGGTGATGGGCGGCAATCTGCTGCAGCTCCTGGACAGATAACCTTCGGGCGCCCGCACTGCAAGCCTCCCCCCGCAGGCACGGACCGAGCGGCCGCAATAGGTTGGGCCGAGCACGGCAACGGATTCTTGACCGGAACGGTCGGATGGGAGCGACGATGCGTGACCCGCAGAATCTCCAGGACTACTCCGAATCGGAGTTGACGGTCGGGCAGCAGAAGGAGCACGCGGCCGGGGTGAAGGCCGTCGCGGTGTCGATGCAGCGATCCCTGGGCCACATGGGGGCCAAACGCAGCGCGCAGACGCTGTTGAAGCTGAACCAGGCCGACGGTTTCGACTGCATGAGCTGCGCCTGGCCCGACCCGGAGGTCGGGCACCGGCACACCGCCGAATTCTGCGAGAACGGTGCCAAGGCGGTCGCCGAGGAGGCCACCACCGCCCGGGCCACCCCGGAACTCTTCGCCACCCACAGCATCGCGGACCTGGACGGGCAGTCCGAGTGGTGGCTGGGCCAGCAGGGCCGGATCACCGAACCCATGGTCAAGCGGCCCGGCGCAACGCATTACACCCCGATCGACTGGGACGAGGCGTTCCGCCTGATCGCCGGCGAGCTGAACGCGCTGGCCGGGCCGGACGAGGCCACCTTCTACACCTCAGGCCGTGCGTCGAACGAGAGTGCTTTCGCCTACCAGCTTTTCGTCCGCGCGTTCGGCACCAACAACCTGCCTGACTGCTCGAACATGTGTCACGAGTCGACGAGCGTCGGGTTGGCCGAGTCGATCGGCATCGGCAAGGCATCGGTCAGCATCGAGGACGTCTACAACGCCCAGCTGATCATCGTCGCCGGCCAGAACCCCGGCACGAACCATCCGCGGATGCTGTCCGCGCTGGAAATCGCCAAGCGGAACGGCGCCACCATCGTGTCGATCAACCCGCTGCGGGAGGCCGGCCTGGTCGCCTTCAAGAACCCGCAGAACCCCAAGGGCGTGGTCGGACACGGCAGCAAGCTCACCGACCTGCACCTGCCCATCAAGATCAACGGGGACCTCGCGCTGTTCCAGGCCCTTGGGTCGCTGCTGGTGCAGTGGGACGCGATCGACCACGACTTCATCGACCGCTACACCACCGGATTCGACGAGTGGAAGGCGCACGTCAGCTCCGTCGACTGGGCGATGGTCACCGAGGTGACCGGCCTTTCCCGCGGGCAGATCACCGAACTGGCGCAACTGCTCCGCAAGTCGACGGCGACGGTGTTCTGCTGGGCGATGGGTCTGACCCAGCACCGCAACGGCGTCGCCACCGTCCGGGAGGTCTGCAACCTGGCCTTCGCCCAGGGCAACATCGGCAAACCCGGGGCCGGGTTGTTCCCGGTGCGCGGGCACTCGAACGTGCAGGGCGACCGGACGATGGGGATCTGGGAGCGGCCGCCGCAAAACTTCCTGGACGCCCTGCAGCTCGAGTTCGGGTTCAACCCGCCCCGCGAGCACGGCCTGGACGCCGTCGATTCGATCCGGGCCCTGCGGGACGGCAAGGCACACGTCTTCATCGGTCTCGGCGGCAACTTCGTGCAGGCCGCACCGGACACCGAAGTCGTGATGGAGGCGATGCGGCGGTCCCGGCTGACGGTGCACATCTCGACGAAACTGAACCGCTCGCACCTGGTCTGCGGGCGGACCGCGCTGATCCTGCCGACCAAGGGCCGCACCGAGGTGGACGTCCAGGCCACCGGGGAGCAATGGATCTCGGTGGAGGATTCCACCTGCTCGGTGCACTCCTCCCGAGGTCCGCTGCCACCCGCGAGCCCGCACCTGAAATCGGAGGTGGAGATCGTCTGCCGGATCGCCGAGGCCACCCTGGGAGACCGGTACGGCATCAACTGGCGGGGCATGCGGGAGGACTACAGCGTGATCCGCCACCACATCTCGAGGGTCGTTCCCGGCTGTCAGTCCTACGAGGTCAACGTGCGCCGGCCAGGCGGTTTCGTGATGCCGCACCCGCCGCGGGACACCCGGACGTTCACCACTCCGTCAGGGCGGGGGGAGTTCGCCGTCTCCCCGGTGCAGGCGCTGCAGGTACCCACCGGGCACCTGGTCCTGCAGACGCTGCGCAGTCACGACCAGTACAACACCACCATCTACGGCCTGTCGGACCGTTACCGCGGCATCGAGGGCGGCCGGAAGGTGATCTTCCTGAACCCCGGCGACATCACCGAACGCGGCTTCACCGACGGTCAACTGGTGGACATCGAGACCCATTGGCCCGGCGACGATGTGGTGCGCAGCGTGAAGGAATTCAGGATCGTCGGGTACGACACCCCGCGAGGATCGGCGGCCGCGTACTACCCGGAGACCAGCCCGCTGATCCCGCTGGACTCCACCGCGCTGGAAAGCAACACCCCGACCTCGAAATCGGTGATCGTCAAGCTGGTGCCGGCCGGGGCCGGCCACGAACGGCATGTCGCTGACGAGAGCCAGAACGAGGTCGGGGCGGACTGGGTGCACAAATGGGAACCGCTGGTGGAGGAACACCTGTCCTGACAGCGGACGCAGTGTGTCAATGGCTCCGGAAGTAGGCCACTGTCGCGGCGATGCCGGTGCCCAGGTCGACGGCGGGTGCCCAACCGAGCTCCGTGCGCGCCCGGGTCGAGTCGATCGCGGAATCCCGCAGATCGCCGAGTCGGGCCGGCGCGAACGAGGGCTCGTCGGGCGCACCCGCCGCCTGTGCGACGAGCGTGTGCAGGTCCCGGTCGGTGGTCCCGATGCCGGTGCCGATGTTGTAGCGGCGACGGTCGCCGACGTCCTCGGCGGCCAGCAGGAACGCGGCCGCGACGTCGCCGACGTAGACGTAGTCCCGGGTGTTGCGGCCGTCGCCGAACACTCGGGTTGGCCGGCCGTGCAACAGGTTCTGCGCGAAGATCGCCACCACGCCGGCCTCCCCGTGCGGGTCCTGCCGCGGGCCGTAGACGTTCGCCAGCGCGAGGTGACTGCACTGCAGGCCGTACAGCTGGGAGAACGCATTCAGGTACAGCTCGCCGGACACCTTGGACACCGCGTACGGCGACAGCGGGTTGATCGGGGCGTCCTCGGTGACCGGGAGCCGGGACGGCAGCCCGTAGATCGAACCACCCGACGAGGTGAAGACGATCTTGCGGACGCCGGCGTCCCGAGCGGCCTCCGCCAGGTTGATGGTGCCCAGGATGTTGATTCGGGCATCGCCCGCCGGATCCTCGACGCTCGCCCGGACGTCGATCTGGGCCGCCAGGTGGCAGATCACCTCCGGCCGGGCATCGGCGACGATCCCGGCCAGCTCGGGCCCGACGACGCTGCCCGCGACGAACCTGACCCGGTCTCCGGCGCCGTCGAGGTTGCCGGGTCGTCCCCGGCTCAGGTCGTCGACGACGGTGACCTCGTCGCCGCGGGCGACGAACCGGTCGACGACACACGACCCGATGAACCCGGCGCCGCCGGTGACCAGGACCCGCATCGAACTCCCGCCCCACTGGCGATCCCTGCCGGGATTTCGCCGTCATGTCCGGCCCCCTGCCCGGTGGACCAGCCGGAGACTTTACGGTGTCCCCTGTCCGATCCGGACGATCCGACGGCAATTCTGCTGATCAGAGCGTGCCGGTGAGCACGAGCAAGGGAGCCTGACGTGGCGGTCACCAGCGACCGGATCGTGGTGATCACCGATGACGTGCTGGCCGCGAAGATGGCGGGCCCGGCGATCAGGGCCCTGAACATCGCCGAAGCGTTGGTGGCACAGCAACATCGGGTCGAGCTGATCTCCACCGCCCGGTGCGAGTACACCCATCCGACGGTGTCCTGCCGGTACGTCTCCTGGGGCCGGCTGGAGAAGGCAGTCGGCGATGCCGCGGTGGTGATCTTCCAGGGCTTCGTCTCCTACCACGCGCCGTGGCTCGTTTCCGGCGACAAGATCCTGGTCATCGACCTGTACGACCCGATCCACCTCGAACAGCTGCAGCAGCTCACCGACCGGCCGGTTCTCGAACAGCGCGCCACCATCGACCACACGGTCCGGGTGCTGAACGAGCAGGTCGCCCGGGGCGACTTCTTCCTCTGCGCCAGCGAGCAACAACGCGCCCTCTGGCTCGGCCAGCTAGCGGCCCTCGGCCGGCTGAACATCGAGAACTACCGGCAGGACGCAACTTTCCGCCGACTGATCGCAGTCAGCCCGTTCGGGATCTCGGCCGAACCGCCGCAGCAGGACCGGCATGCGATCAAGGGCGCGGTGCCCGGGATCGGCCCGCAGGACCGGGTGGTGATCTGGGCCGGCGGGATCTACAACTGGTTCGACCCGGTCACCCTGATCCGGGCCGTCGACCTGGTCCGCCGCAGCCATCCGGACATCCGGCTGTTCTTCCTCGGCACCAAGCACCCCAACCCGGATGTCACCGGCGACGAGATGGCGGTCGCCGCCAGGGCAGTCGCGGCCGAACTGGGGCTGACCGGGACGCACGTCTTCTTCAACGACGGCTGGGTCGACTACGCCGACCGGCAGAACTACCTGCTCGACGCCGACGTCGGGGTCAGCACGCATTTCACCAACATCGAGACCGCATTCTCGTTCCGCACCAGGATGCTCGACTACCTGTGGGCCGGGTTGCCGATGATCAGCACTGGCGGCGACGCGTTCGGCGCGCTTGGTCACCGACGAGCAATTGGGGGTGACGGTCAGCGAGGGCAATGTCGACGAACTGGCCGAAGCGTTGATCCGGACGCTCTACGACGAGGATTTCGCCGCCGCGTGCCGGGCGAACGTCGCCCGGGTCGCCGGCCGGTTCACCTGGGAGAGCGCGTTGGCCCCGCTGGTCGAGTTCTGCGTGCAACCCGCCCGCGCCGCCGATGTCGGGGAGGACCAGAAGCGGATGATCCGCCGGCCGGTCCCGCCGTCGACCACGATCGGCCGGCGGTGGTCACGCACCACCGACCTGCTCCGGCAGGGTGGACCGCGGCTGGTGCTCGACCGTGCCAGGTCGCTCTCCCGCCGGTTGCGCCGGGAGCGCAGTTCGGGTCACTGACGGGAAGGCCCGGCCCGACAGGACGGCCAAGGGGTGGATTGACCAACCGCGGCTCCGGTCCGCTGACGGCGGTAGGAATGAAGCTGACAGGGACACGGGCCGCGTGTGGGGGAGAGGGCGATGATCGATCGCGACGGACTGGCGTCGTACCTGCGCCGCAGACGGGAATCGCTGCAGCCCGAGGACGTCGGGCTGCGACGAGGACCGCGCCGCCGGACCGAGGGGCTGCGGCGGGAGGAGGTGGCTGCGCTCTGTCACATGTCGACGGACTACTACTCACGGTTGGAGCGCGCGACAGGGCCGCAGCCGTCGGAGCAGATGGTGGCGTCGATCGCGCAGGGGCTGCATCTGTCCCTCGACGAGCGCGATCATGTCTTCCGCCTGGCCGGTCACAATCCGCCGAGCAGAGGGACCTCCAGCGAGCACATCAGTCCGGGCCTGTTGCGCATCCTCGATCGCCTTGAGGACACACCCGCCGAGGTCGTCACCGAGCTCGGCGAGACACTGCGACAGACCCGGATGGGTATGGCGCTGACGGGCGATGCCTCCCAGCGCAGGGGCCCGGCCCGTGCTGTCGGGTACCGCTGGTTCACCGACCCGACCGCGCGAGCGCCCTATCCGCCCGAGGAACAGCTGTATCTGTCCCGGGTCTATGTCGCCGGGTTGCGATCACTGGTCACCCTGCGCGGCAACGGCTCCCGGGCAGCGCAGCTGGCCGACCTGCTGCTGCCGCGCAGCGCGGAGTTCCGCGAGCTGTGGACCGCGCAGGAGGTGGGCGTGCGTCCGCCCGAAGTCAAGCGCTTCGACCACCCGGAGGTCGGCCGGCTGGAACTGCACTGCCAGACCCTGCTCGATCCCGACCAGTCGCACCGGCTCCTCGTCTACACGGCCGTGCCCGGCAGCGAGAGCCACGAGAAGCTCCAGCTGCTGGCGGTCATCGGCGCGACGACCCTGACCTGATCGAGACTGACCTGATCGACCCTTGCCCTGATCGACGCAGCCCTGATCTCGGCATATCCGGCTCAGGGGTGGATTGCCGGTCAGTGGATCACCGGGCACTGAATCGGTCGCCGGATCGACGCCAGCATGGGGATGTCACCCCGACCGTCACACCGACAGTCGCCTCGTCACCCCGTACCCGAAGGGCTGTGCCCATGTCCCGCAAGCACGATATCCAGATCGCCGACCTCAGTGGCCGGCTCGCCGTCGTCACCGGCGCCAGCGACGGCATCGGCCAGGTGATCGCCACTCATCTCGCACGCGCCGGGGCGGAAGTGCTGATGCCCGTGCGCAACCCGAGCAAGGGCGAGAAAGCCGCAGCCACCGTGCGTGCCCAGGCGCCCGGCGCCCGGGTTTCCACCCGCGCCCTCGACCTGTCGTCCCTGGATTCGGTCGCCGAGTTGGTGGACACCCTGACGACCGAGGGACGACCGATCAACCTGCTGATCAACAACGCGGGCGTCATGACACCGCCCGACCTCCAGCGCACGTAGGACGGGTTCGAGCTGCAGTTCGGCACCAACCATCTCGGGCACTTCGCGCTGACCCTGGGGCTGCTCCCGCTGCTCCGGGAAGGCAGGGCCCGGGTGACCCACCAGACCAGCATCGCCGCGCGGAGCGGCGAGATCAATTGGAACGACCTGAACTGGGAGAACGGCTACGACGGCATGCGGGCCTACCGCCAGTCGAAGATCGCCGTTGGTCTCTTCGCCCGTGAGCTCGACGCGCGGAGCGTCGAGGCCGGGTGGGGAGTGACCAGCAACCTGTCGCACCCGGGGGTCTCGCCGACCAATCTGCTGGCCGCACAGCCGGCGATGGGCCGCAGCGCGGACACCGGCGGACGCCGGGTGGTCAGGCTGCTGTCGCGGGTGGGCATCGCCGGAACGGTTGCCAGCGCTGCTTTGCCGGCGGTGATGGCGGCGGCCGATCCCGCCGCACACGGCGACCAGTTCTATGGTCCGAAAAGGGTGATGGGTGGCGGCCCCGCCGTGCAGAAGCTGTGGTCTCCGCTGAAGAACATGGACGACGCCCGCCGGATCTGGGACGTCTCCGAAGGCCTCGTCGGGGCCAGGTTCACCGGCCGGCCCGCTCGTGACCCGGGGCCGGTGGAACAGCGGTCCGCCGACCGGTGATTCAACCGGGAGGCATCACCCGAGCAGGTTCAGCTTTTGCTTCGTGCGGGCGAACCTGCGCAGGACCCCGCCCGCGACGCTCGACGCTGCCGCCCATCCGGTGGCCCTGACCGTCGGCCGGACGGTGTTGGCGGCAAGGGTGGTCAGCCCCCATGACGTGGTCAGCGCGACCGGCACCGCGGCACGTTTGCTGGCCGCGACGACCGCGGTGACGCCGGCCGCTGCGGCACCGACCAGCCCGAGGGACAGCGCCTGCCCGCGTCGGGTGTCGGGGTCGATCGACAGCACGTCCAGCAGCACGTCCGCGGTGTTGATGGAGGCGGCCAGGCCGGTCCAGCCCAGCAGCATGCCGTTGCTCCCGGCGGCCAACCGGGAGGCCGGCGTGGACTCGGTGCGCTGGAAAACGGTGTGCGCGGCGCCGGCGGCGGCGACGATCCCCCAGAGGATCGGTGGCGTGGCCCGGTATCGCCCGGACTGGGCGACGGCCTCCCACACCGCATTGCCCGCAGCCGCGGCCGCCAACAACCAGCCGGTACTGCGCGCGGCCGGGCTGGTCCGTTGACCCGGGAGTGACTGGACAACAGCGGTGCCGGCGGAGGCCGCGAAGATCGGGCCCCACACCCCGAAAGCCCAATCCGGTGGAGTGACGATGCTCTTCGTCCGCTTGCTGACCTCGGCGATCTCCGACTGTCCCAGCAACGGGCCGATCACCGGGACCAGCAGCTGTGCGGCCGTGGCCGCCAGCAGTGCCCCGGTTCGCAGGAGGTCGGACCTGGTGGCCGGACGAGGGGGGAGATGCGAAGCGGTGACGGTCATGCCGACCACCGATCGAGCGGCAACTGGTTCATGTTTCCTCCACGGGGGTGTCGGACGCGCCGACCCACTGCCGGCGGAACATCCGGCGGGACACGGTGGCCTGCCGGCCGATGGCGCGGCGCTGGGCCAGGGTGCGCGGCAACAGCCGCAGTACCGCGCCGAGCACCCGGAGCCGGTGCTTCGGCCGCTGGGTGTGCTCACTGCCCGGTCGCACCACTCGGAGGGCGGTGATCACCAGGAACCGCAGCAGCGAGGCAATCGCCAGGCCGCCCGGGGCGTTCCGCAGTGCGGTCAGCAACTGGTTGCGCTGGTTGTAGAACGCGAAGGTGACCGAACTCTGGTCCGACGACGCGGAATGCAGGTGGTGCACGACAGCGGCTGGGGCGTAACGGATCCGAAGGCCGGCCAGGCCGAGTCGCCAGGACAGGTCGGTGTCCTCGTAATACAGGAAGTACGACACCGGAAAACCGCCCAGGGACAGTGCGGCGGACGTCCGCAGGGCGCAGGCGCCGCCGCAGAAGAACCCGACATCGGTCGGCACGTCGTACGGCGGGCCGTCGGGCTCGCCGTAGCCGCGGTCGTATCCCGCGCCCCATGTGGTGACCGCGCCGCCGGCGTTGTTGATCCGACCGTCGGCGGTGAGCAGGATCCGGCTGGTGGTCGCTGCCACCCCGGGGTCGGCCGCCATCGGCGCGAGCAGTCCGGCGAGCCAGTCGGCTTCCGCGGTCGCATCGTTGTTCAGGAAGGCGACGAACTCGGTCCGGCACTTCTCCAGGCCGGCCTGCGCCCCGCCGGCGAATCCGGTGTTGGTGCGAAGATTCAGCACGTCGACCGCCGGATAGCGCGCCAGCACCTCGGCGGAGCCGTCGGTGGACGCGTTGTCGACGACCAGCACCCGGTGCGGTTCCGTCTGGGCAGCAAGGGAATCCAGGCACGGCGCGAGCAGATGCGCGCCGTTCCAGTTGACCACGACCACGGTCACCCGCTCGGTCACGATCGCGGCTGCCGGGCCGGGTGCGCTGCCATGGTGATCACCTTATGCAGGATGACGAGTTCGATGACGAGGGTCACCACCGGACCGACGAGCTGCGCCAGTACCCCACGATCGATCGGCTCCAGCGGGATCAGGAACGCCAGGCCGAACGCGGCACCGCCGCAGACCCAGGCCACGACCAACTGCCGGTGCCGGCGCACGGCGACAAGAGCCGGCTGCAGGAACTGCACGGCCATCTGCAGCATGGCCGACAGCGCCAGCAGGACAAGGACACCCGTGGGGGCGGTGGCGTTCTCGGCGCCCACCAGCACCTGCAGCGCCCAACCCCCCAGCACGGCAACGACGCCCAACGACAGCACGGCCAGACCGCCGATGATCGCCAACCCGGTCACCGTGTCCCGACGGAAGTCGCCGAGCCGCCCGGAACCCGCGGCCAGCGTGAGTCGAGGCAGGATCAGCGCCTGGATCGGTCCCATCAGCAGCAACGGAACCCTGGTCAGCACGACGGCAGCGGCGAAGCCGGTGGCGGCGGCCGGGTCCGTGTCCGTCATGGCGGTGACGATCACCGGCGCCAGGTTGGCCATCGCCAGGCCGACGAACGAGGCCACCAACAGGTACGCCACCCCGCGTCCCAGGCCGGCGAACGTCGGCAGTTCGCTGGTTTCCACCGGGTTCGCCGTGCCTGGATCGGGCCGCTGCGCAACGCGCGGGGTGACGCCGCGGAGGGTCAACACGGCCGCGACGGCGGGGCCGGCGCACAACGCCAGCGCGTACGCAACGGGATCGGTGGCTCCGGCGGCGGCGAGGACCAGGCAGCCGGCGATCCGTGCGCCGCCGTCGATGCCGGTGGTCGACGCGTAGCGCGAGAAGCGCTGCTGCCCACCGCACAGGCCGCGGATGTAGTACACGGCGGCCGACCCGACGACGGCGAGCAACAGGGCGAGCAGCAGCCCGACGTCGCCGTCCAACACGTTGGTCAGCAGCACCGGGGCGCAGGCCACCAGCACCATCGTGGTGAGCACGCCCAGCGCGACACAGATCAGCGCGAGCCGCAGCGCCGTCCCGGGGACGATCCCGCCGCCCGCCCGCTGGGCGCTGATCACCCGGGACGCCTCCTGCTCTGCGGCGATGAACACACCCGGCCCCAGGATGTTCGACAGCAGATAGGTGGCCGCCAGTGCGGCGGCGATGGTCGGATCGAACCGGCCATGCCCGATGACCGCGAAGTAGACGTACCCCGACAGGCCGACCAGTACGGTGCCGCCGAGCATCCAGCCCGCGGCCCGCCCGGCTTTGTCCGACACCGATGCAGGCTAGCCGTACCCAGGCTTCAGCCGACGATGTGCCGGACCAGCTTGCCCAGTGCGGCCCGATCGCCGGCCCGCACCGCAACGGGCAACAGGGCGAGCGCGTTGAACCGCGAGGTGACGTGCCGGCGGGCGGCCCGGGCAGCCTTCGGCCAGCCGCGACGGGTGAGATCGGCGGCCTCCGCGGCGAACAATGCGCGTTCCTCGTCGAATCGCCTGCCGTCCAACGCCTTCACCGAGGAATCCGACCCGGAGTGCCGGCGGTACAGGAAGGCCAGGGTGGGGTCCACCACCAGACCGCCGCCGTCCCTGGCCGTGTCCAGGATCAGCGCCAGATCCTGGGTGACGTGCAGTCCCTGGCGAAAACCGATGCGCCGCATCGGTGTCCGTCCGCCAGGCCAGGGAGGGGAAGTACGTCCAGTTGGCGCGCAGCAGGCTCACCGGCAAGCTCCTCGCCGGCCAGCAGCACCGCCGCGTCGACCGTCGGGGCGTAGCGCTGCTTGACCCGGTCGCCCAGCGGGCGGACCAACCGGCCGTGCTCGTCGATCACGGCGACCCCGCACTGCACCACCGCGGCCGCCGGGAACGCTGGCCAGCGCGTCCACCGCCACCTGCAGGAAGTTGGGCAGCATCACGTCGTCGGCGCCCATCACCACCACCAGCGGCGCGGTGACCAGATCCAGGCACTTGCGGTAGTTGCCGTTGGCGCCGAGGTTGGTCTCGTTGCGGTGGTAGCTGCACCCGGGGGTCGTCGATGTCCTGCGCGAACCACCGGGCCGGCTCCGGGTCCGGGTAGCCGTCGTCCACCACCAGCAGTCGCCAGTGCGGGTACTGCTGTCCGAGCACGCTGCGCACCGCCAGCTTCATCAGGTCGATGTCGCCGTAGTACGGCAGCGCCACATCGACGGTGAGCGGTTCGATGCCGTTCACGTCAGGGTCATCCGTCGACACCACCACTGGTCAACGGCACGCCGCCGGCGAAATGCGGGCGCAGGCTGCCGTCTCGAACATGGTCAGCGCGGCGCCGATGGCCATGTGCATGTCCAGGTACCGGTAGGTGCCGAGCCGGCCACCGAACAGCACCCCGGGTTCCGCGGTCGCCAGGTCCCGGTAGCGCAGCAACCGGGCCCGGTCCTCCGGGGTGTTCACCGGGTAGTACGGCTCGTCGGACCGCTGCGCGAAGCGGGAGTACTCCCGCACGATGACCGTCGCGTCGGTGGGGTAGTCCCGCTCCGGGTGGAAATGCCGGAACTCCAGGATCCGGGTGAACGGCACGTCCAGATCGGCGTAGTTCATCACCGGGGTGCCCTGGAAATCCCCGATCGGGAGCACCTCGGTCTGGAAATCCAGTGTGCGCCAGGACAACTCGCCCTCGGAATGATCGAAGTACCGATCGACCGGCCCGGTGTAGACCACCGGCACCCGGCCCAGCACCGCAGGCGCGGCCCAGCGGTCCGTCGTCGAAGAAGTCGGTGTCGGTGTGCACCTCGATCCGCGGGTGGTCGGCCATCCGCTCCAGCCAGGCGGTGTAACCCTGCACCGGCAGGCCCTCGTAGGTGTCGTTGAAGTAGCGGTTGTCGTAGGTGTAGCGGACCGGCAGCCGGGCGATGATGCCCGCCGGCAGGTCGCGCGGGTCGGTCTGCCACTGCTTGGCGGTGTAGTCGCGGATGAACGCCTCGTAGAGCGGGCGGCCGATCGAGCGCGATCGCCTTGTCCTCGAGGTTGCCGGCCGTCCCGGTGCTCCAGCTCGGCGGCCTGCTGCGGCGATCAGCGCCCTGGCCTGCTCGGGTGTGAGGGCGGAGCGGAAGAACTGGTTGATCGTGCCCAGGTTGATCGGCAGCGGGAACACCTCGCCGCGGTGCACCGTGTAGACCCGGTGCTGGTAGTCGGTGAACTCGGTGAACCGGTTGACGTACCCCCACACCCGCTTGTTCGAGGTGTGGAACAGGTGCGCCCCGTACCGGTGGACCTCGATCCCGGTGTCCGGATCCGGCGCGCTGTAGGCGTTGCCGCCGATGTGCGGCCGCCGGTCGATCACCGCGACCCGCAGGCCCAGCTCCGCGGCGCACCGTTCGGCGATGGTCAGGCCGAAGAACCCCGCACCCACCACCACCAGATCGGCCCGCACGACCCGCACCCTACGGTGAGCGGCATGCCCGACAAGAAACTGACCGTCATCGTCGAGCAGTGTCTGGCCCCGGTCCCGGGCGGGACCGGTCGTTACGCCACCCAGATCACCGCGGCGCTGGCGGCCTCCGCGCCGGCGGGCTGGCAGGTCCGCACCGTCACGGCCTGGCACCGGGATCTGACCAGGGCCCGGATCGACGGCGCGGACGGGCCGCACCGGTTGCCGGCCGGACATCGGGTGCTCAACCAGCTCTGGCGTCGCGGGCTGCCGCCGACCGTCCGCGGCACGGCCGTGCACGCCACCACCCCGCTCGCGCCCGGTCGGCAGGGCAACGCCGTGGTGACGGTGCACGACGCGGTGCCCTGGACGCACCCGGAGACCCTCAGCCCGCAGGGGGTGGCCTGGCACCGGGACATGGTGGCCCGCTCGATGCAGCGGGCCAGGGCGATCGTGGTTCCGTCGCAGGCGGTGGCCGATGACCTGGCCGGGCTGTTCCCGGCGAGTTCGCAGCGGCTGCACGTGGTGCCGCACGGCGTGACCGCCATGGACCCACCGACGGATGCGGTGGACAGACGGGAGCGAATGGGCCTGCCGGCGGCCTACTTCCTCAGCGTCGCCACCCTCGAACCCCGCAAGGGACTCGACGTGTTGATCGGGGCGCTCGCCCGGTCCGGCGGCCGGCGACGCGGTGCTTGCCATCGCCGGGCAACCGGGTTGGGGTGGCGTCGATCTGGTGGCAACCGCGGCCGCGGCCGGCGTGCCACCCGAAAGACTGCGGCTGCTCGGACGGCTGGATGACGACGACCTGGCCTCCGCGATGCAGGGCGCCACCGCGCTGGTCGCGCCGTCCAGATCGGAGGGGTTCGGGTTGCCCGTCCTGGAAGCCTTCGCGGCCGGGGTGCCGGTGATCTGCTCGGACGCGCCGGCGCTGGTCGAACTGTCGGCAGGGGCGGCGCTGGTGACGCCGCGGGAGGACGCGGTGAAACTCGCCGACGCGCTCGCCGCCGTCCACACCGACGCCGAGCTGCGGGAGGGACTCCGGGACCGCGGGCTGGCCAGGGCGCGGGACTTCAGCTGGCACCGGGCCGCAACGACGCTGTGGGAGCTGCACCTGAGCAGGTGAAACCCACCCGCTGGGAGAGATCAGTGCAGGCGACGCCTGGCGAACTCGATCATGCCGCGGGCCGCCGCTTGTCGCCGGGAGCCGTCCGGCGAGAGGGCCCTCTTCAGGCCCGGCCGGTCGATCACCGCCTGCACCGTGTGTTCCAGCCGCCGGGCGCCGGACTTCAACTCCGGGCGATGCTGCAGCGCCGTCGCACTGATCGATCGACCGCCTTCACCCTCCAGCTCGAGGATCCGCCCCCGCGGCTGGGCAAGTGCGGCCTCGAACAATCCGACCAGCCGCTCCGCCGTCTGCGCCCAGGTGAACTCGGTCGCCCTGGCGGCCAACGCCTCGGACAGCGCCCGGGCGGCGGTCGGGTCGTGCAGCAGCTTCCAGGCCTGGTCGGCGGCAGCGCCGACGTCGAACCCGTCGAAGGTCGGGATGTCCGGGGGCAGCACCTCATCCAGGCTGCCCCTGCGGGTGGACAGGGTGGGCACCCCGTGCACCGCCGCTTCGAACGGCACCAGGCCGAAGCCCTCCATCGTCGACGGGTACAGCACCATGGAAGCACCCTCGTAGAGCCACAACTTCTGCTCCTCGGTGACGCCGCCCACATCGATCGCGTCCGGCCGCAGATCGGGAATGCCCAGGAGGAACTCGGCCTCCGCGGCCAGCGAATTGCCGAACGGGGGGGTCGGCCCGGCGAAGATCAACTGGCCACCCCAGCCCCGTCGGCGCAGTTCTGCCCACACCTGCAGAGTGAACTTCCGGTTCTTGTGCAGGTACGAGGTCCCGATGCTGAGCAGGAAACCGGGCCGGATCTCCTGCGCGCTGTCGATCGGCTCGGATCGCGCGGCCAGCACCTGGGCCGTTCCGGAGGAGACCACTTCCGAGGGTTGACCGTGACGCGCGAGGTTCAGCCGGAGGCACGTCACTTGGCTGTAGGCGCTCGGAAAGGCCACCCCGCTGGCCAGCTCCAAGGTCAGCCGGGTGAGATCCCGGTACCTGGACCAGGTTGCGGTGTCGTGGAAGTAGGCCGGGTTTTCGTACGCGATGGTGTCCAGTTGATTGACGACGAAGCGTTCGCCCGCCCGGTGCAGGAACTCCAGCTCGACCGGTTCGCGCACCTGGTAGGGGCGGTACATCACGTCGACGATTCCTTCGCCGACGGCGTCCAGCCGGCTCACGCTGATCGTCTCGACGTTCGACAGGTCGGCCAGCACCTCGAGGGCGTAGCGCCCGATGTTCTCCGGGACGAAGACCACCAGCCGGGTGATCTCCGGTCGCGCGGCCAGCGCCCGGACCGACTCGATGGTGTTCAGCTGGGTGCCGGTCGGATCCGGACCAAGGCACAGGGCGTCGACGCCGACGGTGAGACCGAGCAGCGCACGCCGGGCGATGGACAGCGCATCGGCGAGGCTGGACGCGCGGTCCTTCGCGGCGTGCGCGACCCAGTCCGTGTACCAGGGATACCGCTGATGGACGATCTCGTCATGAAGCGCGCGGCGTTGCCGGACCTCCGGTAGGACGCCGAAGGTGCCGCCGCCCCGGTGATAGGTGAACACGTCGTCGGCCACGACATGACGAAACCCGTGGGCGACCGCGCGCTGGCAGAAGTCGACCTCCTCGCCGTAGCCGGGCGAGAAGGTCTCGTCGAAGGTGCCGATGAGGTCGACGACGGCTCGTTTGATGTAGAGGCAGTGCCCGATGCCGGTGGGGATCTCCGGCCGCAACAGGCGACTGCCGGCCGCCACCCGACGCGCCGCCTGCTCCGGCGTCAGGTGATCGGGCAGGGTGCGCACCGGGTGGTTGCGGTACGGCACCGACACGATGGTCCCGTGATTGGTCAGCGTCGTCGCCGTCGCCACCGAATCCGAACTCAGGGCGGCCGCGGTCAGCCGGCCGAGCCATTCCGCCCCGACCACCACGTCGCTGTTGACGATCACCACGTCGCGGCCGGCCGTCACCCGGAAGGCGTCGTTGCACGACCTGACGTATCCCTGGTTCTGCTCGTGCTCGAGAACCACCACGGTGTGGGGGATCTGCTCCCCGTGCGTCTCCAGCAGCCGCGCCGTCCGGCGATCGGAACCGCCGTCGTCGACGATCAGGATGGCGGCGCTGGACGGGGTGTGGGTGACGATCGACTCCAGGCACCGGACGACGTCCTCGTAGGAGTTGTACACGGGGATGACGACGACCGGGGACAGCGCACCGGCGAGCAGCGCCGACGCGTCCGTGATGTCGGTCGCGATCAGGACGCCCATGGATCCTTCAGACGGTGTCGGATGCGTATCGCCCCCAGCGGCTGGTCACCAGCATTTTTTCACGGACCGCAGAGCCGAACCATCGGCCCCGTTCGTTGATCAGGTCGACCTCGAGCCAGAAGGTTCCGTTCCGGTCCGGGATCCGGACCAGAACTTCGGCCAGCCGCGTTTCACCACCTGGAATGTCGCATGGCAACGTCGTCATCGTCCAGTCGAATTCAGGCGTCAGGCTGCGGGTGTCGACCAGTCTGGTCGCAACGCGAACCTGCACCCCGGCGCTGTCCAGCCGGGGGATGGCCAGGGTCCCGGTGTTCGTCACCTCGACGGCGATCAGCGTGTCGTTGCCGGGCTCGGTCCGGCAGTCGAGTTCGGCCACCCGCACGGTGGCCGCATAACCCTGTGCCGCCATGCCGTCGGCGGGAATGTGCTCGGCGATCTCGGCCGTCGTGACCACCGGGACGTTCACCGCGGGCCCGCCGAAATCGGGTTCGAGGCGGGCCGCCTCCATCACCCGGCGCAGCAGGAGCAGGTCCTCCGGCGGTGTCGGTCTCGGCCGCAGGGTCGCGAAATGCTCCGGCACGTAGAGGGTGTCGTTCATCGGACCGCCGCCGACGGCAACAAGTCCCGGGCGGTCGGCCGCATACACCCGGACCCTGGCCCGTCGCTGCGCGAACGGGATCAGCGGATGGACCAGGTGGTAGAGCGGCTCGTCGACATAGCGGGCCGGCAGCGCCGGCCGCACCCCGCCGTGCACCCGCAGGTCGAAATCCAGCAGCGGCCCCTGGCGCACCATCCGCAGCTGGTAGTCCGGCCACCAGGGACGCTCACCGAGCCACGACCGCTCGTCCGGGAAACACCAGCGACGCCCCAGCCGGAACTGGACGGGCTCGGGATCGGCGACCAACGTCGGCAGCTGTTCCAGCAACGCCGTGCTGGGCACCTCGTCGCCGTCGATCATCAGCACGGTCTGGTACCTGCAGAGCTGGACCAACCAGGGCCGCGCCCGTTCCGGCGGATGGACGAAGTCGAAACGCACCAGGGTGTCGGCGATCTCGGCCAGCGGTCCGAGGGTGGACGGATCCACCCAGCTGTCGACGGCGATGACGATCTCGTCGGCGACGCCGCGGAACGGTCGCAGGGCCTCGGCGACCATCAACGGATTGTTGTCGGTCAGACAGCACACCGACAGGCCCGGCGGGCGCGGGCTCACTCGTCCCTCGTCGCGGGCGTCACCGCGGATCTGGCGAACTCGCGGGCCGCGCCGGTGTGGGTGCGCACCAGCACCATCTCCGCCAGATCGGCGTCCGGCCGACGGTCCCGGCGCCGGTAGAGCCTGGCGGCCTGCTTGAGTTCGTCCTTGGCCTGCCGGAGCCGGGTGCGTCGCGATCCCTCGGTCTGGTCGACGGCGAGTCGGGCGTTGGTCACGCCCTGCGCCCACCCGCGGCGGAGCAGCCAGTCCCGGTCGATCCGTTCGGCCAGCACCTGCTGGACCACCGCCGCGGACGGTTCGTAGTAGAGCTTCCACCCGGCCTCGACCAGGCGGTGGCTCATCTCGGGCTCCTCGCCGGACATCAGGTTGCCGGCCCGGCGCCCGAAGCGCGGGTTGAACCCGCCGAGGGCGACCGCGGCCTCGCGCCACACGGACATGTTGGTGCCGTAGGGACCGTGTTCGTTCGGGTAGGGCCCGGCGGCGTCGCCCAGATCGAGCGCGCTGAACCACGGGTGCAGGGTCTCGGTGATCCAGCCCGGTCGGCCACTCGGCCAGACCAGGCCGATCGGACCGCCCACCGAACCGATGCCGGCGCCCGGCAGGTAGGCCGACAGATGCGCCTGGGCCCAGGTCGGGGTGGCCAGGGCGTCGTCGTCGATGAAGATGACCACTTCCCGGTCGGACGCGGCCAGCGCAGCGTTCCGCGCGTTGACCAGCCCGATCTGCGGCTCGCGGACACTGCGCCGAGCCTGCGGATTGCCGGCCGACCACTGTGCCAGCAGCTCCGGAGTGCGGTCGGTCGACCCGTTGTCGACGACCAGCACCTCGATGTCGTCGTCGTCGAACAGCTGGTTGGACAGTGATGCCAGGCAGCCGCGCAGGACGTCGGCCCGATTCAGCGTGCACACTGCGACTGTGGCGCGAGTCAACCCGGCTCCTTCGATCGGTGTGGATCACTGCAGATGGTAGGCCAGCCAGGCTCCCCAGGTAGGCTCCCGGCGTGCAGGAACAACTGGCCGACGACCATGGCACCACCCCCCTGGCGGTGGTCACCGGCGGGGCCGGGTTCATCGGCAGCGCGCTGTCCCACCGGCTGATCGGCCAGGGGTACACCGTCATCGCGCTGGACAGCCTGCATCCGCAGATCCACCCGGAGCGCAGCCGGCCGGCCGAGCTGCACCCGGAGGTGGAGCTGATCGTCGGTGACGTCACCGACCCGCTGGTCTGGGACGAGCTGCTTTCCCGGGTGCGGCCGGAACTCGTCGTCCACCTGGCCGCGGAGACCGGGCACCGGCCAGTCGTTGGGTGAGGCCACCCGGCACAGCCAGGTGAACGTGGTCGGCACCACCGTGATGACCGACGCGCTGTTGCGGCACAACACCATTCCGGCGCAGATCATCCTGGCGTCCAGCCGCGCGGTGTACGGCGAAGGGCAGTGGGAGAGCGCGTCGGGCGAGTTCTTCTACCCGGCACCGCGCAGCCACGAACAGTTGGCGCGGGCCCAATGGGACTGCACCCCGAGTTCGGGCGAACCGAGCCACGGGGTGCCCAGCCGGGCCGGATCGACGGCGGCGCAACCGACGAGTGTCTACGGCGCGACCAAGCTCGCGCAGGAGAACATCCTGCGCAGCTGGTGCCTGGCGACCGGCACCGCACTGTCGATCCTTCGGCTGCAGAACGTCTACGGGCCAGGGCAGTCGGTCACCAACTCCTACACCGGGATCGTGGTGTTGTTCACCAGATTGGCCGCGGCCGGTTCGGTGATCCCGCTGTACGAGGACGGCGCCGTGGTCCGTGATTTCGTCTACATCGACGACGTCGCCGATGCGCTGGCCGCGGCCGCCGCGACGCCGCCCCGGGACGCCGGGTTCCGGTTGCTGGACGTCGGGTTGGGGGTCACCTCGACCATCGCCGACCTGGCCGGCGCGATCGCCGGGGCGGCCGGCGCCCCGGCTCCCGAGGTGACCGGCGCCTTCCGGGACGGCGACGTCCGGTTCGCGACGTGCGACATCGGCCCGACTTCCGCCGATCTCGGCTGGTCGCCGCAATGGGACCTGCACCGGGGGCTGGCGGCGCTACGGGACTGGGTGGCGGTCCAGCTGCCCGCCGACGTCACCGCGTCGACCAACGCCTGACCGGTCGCCCGGCTGACCGGCCGCACCGTTCAGCGACGGCGGGCGGCCACCCTGGCCGGCAGGGTGCCGGCGACGGAGACGGTCTTGCGCGCGGTCTTGACGATGCCGTCCCGGCGCAGCAGCTCCATGGCGTTGATCCCGTAGTCCCGCGCGACCCGGGTCAGGGTCCTGGTGTCGGTCAGGCCCTGCGAGCGGACCTCCAGACCACCGGGCGGTGGCCCGTATTCGTCGGTGAGCTGCACGATGTACGGCTCGGAGAGCACCTCGGGGGTCCAGTTCGCGAAGATCTCCCGGTGCCCGTCCCGGGCCACCGAATCCCTTGCCGCGGTGAGGATCTCCAGATAACGGTGGCCCTGCAGCGAGGGCGACAGGGTGAGCTGCGCCTGTTCCCGGGCCGCGTGCCCGATCCGGTGCCGCAGCAGCGCGTCGTCGATCAGTTCCAGCAGGGCGTCGACCCAGTCGTCCACCGTCTCGGCCAGCAGCCCGGTCGATCCGTGCTTGATCGCCTCGCGGAACGGCAGGGTGGGGCTGGCGACCGTCGGGGTGCGGGTGAGCGCCGCCTCCAGCCACTTGATGGCGCTCTTCGCCTCGTTGAACGACTTGTCCGGCTCCAGCGGCGCCAGGTTGATGTCCAGGTCGCGCAGCACCCCGGGCAGCTCGGTCCACGGTTTGAGTGGCAGCCGCCGGATCCGGTCACCGAACTCACGGAGCGCCGGAGGACGGGTCGAGCAGACCGCCGATCCACAGCTCGACCCCGGGCCGCCGGCGCAGCACCTGGGCGATCGCGGGCTCGACGAAGGCCCAGTCCTCGTTGTGGGTGTTGGTCCCGGACAGATATCCCATCCGGACCGGTCCGGAGGCCCGCGGCCGGTACAGCTCGAAGTCGGAGATCCGCGCGACCTGACGGCCGACGCCGTTGTGCCAGCGGTGCGCGGGGATACCGGTCAGCTCGGTGACCTGCTCGCAGAGCATCGCGGTGGAGCCGATGTAGGCGTCCGCCGCCTCCAGGGTGGTCCGGTACCGCCGGATGCCCTGCCAGTAGAGGTCGAGGTCGAGGCCGGCGACCTTGCGTCAGCATCGGGTCCAGCTGGGTGCGGATGCTCGGGTCGAAGATCAGGTCGTCGATGTCGAACAGCACCGGCACCGGCTCCGGTCGCGTGCCGGATCATGTCGATCAGGTCCAGCACCTGCTCGGTGGCGGGCACCCGGTAGAGCACCACCGCGTCGGCGCTGCGGGCCTTGCGGGGCACCTCGGCGTCCCGGTACATGTGCACGTCGGCATGCACGCCGACCGACTCGAGGGCCTCCTTGGCCAGGAACCCGCGGTAGCGCAGCGGCGCGCCGGTGATGCCGCTGACGATCAGCACCCGGCGGATCGGCTCCAGCTCCAGGTCGCCCGCCGACACCACCGTCGGCGCCGGGTTCTCGGCCGGGGTGGGTCGCGGCGGCCACGGCCGCGGCAGCCGCCGTCGCCACCGCGGTCAGCGCGACCCGCCGCCGCTCGATCAGCTGGGTGTAGTGCCGCAGCAGATTGTCCAGCTGATCGTCCAGCCGGCGCAGCGGCAGCGATCCGGGCGGCGGCTGGAGCTGCGCGAGCAGATCCCGGTCGGTGATCAGCCGGCGCATCGCATCGCCGAACGCCTCGGTGTCGCCGCGCGCGACGACCAGGCCGTTCACCCGGTCCTTCACCACCTCGGCCGGTCCGGGGTTGTCGCCGGTGATCACCGCGCAACCCGCGGCCAGGGCCTCCCTGGTCAGCAGCGAGTACGACTCCAGCATCACCGACGACATCAGCAGGACGTCGTACCGGGACAGGATCGAGCTCGACGTCGGCGGATTCGTAGGGCGGCAGCGACCGCACCCCGGGCGGCAGATTGCGCACCTGCGCGCCGTACAGGTCCAGCGACCAGCCGGTCAGGTCGCCGAGCGTCCTGGCCGCGTCCACCGCCACGGTGACGCCCTTGACCAGGTGTTTGCCGCCGGCGAAGACGAACCGCACGGTGCCGTCATGGTCCGGCTGCCGGACGGCGGCGTGCCGGACCGAGTCCGGCGAGGGGTTCTCGTCCAGGGCCAGCCGGTCGGGTGCGATCCCGTTCGCGGACAGCAGGTCGACCATGGTCGACGACGGCGCCAGGACGAGGTCGGCGTTGCGCAGGTGGGCGGAGAGTCGGCGGTTCCGGTCGACCAGCCAGGCGTTGTTGCGTTCGCACGGGCAGATCCCGCAGTCGACGACCGACGCGCACGGCCGCAGGTCGCGATCGACCAGGAACTGCCGGGCGCACCACCACCACATGTCGTGCATGGTGACCAGCACCGAGGCGCCGGATGCGGATGCGGTCGAGACCAACGAGCCGCCCATGCCCTGCAGGTTGTGGAAATGCACCACGTCCGGCCGGGTGCGGACCAGCCAGCGGGAGAACTCGGCATCGACGTCGTCGTTGGCGAAGTTGACGTCGTCCGCCCAGGTCAGCATGCCGGTGATGGTGGTCCACTGGATCTGCACGCCGCTGGGGGAGATCTCGTGCCGGACGGTCAGGTCCGGCAGCGCCGTCCTCGAACGACCCGGCGAACACGCTGACCCGGTGACCCCTGGCGGCGAATCCCTCCGCGATGCGTTGCGGCACCAGCGTTCCGCCCGACACGAAGTTGGGTGGGTAATGGGACGAGACCAGGGCGATGTGCACTCAAGGCATCCTAGGCGGCGCCGCGGACCCGTCCGGCACCCCGCGCCGTCGCAGCGACGGGCGCCGGTCAGCAGCAGGGGGACCTCGGGGGCCGATGGTGGAAGGTGACGGGCGCTCGGCCGCCTATCCGCGAAGGTGGCGCAGCCGGTTCTGGGCCTTCGGGGGCAGTCGCTTCCAGAGCGGGACCAGCACCGGACGGACCAGTGACTCGGCCGTGCGGATGATCCATGACGCGAGCGAACCGCCGACGCCCTTGGCCCGGACCGACGCGCGCATCCTGGCCATCCGGGCATCGAGCCGGCCGCCGAGTCGGGTCGCGGTCCCGACGGGGCGCCCGGACCGCCCGGAGTCCGGGGCGCGCCAGGGGTCGGCGCAGTAGGCGACCAGGGGTGCGAGTGCGTGTGGCCAGCGGAACCGCTCGGCCGTTCGGACCGACGCTGCCCGGCAGGCGGCCAGTTCCGCGGGATCGGCCAGCAGTTCGCGGAGCGCACCGGCCCATCCGGCCCGGTCGCCGGGCGCGACGACCCGGCCCAGACCCTCCCGTTCGACGATCCCGGCGAACTCGTCGCCCTCCGTGCAGACGATCGGCAGACCGGCCCACAGGTAGTCCAGCATCCGGGTGCGGAAGGAGAACGCGGTCTCCACATGCAGCACGTGGGTCGAGACGCCGATGTCGGCGTCCGCCAGGTACCGACCCCGTTCCTGGTACGGCACCCAGCCCTCCCGGAAGAAGACGTGCTTGCCCAGCACCCCGCGACGCTCGGCGAGTTCGATCGCCTGGCGCAGGACGGTGGTCGAAAGGTCGTCCAGGGACGGGTGCTTGGTGCCCATGAACAGCAGCCGCAGGGTCGGCAGCTCGACGGCCAGGTCGGCGACCGCGTCGACCAGGGTGAGCGGATCGAACCAGTTGTAGACGCCGCCGGCCCAGAGCAGCACGGTGTCGTCGGGCCCGATCCCGTCGATCACCCCCTTGATCGCGCCGACCTCGCCGTCGGCCAGCGGTGGTGCGGCATCGATTCCGAACGGCGCGAGGTCGATCAGCTTGCGCAGCGTCGAATCCTGCTCGTAGGTGGCGAAATTGACCCGGCCCAACGCGGACATGTAGCCGAGCCAGAGGTCGCGTTGACGTTCGGACGCGCAGAGGAAGAAGTCGCCGTGCTCGAACTGCACCCGCAGCGCCTCCAGGCCGCCGGCGAGCTCGTCGTTGCGGGCGACGGTGCCGGAGCCCTGCGCACCCTCCAGGATCTCCAGGTGCACCGGGTCGTACATGTCCATCACCAGGCGGGCGCCGGTGGTCGCCAACCACGGGTGCGCCCGCAGGGTGAAGCCCTGCAGCAGGATGACGTCCATGCCGCGGGCCAGACCCGGCAGCATCTGCGCCGGAACCGTCGCAGACGGCGAAGTGCGGGCTGCTGGCCTCCGCCCGCCGGGTGGACGCCAGCCGGACGTCGTGATCGGCCGACAGGACCTGCGCGATGTTCCAGGCCCGGATCGCCGGCCCGGCCATCCGCTCGCCCAGGGAATCGTCGGTGATGATCAGGATGTTCTGCCGCGGCTCACCGGCCGGTGTCCCTCGCCGGTCCCTTGTCGGTGCCGCCGTCCGCGGAGGCCAGCTGCCGCCCACCGCCGGGAGCGGAGGTGGCCAGGTCCATCACGCCGGCGGGGTGCAGGTTCTCCCAACGGCTGTTCATCACCATGACGCCGCCGGACTCCCGCGGGATGCCCTGGACGACATCGAAGTGGATCGCCTTGACCCACTGGTCGTAGCTGTGGCGACAGCGACTCGTCGACGACCGACGTGTTCAGGGTGAAGGTGCCGGGCTGCAGCGGCAGCGCCGGGATCACCACGTCGAGATAGCCCTTGCCGTCCAGCGCCGGCGGGATGTACTCGGCGTCCCAGGTGTGGTGCGACCAGAGGTGCTGACCCTCGAGCGACATCAGCGACGCGGCGAAAACCGGGCGCTCCACCCTGGAGTCGGCCTGGTAGTGCAGCCGCGACCGTCACCTGATCGCCGGTGGCGAACTGGCGGGCATCCTCGCCGTCCCGACCGAACAGCTCGATCCGGTCGACGATGATCTCGCCGCTGCCGTGCCGGGTGCCGCCGGAGGCGACCGGCCTGGCCAGGTGACCGGCCTCGATGTAGTTGTCCACGATCGCCGCGGCCGGACCGACCTCGACCAGCTTGCCGTGGTCGAGCCACGCGGCCTGGTCGCAGAAGGTCCGCATCTCGCCCACGCCGTGGCTGACCACGATGACGGTGCGGCCCTGGTCCTTGAACTCGGCGAACTTCTCCCGGCACTTCTCCTGGAACTGCATGTCGCCGACGGCCAGGATCTCGTCGACCAGCAGGATGTCGGGTTCGACGTGGATCGCGACCGAGAAACCGAGCCGCACGTACATGCCGGACGAGTAGTTCTTCACCGGCTGGTCGATGAACTCGCCGACACCGGCGAAATCGACGATGGTGTCGAACTTGCGGTCGATCTCGTTGCGGCTCATGCCCAGGATCGAACCGTTGAGGTAGACGTTCTCCTGGCCGGACAGCTCCGGGTGGAAGCCGGATCCGACCTCCAGCATGGCGGCCATCCGGCCGCGCGAGGTGATGCTGCCCTCGTTCGGCTGCAGGATCTTGGCGATGCACTTGAGCAGCGTCGACTTGCCCGAGCCGTTGTGACCCATCAGACCGAAGGTCTTGCCCTCCGGGATCTCGAGGCTGACGTCCTTGCAGCGCCCAGAACTCCTCGAAGGTGGCCCGCTTGCGGCGCAGGATCGTCGGCCTTCAGCGACTGGTTGCGGTCGTGATAGATCGCGGAACGATTTCGAGACGCCCCGGACCTGGACCGCCGATCTCCGTCGGCCCGGTCGGCGCCGGCTTGCCGAAGATCATCCCGGTCACAGTTCCTCCACGACTCCGGCCGAGAACTTGCGGAAGACCCAGCTGCCGAGCGCCAGCACGATGCCCGCCCAGGCGGTGACCACCAACCAGTCCTGCCAGCTCGGCCAGGCGTAGTCGTACAGCATCGCCCGGAACGCTCCGGTGATCCGGGCCGCCGGGTTCAGGTTGTAGAGGAAGAACAGCGGGAACGGCTCGCCGAACAGGGTCCAGCCGGCCTCCCGCACCTTCTCCTGCATCCGCAGGATCAGCACCTCGGAGTAGATGATCGGGGTCGCGTAGAACCACAGCTGGATGAAGATGCGCCATGAAGTGCTGGGTGTCGCGGAAATAGACCATCGCCACCGACAGCATCAGGGCGATGCCGATGCAGAACGACGACGGTCAGGGCCATCATCGCGACCAGGCCGGGAATGAACAGCAAGACCTTCGGGCCGCCGACGATGGCCATGATGACGGTCAGCAGGCTCAGCTCGATGCCGAACGTGACGGTCATCGCCAGGATCGGTCGAGACCGGCAGGATGAACCGCGGGAAGTAGACCTTCGACAGCAGCCCGGCGTTGTTCACGATCGAGCCCATCCCGGTCAGGATCGCGCCGGACAGGAAGGTCCACGGGAATCAGCGCGCTGGCCAGGAACAGCGCGAACAGGTGGATGCCGCTGTTGATGCCCGGGTTCGATCGGCGACTGCAGGATGTAGCCGAAGACCATCGAATAGATGGCGATGGTGGCGAGCGGGTTGATGAACGACCACAGCCGGCCGAGGGTCGTGCGCTTGAACTGCGAACGCACTTCCCGCATGGTCAGGTTGACCAGCAGCTCTCGGGTGCCGGTGCCTTTCCGGGTTCCCGAGACCATCGGAGTCGGAAGGTCCTGCGGCCCCTCCTGCACCGGCACGCCGTATGTCATCTTCTCGGACTCGCCTCTGCCTCTGGTGACGGCCACCGGCCGATCGGCCCGTGGTGGGCCAGGGGTCATGGTAAGCCGGACGGCTGGTGGCGGGCCGTAGGCGGCCCGATGTCGGCGGAGTTCGACAGCTACCGCGTGGCGTGTGGCGTGCCCCTGCTACGGAGTTCCGCGCTTCTATGATGACCGGGCATTGTCGATCGGTCAGGTGTCCATCGGTCAGGAAACGTCGGAGGAGGAGGTGGTTCGATGACTCCCACCGAGTGACGCCCCAGCGGCGGCGACCGGAGATCCGGCGGACATCCTCGGTCGGCTTCCCCGTCGACGCGCAGTTGCTGTTGCGGGACCACATCGCCGGGTTGGCCGCCGAGGCCGGCTCGGCCCGGGCCGCGGCCGCCCGCAGCGAACGGGTCCGCAGGACCGAGACGGACATCCTGATCGGCAAGCTGGCGTCAGCCCGGTCCGAGCGGGACGACGCCCTGGCAAGGGTCGCCGAATTGACCGACCAGCTCCGGGCTCGGGACATTCCGGTCCCGCCCGTGGGGATCTACCTCCGCCGGCCCGGCCGGTGACGGCTGGTGCGCTGGTCGCCGTGCTCACGGTGGTCACCGACGCGGCCACCGAGCAACACCTGGACCGCACCCTGAAGTCCCTCCGCGGCCAGACCGACACCCGTTGGCAGTGGTGCGTCGTGGTGTCACCGTCCGCGCCGGCCGGCTGCGTGGAGCGGGTCCGGACACTGATCGCGGGCGAGTCCCGTGCGGTGGCGGTGTACGGGGTGACCCCCGAGCCGGGTGGGTTGGCGGCCCAGGCCATGACCCTGGCCAGGGCGCAACTGGTCGCCTGGCTGGATGGCGGTGACCTGCTCGACGCCTCGACCATCGCCATGGTGCGGGCCAGACTGGCGTTCGCCGACTGGGTGTACACCGACGAGGGCGCCGTGGACGACGAAGGCTCGGTGGTGGAGTTCTGGGCCAAGCCGGATTACGCCCCGGAATGGCTGCGATCGCAGCCGTACGCGCTCCGCTTCGCGGCGCTGCCGTTGGCCGTCGTCACCGAGCTCGGCGGCTTCCGGCCGCGTTTCGGCACCGCTGCGTGGTACGACCTGGTGCTCCGGGTCGCCGCCCGCCTCGGACCGCCCGCCCACCTGGCAGGTCCGTTCTACCTGCACGGAAGTCGAGGCGCCGGCGCGCCCTATGTCGACGGGGACCCGGGCGACCGGTGCGCCGCGGTCGCCGCATCGCTGGAAGCCGCCGGTGAGCAGGTCGAGGTCTCACCGGTCGAGCTCGGCGAGCACCCGATGGGTCAGCGGGTGCGACGCAGGTTGCAGCGGATCCCCAAGATCAGCCTGGTCATCCCGACCAGGGCGAGCAGTTCGATGATCCACGGGTTCCCGCGGTGCCATGCGGTGGAGTTCGTCCGTTCACTGTGGACGGCCGAGCGGTACCCGAACCTCGAGCTGATCGTGGTCTACGACACGGTGACCCCGCCGGGTGCACTGCAGGAGATCGACGACATCACCGGTGGCGAAGCGGTGCTCGTCCCGTTCCACGGACCGTTCCATTTCTCCCGCAAGTGCAACGCCGGCGCGTTGGCGGCGACCGGGGAGTACCTGTGCTTCCTCAACGACGACATGGAGGTGGTCACCTCCGACTGGCTGCACGAGATGGCATCCCTGCTGGCGGATCAGGGAGTCGGTGCGGTCGGCGCCCGGCTGCTCTTCGCGGACGGCACCCTGCAGCATGTCGGTCACGAATACAACGGCGGTCATGCCGGGCCATCTGATGTTCCGGTACGGCGCCGATGATCTCGATCACGGCGGGGCCGCGCACCTCACGTCGGAGCGTTCCGGGGTCACCGGTGCCTGCATGCTGCTGCGAGCGAAGGACTTCCTGCAGGTAGGGGGATTCTCCGAGCAGTTCCCGTTGAGCTACAACGACGTCGACCTGTCGCTGAAGATCGTGACCGCCGGTTTCCGGATCCTCTACACCCCGCACGCCACGTTGTTCCACTACGAATCGCAGACCCGGGAACCGACGGTGACCGAGAACGAAATGACCCTGATCCGCTGGCGCTGGGCGGAACAACTCCATCACGATCCGTACGTGAACGAGCTCCGGCAGATCCCGCTGATCAAGGTGCGGGACTTCTGATGTCGGGATCGATCGAGCGCTCCGACAACGAAAGGACCACGGTGAGTTCAGCCGTCTCGACAGGTCGCCGCGGAACCGATTCGGCCGACTATGCGGCCGCCTACTTCCACGGCTACTCGGGCCCGCCCTACACCTACGACGAGCCGCACTGGCAGACCTTCTTCGGGCGGATCGCCGATTCCCTGGTGGCCCTCTTCGCCCCGGGAACGAGTTACGACGCCGGGTGTGCCAAGGGGTTTCTGGTCCGCGCCCTGGCCGAACGCGGGGTCGACGCCCGAGGCGGCGACATCTCGGAGTACGCGATCGCCGACGCGCCCGCCGATCTCGCGGCCCGGCTGGAGGTCCGTGATCTGACCGAGCCGTTGACTGGACGCTATGACCTGATCACCTGCATCGAGGTGCTCGAACACCTCTCGCCGGAAGATGCCCGAGCGGCCCTGGCGAACCTGTGCGCGGCGACCGACCGGATCGTGCTGTCCAGCACTCCGGACGACTACACCGAACCCACGCACATCAACATCCGCACGCCCGCGGCCTGGGCCCAGGAGTTCGCCGTCCACGGCTTCTTCCGGCGGACCGATGTCGATGCCTCGTTCATCTCACCGTGGGCGGTGGTCTTCGACCGCCGCAACCAGTCAGCGGCCGAGGTCGTCGCGGCCTACGAAGCGTTGCTGGCGCCGGCGCTGCGCGAACTGCAGGAGAAGCGGCAGGCCCTCTTGGTGAGCCGGCGGGAACTGGACGAGCACACGGCTCCGGTGGAGATCGAACGCGACCGGCTGGCCATCGAACGCGACGGACTGGCCGCCGAACTGGCCGGCACCCGCGCCGAGCTGGCCGGCACCCGCGCCGAGCTGGAGGCGTTGGGCAGCGCAGATCTGTTCCAGGAGCGGATGAATCGACTGGCGATGGCCGACGAGCTGATCGGCCTGCGAGCGGAGTTGGCCCAGGTACGCGTACAGACCGAGACCGCCATTGCCGCCGCCGCGCAGGAGGCCGACCGGTTGCGGCAGGTCCTCGACGTCACACTGGTCGATCTCGCCCAGGCGCGGGAGCTCGCCGCCGAGGCCGGCACGGCGGCCACGCGGGCCAGGGACGAGACCGATCAGCTCGTCGTCGAGCGCGACGCGATCAAGGCATCCGCCACCTGGCGGATCGGCAGCAAGGCGATGGCTCCGGTGCGTGCCGTCCGGCGGCTGGTGCGGCGGTGACCGGCGTCCTACCGGGGCCGGCCGGGCCATCGGCACTCACGCTGCTGGTGCCGGTCTACCGGACACCTTTGGACTACCTGACCGAGATGGTCGGATCCGTGCAGGCCCAGACCGATCCGCGGTGGCAGTTGATCCTGCTCGACGACGGGTCCGGCGATCCCGACCTGACCGCGGCGATGACCGAACTCGGCGCCGGCGACCAGCGGATCGTGGTGGCAAGCCTGCCGGTCAACTCCGGCATCGTCGCAGCGACCGCCGCTGCACTGGAGCTGGCCACCGGCGAGTTCGTGGCGTTGTTGGATCACGACGATCTGTTGGCACCGACCGCCGTCGAGCGGGTGCGAGCTGCGATCGCGGCCGACCCGCAGATCGACATGCTGTACACCGACGAGGATCAGTTGCACCCCGACGGCGAGTTCCGGGCGGCTTTCGCCAAGCCGGAGTTCTCCCCTGAGCGACTGCGTGGGCAGATGTACCTGGGCCACCTGACGGTCTATCGCCGCTCGCTGATCGACCGGGTCGGCGGGATCCGTTCCGGCTACGACGGCAGCCAGGATTACGACCTGGCGCTGCGGGCCACCGAACAGGCCAGGACGATCGCGCACCTGCCAGAAGTGCTGTACCACTGGCGGATCCACCCGCAGTCCGTCTCGCACCGCGCCGACAACGAGCCGGTGTTCGACGCTGCCCGTCGCGCGCTCGCCGACCATCTCGTCCGGGTGGGCATCGACGGAACGGTGGAACAGGTGCATCCGGTGGGGGTGTACCGGATCCGGCGCCGATTGCCGGCCACCCCGCTGGTCAGCATCATCATTCCGACCCGCGGCTCGCACAGCTACGTCCGCGGTGCCGAGCGTCCGCTGGTCGTCCATGCCGTCCGCTCCGTCGTCGAGCGGACGACCTATCCGCACTACGAGATCGTGCTGATGGCCGACAGCACCACCCCGGGCGCGGTACTCGACCAGCTCGCCGACATCGCCGGTTCACGGCTGCGCGTCATCGACTACCCCGGGCCGTTCAATTTCGCGGACAAGATCAACCGGGGTGCGATACATGCCAACGGCGACCTGCTGATGCTGCTCAATGATGATGTCGAGGTGGTCAGCGCCGATTGGCTCGAAACCATGGTCGGGCTGACTCTCGAATCCGACGTCGGTATGGTCGGCGCGAAATTGCTGTACGAGGACGGCACCATCCAGCACATCGGACACCTGTACCAGGGCACGGATGCGGCGCACCTGGCCAGCGGAGCGCCGGCGGATTGGCCGGGAATGCAGGCCGATCTGCTGGTCGAGCGCGAGGTGTCCGGGGTGACCGCCGCCTGCGCGCTCCTGCCGCGTGCGGCCTTCGAACAGGTCGGCGGCATGTCAACGCAATTCCCGATCAACTTCAACGACGTCGATCTGAGCATGAAGCTCACTCAGGCCGGCTACCGAATCCTGATCACCCCGCACGCCGTGCTGTACCACTTCGAATCGAAGTCCCGGGTGGCCGCGGTGACCGAATCTGAGGTACGCATACTGCGTCGGCGGTGGGACCGAAGGCTGGACACCGATCCCTACTGGGCGTACGCCCGTGACCAGGTGGCAGATCAGCTCAGCGGGTATTTGTCGGCGCCTTGACAGCAGGTGCAGCGGGCAGCGGTGCGGCCGGTTCGACATCGACCGGCGGGCCGCTGCGCCGTCGGTCCTCCTGCGCCAAGGCGCGGGACGTCGGGCGCCGGAGTGTTCGCACGACGTCCACGAAGGCCACCACCAGGCCGGCGGCCGCGATCAGCATCAGGGCGCCGGGCAGCCAGCCGGTGAATCCGTTGCTGTGCGTCGACGCAACCAGCCAGTCCCAGGCCCAGCCGGAGCCCGCCAGGTTCGGAAACCGGTCTTTGATGTATCCGGCCGTGTCGTACACGGCGGCGAGGGCCAAGACGGTCACCGTCACGACAGTCAAGACTGCGGCGATCGGCCGGTAGGCAGTCAGTCCCACAGCGATGATCAGCGCGATGGTCAGGAGCGCCGGCAGAAGGTACCGGATGTTGCGCTGTCCGTAGCCGACAGCGTGGTCGAACTGAATCGCATACATCGCCGCCAGGTGGAGTACGAGCACGAAGGCAACGGCCCAGGACGCGATACTGATGCGGCGCCACGCCCGGGTGACGCGCCAGATTGCGGCGGCCGCGCAACCGAAGAAGATGACCAGGGAGAGCGACCGGTTGCTGATCACGCTGCCGCCGACCAGCCAGGGCGTACGGCCCAACAGCTGTCCGGGAACCACCAACCAGAAGTCGAGCCTGCCCAGCACGTCCAGCGCCGACAAGTAGGGACGGTCCCCCACCGGCCCGACCGGTGACGAACGCACGAGGGAGCCGCTGCGATCGAGGTTGACCAGGTAGAACCAGCCCCAGGCCAGAGCCGGGGCCAGGACCACGGGCAGGCACGCCGCGACGCCGTGCAGGACGCGACGCAGACGCGAACCGCCGCCGTGCAGCCAGACCGCCAGCATCACTCCGGCCAGCGCAACGGCCAGCGTTCCGAGGAAGGTGGCCTTGGAGCCCATCCCGACGACGGCCACGGCCGTGAGCCCGATGATCCGACCCACAGTGACCCCACGCACGATCATCGTGACCGTCACCGCCATGGCCGTGATCGACGCGACCACCACGAGCATGTCGTTGTACACGTCGCCGGCGAACCTCAGGTAGGAGGTGACGAGCCCGCCGACCAAAGGCACGATGATGACCAGCGGCCGTCGCGCAGACGCCGGCGCTATGACCCAGGTCGCCCGGGCCAGCGCCGCCACCCCGACCAGGGCCAGCGCGATGTTGATGGCCCTGGCCGTGGCGACGGCCGCCTCCCACCGGCCGGCGTCGAGCAGGGGGCCGGTGAAGACGCCCGCCAGCGCGTACCACAACGGGGGATGGGCGGAGGCCCATTGCCGATCCGCCGGAAGCACGGTCTGCCACGGGAACAGGTAGGCGTAGCCATTGGGCTCCGGGAGGTGACCGAGATGCAGTTGGTACATGTAATCCAGGTGAGCCGTCGAGTCCAAGGTGCCTCGCCACGGCATGACGACCGCATTCAGGGTGGCCAGCGCGCCGACGACGACCAGCACCGCGGCAATGCCCCACCAGGGTGGCCCTTCCGGGGAGATGACATTCCGCGGCGGCGCAGCGTCCGGGCGGGGGGTCGGTGTCGGCAGGTCACCGACTTCGAAGTGCTCGCGCGCGCCGGTTCCCGATGGACCTTCAGAGTCAACCAAGAACCGAACCCTTCAGAACTGATCGTCGATGCTCCGGCGGTGGGCCCATCGTAGCGATGGGCAGCATGATCGCCCTTGTGCCCAATTGCCCGGCGCGCCGACCTCCTTCGTGAATTCCCTCGCCATGGTCACGATCGTCCCGCGGCCGGGTTCGGTGTTGGCTGGGCGGCCTTTCGGCGGCTGCCGGCGGCCAGCACGAGTGAGCACGCTGATCAGGCCGACAACGCCGCCGGCCGACGCACCGAAGACGATCGCCGCGCAGCACTGGACCAGAACGGCAGCGCCCAGCGAGACTGGGCCGAGCCGATCGAGTCGACGATGAAGCCGACGAAGGCCCTCCGGGGTGCTCGTTGTCGCGCTGACCAGCACGCCCAATCCGCGCACCAACCCGAACAGCACTCCGAGTAGCAGGGCAATGCTCGGTGAGCCGGACAGCGCCCCGAGGACCGGGACCAGGTACACCGCCGCCGTCATGATGTAGGTCGCCAACCCGGTACCGATCTGAGCGCCGAAGCCCGCTGCGTACACCCACCGCCGATAGCGGGCCAGCCAGTGCTCGTTGACCTGGCGCGGGTGGATCGGTAGCCGGAAGCCGAACACCGTCGTGTCACTGGCCGCTGTGACCAGAGCGCAGCAGGCGGCGAGCGCGAAGCCCGCCGCGACCGGCAGCGAAATGACCTCGATCATCAACGCGCCGACGGCCCCGAGCGCACCGAGCCCGGCTCCACCCAGCACAGAGCCGAGGACGAACCACACTGCGGTGAGCCAGAACCGGTGCCCGCGGGCGCGTTCGCTGAACGGGTTGATCGCCGAGATCATCGACAATCCACAGGGTGACCAGATCCCCCGGATCGCGGCGGTCACGACGATCAGCAGGGTTGCCGCCAGCGCAGCTTCGCCCCCCGTGATCCAGCCCATCACGGCACCTGGACGCTGCTCGTGCCGATCAACGGATTCCCGGCCGCCGGGCCGACGTTGATCGCATACACAGCGAAAGTGTGTTGACCTGAAGTAGTCCCGGCGATCCGGATGTCGAACCCGTGATTGCCGGTGATCCCGTAGACCCGGTTCACATCGGGCCGCGACACCCCGGTCGGGAACCACTTGATGCCCTTGCCGTCCCGGTAGACCGCAACCTTGATCTCGGTCGCCGGCTCGTCGGGATCGTAGGCCCACCCGGCCACCCGAACCATCCCGTCGACGACGGTCACCCGGTCCAGGTGCCCCTTCGGCAGCGCGCTGACGGTGGCGGCGCCCTGGCCGACGAGCGGGTTGCCCGAACCACCCACGATGTTGATCGCATACACGGCCACGGTGTGGCTGCCCGGTGTCGCCGGAATGGTGATGTCGAAGCCGTGCCGACCGGTGATGCCGTAGACCGAATTGACATCGCTGCGCGGTGAACCGGTGGGAAACCACTTGACACCCTGGCCATCTCGATAGACCGCGACATTGATCTCGGTGGCCGGCTCGTCCGGATCGAAGGCCCATCCCTTCAACCGGATGCCGTTCGACACCGCGGTGGTGCTGTCCAGATGACCCAGCGGTTTGCGGCCGGTGGCGACATCCTTGGAACCGAGGTAAGTGTCGCCGCTGCCGCCGGCGACGTTGCCGGCATAGATGGTGACCGAGTGTTGCCCGGGAGGCAGACCGACCGTGAAGTCGAAGCCGTGGTTGCCGGAGATCCCGAAGGCCTGGTTGACGTCCGTCCGCGACCCACCTGTCGGGTACCAGCCCACCCCGGCACCGTCGACGTAGAGCGCGACCGGAACGGCGGTCGCCGGCTCGTCCGGGTCGTACGCCCACCCCCGGATCCGGGCCTTCTCGCCCGTGGCGGACACCAGCTCGAGCGACCCGACCGGGGCCGTGCCGGCCAGGCACGGCGCGGTATGGGAGACCGTCCGGTTGTCGGTGAGGCTGGCGCTCGAGCATTGACTGTCGGCGAACTGCTGCCACGGCGGGGTGCAGGACACCACCCGGCAGACCACCGGCCCGGTCTGCGCAGCCGAGACATCGGGCCGGCACTGGCCGTAGCGGAACTGGTTGCAGGCGACCCGGCGCTGATCGCAGGTCCCCTCGGCGCACCGGCATTGCCAGGGGCCACCGGCGAAGGCGTTGCAGTCCACGTAGTACCGGGCCGTTCCCGCCGCAGAACGAGGAGTTGTCGGCCTTCCACCAGCCGCCGATGAAGGTATTGGGCGGGCAGGAGTTGTTGCCGTTGTTGATCGTGCAGCAGAAGACCGAATAGCCGTCGTCGCAGCCGGCGTCGTTCCCGCAGACGGCGTCATAGGCATTCGCCGGTCGGACCAGGAAACCCCAGGGATCGACCGCCATGGCGGCGCCGACCAACGCGGCACCGCCGAGGAACCCGCGACGCGACGCGGTCGGCTGCCGGGACCGGCCGGTGAATCTGCCGACCACGCCGTTCGGCTCAGGGTCATCGTCATCGGCGCATCCACCTTGATCTTCTCGAGAACCCGATTGACCCTGGCACTCAGGCTCGACCGCGTCGGCGTAGGAGCCGATCACCACATACAGGCACAGCGGCCGGTTGTTCACGGTGAAGAAGAACTGGGATCCGGCCTGGCCCTCGATCCGGCGCTGCAGACCGTTGGGGTTGAACAGCCGCGGTTCGGTGCGGGGGATCCCGCTCGCGCTGTAGAGCGCGGTGCCCAGGCAGCTCGGGCCCGAACTCGACGAGACTGACGAAAGTGTCTGCGGACGTCATCATCTCGACCGCGCCGGAGCCGTAGTCCCCGCGTTCGGCCGGCAGCGCGAAGTTCGCCAGGTGCACCACCGCCCTGGTGGTCTCGCCCGGCCAGCCCTGCGGAGCGGCGTCCGGTGCGCCCGAGGTGTCGTGCAGCCGGTTGTTGGGCGCGAAGGCAGCCTCCTGAGCGTCCCGCTGGAAGATCCGGCCCTCCCATGCGGTCGGCAATTCCACCGAGAACCCGTGCCCGGCCAGCGGTGTCGGCGCCGTCATCGATCCTGATCCGGCGTTTCGGTGGTGCTGGTGACGCTGTCGACGTACAGACTGGGGTGCCCTGGCCCGATGCCGGCGGCCAGAAGTACCCGGTCGACGTCGACCTCACGCTCGACGTCGGCCCTCGGTTTGACGATTCCGGGCCGGACCGGATGCCCGCCGCCGTGGCCGACGGCCTGCCTGATCAGCCCCGCCACCTGCTGCAGGGATCCTCCGGACCCTTCGCCCTTGACCCGGCCGGTGTGTCCGTCGACCACCACCACGAAGGGCGAGCCCGGCACCTCATAGTCGCTCCAGGCGGTGGAGGACATCACCAGGTCCACCCCGCGACTGCAGAGCTCGCGCAGCAGTGCCGGGTTCTCCTCCTCCGGACCTTTGGTCACGACAACCAGACGGCTCGGTCCGAGCAGGGACAACGACCGGGGGTCCGCGAGCTGTTCCCAGAAACCGGTGCAGCCCGAGCAGCCGGAGGACAGGAAGATGATCGCCGTGTCGTGCGCGACGGCGACCGTTCGGATCGAGATCACCTCACCGGTCAGTCCGACCCCGGCGATGTCGTGGGCCGCCGCCCACTCGTCGCGACCCTCCACCGGCGGCAGGTCGACCGGTTGCCGGCGATCATCGGGCGGGACAACACCTTCCGCGGTCCGGAAGGCGGGGGTGGAGCGCGCGCCATCGCCACCGTCGAGTCGGTGCAGCCGCTCGAGAACCGTTGCGTAGGAACGCAACAATCCAACCACCAGCACGCTCAGCACGATCAGGACAACGGTTTCGACGATGATCAGCGCAGTCATCTGGAGGCAGCGACCTTTCTTCGGAATTCCAACAGGGCCGGCAGCGTCGTCATCAACTGGTAGCAGAGCCAGGCCAACAGGATGGACAGGCCCGCGAGCAGGATTCCGCCCGGGACGCCCTGCTCCGAGATCTCTTGCAGCGTCGACGGTTGCGGCCAGATGACCCCGGCGACGCCCACCGCGGTGCCGGCCAGGTTCACCACCAGATGCCAGGACGAGATCGGCTCCGCGGCACGCCCGAAACAGCCGCAGTCCTGACCGGGGCTGACCCGCACCATCCGCCAGGCGACCAGACCGAGCAGCAGGTACGCCGCCGCCAGCAGCATCGCCGGGATCGGTCCGCCGATCACGATGACCGACAGTCCGATCAGGAACTCGACCGCGCCGGTGATCCGGACGACGGGGGACCTGGCCAGAATCGTCCGGCCGGGGATCCTCGCCGCCGTCAGCGCCCGACCGGTCGGCCCGGGCCGCAACGCTTTTCCGGCTCCGGCCACGGCGAGCAGCAGGGCCCAGGCGGTCAACACACCGACCACGGGACTCCCTTCGCCACGCTCGTGAGTGTTGCTGACTGTAACCGAGCGGTCGCTCCCCATCCGTGAGGCGCCAGCGGGTTTCGCGATCGTCGATGCCACTGTTTTCCCGCGCCACCCGGTTCGCCTTTGCCTGTCGCACGGCATCGCTTCGATAGGCTTCCGCGGGCGGGGCAGCCACGTCGTCGCAGCGGGGTGGTCCTCGAAGATTCCGAGGAACCGGTCGTGAAATCCGGGTCCGGCAAGGGGGTTCGAGTGAATCGCGGGATCGGTCGCCGAACCGTGTTGCCGACCGTGCTCGGCACGGTGCTGGTGCTCGCGACCGGTTGTGCACGGAGCGCACCGTCGGCCGCAGCCCGCATCACCTCGACCGCGACCACCTTGAGTGAGATCACCTCGGCAAGCGCCCAGGGCAGCGCGCCGGTGTTCTCCTCGGAGGTGCCCGCCCCGCCCGCTGCGGAGGCCTCGACAGCGGCGGCGCTGCCCGACTGCACCGCACAGGCACTGCCCACCCGCGAGCCGGGCATCCTGACGGTGGCCACGACGGCGCCGCTGGAGGCGCCCTGGTTCGTCGGCGACGCGCCGGCGGACAGTGACGGGTATGAAGCGCAGATCGTCAGGCAGGTCGCGGGGACGTTGGGATTCGGTCCGCAGCAACAGAAGTGGGTGACCGTTGCACAGCCCACTGCGCTCACCGCGACCGATCCCGGCTTCGACCTGTTCGTCGATCAGGTGACGGACGGGCTCGCCGCAGGCACCCAGGTGGACCTGTCCAGCGGCTACTACGCGATCACCGATGCATTGCTGATGCCGAGCCAGGCAGCTGCCGCGCTGGGCGGCGGTCAGCCCGACTACCCGGCGTTGACTGTCGGAATCACCGGTGCCGACACCGGACAGACAGCATTGCAGGAGAAGGGCGTCCGCGACCCACAGCGATTCCCGTCCGTCGACTCCGTCCTGGCCGCACTGGCGAAAGGGCAGATCGAAGCCGCAGTGCTCCCGACCCCGGATGCGCTGCGCGCGGCCGCGGCGGATCGGACAGTGACGGTCGTCGGTCAGCTGCCGACCGGTCGGTGGCAGCCCGACCAGTTCCACCTCGCGCTGGCGGCCGACTCTCCGTTGACGCCCTGCGTGAGTGCAGCGGTCGACCGGATGCGCATCGAGGGCACCCTGGACCAACTCACCGAACAGTGGATCAACCCGCTGGCCCCTGAGCTCGATTGACCGAGGATCCCCGCGCGTCGGTGGTCAGGGTCCGACTCAACGGGGAGGAGCGAGATGGTTGTAGACGCCGCCACTCCCACCCCGGTCGATGGTCTGCTGGGTGATCCTGGTGTACGGCTGCACACCGCCCCACGGATCCCAGCTCGGCACGTAGGTCGGCACCCGCGACGCCACCCGATAGACCCGGCCACCGGGCAGACCCTCGAGGAAGGTGCCGTCGGCGGGGTAGTAGTTCAGGTGGACGTAGAACCCGCCGGTACCCGAGCGGCTGATGGCGGCCGGGTCGACGTCGGTGCTCGGTTGGACACCGCCGAGTGCCGTCCAACCTGCGACAAACAACGGTGCGCCGCCGGCGATCCGATAGACGTTTCCGTTGCTCATCACGCGGACGAAGGTGCCGTCGGCGGGGAAGTAGCGCAGGTGGTCGAAGGCCGCCCCGCTGCCCGCTCGGTCCACGGCCGCGGAATCGATGTCGATGGTCGTCTGCGGTCCGCCCACCGCGGACCAGTTGGAGACGTAGACCGGCGCCCCGCCGGCGATCCGATAGACCGCCCCGGTGCTGGTGGCCCGGACGAAGGTGCCATCGACCGGGCGGTACCGCAGATGGTCGTAATATCCGCCGCTGCCGGCCATGTCCAGTGGCGACCGGATCGAGATTGACGGTGGTCTGGGAGCCACCGAAGGCCGACCAGTCGGTGACGTACAACGGGTGCGCCACCGGCGATCCGATAGACGGCGCCACCCTTCTTGCCGCGGACGAAGGTGCCGTCGGCGGGGTAGTAGCGCAGGTGGCCGTAGAAGGAGCCGCTGCCGGCCCGGTCGATGGCCGCTTCGTCGACGTCGACGGTGGGCTGGACACCGTCGAAGGCTGACCACACCGACACGTAGACCGGCGCCCCGCCGGCGATGCGGTAGACCGCCCCGGTACCGGTGCCCCGGAGAAAGGTGTTGTCGGCCGGGTAATAGCGCAGATGGTCGTACGGCGCACCGGTTCCGGCTCGCTCGATGGCGGCCGGGTCCACCGCGATCCTCGGCTGACCGCCGCCGAAGGCCGACCAGGTCGAGACATAGACCGGGGCGCCGCCGGCAATGCGGTAGACCGCGCCTGAAACGGCATCCTCGATGAAGGTCCCGTTGGCCGGGTACTGCGGGAGCCTGGCGAACTCGGCATCCGACAGCGAACGACACGGCTGTTGTCCGCCGAAGGGTGTCCACGAACTCACATGGAGGGGGGCGCCGCCGGCCAGCCGGAACACCCTGCCGGTACTGGCCTCGCAGACGAAGTCCCCGTCGCGCAGCGACACCGTTGACTGCTGGATCAGACCGGCGGAGGTCGTCGACGTCCAGCGCATCGGGTCCGGGTACCCGCCGAGCTGGAGGATCGCGACGAAGTAGCGGTCGGTGTATCCGACGGAGTGGATCGCGCACTGCGGCGAGGTCCAGAAACTGTCGCAACCCCAGCCCTGCTTCGAGCCGTGCTCGCCGGTCAGCCGGTTCATCCCGAAGTACTGGTCGAAGCCGTCCGAGCCATTGGCCGCGGTCTGCGACATCACCGGAATCAACCACGGCCCGACCCATGGATCGTTGGCCGCGCGGTACAGGAACGTCGTCATGTCGGCGGCGGTGATCCGGGCAGCGCCCCAGTGACCGGCCCGGTCGGTGGCGTTGATGGTCGAGCCCAGCCCGTACACCGCGGCGATGGTCGGGATCGCAGACGTGGTGAACATCGACGACGCGGTGCCGTCGTCGGAGTAGATCAACATGTACTGCAGGCGATCCCTGGTGCCTTGCGGCGTCCGGTCATAGCCGCCGTACATGCGCAGGTAGTACGCCGCCAGGATCAACTTCATGATGGATTCGGAGGCGACCTGGGCGCCGGCGTTGCCGGTTTGGCTCAGCACGGCGCCCGTCGTCCGGTCCACCACGCTGATGAACGAGGTCACGCCGTTCGCCGAGGCATTCCCGACCGCGGAGGCCACCGCCTGGGCGGGCGTCTGGGCCGACGCCGTCGGGCTCGCAACCACCAGCGCGGTGGCCGACAGGATGCCGACCACCGCCAACCGGAGCGCCCTGCGCATGATCCCCCTGGAGTCGCTGCGACAACTTCGTCGCCAAAACTGAACCACAGCAATCGGTCGGCAGGCGCGCGACGGGCCGATCACGGCGGAAGACGGCCGGTCGCTCTACGCTGGGTCGGCGCGGCCGGAGCAGCCGGGTGATGCTTCGGGATTCGACAGCTCGCGAGATCCAACAGTCAGGAGGCGGGGGGCCGTGCGCACCGAACCGCGGGTCCTGCTCGACGCCACGGCGATCCCCGCCGAGCGCGGCGGTGTCGGCCGCTATGTCGACAACCTGACCGAGGCCCTGGATGCCGCCGGTGCCGCGCTGTCGGTGGTCTGCCAGAACCGGGACGCCGAGATCTTCGCCCGGCTCGCCCCGCACAGCCGGATCATCCCGACGGCCGAGGAGCTGGGCAGCCGACCGGCCCGGCTCGCCTGGGAGCAGACCACCCTGTCCCGACTGGCCAATCGGTTGCCGGTCGACGTCATCCACTCGCCGCACTACACGATGCCGCTGGCCGCGTCGGTGCCCGGTCGTGGTCACCCTGCACGACGCGACCTTCTTCTCCGACCGCGGACTGCACCTGGGGGTCAAGGGCCGGTTCTTCCGGGCCTGGACCCGGACGTCGCTGCGCCGTGCGGCCGTCTGCATCGTGCCGAGCAAGGCGACGGCCGACCGAACTGATCCGCTACACGCAGGCCGAGATCGGACTCGATGGTGGTCGCCTACCACGGCGTCGACCAGGCGGTGTTCCGGGTGCCCGGGCCCGACCAGATCGCAGCCACCGCAGACCACCTCGGCCTCGGCGAGCGACAGTGGATCGCCTTCCTCGGCACGCTGGAGCCGCGCAAGAACGTGCCGGCGCTGGTCCGGGCCTACATCAGGGCGATGTCCACCCGGGCCGAACGCCCGGCTCTGGTGCTCGCCGGTTCTCCGGGCTGGGATTCCGGCGGTCGAGCCGGCGGTTGCCGCCGTGCCGGCGGGGATGACGGTGCTGCGACCCGGCCATCTGCCGGTCGAACTGCTGCCCGGCCTGCTCGGTGGTGCGCAGGTGGTGGCCTACCCGAGTCTCGGCGAGGGCTTCGGTCTGCCGGTGCTGGAGGCGATGGCCTGCGGTGCCGCCGTGCTCACCACCCGGAAGCTCTCGCTGCCGGAGGTCGGCGGCGACGCGGTCGCCTACACCGGCACCGGCGCCGGTGACATCGCCGCCGCGCTGTCCGATCTGCTCGACCATCCCGAACAGCGGGCCGAGCTGTCCGCGGCGGCCGTCGAGCGGGCCGAGCGGCTTCACCTGGGCGGCCAGCGCCGCAGGCACATCAACAGGCCTACGACCGGGCCGCGGCGGTGGCCGCGGCATGAACGCCGCCCAGCTCGCCCGCGGTCGGATTGGTGACCGTGACCTATTCGCCCGGCGATTCGCTGGCCGCACTGCTCGACTCGATTCCGGCCGCCACCAGCCGGCCGGTGCCGGTCGTGCTGGCCGACAACGGTTCGACGGACGGCAGTGTCGAGGCCGCCGCCGACCGGCCCGGTGTCCGGCTGCTGCGGACCGGGTCGGCAACCTCGGATACGGCGCGGCCGCCAACGCCGGGGTGGCCGTCCTCGATCCGGCCATCGACTGGGTGATGGTGATCAATCCCGACGTCGTCCTCGGCCCGGGTGCCATCGACGAGCTGCTGGCGGTCGCCGACCGGCTATCCGGCCGGCGGCGCGTTCGGCCCGCTGATCACCACGCCCGGACGGGGTGGTCTATCCCTCCGCCCGGCACCTGCCGTCGATCGGCGCCGGGGTCGGGCATGCGCTGTTCGGCTGGTGGTGGCCGACGAACCCGTGGACCAGGCAGTACCGGCAGGACGCGGCGGAACCGGTCGAGCGGATCGCCGGCTGGCTGTCCGGGTCGTGCCTGCTGCTGCGGCGCAAGGCCTTCGACGAGGTCGACGGCTTCGATCCGGCCTACTTCATGTACTTCGAGGACGTCGACCTCGGCGACCGGCTGGCCAAGGCCGGCTGGTCCAGCGTCTACTGCCCGTCCGCGCGGGCGGTCCACCAGGGTGGTCACTCCACCGAGCGGGCGCCGCGGCGATGGCGCGAGGCGCACCACCGCAGCGCCTACCGCTACCTGTCCCGGCGGTACTCCCGCGCCCTGGCAGGCGCCGCTGCGGCTGGTCCTGCGGGCCGGGTTGGCCGGCCGGGCATTCCTGTCGAAGCGGTCGGCCAAGGTGTCCGGCGGTGCCGACCTGCCCGATCGCCGGGCCGACTGAGGGAGTACGGCGTCAGGCGGTGGTCGCGTCACCGGCTGGCTGGTCGCAGGCCGTGATCACCTGCCGGGGCACCGTCACCGTGAGGTCCGCGTCCATCGGTGACCGCGCGTCGCCGGGGCAGATCGCCGCCGTGTGGACGTGCCCGGGCCCGGTTGATCACGGCTTCAGCTCGTTGCAGCGGTCCAGCGGTGGTGAAGGACATGGGCTCCGCCTCGTCTCCGGCACCGGGCAACGCCGCCGTCGGTGCCACCGTGCACGCAGCGTAAGGGCGGCGGATCGGCCGTCGCGGGAGGCGCACCGCTGCGCTCCGGTAGGGTCGGCACGCCCGCGGTCGCGTGTGCGCGGCCGACCGTGCGCACCGGACGGGTCAGGGCAGTCACAGTCCATGCACGCCGACAACGAGAACGGGTGGCTCGAAGCCGATGAAGGGGATCATCCTGGCCGGCGGCGCCGGCACCCGTCTGCATCCGATCACCCGCGCGGTGTCCAAGCAGCTGCTGCCGGTCTTCGACAAGCCGATGATCTACTACCCGCTCTCGGTGCTGATGCTGGCCGGCATCCGGGACATCCTGGTGATCACCACCCCGGAGGACAACGCCGGCTTCCGCCGGCTGCTCGGCGACGGCAGCGAGTGGGGCCTGCAGATCACCTACGCCGAGCAGGCCGCGCCGAACGGCCTGGCCGAGGCGTTCATCATCGGCGCCGACCACGTCGGCGACGATTCGGTGGCCCTGGTCCTCGGCGACAACATCTTCTACGGCCAGGGCTTCTCCCAGACGCTGAAGCGGGCGGTCGACCGACGTCGACGGCTGCGTGCTGTTCGGCTACCCGGTGCGCGATCCGGAGCGGTACGGCGTCGGGGAGAAGGACGCGACCGGACGGCTGATCTCGATCGAGGAGAAGCCGGCGAAGCCGAAGTCGAACCTGGCGATCACCGGCCTGTACATCTACGACAACGACGTGGTCGAGCACGCGGCCAACCTGCAGCCCAGCGCCCGCGGCGAGCTGGAGATCACCGACCTGAACAACATCTACGTGCAGCAGGGCAAGGCGTCGCTGATCGACCTCGGCCGCGGTTTCGCCTGGCTGGACACCGGCACCCACGACTCGCTGCTGGAGGCCGGCGAGTTCGTCCAGGTGCTGGAGCACCGGCAGGGCGTGCGCATCTCCTGCCTGGAGGAGATCGCCCTGGTCTCCGGCTTCATCGACGCCGACCAGTGCATGGCGCTGGGGCAGTCGCTGGCGAAGTCGCCGTACGGCCAGTACGTCATCTCCGTCGCCGCCGCGGCCGGCGCCAACGGCTGAGCGGTTGGCGCCGGCCGGTCGGGTTCGGCGACGTGCACCATCGAGTCGGGTAGCAGCAAAGGAGCAGGTGAATGACCGACGGAGGTCGACGCCGTGGTGCTGGTCGGCGGGCAGGGGACGCGGCTGCGTCCGCTGACGCTGTCGGCGCCGAAGCCGATGCTGCCGACCGCGGGGGTGCCGTTCCTGGAGCACATGCTGTCCCGGATCCGGGCCGCCGGCATCCGGCATGTGGTGCTCGGCACGTCGTACAAGGCGGAGACCTTCACCGAGTACTTCGGTGACGGGTCGGCCTTCGGTCTGGACATCGAGTACGTCGTCGAGGACGTGCCGCTGGGCACCGGCGGGGCGATCCGCAACGTCGCCGAACGGCTGCGCGCGCGACACCGTGATGATCTTCAACGGCGACGTGGTCTCCGGTCTCGACCTGACCGCGCTGCTGGACACCCATCGCGGACAACGACGCCGACGTCACGCTGCACCTGGTCAAGGTGCCGGATCCGCGGGCGTTCGGGTCGGTGCCGACCGGCCCGGACGGCCGGGTGGAGGCCTTCCTGGAGAAGACCGAGAACCCGCCGACCGACCAGATCAACGCCGGTTGCTACGTCTTCAAGCGCAGCGGTGCTCGAGGACATCCCGGCCGGTCGGGTGGTCTCGGTCGAACGCGAGACCTTCCCGGGTCTGCTGGCCGCGAACGCGCGGGTGTTCGGCCACATCGACTCCACCTACTGGCTCGACCTCGGCACGCCGGCGGCCTTCGTCCGCGGCTCTGCCGACCTGGTCACCGGTGTCGCGCCGACCGCGGCGTTGCCCGGTCCGGTCGGCGACGCGCTGGTGCTGCCCGGCGCCGTGGTCGACCCCGGCGCCGCGCTGACCGGCGGCAGCACCATCGGCCGTGACGTGACCGTCGGCGCCGGCGCCGTGGTGGACGGCTCGGTGGTCTTCGACGGCGCGCGGATCGGCGCCGGCGCCAGCGGTGACCCGGTCCATCGTCGGCGCCGGTGCCGTCGATCGGCGCGGATGCGGTGCTGCAGGACGCGGTGATCGGCGACGGTGCCGAGGTCGGTGCGCGATGCGAATTGCTCGCCGGGATCCGGGTCTGGCCGGATGTCGTGCTGCCGGAGGCCGGCGTGCGGTTCTCCGCCTGAGTTGCCTGCCGGGGCGGCGGCAACACCGGTCGTCAGATGGCATCGCGATCCACCTGGTCGGGTATTCTTTCTGCGTGTCGGAGTCGAGTTATCGCCGCAGCATCGCTGCAATATCGGCGTTATTCGGCACAATTCTCCTGTTGTGGGCGCTACTCACGCCAGCATTTCGCGCCCCGGACGAACCCCAGCATTACAACAGCATCATGCGTATTGCGGCGGGGGGTGGATGGCCCGCACCCGGAACCGCAACAATCAGCGATGCAACGCTGCTTGCCATGCGAGAAGGCGCTTTCCATGCGAGCCTGCCGAAAGGCAGACCGGGCCCCTTGGAAAACGAGTTCACCTCGAAGACTCCACTTGACCCGGGTGCGAGGTCCGTTGTCGATCAGGTAGGTGCAATATCCCGCCCGGGGGCCGGCGCCGATCAGATGACCCAGCACCCGCCGCTGTACTACGCCATCGGCGCCGGTGTGGTGAAACTGTTCGGCGCGCTGGATTGGCGCTGGGATCAGCAATTGCTGCTGCTCCGGCTGTTGAGTGTTTTCCTGGCCGTGCTCATCGTGCCGTTGGCCGGTGCCACTGCTCGGGCATTGACGGCGTCGAATCTCACCGGTGTCGTTGCTGCCGCGATGGTGGTCGGGATCGGTCAGCTGGCCTTCATCACCAGCACCGTGACCAACGACGTCCTGGTCACCGTGCTGGGAATGACCTCGACCCTGCTGGCCGTTCGCGCCCTGAAGCGGCGACACACGCCGGTACTGGTGCTGATGGCCGGTCTCGTCCTCGGTCTCGGTCTGTTGACCAAGGGTTTCTTCCTCGCAGCGATCCCGATGGTCGCGCTGTCGTTTCTGATCAAATCCGCTCCGAACCCGCGGTTCAAGAGCCGCCTTGTCGCTTCCGGTTCGGCCATGGCCGTCGCGTTCGTCGTCGGCGGATGGTGGTGGCTGAAGAATCTCGTCGTGTACGGAACAATTCAACCGTCCGGTCAGGTGGTGAATTATCCGATCGGCGATACGACTCCGACGGTCGGCGAATTCCTGGCCGGTGCCTTTTCACGACTGAGTGAGTCATTCTTCGGTAACTTCGCCTGGCTCGAAGTGCCGCTCCCGGGATTGCTGATCTGGACGTTGACAATCGTTGTGCTCGGTCTGATCGGGTGTTCCTTCTTTTTTGCCGGGAGAAATCTGGCGGCATTGCTGACGTTGATGACATTTCCCATCGGAGTCGGGGGCGTCGTGCTGGCCGGTGCGTTCGCCGCGTACCGCGGAACCGGACAATTCCCGGGGCTGCAGGGTCGATATCTCTTCATCAGTCTCGGCGCGATTGCCAGTGCCTGCGCCTTGGCGTTGGTTGCCGTGACGATCCGAATGGCGCCGAAGTTCGCTCGATATCTCCCGTCGGGGGTCCTGTTGATCTCCACCGCGCTCGCGGGATTCAGCGCGTTCTGGTTCTTCCGTGCGGCCTACCAGGCGTGGGATCGAGGCCTGATCGACGCCCTGGTCCGATGGGAGTCGTGGAGTGCGTTCTCCCGGGTCGGGCTGGCCATCGTGGTCCTGTTGCCGGTCGCCCTGAGCGTGGTCGCGCTGTGGGTGATTCTTCGCGAGTCGAGAGAATTCGAGCAGGAGGACGAGGCGCCGCCGGGCTCGACCGAGCCCTTCGGTCCGGTCGCGCAGGAAGCACTCACCTGAATGTGCACCGGGAGAAGGCACGGCAGTCCGGCCGCCCCGATCGCGCTCGGTGCCGTCCGATGGCGCGCTCGCGGTCCCGGTGATCTTCCTTGCACATTGCTCCCGACAGGCGTGGTCACGCTCGCCGAGCGCAAATTGCCTGCTACTTTCGTGAAGTTGACCAGACCTCTCGGTGATCGGAGGCAATCAGTCACCGGTTGCGACGATCGCCGGTTGCCCAGCTTCGACTCCGCCGGTGGACGTTGGCCGCGACCGGAATGACAGCCGGGCGGCAATGACCGTAGTCACCGAGCCCGATGGAGAGTCATGAAGCTGGTCGTGCAGGTCCCGTGCCTGAACGAGGAGGACGACCCTCCCGGATCGTGCTCGGATCGATCCCACGTCAGCATCGACGGCATCGACGAGATCGAGATCGTCGTGATCGACGACGGGTCCACCGACCGCACGGTCGAGGTCGCCCGGCAATTCGGCGCGCACGTCATCAGGCATGCCAGGACCATGGGGCTCGCGCGGTCCTTCCGGGACGGCGTCGACTACGCCCTCTCCGCGGGGCGCCGACATCGTGGTCAACACCGACGGCGACAACCAGTACCCGCAGGAGCGATCCCCGATCTGGTCGCAGCCGATCCTGCGGGGCGCGGCCGACATCGTCATCGGCGACCGCCAGACCGACAGAGATCGAGCACTTCTCGCCGTTCAAGAAGCGCATGCAGCGGTTCGGCAGCGCGTGGTCAACAAGGCCGCCGAGACCGAGCTGCCGGACGCCGCCAGCGGTTCCGTGCCTACTCCCGGGAGTCGCTGTTCCGGCTGAACGTCGTCACGCAGTTCAGCTACTGCATGGAGACGATCATCCAGGCCGGCAACCGCGGCTGCGGATCGTCAGCGTCCCGATCGTGACCAACCCGAAGACCCGCGAGTCGCGGCTGTTCAAGAACATCTGGCACCACATGTTCAAGTCGGGGGTCGGCGATCATCCGCAGCTACCTGATGTTCCGGCCGTACATCGTGCTCGCCACGCTCGGGCACCGATCTTCGGTGTCCTCGGGCTGATTCCCGTTCGTGCGGTTCGGCGTGCTGTGGCTGTTCGACGAGGGCAGCGGCCACATCCAGTCGCTGATCTTCGGCATCGTCGATGTTGGTCGCGTCACTGCTGTGCTTCGCGCTGCTGATCATCGCCGACCTGCTGCGGACGAACCGGATCATGCTCGAGGAGAACCTCGAGCGCATCAAGCACCTGCAGTATCGACTCGGAAGACCAGTCGACAACCGTTACGTGCCACCGGGCGGGCACGGATGCGACGCGCACGATCCCAGCTCCGTCGACGATGCATTCGACGGTCGGATCGTCCGCCAGCAGGGGCGAATCGTCGACACCGATCACCCGGCTGCGAGTAACGCCGTCCGTCATGACGCGGAAGCCGCTGTTCAGCATGAACATGACCTGACGGCCTGGACGCCGCAGTCGACCAGTCGAACCGCCGCGTCTTGATCGCGTCGATTCGCTGACCCATCTCTCGAGGAAGCCCGTTGCTCAACACGCTCAAGCGGATTGCCAAGGATCTGCTCGCCATCACCTGGATCCGCCGGCTCTACGAGTTCTGTCAATCGTGTCTTCCTCGAGGCATTCGGCGCCAGCAGGATTCTCACCCATTTCTTCTATCTTCTCAGCTTCATCACCTTCAACCGCGAGCAGACCGCGGTGCTGCGCGGGCGCCGCGACTACTACCGCAACAAGCGAAGCCAGCGGCTCACCCATGTCGAGCTGCGGCGCAACATCCATCGGCTCGAGAAGGGGCTGATCATGCGCCCGCGTCGGGATGTCTTCGCGCGCGACTACATCACCGAGACGATCGAGTTCTACGAGGACGCGTCGAGCAACTTCGCCTCGCACCCGGCACCATGGAACAGAGTGAGATGGATTGGGCGCACGACGTTCTCACCGAGTACTTCCGCGTTGCGATCGGCGAGGACGCGACGATCAGCAGTGCACGTGCGCGGTTCGAGGCGGCCGGCTACGTCGCGGCGACCACCATCGAGAAGATCCCACATCGTGAAGAAGCAGCTTTCCGCTGTCAGCTACGACGAGCTGGAAAATCTCGTCACGCAGCGACGGAGCGTGCGCTGGTTCGACGATCGTGAAGTCCCGCGTGAGGCGATCGACCGCGCCCTGCTCCTCGGCCGGCAAGCTCCGACGGCGTGCAACCGACTGCCCTACGAGTTCCGGATCTTCGACGAACCCGGGTTGGTCTCGCACAGTTGCCGCCATTCCCTTCGGCACTGCAGGCTATGCCCAGAACATCCCGGTCATCGCCGTCGTCGTCGGCAAGCTCGAGTCGTACTTCAGCCCGCGCGACCGGCACGCCATCTACGTCGACAGCTCGCTGGCAGCCATGCAGTTCATGCTCGGCCTCGAGACTCTCGGACTCAGTTCGAGCGTGATCAACTGGCCGGATTTCGAGCCGCTGGAAAGAAAGATGCAGAAGACGCTCGGTCTCGCCATGACCGACCGCGTCGTGATGCTCATCGCCATCGGCTACGCCCACCCGGAAGGCATCGTTCCCTTCTCGCAGAAGAAGGAACTCGATACCTTCCGGCGGTTCAACTGAGCAGATGACGGCGGATGCTCCCGAAACGCTGGAAGAAGCGTGCCCTGCGCTGGGGAATCGCTGTTCTCGTCATCGGCGTCGTCGGCTACTTCTTCGCGGCCGCGCTCTGGGACAACTGGGACCAGGTCGCCGCCGAGCAACTTTCCTTCGACTGGCTGTGGCTCGTCGCGATCGCTGACCTTCGCGCTCGCGGTTCCGTTGACCGGGCTGCTGTGGGCGCGAATCCTGCGTCTGCTGAGCCCGCAGGCGCAGGTTTCGGCGACCGAGGCGATCGTCCGTGCAGTGTGCCTCGTGGCTGCTGAAGTACATCCCCGGGCAGGTCGGAGCGGTCGTCAACAAGGTTCTGTGGGCCGGGAAGAAGGGCGTGAGCCGGTCGCTGGTGATCGTCACCTTCATCTACGAGAACGTCTTCCTCCAGCTGGCGTCGATCATTCCCAGTGCCGCGATCCTGCTGGTCAGCCTCGGCGGCGGATTCTTCGGTGACAACGCCACCCTGCTGATCGTCCCGCTGCTCATCCTCGTTCCGCTCGCACTGGTCACCTACAAGCCGTTCTTCCACCGCATCGTCAGCATTCCCGCACGCCGGGTGCTGCAATCACGAGCTGCCGCCCGAGCTATTTCCTGAGCACGTTCCAGGCACTGCGATGTGCCGTGGAATTCATCGGCCCGCGGGTGCTCAACGGTTTCGGTTTCGTCGTGCTCGCCGCGACCGTCACGACGGTTTCCCCGAGCGAGTGGCTTCCCTTCGGAGCGGCGTACGTTCTCGCCGGCGCCATCGGCATTCTCGCGTTCTTCGTCCCGAGTGGGCTGGGCGTGCGGGAGGCGGTCATCGTGCTCATGCTCAGCCAGTACATGCCGACGGCCGAGGCGATCGTGATCAGCCTCCTCGCCCGACTCTTCAGCACCATCGGCGACGGAGTGGTCGCGCTCATCTATGTCGGCTTACGACGCACGATTCCCAAGGAGTACCGCCCATGACCCCGCCTCGCATCACCATCATCGGCTCCGCCCTGTCGGGAACAAGGGCGCGTCGGCCATGCTCGAAGCGGCGATCCAGTCGTTGACCGCCCGGCTCGGGGAGGTGAATTTCACGCTGTTCAGCATGTATCCGGATGAGGACGCCGCCCGCAATCCTTTCCCGAATCTCGAGATCGTCGCTGCCGACGCCCGACAGCTCGGAGTCATCGATCAACACCCTCGCTCTCGCGTATCGGATGCTGCCCTTCCTGCGTCGTCCGCTGCGTCGGCGCTCTCGCGCGATCGCCGCCCTGGTGGAATCGGCGGTTCTGCTGGACCAGGGGGGCATCACGTTCACGGACGGGCGGGAGAAGTTTCTGCTGTACAACGTTGCTTCGATCCTGCCTGCCTTCAATGTCGGTACCCCGGTCGTCAAATGCGCGCAGGCGATCGGGCCCTTTCGGCACCCGATCAACCGAATGGCTGCCCGGGTCTTCCTCCCGAAGGTTCGAACGATCGTCACCCGCGGGCGGGTGACCCACGAGTTCGCGGAAGAGTCTCGGGCTGTCCAATATCGTCGCGGGCGCCGACTTCGCCTTCTCACTGGAACTCGCCGGCACCGAGCATGCGGAGGTCGCGGAGCAGATCGACCTGTCGTTCTTCGATGGTGACGTGGTGGGTGTGTGCCCGAGCGTCGTGCTGCAGAAGAGGGTCGACTGCACGGGGCGGGGACTATCCGGCCCAGATCGTCGAGCTGATCGAGCATCTTCGAGCGCAGGGCAAGCGGGTGCTGCTCATTCCGCACAGCGTCCGGACCGGCACGCGAGCGGACCCACAACAACGACATGCCGCTTTGCCGGGACATCCACGCCCGGTTGCGGCTGGGCGGTGACCTGCTCTTTATCGATCGCGAGCTCTCCTCGCAGCAACTCCGCTACCTGATCGGGCGCTGCACCCTGTTCGTGGCCAGCCGATTCCACGCCATGGTCTCGTCGCTGGCGATGGGCGTACCGACGCTCGTGATCGGATGGAGCCACAAGTATCGCGAGGTACTGGAGATGTTCGAGCTCGAAGAATGGGCACTGCGGGATGACGGGCTGACCACCGCGGAGCTGTTGGCACGTTTCGGGGAGTTGGACGCACGCCGGACGGAGGTCAAAGCGACGCTCGATCGGCACCTGCCCGGCGTCAAGCAGCTGTCCTCGCTACAGGCGGATCTGATCGTGGACGTCGTTCGGTCGGGGAGATAGGCCCTTCGATCAGCCGTGCAGCGCCGCGGCCAGCGCCGCACGCACCCCGTCGTCGCAGCTCGCCGGCAGCTGATCGACCGGCCAGAACCGCAGGTCGTCGGACTCAGCGGAGATGGCCGGCACCGCTCCGGCAGGTGCCAGCACCCGGAACCGGATATCGAAGTGCCTGGTCGGCACGCCCAGCGAGCAGGTCAACGGATGGACGTCCAGGTGCACCGGGGACGGGTCGATCTGCAGGCCGGCGATGCCGGATTCCTCGGTCGCCTCGCGCAATGCCGCGTCGGCGATCGTGGCGTCCTCGGGCTCGCAGTGCCCGCCGAGCTGGACCCACCGGCCGATCCGCGGGTGCAGGGTGAGCAGCACCTCGCGCCGGTCGGCCGACAACACCACCGCGCTGGCCGTGATGTGCCCGGGTTCGCAGGAGCGGTGGGTCGCGTCGGGCCGGGCGGCCAGGAAACCGAGAAACGCTTCACGCAATGCGCTTTGTCCCAGATCCGGCGCCGGCCAGTGGCGCAACGCCGAGCTGACCTCGGCGTGCAGGCTCATGCGGTCGTCGCAGTTCGCTCGCAGGCTCGCTCAGCGGCAGTTGATTCGCTCGCAGGCTCGCTCACCGCAACACCAGCCCGCCGCCGGCAGGCGGCCTCGGCGCCAGCGGCGTCGGGTGGGTGGCCGATGCCGACCGCCCCCAGCGGCTCCCAGTCGTCCGGCACGTCGAGCACGGCCCGGACAACGGCCGGGCAGAAGATGGTCGACGAGATCCAGGCCGAGCCCAGCCCTTCGGCGGCCAGTGCGACCAGCAACGCCTGGACCGCGGCGCCGCCGGCCACGGTGAACATCGTGTGTTCGGCATCGCGGCGCCGCGCGTCGGGGTAGTCGTGCCGACCGTCACCGGTGATGAACGGGATGACGATCTCGGTGGCCTCCCGCAACACCTGCCCGCGCGCCGTGCGCCTGGCGATCCGGTCCGGCGACCAACCGTCGTCGGCCAGATCCGCCTCCCAGGCGGCCTGCATCGCCTCCAGCAGTGCCTGCCGGTGCTCGCGGACCCAGACGAACCGCACCGGTCGGGTGTGGTGCGGAGCCGGTGCGGTGAGCGCGATGTCGACGCAGCGAGCGAGCACCGTCTCCTCGACCGGCTCGCCGGTGAACGCCCGGACGGTGCGGCGAAGCAGCACCGCCTCCCGGCGGCCCTGTTCGATCGCGAGATCGGTGCCCAGCCGGAACAGATCGTCCGCCCTGGCCCGGATCAACGATCGGGCTCCGGCCGCATCGGGATCGGGCGCGGTGCCGGGTCGGAAGAGTCCGCGAGCGACCGCCACCGGGACCGCCGCCAGCTTGCCCTTGACCAGGTCGCCGGCCGCGGCCAACTCGTCGCCCACCGCGACCTGGGTGATCACCAATTCGTTGCCGTGACCGTCGACGTCACCGCGCAGGTCGGCCAGCACCTCGACACCGGCTGCCCCGATGGCCATGTCGACGACCCCGAGCCGCCAGGCCCGGCCCTGGGTGTCGGTGATGACGATGCCGACGTCCAAGCCCGCGTGCGGCGAAGTCCGCCCGCAACCGCCTCGCCGACGCATCGGGATCATCGGGCAGCAGGGCGATCTCGTCCACCCGCACGTTGGAGGCGTCGACCCCGGCGGCCGCGGCCACCACCCCGAGCCGGTTCTCGACGATCTTCGTCCGGCCGAACTGGGCGACCACCCGGACCGACTCCTCGTCGATCAGCTTGCGGCGCAACTCGTCCCGCGCCTCAGGGTCGACGGGCGACGGAACCAGTCGGCCCTCGACCTTGGACAACACCTTCGAAGTGACCAGCAGGACGTCACCGTCGACGAGCCACGGCGCAGCGGCGGCGATCGCGGCCGCGAGGTCGTCACCGGGCCGGAACTCCGGGAGCCCGGTCACCGGCAGCAACTGCAGACCCGCCGGCGCCGGGGCGTCGGACGCCGGGCTCTGCTCATCGGACGCCGGCGGCTCTGCTCAGCGGACACCGGCCACCTCCGCGCAGGCCGCCACCATCACCGCGGTGGTCTCCGGGTCGGACATCAACAACGGTCGCGGAACCACCTTCACGCCCTCGATCTCGGCGGTGTCGTCCTCGGCGATCAGGAAGGCGTCCAGGATGCCGCCGGCGGACCGGGCGCCGTAGTGCCGGCCGATCGCCTCCGCGGAGCATTCGACTCCGATTGCGGCCAGGCACTTGTCGGCGTGGCCGCGGACCGGGGCGCTGCCGATCACCGGCGAGACACCGACCACCGGCGCCGCTGTGGTGCGGACCGCGTCGGCGATGCCGGGGACCGCGAGGATGGTGCCGATGGAGACCACCGGGTTGGACGGCGCGATCAGCACCAGGTCCGCTTCCGCGATGGCCTGCAGCACTCCCGGTCCGGGGCTTGGACTCCTCGGCGCCGATCGGCCGGATCGACAACGCGGGCAGCGCCGCCTGGTAGCGGATCCACCACTCCTGGAAGTGCAAGGCCACCAACGGTGGGGTGCCCGTGGCTGCGGATGTGCGACGCCCCGGCCGGCTCGGGATCGGCCACCACGACATGGGTCTCGACCCGGTCGTCGGTCATCGGCAGCAACTCCACCCCGGGTTGCCACCGTTCGCACAGCGCACGGGTCACCCCGGAGAGCGGATATCCGGCGTCGAGCATCCGGGTGCGCATCAGGTGGGTGGCAATGTCCTTGTCGCCCAGACGAGAACCACGGCGCCTCCGCGCCGTAGCCGGCCAGTTCGCCGGAGACCGTCCAGGTCTCGTCCGCCCGACCCCAACCGCGCTGCAGGTCGGAGGCACCGGCCAGCGTGTACATGCACGAGTCCAGGTCCGGGCAGATCTGCAGGTTGTGCAGCCGGATGTCGTCGGCGGTGTTGACGATCGCCGTGACCTGGTGGGTGCCCTGCGGTCGGTCGAACTCCCACGGCAGGCCGCCTGCCGGGGCGCCGAAGGTGGCCGGCGACGGCCCGTAGGCCTGCCAGCCGAGGTAGTGCTTCACCCCGAGCAGGAACTTCGCGCCGCCGACACCACCGACCAGAACTGCGATCTTCACGGCTGCCGATACTTCCAGACGGATGGGCCGTCGCTTCGCCACCCGCTGGTTTCGCCGTCCCGTTGCGCTCGGCGTGCTGATCCGCCGAGGCCCGTACCGGCTCGGTCAGGCCGAGTCGAGCAGCGCCGACAACACCGACTGCAGGTAGGCCTCCCGCTCCTCGCCGACCGGAACCGACCCGGGGGCGGTCCGCGCGAGCTGGGCGTGCCCCAGGTAGCTGGTGTAGGCCAGCAGCGCGCGGCGTCGGGCGTCGTCCGGCGGCAGCCCGCACTGACCGAACAACTCGGCCAGGTAGCCGAGCCGCCTGGTCGTCACCCGCTCCAGGGCAGCGGCGACCCGCGGGTCGGCCATCGAGGCGAGCAGTGCCAGCTCCACGGAATTCGGGCCGGCGTGCGTCATCACCAGGTGGAACAGTTCCCGCAGCCGGATCTCCGGCGCCGAGCTGCGCTGCGACCTGGGCGATCACCTCGGCGGTGTGCTCGCTGCTCCCAGCGATCGAGGGTGGCGACGACCAGATCGTCGCGGTTGCCGAAGTGCCAGTAGCCGCTGCCCTTGGTGGCGCCCAACGCGGCGGCCAGCGGTTCGATCGCCACCGCGTTCAGCCCGCCGGCGGCCAGTGCCCGCAGCGCCGCTGCGGTCCAGTCGTCGCGGGAAAGCCGTTGGCGCACTTGTTCGGGCATCGTCCATACGCTAGCGTATGGAGACGGCCATACGCAGCCGTATGGAGGTCTGCGATGACTGACGCTCGATCTGTTCGGCATTCCCGAGCTCGCTGCCGTGATCGACGGAGCCGACCACGTCGACGTCAAGACGGTCACCACCACTCTGTCCTTGCGCGAGTTCGTCGCGGCGACGCTGCGCTTCCGGCCCCGGTGGCTGGTCGGACTCTTCGCGATCAGGGCCGCCTTTGCCTGGCTGCTCCGACTGCGTCATCCGGTGCCGACGGGGGTCGATCGGCGGCCGACGGCCGAGCGGATCTCCTTCGCTCCCGGCTCGGCAGTCGGCTTCTTCACCGTCACCGCAGGGCAGGAGGGCCGGTTCCTGTTGGTGCAGGCCGCTGACACGCACCTGACCGGATACCTGGCGTTCGTCGTCGATCCGGCCGACCCATCGGATTCCGCAGCAACAGAACCAGAGGCGAACGCGCGCAGGACATTTCACGCCGTGACGGTGGTGCGCTACCACCGGTGGACGGGGCCGCTGTACTTCGCCGTCGTCCGCCCGTTCCACCACCTGGTGGTCGGCGCGATGGTCCGGTCGGCCGCCCGATCCGGTCCATCCGCAAGTTTGCCGGTGATTTCACCGGCGTGACAGCTCAGGCCCAGAACCGGAACAACCCGGCGCCGACCGCGGCCAGGTAGTCGCTGCCGCCGGCGAGTTCCAGTAGCTGGTAACCCGCGGCGAACAACCACCTACCGGCCTCCGGGACGCCGAACAGGATGGCGAAGACGACCAGCGGAATCCACGGCCGGAACGGCCGGATCCGCTCCCTGATCCGGTGGGACAGGTAGGGCTCGATGATGCCGAAGCCGTCGAACCCGGGAATTGGCAACAGGTTCAGGATGCCGGCGACGAACTGCAGCAGCGCGAGGTACATCAGCGCCGCACCGAGTGCGGTGTCGAAGGATGCGGCGACGACGGCCAGCAGGAAACCGGCCACCATGTTCGTCGCCGGTCCGGCCGCCGACACCAGGCTCGCGTACCAGCGGCGTCGTAGCCGGCCGGGCTCGACCAGCACCGCGCCGCCCGGCAACGGGATCCCACCGACCGCCAGCAGCAGGATCGGGATGATCACGCTGTAGGCGAGATCGGTGTACCGCAGCGGATTCAGCGTCAGGTAGCCGCGGGCCCGCACCGAGGTGTCCCCACCGGCGTAGGCCACGGCGGCGTGCGCGAACTCGTGCAGGCACAGGGTGATCACCCAGCCGCCCAGGACCACCGCGAAGACCCACACCCCGATCGGCTGCGTGCCGGATTGCGCGGCGAGCGCCGCTCCGGTGGTGGCGACCACGACGGCCGGAAATATCCATGAGCCACCAGTGGTCTTCGCCATGCCCACAGTGTGACTCGTGGTCACACAGGGACACGACACAGCGCTGCGCGGGCCCGATGGTGTCAATCTTCGCCACGACGCGCCGTATAGCACCCTCCAGAGCTTGACGAGACCAGGGACACACGGGTGTAATCACATCGGTGTTATTCGCCGGTCGATCGCCCAGCGTGATCCGAGGAGAAGTTCATCCTTCCGGAGCACAGGTGGATCGACATCAGGGCAGGCGCCCCGGTGAGTCGGTAGTCGATTGCGATTCGTCCCGCATCGGCACCACGGAGAGGAAGCAGCACGTGACCAACTTGGGGGAGACCTCGATGCCGCAGATTTCGCTGGTGCCGGTCGACGGCGCCGAACCGGAATGGCACGAACGGGCACTGTGTGCGCAGACCGACCCGGAGGCGTTCTTCCCCGAAAAGGGTGGATCGACCCGGGAGGCGAAGAAGATCTGCACCGGTTGCGAGGTGCGGTCCGAATGCCTGTCGTACGCCCTGGCGCACGACGAGCGCTTCGGTATCTGGGGCGGGCTGAGCGAGCGGGAGCGCCGCCGGCTCAAGCGCGCCGCCGGCTGACGCACGCCGGCGGACCCTCCGCCGACCCGGGCCCGCGCCGATCATCAAGCTCGGCGCGGCCGAAATCGGCGACTCGCGTCCCACCGGTCCCACAACCGCGACGTTCATCAGCGCGGACCGCGTTGATCGGCGCGACGGGCTGAAGGCGTTCATCGGTCCGGAGCGGGTTCCGGCGCGGATACGCTCATCGCATGCGCGTGCTGCTCAACATCATCTGGCTTGTCCTGTGCGGGTTCTGGATGTTTCTGGCCTACGTTCTCACCGGCATCATCGTCTGCATCTTCATCATCACGATCCCGTTCGGGGTGGCCTCGTTCCGGATCGCCGGGTTCGCCCTCTGGCCGTTCGGCCGGACGATGGTGAACAAGCCGGGAGCCGGTGCCCCGTCCTTCATCGCCAACGTCATCTGGTTCATCTTCGCCGGGCTGTGGCTGGCCATCGGGCACCTGGTCACCGGGATCGCGTTGTGCATCACGATCATCGGGATCCCGCTGGCCATCGCGAATTTCAAGCTGATCCCGATCTCACTGGCACCGCTGGGCAAGCAGATCGTCTCGCTCGACGACCCGGCCGCGCTTCGCACCGTCAGCTGATTCGAACCGCTCGAGCCGCACCGAACCGCTCGCCCGACCCCGAACCAGCTCAGTCCACCCCGGGGCCGCCGTCGCCGGCCTCGCCCAGCACGGCGCTGACCTGTTCGCCCAGCACGTCGGCGACCAGGTCACCCAGGTCGCCCGCGTCGCTCGAGCGCACCTCCAGCGGGCGCCGGTAGACCACGATCCGGGCCTTGGTCGGCCGACCCCGGGAATCGATGCCCGGCGGCATGAACCTGGTCAACGGGACGCCGCCGTCCAGCACGACCTCGTCGGACGGCGCCACCGCCCCCTCACCGGGAATCGCCGGCACCTCGTCCACCGCGAACTCGATGTCCTGCAGACGACCCGGCCAGCGCTCCTCCAGGTCGGCCACCGCCTCCAGCACCGCCTGGTCGAAGCGCTGCGACCGGGTCCGGGACGCCGGGATGTCGGCGGGCAGCAGGGGCGTCCGCAACCCCCGGCCGCGTCGGTCGCGCCGGGGCACCACCGGTTCCGCCACGGCCGGCAAGGGTCGACGCGGCAGGAACGGTCGTCCCGGCCGACCGGCACGGCCGACGCCCGGCGCGCGCGTGCGCCGCGCGGGATCTGGATCGGGACCTGCCATGACGGGTCAGTCTAGGGCGCTCACCGGGCCGCGCCCGGCCGGCCGACCAGGTGACCGGAGCGTCCGGTCACGGCGCCGTGACCTCGGGTCCGGCGCGCCGCTGCCGCCGCCGGAGACCGGGCGCGTTATCGTGCCGCAGTGGCCAGACTGCGACGATGTTCACGGAGCGGGTGTACGAACCCTGCCGTCGCGACACTCACGTTCGCCTATGCGGACTCGACCGCGGTGGTCGGGCCGCTGGCCACCGCCGCGGAACCGCATTCGTATGACCTCTGCTCCGCGCACGCCCAGGGCCTGACCGCGCCGAAGGGCTGGGAGGTCGTCCGTCCGGACGAGGAACTGGCCGACGCCGCCGCCCGCACCGATGATCTCGAGGCGCTGGCGAACGCGGTCCGGGAGGCGGGCCGGGCCGAACGGGTCAGCGAGCCGGTCCCGGCCGGAACCGGGCGCCGGGGGCACCTGCGGGTGCTCCGGACGCCGGAGTCCTGAGCCGGTCGGTCACCTCCGGCGCTCGTCCGGCCCCTTGGCTCACCGGTCCCGGATCGGGGTTCGAGTCGTCTTGCCGCAGGTACGCTCTGCCGTACTCAGCGCTGTCGGTCCTGCATCCGGCGCGGCGGACCGGATGGATACTCGCTGACAGCTGACCGATCAATGAGGAGATCTCCGTGGGGGAATCGACCGTCGCGACCGAAGCACTGGTCGCACCGTCGGGCGAGATGACCAGGCTGACGTCGTTCGTCAAGGCCTACGACGTCCGCGGGTTGGTCGGGATCCAGCTGACCTCCGACGCCAGCCGAGCCCTCGGCTACTCGTTCGCCAGGTTTGTCGCCGGCGAATCGGCGGCCGTCGTCATCGCCTACGACATGCGCGAATCGTCGCCGGAACTGGCTGGCGCCTTCGCCGAAGGGGTCACCACGGCGGGCCTCGACGTCGTGATGGCGGGCCTGGGTTCCACGGACCTGCTGTACTTCGCCTCCGGCCGGCTGAACCTGCCCGGTGCGATGTTCACCGCATCGCACAACCCCGCGAAGTACAACGGCATCAAGATGTGCCTCGCCGGTGCCGTTCCGATCAGCCTGGAGACGGGGCTGGCGACGGTGCGGGATGACGCCCAGGCGATGCTCGACGGCGTCCAGCCGACGGTGGCCGACCGGGTGGGCACCGTCAGCGAGCAGAACCTGCTGGCGGATTATGCGGACTATCTCCGATCGCTGGTCGACCTGACCGAGATCCGTCCCCTGCACGTGGTCGTCGACGCCGGCAACGGAATGGCCGGTTACACCGTTCCCGCGGTGTTCGACGGCCTGCCGCTGCGGGTCGAGGAGCTCTACTTCGAGCTGGACGGCAGCTTTCCCAACCACGAGGCGAACCCGCTAGAACCGGCCAACCTGGTCGACCTGCAACAGGAGGTCCGGCGGACCGGTGCCGACATCGGCCTGGCCTTCGACGGCGACGCCGATCGCTGCTTCGTCATCGACGAGCGCGGAGACCCGGTGTCCCCCAGCGCGATCACCGGCCTGGTGGCGACCAGGGAACTGCAACGGCATCCCGGCGCGACGATTCTCTACAACCTGATCTCCAGCCACGCGGTCCCCGAAATCGTCACCGAGGCCGGCGGGACACCGATCCGCACCAGGGTCGGCCATTCCTTCATCAAGGCCGAGATGGCCGCCACCAATGCGGTTTTCGGAGGCGAGCATTCCGCGCACTACTATTTCGCCGACTTCTTCAAGGCCGACACCGGCATGCTGGCAGCCCTGCATGTGCTGGCGGCCCTGGGTGGCCAGCAGTTGCCACTCTCGGAGTTTGCCGCCGAGTACGAGCGGTACGTCGATTCCGGCGAGATCAACTCCACCGTCCAGGACGCCGGCGCCAAACTGGCGCGAGATCAGGGCGTGGGCGGACAGTCACGATGCCGAGATCGACGAACTGGACGGATTGACCGTGCTGTTGTCGGACGGGCGATGGTTCAACGTGCGCTCCAGCAACACCGAGCCGCTGCTCCGGTTGAATGTCGAGGCTGCGGACGAGCCGGCAATGGTCTCGCTCCGCGACGAGATCCTGGCCCTTATCCGCTCCTGACCTTTCGAGAGGCTGCATCGCATGACCACCGCACCCGCTGGGCAACCCGTCGATCCCATCGGACTCGATCCGGTTCTGCTCGAGGTGCTGGCCTGCCCGGCCGAGCATCATGCGCCGCTCCGGATGGGCGAGCCCGGTGATCCGAAGGCGGCCGCGCTGACCTGCACCGAATGCGGCCGGGTCTTCCCGATCAGGGACGGAATCCCGGTGCTGTTGCTGGACGAGGCGACGGGCGGACCCGCCGTCGGGGTGTTCGGGTGACCGGCCCACGAGTGGTCGACCTGCACGACGGCGCCAGCCTGGTCGCCGCGGACGCAGCGGCGCTGCTGCCGTCCGCCGCGTTGGCGGGCGCCCAGATCAGGTCCACCGCAGAACAACTCGCCGGCTGGCCGGCCTTCGAGCGGCCACGGGCGTTCGTGGTGATCGGTGGCACCGCGGCCGTCGACGCCGCACTGTTGGCCGCGCTGCTCGGCGATCAGTCGCCGGCCCCGGTGGTGCCGGCGACGACGCTGCCCGGCTGGGTGGGTCCGCTGGACATCGTGGTGGTGCTGGCCGGCGCGGTCGACGACATGGCAGCGGCCGAGGCTGCGGCTCAGGCCCAGCGACGCGGCGCCCGGGTCGTCGTCCGCGCCGCAGCAGAGGGACCGGTGGCCGCCGCCGCCGGCAGCGCGTTGATCGAGCCGCAGGTCTCCGTCGTCGAGGCGCTCGCCGGACCTGCCCGGCTGACCGTGCTCACCGCGGTCGCCGCAGCCGCCGGGCTCTACCCCAAGCCCGACTTCGGCGCGGCCGCCGACCAACTCGATGCGCTGGCGATGGCCTGCCATCCGTCCTCCGAGTTCTTCGTGAACCCCGCCCTGACCCTTGCCGAGCACCTGGCGGCCGGCACCCCGCTGTTGATCGGCACCGACCCGGTGGCCGATGCGCTGGCCGCGCACGCCGCCCGCTCCCTGGCCGGTCTGTCCGGAACCGCCGGGGCCTGGCTCAGCTCCGCGCAGGCGGCCGGCTCCCCGCCGGTGCTGGCCAGGGCGACCGGCCGGTCCGTCGGTGAATCCGGCCAGGTCACCAACGACATCTTCTGGGATCCCTACGAGGACGAATCGTCGACCACCCAGCAGATCAGCACCGTGCTGGTGGTCGGTCCGACCGGCCAGTCCCCGGCGGTGCCGCTGCCAGGTACCGGACTGCTCCCGGAACCGATCTTCGGCGCCGGAACCGCGCCGAGCACGGTCTCGCCGCTGGTCGCCGCGCTGGAGTCCGCACTACCCCGCGCCCTGCGGATCGGACCGGAGGAGGTACCGAGCACGGCCGTCACCGAAGGTGAACCCGGCGCGGGGATCGGACCGCGCGACGCCTTCTCCTGGACAATGGCGATGCTCAGCCGGATCGACCACGCGGCGGTCTACGTCGGACTCCTCACCAGGGCCAGAGCGCCGATCGACAGCCCTGATGGTCTGGGGCGTCCGGGACGGTCGGTGGCGCACCTGCCGGCGACCGGTGGCCGCCCGGCCTGGGGTGACGGCCGCGAGGCCTGGGATGACGGCCGCCAAGAAGAAGGGGAGTCCGGTTCGTGGAGTTGATGCACAACCGGATTCGGCCGTATGCGTGGGGGTCACGGATCGCGATCGCCGAATTGTTGGGCGAGCCGAGTCCGTCGCCACACCCGCAGGCGGAACTGTGGATCGGCGCGCACCCGGCGGATTCCTCCCTGTTGATCGACGAGAGCGGCGAGCGTTCGCTCGCCGAGCTCATCGCGACGGACCCGCTGGGCACCCTGGGTGAGGCAGCGCACGAGGCCTTCGACTCGCGGCTGCCGTTCCTGCTCAAGGTGCTGGCCGCCGCCGAGCCGCTGTCGTTGCAGGCGCATCCGTCCGCCGAGCAGGCCGCTCGCGGGTTCGCGCAGGAGGAGGCGGCCGGGCTGCCGGCCAATTCCCCGCAGCGCAACTATCGGGACAGCTCGCACAAGCCGGAACTGATCTGCGCACTCACCGAGTTCCACGCGCTGTGCGGGTTTCGTGAGCCGTCGACGACGGTGAAATTGTTGTCTGCGCTCGGCGTCCCGCAACTCGATCACTACCTCGGGCTGCTGTCCGGGCAGCCCGACGCCCACGGGATGAGGGCGTTGTTCTCCTCGATCATCACCATCCCGCCGGTCACCCTCGGGCCGTTGCTGTCCGCGGTGCTGTCCGCCTGCGTGGACCGGGTGCGGGCCGGCAGCGAGTTCACCACCGAATACCGGACCGCCTTGGAGCTGGGGGAGCGCTACCCGGGCGACCCGGGGGTGCTCGCCTCGCTGCTGCTCAACCGCATCACCCTGCAGCCCGGTCAGGCCCTGTACCTGCCGGGTGGCAACCTGCACGCCTACCTGTCCGGGGTCGGGATCGAGATCATGGCGAATTCCGACAATGTGCTGCGCGGCGGACTGACGCCCAAGCATGTGGATGTCGCCGAGCTGATGAGGGTGCTGGACTTCTCGGCAGGGGACGTGCCCGTCCTCGTCGGCGATCCGGGGATGACGAACGAGTGGGTGTACCCGACTCCGGCCGCTGAATTCCGGCTGTCCCGCCTGGAACCCGCGGACGAACCGCGGGACATCACGCACGCCGGGCCGCAGGTGTTGTTCACCGTCGACGGCGTCATCGAGGTCGCCAAGGCCTCCGGGGAGCGGCTGACCGTGCCGCGCGGGCGATCGGTCTGGGTCGCGGCTGGCGACGGCCCGGTCTGGGTCAGCGGAACCGGTACCGCCTTCCGGGCGACCGACGGACTGCCCGGCACCCGGGTGCCAGCGGTCGCTCGCGACCAAGATCACCGATAGCGTCTGGCTCGAGAGATCACGAACTCCGAGCACCCGAAAGGCCTGGGCATGAGCGGCTTGTGGCGGACGAAATCGGTCGAGCAGTCGATCCAGGACACCGACGAACCCGGGCACAAGCTGAAGCGGACGTTGTCGGCCTGGGACCTGACCATCTTCGGCGTCGCGGTGGTGATCGGCGCCGGCATCTTCACCCTGACCGCCCGGGTGGCGGCCACGACGGCCGGTCCGGCGGTGTCGATCTCCTTCGTCATCGCCGCGATCGCCTGTGGTTTGGCCGCGATGTGCTACGCGGAATTCGCGTCCACGGTGCCGGTGGCGGGCTCGGCGTACACCTTCTCCTACGCGACGCTGGGTGAGCTGGTCGCCTGGATCATCGGCTGGGACCTGGTCCTCGAGCTGGCCCTCGGTGCCTCGGTGGTCGCCAAGGGGTGGTCCCTGTACCTGGGCAACCTGTTCACCCAGTTCGGCGGGTCCCTGGAGACCACGATCAGCCTCGGCCCGCTGGACTTCGACTGGGGCGCCGTCATCATTGTCGCGGTCATCACCTGGGTGCTGGTGCTGGGTACCAAGCTCTCGGCGCGGGCGAACATGGTGATCACCGGGATCAAGGTCGCCGTGGTGCTGCTGGTGATCATCGTCGGCTTCTTCTACTTCAACGCCAGCAACCTCTCGCCGTTCATCCCGCCGAGCGAGCCGGCACCCACCGGGACCAAGAGCGGTCTGGAGCAGCCGTTGCTGCAGCTGATCATCGGCGGAGCGCCGTCGACGTTCGGCTGGGTCGGGGTGCTGTCCGCCGCCTCGCTGGTGTTCTTCGCGTTCATCGGGTTCGACGTGGTCGCCACCGCGGCCGAGGAGACCAAGAACCCGCGGCGCGACCTGCCGCGGGGGATCTTCGGCTCACTGGCGATCGTCACCGTGCTGTACGTGCTGGTCACCATCGTGCTGACGGCGATGGTTCCGTACAACGAGCTCGGTCCGTTGCAGCCGGACGGCAGCCACGACAACGACGCTGCGACCCTGGCCACTGCGTTCACCGCCGTCGGGGTCGACTGGGCGGCCAATGTCATCGCCATCGGTGCACTCGCGGGGTTGACCACGGTGGTGCTGGTGCTGCTGCTGGGGCAGAGCCGGATCATCTTCGCGATGAGCCGGGACGGACTGCTCCCGCGGGGGCTGGCCAAGGTCGACGAGAAGCACGGCACCCCGGCCAGGATCACCATCGGCGTCGGTGTGGCGATCGCGATCATCGCGGGCTTCTCCGACATCAGCGTGCTCGAGGAGATGGTCAACGTCGGCACGCTGTTCGCCTTCGTGCTGGTCTCCATCGGGGTGATCGTGCTGCGCCGGACCAGGCCGGACCTGGAGCGCTCCTTCAAGGTGCCGCTGATGCCGGTGGTGCCGATCCTGTCCGTGCTGGCCTGCCTGTGGCTGATGATCAATCTGACCGCCATCACCTGGGTGCGGTTCCTGGTCTGGATGGCGCTCGGCGTCATCGTGTACTTCGTCTACGGCAAGCAGCACTCGATGGTGGGCCGCCGGGGCGGCGACGGCCTGGCGTTGACCCAGGAGGAGATCAAGGCCACCTGGCGGGCCGAGGAGGACAGCGGGTGGGTCCGTGGCTCCGGCGACCGGCCGCAGAACGCGCAGCCGGATGCCGACTGGATCGCCGAGATCAAGCGCGACCAACCCCAGGACGGGCCGCCCGGCTCCGAGCCGCCGGAACCGCGGTCGACGTGACCCGGAGTTGGCGGCGCGCGACCGCCCGGGCGCAGCGGGCGTACCGTCGCCCCGGGGCGGTGTTTGCCGGTCCGCGCCGCCCTGGGTAGGTTCGCAGTCGGATCGCCCAACGAGAGAACCTACGATGAGCGGACAATCGGATGGGTCGATTGCCGATCAAAGAAGATGTTCACATCCGGAAAGAAGTGAGGCCGACGTGGCTCTGCCCCAATTGACCGACGAACAGCGCGCAGCGGCTCTGGAAAAGGCCGCCGCCGCCCGTCGTTCCCGCGCGGAGCTCAAGGAGCGACTCAAGCGCGGCGGAACGACGCTCAAGCAGGTGCTGGTGGATGCCGAGACCGACGAGGCGTTGGCGAAACTGAAGGTCTCGGCGCTGCTCGAGGCGTTGCCCGGGGTCGGCAAGGTCCGCGCCGCGGCGTTGATGGAGCAGTTCGAGATCGCGCCGAGCCGCCGGATCCGCGGGCTCGGCGAGCGTCAGCGCCAGGCGCTGCTGAACGAGTTCGGTTACTGACAGCGAAGGTGACCCACGACGGTCCGGCGAGGGGTCGGCTCTTTGTCCTTTCCGGCCCGTCGGGGGTCGGCAAGAGCACCGTCCTGCGGGAGATCCGCCGTCTGGTCCCTGAGCTCTGGTATTCGGTGTCGGCCACCACCCGGGGGATGCGGCCGGGGGAGATCGACGGGGTCAACTACCACTTTCTGACCGGCGAGCAGTTCGCCGAGCTGGTGGCGTCCGGAGAGCTGCTGGAGTGGGCGCACTTTGCCGGCAACCACTACGGCACCCCGCGGGTGCCGGTCGAACAGCGGCTCGCGGCCGGCGACGACGTGCTGCTGGAGATCGAAGTGCAGGGTGCGCGCCAGGTTCGCGCCGCACCTGGGCTGGGCACCGAGGCCGTGCTGATCTTCCTGGCGCCGCCCTCGTTCGAGGAACTGGCCCGACGGTTGATCGGTCGCGGCACCGAGGACGCCGCGACCCAGGAGGCCCGACTGGCCGCGGCCCGTGCCGAGTTGGCCGCGGAGAGCGAGTTCGACCACACCGTGGTGAACACCGACGTCCGTTCGGCCGCCGCCGGCTTGGTACAGTTGATGGCTGAGTCGCGCCCTGGTTCGCCCGTGCGCTGAACCGGTCCGACTGCCGAAGGCGGGGATTGGAGTTCGGCACGTCCGCGCAGGGGTGCCTCCGGGTCCTCTCGAACGGAGTCCGTCCGGGAACCGCCCGCCACGTGCCACCGACCGCAGTGACACACACCGCAACAGTGACACACACCGCAGCACTGTCACCCGAATCAGGAGCAACATTCCATGAGCAACTCAGCGGACACCGGCGCGCCGACCGCCGCGGCCATCGCGGCCGCCGGCATCACCTACCCGCCGATCGACGAGCTGTTGACCCGGACCAGCTCCAAGTACGGCCTGTCGATCTACGCCGCCAAGCGGGCCCGGCAGATCAACGATTACTACGCCCAGCTGGGCGAGGGCCTGCTGGAGTACGTCGGCCCGTTGGTCGAGCCGCTGCCCAAGGAGAAGCCGCTGTCGATCGCGCTGCGCGAGATCAACGCCGGCCTGCTCACGCACACCGAAGGCGAGTGACGCCGCCGGACACCGCACCGGTGTCGGAGGTCAGCGCGCCACGGGTGGTGCTCGGCGTCGGTGGCGGTATCGCTGCCTACAAGGCCTGCGAACTCGTGCGTCGGCTGCGCGCCGACGGGTGTGACGTGACCGTCGTGCCGACCGAATCGGCACTGAGATTCGTCGGCGCCGCCACCTGGGAGGCGTTGTCCGGGCATCCGGTGGCCACCGACGTCTTCACCGACATCCCCAGCGTCGCGCATGTCGCGACCGGCCAGCGTGCCGACCTGGTGGTCATCGCGCCGGCGACCGCGGACGTGCTCGCCAGAGCCGCCGGCGGTCGGGCCGACGACCTGCTGACGGCGACGCTGCTGGTGACCAGGGCTCCGGTCCTGATGGCGCCGGCCATGCACACCGAGATGTGGACGCACCCCGCCACCGTCGCCAACGTCGCCACCCTGCGCGCCCGTGGGGTGAGCGTGGTCGACCCCGCCGTTGGCCGGCTGACCGGCGCCGACAGTGGCGCCGGGCGGCTGCCGGACGCCGAACATCTCGAGGCCCTCGCCGAACTGCTGCTCCGACGCCCTGACGCGCTGCCCCGCGATCTGGCCGGACGGCGCATCGTCATCTCCGCGGGCGGTACCCGTGAGGCCCTGGATCCGGTCCGGTTCCTGGGCAATCGGTCGTCCGGTCGTCAGGGGTATGCGATCGCACTGGTCGCGGCCGCCCGCGGCGCCGAGGTGACCCTGGTCGCGGCGAACGTCGCCCTGCCGGATCCGCCGGCGGTCACCGTCGTCGATGTCCGGGACGCGCGCGATCTGCAGAGCGCGATGACCGAGCACGCGGTCGGCGCCGATGTAGTGGTGATGGCGGCGGCCGTCGCCGACTTCCGGCCGACGACGACCGGCCAGACCAAGATCAAGAAGCGGGCGGGTCGGGATCCCGAACCGCTGACCCTGGTGCAGAATCCCGACATCCTGGCCGGCCTGGCCGCACCCGGACCGGATCGCCCGCAGGTGGTGGTGGGCTTCGCCGCCGAGACCGGTGACGATCAGGGATCGGTCCTTGACTACGCGCGCGACAAACTCGCCCGCAAGGGCTGCGATCTGCTGGTGCTCAACCGGGTCGACGGCGGTCGGGCCTTCGAGGTGGCCGACAACGCCGGCGTCATCCTGTCCGCCGACAGCAAGGACGAGGTGCAGATCCCGCTCGGCCCCAAAACCCTGCTGGCGGCGGCCGTCTGCGACGCCATCGCCGCGCGGCTCCCACCAACCCGCCGGACCCCGCAATGAACCAGATCAGGCCGCCGACCGCATAGGGTCGGCGCGGGCCGGTCCGCGGTGACCGAACTGGCCCGCGAACGCGGCGAACGGCCGCATCGTCACCGCCGGAAGACGCACAGCAGCACCGAACGACCATTCCATCCGTCCGCAGCACATCGCAGTCCGACCCAGGAGCCCGCAGCCGTGACCTCCCGCCTTTTCACTTCCGAGTCCGTGACCGAGGGTCATCCCGACAAGATCTGTGACGCGATCAGTGACGCCATCCTGGACGAGTTGCTCCGGCAGGACCCGTCGTCCCGGGTGGCGGTGGAGACGATGGTGACCACCGGCCAGGTGCACGTGGCGGGTGAGGTGACCACGTCGGCCTACGCGGACATCCCGACGATCGTCCGGGAAACGGTGCTCGGCATCGGGTACGACTCGTCGGCCAAGGGGTTCGACGGGGCGTCGTGCGGGGTGAACGTGGCGATCGGCGCGCAGTCGCCGGACATCGCGCAGGGCGTGGACACCGCCTACGAGGCCCGGACGCATTCCGAAGAGGAGATCGACGACCTGCTGGATCGGCAGGGCGCCGGCGATCAGGGGCTGATGTTCGGCTATGCCTGCACCGACACCCCCGAGTTGATGCCGTTGCCGATCGCGCTGGCGCATCGGTTGTCCCGTGGGCTGGCCGGGGTGCGGAAGTCGGGCGCGGTGCCGTATCTGCGACCGGACGGCAAGACGCAGGTGACGATCGAGTACGCCGGTGATCGGGCGGTGCGGTTGGACACGGTGGTGGTCTCCAGCCAGCACGCGGAGAACATCGACCTGGATCAGCTGCTGGCGGTGGACATCCGCGAGCAGGTGGTGGAGCCGGAGTTGGCGGCCCTGGACATCGACACCTCCGGGTACCGGTTGCTGGTGAACCCGACCGGCCGGTTCGTGATCGGCGGTCCGATGGGTGATGCCGGGCTGACCGGCCGGAAGATCATCGTCGACACCTACGGCGGGATGGCCCGGCACGGTGGCGGCGCGTTCTCCGGCAAGGATCCGTCGAAGGTGGACCGCTCGGCCGCGTACGCGATGCGCTGGGTGGCGAAGAACGCGGTGGCCGCCGGTCTGGCGGATCGGATCGAGGTGCAGGTGGCCTACGCCATCGGCAAGGCCTCACCGGTCGGGTTGTTCGTGGAGACGTTCGGCACCGAGCAGGTCGACCCGGCGAAGATCGCCGACGCGATCCGGCAGGTCTTCGATCTGCGGCCGGCCGCGATCATCCGTGACCTGGACCTGAAGCGCCCGATCTACGCGCAGACCTCGGCCTACGGTCACTTCGGCCGGACCGATGTCGACCTGCCGTGGGAGAGCACCAGCCGCGCATCGGACCTGAAATCGGTGCTGGGCATCTGACCCCTGCCCCGGTTGGCGCCGATCATCTCGGTCGGCGCGGACGAACGTGGCGGGTTTGGGATTGGTGTGACAGGAGTCGTCGATTTCGTCCGCGCGGGCGGGGCGGGCTGTGACGTCCGGCCGCGGCGGGCGCATCGGCTGAGGCCAGCGGGCGGTCATCGACTGACGGTGCCGTCTGATATCCAAGGGACATGACCGCAGCCACCGCCCGACCCCGTCCGCCGCGTGCGGCCCGGGAGCGGGCAGGCGTGCGGGAACCGGCGAAGACGCTGCCGGTCGCCCGGGTGCTGGTCGATGTGCCGCTGGCCCACCTGGACCGGCCGTACGACTACCTCGTCGCCGAGCCGGACAGTGCGGCCGCGGTGCCGGGTTCCAGGGTGCGGGTGCGGTTCGCCGGCCGGCTGGTCAACGGGTACGTGGTCGCCCGATTCGCTGAATCCGACCATCCCGGACGGCTGGGCTTCCTCGAGCGGGTGGTCTCGGCCGAACCGGTGCTGACGCCGGAGATCGCCGAGCTGGCAAGGGTTGTCGCCGAGCGGTACGCGGGTTCGACGGCAGACGTGCTGCGGCTCGCCGTCCCGCCGCGGCACGCCAGGGCCGAGGCGGAGGTCCCCGACAGTCCCGCGGACGGTGCCGGACGCCGGCGTCGGACAGGCCCCAGACGGGGAGAGCGGAGCCGGCTGGCGGCGGTACCCGGCCGGGGCGGCGTTTCTCGGCGCGATCGGTCACGGGCGTCCGGCGCGCGCGGTGTGGCAGGCCATGCCGGGCGAGGACTGGCCGAGGCGATTGGCCGAAGCGGCCGAAGTGGCGGCGGATGCCGGGCGCGGGGCCCTGCTGATCGTGCCGGACGCCAGAGATCTGGCCAGGCTGGACGCCGCGCTCGGCGCCGTCCTGGGAACCGGCAGACACGTCACCCTGTCCGCCGACCTCGGTCCGGCGGAACGGTACCGCCGGTTTCTGGCTGTCAGTCGGGGCCGGCAACGGGTGGTTGCCGGAACCAGGGCGGCGGTTTTCGCGCCGGTCGTCGATCTCGGCCTGGTGGCAGTCTTCGACGACGGCGACGACCTGCTCGCCGAGCCCCGTGCTCCCTACCCGCACGCGCGCGAAGTGCTGATGCTGCGTTCGGCGGCAACGTCGTGCGCCCTGCTGGTCGGTGGCTTCGCCCGCACCGCAGAGGCGCAACTGCTGATCGAGAGTGGTTGGGCTCAGCCGATTGTCGCAACCCGACAGGCCGTACGGTCGGCGGCCCCGCGGATCGAGGCGGCGGGTGACGACTACGCGGTCGGCGCTGATTCCGCGGCCGCCCAGGCCCGGTTGACGCCGGCCGCCTTCGCCGCCGCCCGGTCGGCGTTGGGTGACGGAGCTCCCGTCCTGGTCCAGGTGCCAAGGCGCGGGTATCTGCCGGTGCTGTCCTGCACCAGGTGTCGTCACCGCGCGCAATGCCGGCACTGCCGCGGCCCGTTGGCGATGTCGGGCACCGGCAGGTTGCTCAGCTGTCGCTGGTGCGGCGTCGCCGAGGCGCATTACCGTTGCGTCGCCTGCGGTTCCGACCGGCTGCGTGCCGTCTCGGTGGGAGCCGGAAGGACCGCCGAGGAGCTCGGCAGGGCGTTCCCCGGCGTTCCGGTGATCAACTCTTCGGGCCAGAAGGTCCGTTCGACCGCACCGACCACCGCTGCGCTGGTGATCGCCACCCCCGGCGCCGAGCCGTTCGCCGCCGAGCTGTACGGCGCGGCGTTGCTGTTGGACGGCTCCGCGATGCTGTCCCGCCCTGACCTGCGGGCGGCCGAGGAGACCCTGCGCCGGTGGATGGCGGCGGCGGCCATGGTGCGGCCGGCGTCCGCCGGTGGCCGGGTGGTCGTCGGGGCCGACGCGTCGATCCCGGCGGTCCAGGCGCTGATCCGCTGGGATCCCGCGGGCCATGCCGCCGCCGAGCTGGCCGCCAGGCGGGAGCTCGGGTTCCCTCCGGTCGCCGCGATGGCCTCCATCGAAGGCGACGAGTCGGCCGTGCTCGGCGTGCTCGACCGGCTCGAACTGCCTGCCGACGGCGAAGTCCTCGGGCCGGTGGCGCTCGACGATCTCGGCCCACCCGGAGAACCGCCGCCAGCACGGGCGGCCGGTCGCCGCGGGGCCGGACAGGGCGCACCGACGGCCGGGCCGGAGGACGAACAGGATCCGCCGGAGATCCGCCTGCGGGCGTTGGTGCGGGCACCGCAGGCCCAACGAAAAGCGTTGAGCAGTGCGTTGCACGTCGTTGCCGCTGCCCGGTCGGCGAGAAAGGAAGGGGGCGGCGTGCGGATCCGGGTCGACCCGCTCGACCTGTTCTGAGCGGGTTGGATCAGGCCGTCGCGCCGCTCGGTGCGGCCAACCGCGCGACCAGGCCGGCCCGCACCGCCGGCCACTCGTCGCGCAGGATCGAGAACACCACCGTGTCCCGGAACGACCCGTCGGCCCGCACCTGGTGGCGGCGCAGCACCCCTTCCCGCACCGCGCCCAATCTTGCGACCGCGCCCTGCGATCGGGTGTTCAGATTGTCGGTCTGGATCTTCACCCGGCCGAACCCGCAGTCGTCGAAGGCATGGGAGAGCAGCAACAATTTGCATTCAGGATTGACCGTCGTCGCCCACACGGTGGGGGAGTACGCCGTCCATCCGAGGTGGACCCGTTCGTCCGGCAACGAGACATCGCCGAGCGTCGACGTGCCGACGATCCGACCGGCGGCCCCCAGCGGCCCGTCCTGCAGCAACCGGACGGTGTACGGCGCCGCTCTGCGGATGTCGGCGATGGCGTCGTCGACCGAATCCGCCATCACGGCCGGGTCGGCAGGTTGTCCGGCCGGCCCGCCGCCGAAGCCGCCGGAATAGACCCGCGGGTCGTCCAGCGCGGCGAACAGGCCGGCGGCGTCGGCCGCCGCCATCGGGTCGAGCCTGACGGTCGAGCCGATCAGCGGGCGACCGCCCGGGAAGTGCGCAGGCATTGTCGGCGGACCTTTCGTTCGTGGATTCACCGGAAGCGGAGCCGGTCGTCGCGGGCGACGACGCCGTCGTGGACACTATCCACCGTCACCGATCGCGGTTTCCCACGGCCGCACCAGGAAAGCACTAGCCGCACCAGGAAAGGCAGGACCCCCTGCGCATCGTCTTCGCCGGCACTCCGACGGCCGCCGTTCCGTCGCTGGCCGCACTCCTCGAGTCGGCCCACGAGATCGCCGCAGTGATCACCCGGCCGGCCGCCAGGCGTGGTCGTGGTCGTTCGATCAACGCGTCCCCGGTCGCCGACCTGGCGTCCGCGGCCGGGATCGAGCTACTGACGCCGGACACGCCGAAGGACGAGCAGTTCCAGGATCGGCTCGCCGAACTGGATCCGGATGCCGCGGTGGTCGTCGCGTACGGGGCCCTGCTGCCGCCGCCGGTGTTGGCGGTTCCGCGGCACGGATGGATCAATCTGCACTTCTCGCTGCTGCCGGCCTGGCGCGGCGCGTCGCCGGTCCAGGCGGCCATCCGGTCGGGTGACGAGATCACCGGCGCCAGCACCTTCCGGCTCGAGGCCGGGATGGACACCGGGCCGGTCTTCGGCACCGTGACCGAGCCGGTCCGGCCATCCGACACGGCCGGCGACCTGTTGGACCGGCTCGCGGTCAGTGGTGCGCAACTGCTACTGGCGACTCTTGACGGGCTGCAGAACGGCACCGTGCAGGCGCGCCCGCAGCCCTCGGACGGGGTGTCCTACGCCGGCAAGGTGACCTCGGCCGACGCCCGGGTCGACTGGTCGGCACCGGCCATCGCCATCGATCGGCTGATCCGGTCGGTCACCCCCGATCCCGGTGCCTGGACCGACTCTCCCTGGGGTCGCCTTGTTCTCGGCCCGGTCGAGGTCGTCACCGACGGCGCCGAACAGGACGGCCGTTCGCCGGAAGCCGCGTCACCGGCCGAGGGTGAGCTGGTGACGACCAAGCGCGAGGTGCTGGTCGGCACCGGAACCGCTCCGGTGCGTCTCGGCGTGGTGACCCCACCGGGTCGGCGCAGCATGCCGGCCGCCGACTGGGCACGCGGAATCCGACCCGCTCCGGGGACGGTGCTGGCGTGAGCGCGGACCGATCTTCCCGTGGTCGGCCGGACCGCAGCCGGCGGCACGGCGCCAGCGGTCCACCGCGCCGTCCGCCGACCCGCAAACCCCCGGAGCCGGACCCGGCCCGGCAGGCCGCCCTCGATCTGCTCGGCGCGGTGCGCTCACGCGGTGCCTACGCGAACCTCACCCTGCCGGGCATCCTCAACGATCGTGGGCTGTCCGGACGGGACGCCGCCCTGGCCACGGAACTGTCCTACGGCAGCTGCCGGGCCCTCGGACAGCTCGACGCGGTGATCTCGGCCTGCGGTGATCGGCCGATCGCCGATCTGGACGGCGTGGTGATCGACGCTCTCCGGCTCGGCGTCTACCAGATCCTGCGCACCCGCATCCCCCCGCACGCGGCGGTCTCGGCCACCGTCGACCTGGTGCGGGCCAGTGACAAGCCAGGTGGCGCAGGCTATGTCAACGCCGTGTTGCGCCGAGCCTCGGAGGCCGACCTGGACACCTGGATCGAGCGGCTGGCTCCCGACGCCGCCGAGGATCCGCTCGGGCACCTGGCGATGGCGCTGTCCCACCCGCGCTGGATCGTCACCGCCGTCCGGGACGCCCTGAACGCGGCAGGCGCCGTCGACGAACTCGAACCCGCCCTGCGGGCCGACGATCAGCCGCCCGCCGTTCACCTGGTGGCCCGGCCCGGCCGGATCGAGCGGGACGAGCTGGTGGCGGATTCCGGCGGGGTGCCTGCGTTGTTCTCGGCGTTCGGCGTGTATCTGGACGGCGGCGATCCGGGCGCGATCCGGGCGGTCGCCGACGGGCGGGCGGCCGTCCAGGACGAGGGATCCCAACTGGTGGCCGCCGCGATGGCGAACGCTCCGCTGACGGGTCCGGACCTCCGCTGGCTGGATCTGGCGGCCGGGCCGGGTGGCAAGGCCGGCCTGCTGGGTGCGTTGGCGGCGCAGCGCGGCGCCCGGTTGGACGCGGTCGAGGTCGCACCGCACCGGGCCGACCTGGTTCGCCGGACGGTTCGGGATCTGCCGGTGACCGTGCACACCGCGGACGGCCGCGATCCTGGTTTGCCGGCCGGTTCCTTCGACCGGGTGATCCTGGATGCACCGTGCACCGGCCTGGGGGCGCTGCGCCGCCGACCGGAAGCCCGGTGGCGGCGCCAGCCGTCCGACGTCGCCGACCTGGTCCAGCTGCAACAGGAGTTGCTGGCATCCGCCGGCAGGCTGGTCCGACCGGGCGGGATCGTCGCCTATGTGACCTGCTCACCGCACCTGGCGGAAACCGCCGGTGTGATCGGCCGGCGACCGGAAGAACTCGAGCTGATCGACGCCCGCCCGTTGTTGCCCGGCGTCCCCGATCTCGGCGACGGCCCGACCGTGCAGCTCTGGCCGCACCGGCACGGCACCGACGGGATGTTCCTGGCCGTCATGCGCCGTCGCGGGTGATCCCCGGTCAGTTCAGCGCCGGGGCGCACAGCCGAACGGCTTCGGCGCGGCTGCGGGCACCGGATCGGCTGAAGACGTGTTCGAGGTGCTTGACCACCGTCGACTGGGCCACCCCCAGTTGTCGTGCGATCTGTGCATTCCCCAGCCCGTCGCGGACGCACCGCAGTACCTCGATCTCGCGAGCAGTCAGGTGCGGGCCGGCAAACCCGAGCCGGCGCAGCGCCGCATCCAGGTGCGGTTCCAGCAAACGCAGCACCAGGTCCTCGGTGTCGCTGAACGGCGGACCAGCCCGCCTGGCAAAGGTGAGGAACTGCCGCTCGTTGTCCGGGTGCGTGAGGTCGAGTCGAACCTGATGCTCGAAGTCGTCGTCCGGTGATTCCCCGGCCGGGGACTGCAACTGGGTGATGGTGACCGACGGTACGAGGGATGCCCTGGTCCACCGGACCTGATCGCACACGACCAGCTGGCGCAGGGCCACCAGCAACGTGCCGATCGCCGCCTGATCCGGCTGGTGTCGCCCGGGCTCCCGTGCGGCGGTGAGTACCGCCGTCACTGCGGCTGACGCCAGCACCACCGAATGCGACATCGGGCCGCCCCTCAACAGCGGAATACTCCGCCGGTTTCCGCCATGAAACCGCATTCGAACTTCCTCGTATAGACGGCCATCCGGGGGAAAGGGATTGTCGAACACGAATCGGACCTGAATCCGTGCGATCAATGGTGATCACCGGCAGCGTCGGCGAAGGGCGGAGCCGAGATGCGGAGCCGGTATCGAGCAGTTGCAATGGTGGTCTGCCTGATCAGCGCGCTGGCGCTGAGCGGCGCTCCCGCTGCTGCGGCAGGCGTGGCCGAACGAGGCGCCGCAGCCGCCAATTCCTTGATTGTCGACGTCGCGGACGGGCGGCTCGAAGGGGAGCGCGTCCACGGCGTCGACAATTTTCTCGGCATCCCGTATGCCGCGCCACCGGTCGGTGATCTGCGCTGGCACGCCCCGACGCCCGTGGTCCCGTGGCAGGGCACCAGGGCAGTGACCGCGTACGAGAACGCCTGCCCGGCGCTGAAAAACGCCAACGGCGGGGGCAGTTTCGAGGAGGACTGCCTGTTCCTGAATGTGCAACGCCACGCCGGGACGCGAAAAGGTGACAAGACGCCGGTCCTCGTGTTCATCCACGGCGGCGGTGGGATCAACGGCAGCGGTGATCAGCACGACGGCACGAAATTCGTCCGCGAAGGCCGGATCATGGTGGTCAGCCTGAATTACCGGGTCGGCGTCCTCGGGAATTTCGGTCATCCGGCACTCACCGCGGAAGCCGGCGAATCCGGGAACTACGGTTTCCAGGACCAGCAGCAGGCGTTGCGATGGGTGAAGGCGAACATCGCCGAGTTCGGTGGTGACCCGGCCAAGATCACCATTGCCGGGGAGTCGTTCGGGGGACTCAGCGTCTGCTACCACCTGACCGCCCCGGGCAGCGCCGGATTGTTCGCCGGCGCGATCATCCAGAGCTTTCCCGACTGCTTCGCGCAGTCCCAGCAGGACGCGGACGCGGTAGGTGAGCAATTCGCCGTCGACGTCGGCTGCGACGGTGGTCCGGACCCACTGGAATGCCTTCGGGAGATCGATGCGCAAACTCTGGTGGAGAAAGTCGGGGGGCAATTCGAGACGGCCATCGTCGCCGGTACGCCGACCATGCCCGACCACCCGCGACAGTCGATTTCCGATGGCACCTTCAACAAGGTCCCGACAATCATCGGAATGAATCGGGACGAGGGTCGCACCTTCAATCAGCCGAAGGATTTTCACATGGACCAGGAAGAGTACGAGGAGGTGGCCAGGGCAATCTTCGGGGAGTTGGCCGATGAGTTCTTGCGCCGCTACCCCTGGAGTGCCTACGACGACGGCAGCAGTTACACCGGCAACTACGTGGTCTCGGCGATCGACACCGACTCGTTCTGGGCCTGCGGAACCCGCAATCTCGCCCGGGACCTGGCCGCCTCGACAGCGACCTGGCAGTACGAATTCGCCCATCGGGACGGGCCGGGCGTGACGGAGGAATATCCGGGATACATCTGGGGCGCCGGGCATGCCGCGGAACTGGCCTACTTCTGGCCCAGCTTCGACAACGGCGACTCGATCGCCGATAACTTCGACCCGGCCGAACGCAGCCTGGCCCGGAAGATGGTCGCCTACTGGAGCGCCTTCGTGAAGCGCGGGGAACCGGTGGTCGTGGCTCAACCCCGGTGGTCGCCGCTGGCGGCTCAGGAGGAGAACAGCACCGTGCTGTCCCTCGATGTGGGCCGGGACCTGCGCCAGATCTCGATGGCCCAGTTCGTGCAGACCCATCAATGCGAATTCTGGGATCGCCTCAACGGCTGACCGGCTGACGGGGATTTTCATCGCAATCAGTGCCCGACGGCGTCCGGGACCGCCGTCACATTGGTGTCCCGATCAGCGGTACGTCGCTGTTGTTCGATGAGCCGCGCCTTGGGAGGGTTTCGACATCGCCGGTGCAGGCACCGGCAAGCAGGTCCCTCCGAGCCGCTGACGTCCACGCCGGGCCCAGCAGCAGACGAGGTCGTTTGCGCCGTAGATCCGGTCACGCCGACCGACCCGCGGCCCCAGAAACACCAACAGCCGGGACCCAGCGGGCCCCGGCTGTGGTGGTGTGCGCAGACCTGCCGGTCAGCGCTGTCAGCAAGGTCAGTTGCTGATTGCGGCACCGACCAGCGCAATGGCGGTGGACGCGGCCAGCAGGGCGGCGGCGGTCAGGGCGCTGAACTTGTAAACGGTCTTCAATTCGTTCTTCTCGACGTTGTTGCTCATAGATTTTCTCCTCGTCACATATTCATCATTGGATTTTCTCGATCGGGACCGATGACCCTGATGGGGTTCTCGACCCGTCCGGCTTTCGCATCGTGGTGATGTTCGGCCGTTGTCAGTGGTTCTGGTGGGAATCACTGAGCTCAATCATGCGCGCCTCTCCCGGCGCAATTTCGAGCTAATCCGGTGTGACGTACGTTGAGCTTGATCGGCGCAACCCTGCGTTCCCTTGTCCTCCCAGGTCAGAGGCCATTTCCGTGAGTCGTCACCCGATCGTGTTGTGAATAATCGGTCCACTGAGCGGTACGATTTTCAGTGACGGTGACCACTGGGAACGACGCTGAAGTCGACCACCGGTACAAGATCGACATCCTGGCGGGCGACCGCCGCCCGAAGCCCTGGCTAGGCTCTGCAACCGTGTCCTCCTCAGATGTCGCTCCCTTGATCGCGCCGAGCATCCTGTCCGCGGACTTCGCCCACCTCGCCGACGAGGCGGCCGCCGTCACCGGCGCGGACTGGTTGCACGTGGACGTGATGGACAACCATTTCGTCCCCAACCTGACCCTCGGTCTGCCGGTCGTCCAGTCGTTGTTGAAGGCCACCGACATTCCGATCGACTGTCATCTGATGATCACCGATCCGGATCGGTGGGCGATCGGCTACGCCGAAGCCGGCGCCTACAACGTGACGGTGCACGCCGAGGCCGTCGCCGACCCGATCTCGATGGCCGCCAACCTGCGGGCGGCTGGTGCCAAGGCCGGGCTGTCCCTCAAACCCGGCACCGACCTGGAGGACTGGGTCGACGCCCTGAAGCACTACGACACGTTGCTGGTGATGACCGTGGAACCCGGCTTCGGCGGCCAGTCGTTCATGCCCGAGATGATGGCGAAGGTGAGCCGGGCGAGATCGCTCGTCGACCTGGGCCACCTCACCGTCGTGGTGCAGGTCGACGGCGGGATCAACGCCGACACCATCGAGCAGGCGGCAGAGGCGGGCGCCGACTGTTTCGTCGCGGGATCGGCCGTCTACTCCGCGCAGGATCCGGCCGCCGCCGTCGCGGCCCTGCGGGCAACCGCGGCGGCCCATCGTCCGCATCGATGACCAAGGACCGCGAGCAGTCGCCGGCTCCGGAGGGTCCGCACCGGGCCATGGCACGGCTCTACGACCAGCAGTTGCGACTGTTCGCCGCCCATTACAGCAACATGTGGGACGGCCGATCGAACTCCGCGGCGGTGGTGTCGGCCTACTTCCACGAACTCGTCGATCTGTCCCGCCCGGCGTTGTTCGTCGAGGCCGGTGCGTACCGGGCGGAGGCCTCGCGACGGACCCGGGAGAAGCACCCGGACTGTCGGGTGGTGGCGTTCGAGGCCAACCCCTACAACTACGAGAAGTACGTCGACGAGCTGGGTTTCGCCGACCTCGGCATCGAGTACCTCCACCTGGCGCTCACCGAATCGGCCGGCCCGGTCACCTTCCATCTCCGGTCGCGCCAGGACGGCCAGGACCTGCGCAAGACCACCGGTAACAGTTCGCTGTTGCGGATGAAGGGGACGGATACCGAGTACGAGGAGATCAGCGTCGACGGGGTCACCCTGGACGGGTTCTTCGCCGATTCCAGCGCCGCCGGTCTGTCTCTGGATCGATGTCGAGGGTGCCTCCCGGCAGGTCCTGCACGGCGCGCGCGATCTGCTGGCCCGCACCGAGCTCGTGCTGATCGAGGTCGAGGAGGTGTTCCGGTGGGAGGACCAGTGGCGATCACTGGACGTCATCGAGTTCTTCCTCGAGGCCGGCTTCCTGCCACTGACCAGGGACGCCGAGTACAACCAGCACTACAACATCATCTTCGTGCGCGCCGACGTGTACGAGCGCCCCGAGGTCCTGTGGTCGCACGAGCTGCACACCAACTACGTGACCCAACACATGGGGGTGCGCCATGCGGAGGAGCGGCCGGATCCGGACCCGGCAGATCCGGCCGTCACAGCTCAGCCCGACGCTGCCCGGTCCGGCCGGCGGAGGAAGCCCTGGGGCCGCTCGAGCCACGGATCGTGACCCTTCCCATCCTCGCCGGAAACGGCCCGGCGCCGCGGATGGGGGAGGATGGTCCGAGTGCCGGCGCGGGACGTCGTCGGGCAGCGAGAGGAATGGTCATGTTCACCGGCATCGTCGAGGAACGCGGAGTGGTCGTCGACCTGACGGTGACCGACGCGGACGCAGGATCCGCCCGGCTGACGGTCAAGGGGCCGAAGGTCACCCAGGACGCCGGGCACGGTGATTCGATCGCCGTCTCCGGCGTGTGTCTGACGGTGGTCGACCGGAGCGCCGACACCTTCACCGTCGACGTGATGGCGGAAACCCTGAAGCGGTCCACGATCGGCGTGCTGAGTCGCGGGCGACGAGGTCAACCTGGAGCGCTCGGTGCAACCGACCACTCGGCTCGGCGGACACATCGTGCAGGGCCACGTCGACGGCACCGGAGTGGTCACCGTGCGGGTGGCGCACCCGGCCTACGACGAGATCAGGATCGCCGTCGGGCCACGAGCTGGCCAGGTATCTCGCCGGCAAGGGCGCCATCGCAGTCGACGGCATCTCGCTGACGGTGATCGACGTGGTGGACAACGACGACGGAGCCGAGTTCGGCATCGGAGTGATCCCGGAGACCAGGACGGCGACCACCATGGGTGCGACAAAGGTGGGGACCAGGGTGAACCTGGAAGTGGATGTGGTGGCCAAGTACGTGGAGCGGCTGCTTGCGGCCAGGGATCGGGAGTCAGCATGACCAGCACCAGCATCGACGCGGAGACCGCCGACCAGGACGGAGCCCCGACCACGGTGACCGAGTCGGTCGACCACCAGTTCGGGCGGGCGGGTATTCCGGTCGAATCGTCGGGCGCCGCCGCCCGTGATCTGCCGGCCTGGAACCCGAACCGGGAGAAGACCCCGGGCGGTTTCGACACCATCGAGTTCGCGGTCGCCCAGATCGCCGCCGGCCGCGCCGTCGTCGTCGTCGACGACGAGGACCGGGAGAACGAGGGCGATCTGATCTTCGCCGCCGAGCTGGCCACCCCGGAGCTCGTGGCGTTCACCGTCCGGTACTCGTCGGGCGTCATCTGTGTGCCGTTGACCGGCCCGGATTGCGAGCGGCTCGACCTGCCGCCGATGTACCGGGTCAACCAGGACCGCAAGGGCACCGCCTTCACCGTCACGGTGGACGCCAAGGACAACATCACCACCGGGATTTCCGCCCTCGAACGGACCAGGACGATCAAGCTGTTGGCGGACCCGTCGACCACATCGGACGACCTGACCCGGCCCGGCCACGTGTTCCCGCTGCGGGCACGGGAGGGCGGCGTGCTGGTCCGGCCCGGCCACACCGAGGCGGCCATGGACCTGACCGTGTTCGCCGGGCTCACGCCGGCCGGCGTGCTGTGCGAGATCGTCAACGACGACGGCACCATGGCGCGGCTGCCCGAGTTGCGGGTCTTCGCCCGCCGGCACCGGCTGGCCCTGATCTCGATCGCCGACCTGATCGCCTACCGCCGCGCGCGCGAGGTGCAGATCCGCAAGGTCGCGAACGCCCGACTTCCCTTGCCGCAGGGTGAGTTCCACGCCGTCGGGTACATCAGCACGGTCACCAACCGGGAGCTGATCGCGCTGGTCTACGGCGACATCGGTGACGGCCAGGACGTCCTCGTCCGCGTCCACTCCGAGTGCCTGACCGGCGACGTGTTGGGTTCGCTGCGCTGCGACTGCGGACCGCAGCTGCACGCGGCCCTGCATGCGGTGGCGACCGAGGGTCGCGGCGTCGTGCTCTACATCCGCGGGCACGAGGGCCGCGGGATCGGCCTGCTGGACAAGCTCCGCGCCTACGAACTGCAGGACCAGGGCGCCGACACGGTGGACGCCAACCTGGCGCTCGGCCTGCCCAACGACGCCCGCGAGTACGGCACCGGCGCCCAGGTGCTCGCCGATCTCGGCATCTCCTCGATGCGATTGCTGACCAACAACCCGGCGAAGAGGGCCGGCCTCGAGGGTTACGGCCTGACGATCGTCGGCCGGGTGGCGCTCCCGGTGTCGGCCAATCCGGAGAACCTCCGCTACCTGACCACCAAGCGCGACCGGATGGGCCACGAACTGGCCGGGCTGGACACGCTCTACGGCGAGGGCCACGCCTAGCTGCATACGAAACTCACGAACTAGCCTCACGAACCCGGACCTGACCGAACCACGAAGGGAACTGCCCGATCATGAGCGGCGACGGACGACCGAAGCTGGAGGTTCCGCAGGCCAAGGGGCTGCGGGTCGGGGTCGTCGCGACCTCCTGGCACGGCGAGATCACCGACAGTCTGCTCGAGCGGGCCGTCGCACTCGCCACCCTGGCCGAGGCCTCGACCCCCACCGTGGTCCGGGTGCCGGGTGCCATCGAGCTGCCGATCGTGGCGCAGGCGCTGGCCACCTCGCACGACGCCGTCGTCGCCCTCGGCGTGGTGATCCGCGGTGGCACACCGCATTTCGAGTACGTCTGCGATTCGGTGACGGCCGGGTTGACCCGGGTCGCCCTGGATTCCGGGGTGCCGGTCGGTAACGGCGTACTGACCTGCGACACCCTCGAGCAGGCGATCGCCCGCAGCGGCGCGCCCGGATCCACCGAGGACAAGGGCGCGGAGGCGATGTCCGCCGCGCTGGCCACCGCACTGGTGCTGCGCGGTCTGCGGGGCCCGGCCGGACGGATGGGATTCGGCAGATGAGCAGTCCTGGTGCCGAGCCGGGCGGGACCCCGGCTCCGCACCCGACCACCGACGCATGCGAAGGCCGCCGGCCGGCCGCCGGTGCTGCTGCAGGTGCGGCCGAAGCGGATCACCATCTACGCCTCGATCGCCGCGGCGATCGTCGTCGGGTCGATGGTGATCGTCGGCCTGCTGTTGCGCGACACCAACGAAGGCGTGGAGTTCCGGACGTCGGACCAGGTCGGCCTGATCGGCGTGGGGTTGATCCTCGGTGGGGTGATCATGACGGCGGCTCGGCCGCGGCTGCGGGTCGACCGCACCGGGCTGTGGATCCGGAACGTCTTCGGGGAGTCGTTCACCCCCTGGCAGCTGGTCACCAGGGTCGCCTACCCGCAGGGAGCGCCCTGGGCGCAGCTGATGATGCCGGACGACGAGGTCAAACCGGTGATGGCGATCCAGGCCATGGACCGCGGGCGGGCGGTGAAGGCGCTCGAGGAGGTCCGCGCGTTGCAGGCGACGTACGCTCCGCCGCCGCCGGTCCACCGGCGCCGCGGACACCCGAGCAGGATCCGCCGCGTCCGCTGGGCCGACTGGAGATCATCGACCGGGAGAAGGCCGCGGCCCGGGACCGCGATCGCGCCGCCAAGGCGGCGAAGCAGGCCCGGAAGGCCGGCGGCCGACCGCCGGCCTCCTAGCTGCTTGCACGACCTGCTTTCGGGCACGGATCTCGCCCTCGACCGACGCGATCATGACCGCGCGGCCGTCTCGTTCGACTGACTGCGCGTGCCCGCATGATCACCGACGGAAACGGTTGGGCGCTCTCGGAATCGGTCCAGAAGACCGTCCTGCATTTTGTCGAGCGAACAACCGAAATTCGTCCTACGGTCACCTCAGTCGGCACAGTCGCACCCGACGCAGGAGCAGCCGCCGCCGCTCCTGTCTCGCGCTGCGATGCAGGAGCGGGCGCCGTCCTGCACTGCCGACCTTCCGCCGCCGCGCCCTCTCTGATCGGTGGTGTCCCGGCATGGCCCGAATAGACGTCAACGTGGACGGCGTGCAGCGCTCGGACGAGGTCGAACCTCGACTGCTGCTGGTGCACTGGTTGCGCGACAAGATCGGCCTGGTCGGAACTCCGATGGGCTGCGACACCTCCAACTGCGGTGCCTGCACCGTCCTGCTGGACGGTCGTTCGGTGAAATCCTGCAGCGTGCTGGCGGTCCAGGTCGACGGCAGCGAGATCACCACCATCCAGGGCCTGGCCAACGGTGACTGGCATCCGGTGCAGACCGCGTTCAAGGAATGCCACGGCCTGCAGTGCGGATACTGCACGCCCGGGATGGTGCTGGCCGCTGTCGATCTGCTCTCGGAGAACCCCGACCCGACGGACACCGAGATCCGGGAAGGCCTGGAGGGCAACCTCTGTCGGTGCACCGGGTATCAGAACATCGTCAAGTCGGTGGCGCACGCCGCCGGTCTGATGAAGGCCGCAGCGGAGTCGGGATCGGGTTCGGCATCGGACCACCAGCAGGATTCGGCACAGAAGGAGCTGGCCAAGTGACCGACATCGCCGACCAGAAGACGGATTCCGCGACGGCGACCGCGATCGGCCAGTCGGTCCGCCGCAAGGAGGACGGCAGGCTGCTCACCGGGACCACGAACTGGACCGACAACATCCAGTTGCCCGGCACCCTGCACATGCAGATCGTCCGCAGCCCGTTCGCGCACGCCAAGATCACCCGGATCGACCTGGCGCCGGCGTTGGCCATGCCCGGCGTTGTCGCGGCGTTCTCCGCTGCGGAACTGGGCGACGACAACGCGAAGGTGCTGTGCGTCTGGCCGGTCGTCGACGACATCGTGATGCCCGATTTCCCGTCCCTCGCGGTCGGCGAGGTGCGGCACGTCGGTGACTGTGTCGCCGTCGTCCTGGCGACGGACCGCTACCTGGCCGCGGATGCGGTCGAGGCGATCGAGGTCGACTACGAACCGCTGCCCGCCGTCGTCGACATGGAGGCCGCGCTGGCCGACGGCGCCGACCTGGTGCACGAATCGGCCGGCACGAACCACTGCTACACCAAGCACTATGTCTGCGGTGACTACGAGAAGGCCGTCGCAGCAGCAGATGTCGTCGTCAAGCGGCGTTTCGTCAATCAGCGGCTGATCCCGTCCCCGATGGAGACAAGGGCCGTCGTCGCCTCCCCGATGGGTACCAGCGGCGAGCTGACCATCTGGTCGGCGACCCAGATCCCGCACGTACTCAGGGTCGTGATGGCCCTGTCCACCGGCATCCCGGAGAACAAGCTGCGGGTGATCGCGCCCGACGTCGGTGGCGGGTTCGGCGGCAAGCTGCAGTTCTACCGGGAGGAGATCCTGGCCACGGTGATCGCGAACCGCCTCGGCCGTCCGGTGAAGTGGAGCGAGTCCCGGAGCGAGAACATGGTGGCGATGCACCACGGTCGCGATCAGATCCAGTTCATCGAGATGGCCGCGACCCGCGAGGGCAAGATTCTCGGGATGAAGGTCGAACTGCTGGCCAACATGGGTGCCTACCTGCAATTGCTGACCCCGGGGATCCCGGTGCTCGGTCAGTTCATGTTCAACGGCATCTACAAGATGGACGCCTACGACTGGAAGTCCACCGGCGTTTTCACCACCACCACCCCCACCGATGCCTACCGGGGCGCGGGCCGGCCCGAGGCGACGTTCGCCGTCGAACGGATGCTGGACGAGCTGGCCGTCGAACTCGACATCGAACCGATGGAATTGCGGAAGCGGAACTGGATCCAGCACGAGGAATTCCCGTACACCACGGTCGCCGGGCTGACCTACGACAGTGGCAATTACGAGGCCGCGACCGCCAGGGCGATGGAGCTGTTCGACTACGACGCGCTGCGCACCGAACAGGCGGCCCGTCGCGCGGCCGGCGATCCGGTCCAACTGGGCATCGGCATCTCCACGTTCACCGAGATGTGCGGCCTCGCGCCGTCCCGCACCTTGTCGGCGTTGAAGTACGCGGCCGGTGGCTGGGAGCACTGCACGATCCGGATCCTGCCGACCGGCAAGGTCGAACTGGTGACCGGTACGTCCCCGCATGGGCAGGGCCATGCCACCGCCTGGAGCCAGATCGCCAGTGACTCACTGGGCATCCCGGTGGACGACATCGAGGTGATCTTCGGCGACACCAGGCACGCGCCTTACGGCATGGACACCTACGGGTCCCGGTCGCTGGCCGTCGGCGGGGTGGCGATCCTGCACGCGGCCGAGGCTGCCGTCGCCAAGGCCAGGGTGATCGCGGGTCACATGCTCGAGGCGAGCCCGGACGATCTGGAGTTCGTGGACGGATCGTTCCGGATCAAGGGTGATCCGGATTCGGCCAAGACCATCCAGTCCGTTGCCTGGGAGGCCTTCACCTCGCACGACCTGCCGGACGGCACCGATCCCAACCTGTTCGGCTCGTCGACGGTCGACCCCGGGGTGTTCTCCTATCCGCACGGCACCCACCTGTGCGCGGTCGAGGTGGACACCGAGACCGGGATGCCGAAGATCCGGTCGTACGTCGCCGTCGACGACGTCGGCGTGCAGATCAACCCGATGATCGTCGAGGGCCAGATCCATGGCGGCATCACCCAGGGCATCGCACAGGCGTTGTGGGAGGGCGCGTTCTACGACGAGAACGGCAACCTGATCACCGCCTCGCTGGCCGACTATCTGCTGCCGACCGCGGCCGACGTGCCGCTGTACGTCACCGACCGGACGGTCACCCCGTCCACCACCCACCCGTTGGGCACCAAGGGCGTGGGGGAGGCCGGCGCCATCGCCTCCACGCCGGCGGTGATCAACGGCATCATCGACGCGCTGCGGCATCTCGGCGTGAAGGACGTGCTGATGCCGGCCACCCCGCAGACCGTCTGGCGGGCGATCCAGGCGGCCTCGGCGAGTCCGGCTTCTGCTACGTCTGCATCGGCCACCGGAGGCGCGTCATGATCCCGTCCTCGTTCGACTATGTCCGGCCGTCCACCGTGGACGAGGCCGTCTCGGCGCTCACCGAAGGCGGCGACGACGCCAAGATCATCACCGGCGGGCAGTCGCTGCTGCCGCTGCTCCGGATCCGGCTGGCCGCACCCACGGTGCTGGTCGACTGCGGCCGGATCGCGGAGATGCGCGGGGTGTCCGAGGACGGCGGCGACCTCGTCATCGGCGCTGCGACGACCCACCACGATGTGCTGAACGACCCATTGGTGAAACAGCATGCGCCGCTGCTCGCGTTGACCGCGGCCACCGTCGCCGACCCGGCCATCCGTCATCGCGGCACGTTCGGCGGGTCGCTGGCCCATGCCGACCCGGCCGGCGACATGCCAACGGCGGCACTGGCTCTGGACTGCACGATGATCGTCGCCGGTCCTTCCGGACGGCGTGAGGTCGCGGCGGCGGACTTCTTCGTCGACTACTTCACCAGCGCCCTGAACTGGGACGAGGTGCTCGTCGCCGTGCGGGTGCCCAAGCTCGGGGCGGGCTGGAGCTACGACTACCAGAAGTTCCACCGCACGGCGCAGTCGTGGGCGATCGTCGGGGTCGCCGCTGCGGTGCGGCGGGACAACGGCTCCATCGCAGAGGCCAGGGTGGCCCTGACCAACATGGGAGCCACCCCGCTCCGGGCGTCTTCCGTGGAGTCGGCGCTGCAGGGTGTGGACGCCTCTGCCGAGGCGATCGGAGCGGCGTCCTCGGGCGCCGCTGACGGAACCCACCCCACCAGCGAACTGCACGCCGACGCCGACTACCGCGAGCACCTGGCCCGGGTGCTCACCAAGCGGGCGGTGATCGCCGCCGCCGGCGTCTGACGGCTCCGCCGGCGACTGGCTCCCGACCGGCGCCTGACTCTCCCGCGGCAGCACCCTCCCGCTCGGCGTCGGGTGACCGGTCGACTGCACCCCCTGCAGTCAAATTTGGCCCATGGCGTGCCCAAACGACTGCAGAGGGTTCAGTCGAATGCGGCCAGGGGATGGCTCCATCGCTGAGCTGTCCACATTCGGGCCGCACGATCCCTCCCGGCGTCCCAGCTGCGGTCAACTTGCAGGATGGATCCGGTTGCGTTCGCCAGATTCTTGGGGCTCGACGCCATCCTCGAGGGCCAGGACGGCGTTGTCCGCCGCGATCAAGCCATCGCTGCCGGCCTGGACCGGGCGACGATCGACAACTCGATCCGTCGAGGACGGTGGGTCCGGCTGTTTCCGCGGGTGTACCTGACCACCCGCGAGGCGCCGACGACGAGGGCGCGCGTCCGCGCCTGCTGGCTGTGGGCGGGCGATCAGTCGGTGATCGCCGGGTCCGCCGCTGCCTGGTGGCTGGGATTGAATCCGGCCGTGCCGCGGACGATCTCGGTCGTCATTCCGCCGTCGACCAAGCGGAACCCGCAACCCGATGTCCAGGTGATCCGGGGAATCGTCGACCCGCGGGATGCGGACTATGACGACTGGATCAAGGTGACCCGGGCGTCCCGCACCTGCCTGGATCTGGCCCGTCGGCACGAGCCCGACCACCTGGAGACCGCACTTCGCCTGCGCAAGATCGACCCCGCGCGGTTGGAGCAGTCGCTGGATCGTGGGCGCGGCCGCCGGGGCCAATTACGTGCGCGGACTGCGGTGGGGGAGGTGGCAGACAACCCGTGGGCACCGAGCGAACGGTTGTTCCACCGACTCCTTCGCCAGGCAGGGATCAACGGCTGGGTCGCGAACGCGCCGGTGGTCCTTCGCGGCGGGGTTCGTTACCCCGATGTCGCGATCGAGGACATCAAGCTGGCGATCGAGGTCGACGGTCGCGAGCATCACAGCAGGGAGATCGACTTCGAGAACGACCGTGTCCGCAACAACCACTTCGTCGAGGCGGGCTGGACGGTGCTGCACTTCACCTGGCGGCAGATCACTCAGGATCCCGAGGCCGTGATCAAGAGCATTCGGGCCACCATCGCCCGGCTCCGGCCGCCCTAGGACCGTGAGACCGAGTGTCGACTGCACCGTGAGCAGGCGTTCGCCGGCCGGTTCCGAGCCGTTTCGACTGCTCAGGGTGCAGTGGATCTCGCAGGCGGCGGCATTCGGGTGCGAGAGCGACGGGTTGGTCAGGGACGGCAGGCGCTACTCGCCCGGGCCCTTGCCCGGCTCGTCCGGGTGGATGGAGTATTCGCGGAAGGCGCCCTGCAACCCGGCGAGGCCGTCGCGGAAGGCAGCGGCATGCGGGCCGAGGTCGGGAGCGGAGGCCTTGATCAGCCCGGCGAGCGCGGTGATCAGCGTGCGGGCCTGGTCCAGGTCCCGGTGCGCCGGCCGGTCGGGGTTCTCCGAGGCCAGGCCCAGCTGCTCGGCGGCCGCGCTCATCAGCAGCACCGCGGCCCGGCTGATCACCTCGACCGCGGGGATGTCGACCAGCTCGCGCCCGTCGTCGTCGGGGCCGGGCTGGTTCGACGTTCCGTCAGAGGTGCTCACGTCCTGTACGCTGTCATGTGCGACCAGCCTCCGCGCAAGCGGGGGAGCAAGTGGAGCCCGACTCCCACCCGAGCAGCCTCACGGCAGCCGGGTACCGGTCCATCGATGGAGACGTCGATGGCGCATGCCCGTACGCCGGGTGAGCGACGGATCGACCAGGGCTCTGCGTGTTCGCACGCAGGGCCCTTTTGGCGTTCTGATCGAGAGATCGTCGGCAGTCGGGACCCGAACGGCAGTACCAGCAGTAACACCAGATCAACCGTCTTCCAGGAGGACTCAATCAGCGTCGAGCCACGCATTAACGACAGGATCCGCGTTCCCGAGGTTCGCCTCGTCGGAGCCGAGGGTGAGCAGATCGGCATTGTTGCGATCGGCGAAGCCCTGCGACTGGCGCAGGAGGCCGATCTCGATCTCGTCGAGGTCGCCCCGGACGCCCGCCCACCCGTCTGCAAGCTCATGGACTACGGAAAGTTCAAGTACGAGAGCGCGCAGAAGGCCCGGGAAGCCAGACGCAACCAGGTCCTGACGGTCATCAAGGAAATGAAGCTCCGGCCGAAGATCGACTCGCACGACTACGAGACCAAGAAGGGTCACGTCGTGCGGTTCCTCAACGCCGGGGACAAGGTCAAGGTCACCATCATGTTCCGTGGTCGGGAGCAGTCCCGTCCCGAGCTCGGATTCCGGTTGCTGCAGCGGCTCTCCGCCGATGTTGCCGAGCTGGGATTCGTGGAAAGTGCGCCCAAGCAGGACGGTCGCAACATGATCATGGTTCTGGCCCCGCACAAGAAGCCTGGACAGCGTCACCCACAGCCGGCCGGTCCGGCAGCGGGAACGGCCTGACCGAGCCCCTTCTGGGGTGAGGCGCGGTGAGCCTTCGGGATCTCCGCGACTGCACCGTGCCCCTTGAACGCCCGGAACACGCAGCGGTCCGGCGAATTGGCCGGATCAGGGCGAGCACGCAGACGAGCACGACCGGCTGACGCCGGGCATCACGCATGTAGCACCACCTATGAGCAGCAGAGCACCGATCAAGCACGACGACAGCGAATGTGAGCGAAGAAGCCATGCCGAAGAACAAGACGCACTCCGGTACGAAGAAGCGGATCAAGGTCACCGGAACCGGTCGCCTGACCCATGCGGGATCGGGAAAGCGCCACAACCTGGAGAGCAAGCCGACCAGCCGCACCCGTCGCCTCGACGGTGCCAAGGAAGTTGCCAAGGTCGACGCCCCGCGCCTCCGTCGGCTGCTCGGCATCTGAGCCAGAGGGTCCGCGGCGCCGCCCGCGCGACCTATCAGTTCCCCCATCCCGAAAGTCCCGAACCCGGCGCGCGCACCACATCGCGGTCGCCGGGTCCGAAGTAGAAAGTCAGGTGTCCCGTGGCAAGAGTGAAACGGGCGGTCAACGCCCAGAAGAAGCGCCGTGTCATCCTCGAGCGCGCCAGCGGTTACCGCGGCCAGCGCTCACGGCTGTACCGCAAGGCCAAGGAGCAGGGTCTGCACTCGCTCACTTACGCCTACAACGACCGGCGCAAGCGCAAGAACGACTTCCGCAAGCTGTGGATCACCCGGATCAACGCTGCCGCCCGCGCGCACGGGATGACCTACAACCGGTTCGTCCAGGGCCTGAAGGTCGCCGGCGTCGAGGTCGACCGCAAGGTGCTCGCCGAGCTCGCGGTGTCGGACGAGGCCGCCTTCGCCGCGCTCGTCCTGATCGCTCGTGAGGCCGTTCCGTCGGTCGCCGACGGCAATGCCGCCGACTCGTCGCAGGACGCGGCCTGAGCCCGCAGTCCGACCGTCGTCGACGCCCGGCCGACTCCACGTCGGCCGGGCGTTCTGCTGCCGCCACCACGGCGGTCGCCGACGAGGTCGACGGAGCCGTGCTGACCGAGCGGTCGCCGCGGATCGCCGCTGCGCACCGATTGCTGCGTCGGTCCCGGCGCACCGAGACCGGGGAGTTCCTGGCCGAGGGCGCACCTGCGGTGACCGAGGCGATCGGCTATGCCCGGGAGCATCCGGGCGAGGTGTTGGAGCTGTTCGTCACCGAAGCGGCCGCCGCCAAGCACACGGCGCTGGTGCGCAGCGCGTTCGCGGCCAAGATCGAGGTCACCCAGGTGACCGAGAAGGCCGCCGCGGCGCTGTCCGACGCCGTCACCCCCCAGGGCATCGTCGTCCGCTGCGTCCACCCGCAGGTCAGCGTCGCCGACGTGTTGGCCGGTTCGCCGATGCTGGTCGCCGTGCTGGTCGGGGCGAACGATCCCGGCAACGCCGGCACGGTGATCCGGTTGGCCGACGCGGCCGGGGCGGCCGGCGTGATCCTGGCCGGCGATTCCGTGGACGCCTTCAACCCCAAGACGATCCGGGCGTCTGCCGGCAGCGTGTTCCACCTGCCGGTGGCCAGGGCGGCCGACACCGCGGCCCTGCTCGACGAGCTCACCGCTGCCGGGATGTCCGTGCTGGCCACGACCGGTGCGGCGGAGCTGGACCTCGACGCCGCGGCTGCCGACGGGATCCTGGACCTGCCGACGGCCTGGTTGTTCGGTTCCGAGGCGCACGGGCTGCCGGACGAGTTGCTCGCGCGTGCCGACGAGGCGGTGCGGGTGCCCATCTACGGCCGCGCGGAGTCGCTGAACCTGGCGAGTGCTGCGGCGATCTGCCTGTACGCCAGCGCAAGTGCGCAGCGGCGTGCCGGCGGCGGTGCCGTCGTCACCGACTGACGCCGAAGGCTGGCTCGGTCGGCGACCAGGCCGGGCCGGTGACCAGACCAGCCGGCTGACCAGACTGAGTCGGGCGGCAGAGGTCAGTGCCAGCCGTAGCGCTGACGGAGCCTGGCCTCCACCGCGGCGAACGACGCGGCCGGCAACCCGGCGGTCTCCCGACGCATCCCGCCGGGATGCAGCCGGAACACCCGGTCGATGTTCACCCAGGACGGACGTCCGGCCGCGTCCCACTTGCCGGATCCGATCGGCACGAACTCGGCGTTGCCCTGGTGCGGCTTCGACGTCAGCTGCACGGCGAGGTAGGTGCCGTTGCGTTCGGCGGCCACCACCAGCACCGGCCGGTCCTTGCCGCGGCCGTCCCGCTCCTCGAACGGCACCCAGGTCCAGACCACCTCGCCCGGATCGGGAGCACCGTCGGTGGACGGTGAGTACGTCATCCGGACGGCACCGATCTTGCGGGGGTCGATCTCCACGGTGGCCGACTGACCGAGCTGCCCAGGGGAGGGCATCTGCGGGGTGCCGGGCGGTTGCCCGGTTCTCGCGGCCGGCCCCGGCTTCACACCGGGTCGCGGCGCCGGGGGAGCCTTGGGCGTCGAGGACAGGGCCGAGCGCAGCGCCTGGCCGATCCGGGAGAAGAAGGACGACATGTCCGCAGACCCTACCCAGGCGCGCCCGCCGGCCCTGGTCCGCAGACCCTACCGCGACGGCGCACCCACTCCCCGGGTCAGCCTCCGACCCCCGCGCCGATCATCGTCCTCGGCGCTGATCATCGTGCCGGTTTTGGGACGGGCGGGACAGGAGTCGCCGACTTCATCCGCGCGGCCGTCCGCACCGGGTCGGCCACCGACGCACATCGGATTGCCGGGGACTGGCAGACTGTCGGCATGCTCTCGACGCCAGGCTTCCCGGCGGGCCGGGGCGACCGGCGCCGATTTCCCGGGCCCGTGCCCGGGCCGTGCCGCTGAACTTCGCCGCATGATCCGGGACGGGCGCCGACGCCGCGTCACGGGCCGATCGCGCCCGGACGCCTAGACTCCCTGCTGGCCACGGTGCGGAACCGAGCCGATCTGCCCACGCTCGAAGGGCGATCGGTACCACCGGCGCCGAACCAGCATCGCCCACGCCCGGAAGGTCCGTATGTCCACCCCTGATTCCGCAGCCGCCCCTGCGTCACCGGCCGCGACCCACCCCGATCCGCTCGACGGCGCCGCGCTGCAAGCGGCGACCACGGCCGCCCTCGACGCCATCGCAGCGGCCGCCGATCTGGACGAGCTGAAGGCGGCACGGTTGGCCCACGCGGGCGACCGCAGCCCGTTGGCCCTGGCCAACCGGGCCATCGCTGATCTGCCCAAGGCCGAAAAGGCCGGCGCGGGCCGGCAGATCGGACAGAGCCGCGGTCAGGTCAACAAGGCGATCGCCGCCCGCGAGGGCGTGCTGGTCGCCGAGCGGGACGCCCGGATCCTCGCCGAGGAAACCGTCGACGTCACGCTGCCCTACGACCGGCAGCCGGTCGGTGCCAGGCATCCGATCTCCACGGTGATGGCACAGATCGAGGACGTGTTCGTCGCCATGGGATGGGAGGTCGCGCAGGGCCCCGAGCTCGAGGCCGAGTGGTTCAACTTCGATGCCCTGAACTTCCCCAAGGACCATCCGGCAAGGGCCATGCAGGACTCGTTCTACGTCGCCGACGGACGTCGCTCCAGCGGGAACACCCCACCGCAGCCGGGCGCCGTCCTGGAAACCGGACTGGTGCTGCGGACGCACACCTCCCCGGTCCAGGTGCGCACCATGCTGGATCGCGAGCCGCCGATCTACGTGGTCTGTCCCGGCCGGGTCTACCGGACCGACGAACTGGACACCACCCACACCCCGGTGTTCCACCAGGTCGAGGGCTTGGCGATCGACCGCCACCTGTCCATGGCGCACCTCAAGGGAACGCTCGACCACTTCGCCAGGGCGATGTTCGGCCCGGAGTCGCGGACCCGGTTGCGTCCGTCCTTCTTCCCGTTCACCGAGCCCTCCGCCGAGATGGATGTCTACTTCCCGGACAAGAAGGGTGGCGCCGGCTGGGTGGAGTGGGGTGGCTGCGGCATGGTCGATCCGAACGTGCTGCGCTCCTGCGGTCTCGATCCGGCGATCTACAGCGGCTTCGCGTTCGGCATGGGCATCGAGCGCACCCTGCAGTTCCGCAACCAGATCCCCGACATGCGGGACCTGGTCGAGGGCGATGTCCGGTTCACCGCCGCCTTCGGATCGGAGGTCTGAGTCATGCATCTCTCCCTGGAATGGCTGGCCGGCGCGATCACCCTGCCGCCCGGCACGTCCACCGACGACGTCACGGATGCGTTGCTGCGCATCGGGTTCGAGGTCGAGGGGGTGCACACCGTCCCCCCGACGACGGGTCGACTCGTTGTCGGCACCGTCCTGACGATCGAGGAACTCACCGGGCTGAAGAAGCCGATCCGGTTCTGCACGGTCGACGTCGGTCCCGGAAACGGTCCGGACGGCACCGACGAACCCCGCGGGATCATCTGCGGCGCCACCAATTTCGTGGTCGGTGACACGGTCGTGGTGGCGTTGCCGGGTGCGGTACTGCCCGGCGATTTCGCGATCGCCTCCCGCACAGACCTACGGCCGGATCTCCGACGGGATGATCTGCTCGACCCGCGAGCTGGGCATCGGCACGGAGCACGACGGCATCCTGGTGATCGGCCCGATCGCCCCGCCCGGCACCGACGCGCGGGCCTTGATCGGCTCCGACGACGCCGTCGTCGAGCTGGCGATCACACCGGACCGGGGTTACGCGCTGTCGATCCGCGGCCTGGCCCGGGAAATGGCCGCAGCCTTCGACCAGCCGTTCACCGACCCTGCCGCGCACGCCGTGCCGCCGCGGACGGAACCCGGCTGGCCGGTGACGATCGCCGACCCGATCGGCTGCGGGCGGTTCGTCACGGTCAGGGTGGCGGGCATCAATCCCGCGGCACCCAGCCCGTTCTGGTTGCGCCGCAGGCTGTCCGCGGCCGGAATCAGGTCCATCTCGCTGGCCGTCGATGTCACCAACTACGTGATGCTCGACCTGGGTCAGCCGCTGCACGCCTTCGACGCCGGGAAGTTGACCGGCCCGATCACGGTCCGCCGCGCCGGCGAGGGCGAGACCCTGCTGACGCTGGACGGCGTCAAGCGCACCCTGGTCGCCGACGATCTTGTCGTCGCCGACGAATCCGGGGCGATCTCGCTGGCCGGCGTGATGGGTGGCGAATCCACCGAGATCAGTTCCAGCACAACGACGGTGGTCATCGAAGCCGCCTACTGGGAGCCGACCGTCATCGCCCGGACGGCGCGTCGCCACCGGCTGCCGAGCGAGGCGTCCCGGCGCTTCGAGCGGGCCGTCGACCCCTGGGTGGCGGTGGTTGCCGCCGAGGCGGCCGCCGAGCTGCTGGTCCGGTACGGCGGCGGAATGATCGTCGGCCGCTCCGACGTGGCCGGAAACCCGTTGCCGCAGAACGTCATCGAGTTGCCACTCGGTGAATCGCAGCGGCTCACCGGCCGGCCGTACGAGCCGGCGGTGATCGCCCGTCGCCTGCAGCAGGTCGGCTGCTCGGTGACCGACGGACCGCCCGGGGCGTTGACCGTTGTCCCGCCGAGCTGGCGACCCGATCTCACCCGGCCGGCCGACCTCGTCGAGGAGGTGGCCCGGCTGGAGGGGTTCGACACCATCCCGTCCGTGTTGCCGCAGGCCCCCGCCGGCACCGGGCTGACGGCGGGGCAGCGTCGGGAGCGGCTGATCGCGCATGATCTGGCCTCGGCCGGGCTCACCGAAGTGCTGTCCTTCCCGTTCATCGGGACCGGCGAGCTGGACGGACTCGGACTACCCGATGACGACGTCCGCCGCGCGGCGGTGTCGCTGGCCAACCCGCTCGACGCCGAGCGGGCGCTGATGCGCACCACCCTGCTACCGGGACTGCTGGACACCGTGCTGCGCAACCTGTCTCGCGGCACCCGGGACCTGCTGGTGTTCGAGATCGGCTCGGTGTTCCTGCCCCGCAGCAACGCCCCGCAGCCACCGGATCCCGCAGTTGATCGCAAACCCGACGCCGCGACGCTCGCCGTGCTGAACGCTGCGCTGCCGAACCAGCCGATCCACCTGGCGATCGTGCTGGCCGGATCCGCCGAACACCCGGGTTGGTGGGGTGGTGGCCGTTCGGCGGGATGGGCGGATGCGATCGAATTCGCGCGTCGCGTCGCCGCGGTCGCTGGAGTGGACGTACGGGTGGTCCCGGCCGATCAGCCGCCGTGGCATCCCGGACGCTGCGCGAGCATCCGGGTGGGGGACTGGCCGATCGGGTACGCCGGCGAACTGGCACCTGCGGTGGTCGAGCGGCTGGGACTGCCACCGCGGACGGCGGCGATCGAGCTCAACCTGGACGGTCTGCCAGAGCGCCGGCCGCCGGTGGCGCCGGTGATCAGCCCCTACCCGCCGGTGCACCTGGACGTGGCGCTGGTCGTCGACGCCGGGGTGCCGGCCGGTGCGGTGACCGACGCGCTGCACGACGGCGGCGGGGAGCTGCTGGAGTCCGTCCGGCTGTTCGACGTCTACACCGGGGACCAGGTGGGTGCCGGGCGGAAGTCGCTGGCCTTCGCCATGGTGGTCCGGGCCGCTGACCGCACGCTGACCGCTGCCGATGCGACCGGAGTCCGGGATGCCGCAGTGGCGGTGGCGGCCGACCGGGTGGGTGCGACCCTGCGCGGCTGACGGGCAAGCCGATCAGCGGCGGATGATCACATCCCGGGAAGAAATGTTGTCGCGGGGTGACCCGGATTCTTCCCGGACGGTGATCTTCCGGCCGCGACAGATGTCCACATCACCGCTCCGGTTCGTGGTGAGCCGCATCGGGGTGCCACCATGTCCCCATGCCCCTGAAGCAACCGACCGACCTGGTCCGGAAGATCGAGAAGTCGGGCTACTACCCGGCGCTGGTCGCGGACGTCCTTGACATCGCGCTGGCCGGCGAGGAGGTGCTCGCGCACCTGGTGCACGGCGAGACGACGTTCGACCTGGACACCATCCGCCGGCACCTGTCGGTGGTGGTGCTGACCCCTGGTCGGCTGATCTTCGTCCATGCCGACGACCACGGGGGCGACGAGGAACACGGCGACGAGGCCCACGGCATCGCCACCAGCGAGTCGGTACCGCTTTCCGCGGTCCGGTCGGTGATGGTCGCCCACGTGGTGCCCAACCCGGAGAAGTACCGGCCGGGCACCCTGGGTCGGGAGTTGACCCTGACCATCGGGTGGGGCGCGGTGTCCCGGATCGATCTGGAGCCGGCGACCTGCGGCGACCCACAGTGCGAGGCCGACCACGGGATGACCGGCAGCATCACCGCCGACGACCTGTCCCTGCGGATCAGTGCGGACGCCGAGGGCGAGACCGCGCTGCAGGACGGGGTGGCCTTCGCCAAGGCACTCTCCTCGATGACCGCCGCCGCGCATCGCAGGTGACCGACCGGTCCGGACAGTCGGTGCCAGATTCGGCGCCGATGGTTCCGCTGTACGACGAGGCGAGTCTCGGCGCTGTCATGCCGGGAGTCGCGGCAGCACTGGGTCTGGTCACCGGGCATCCGGCGATCGAGCTGCCTACCGCCCCACGGGTGTGCGTGGTGCTCATCGACGGGCTCGGTCATCAGTTGCTCGCGCAGGAGGCCCGCCAGGCGCCTTTCCTCGGATCGCTGCTCGCCGACGGCCGGGTGCTGACCGCGGGTTGTCCGAGCACCACCGCCACCTCGCTGGGATCGTTCGGTACCGGCCTGCCGCCCGGTCAGCACGGCTTGGCCGGATACGAGGTGATGGACCCGGACCGCGGCGTCCTGCTGAACGAGTTGCGCTGGGATCCGGCCACGGATCCGTTGCGGTGGCAGCCCTTTCCCACCGTGTTCGAGCAGCTGGCGGCGGCCGGGGTCCAGGTCACCCAGATCGGCAACCCGGAATTCGCCGGATCCGGCCTGACCACCGCCGCGCTGCGCGGTGGCTCGTTCGTCGGGGCCAAACGCCTGCACTCCCGGGTGGAGATCGCGGTGGACGCCCTGGCCCGGCCCGGTCCCGGTGTTGCCTACCTCTACTGGGGTGACGTCGACGGTGCCGGACACGTCCACGGCTGGCGGTCGCCCGAGTGGCGGCGCACACTGCGCCGGACCGACCGGGAGCTGGCCCGGTTGGCCCGCACCCTGCCGCCGGGCACGCTGCTGCTGATCACCGCCGACCACGGGATGATCGACGTGCCGCACACCGAGCGGATGGACCTGGCCGACACTCCCTGGCTCAGCGAGGACGTCAGCGTGCTCGGCGGGGAGGGGCGGTTCGCCCAGCTCTACTGCCGACCGGATGCCACCGAGCAGGATGTCGGCGCGGTGGCGGGCCGGCTGGCCGACGCGGTCGGCGACCGGGCCTGGGTCCGTACCCGCACGTCAGGCGATCGATCAGGGCTGGTTCGGCCCGACCCGGGAGGCCGTCCGACCCAGGTTCGGCGACGTGATCGTGGCGGGGATCGGGCCGTTCACCCTGGTCGACTCCCGCACGGCCAGGCCGCAGGTGCTCAAGTTGATCGGTCAGCACGGCTCGTTGACGCCGGCCGAACAGCAGGTGCCGCTGCTGCTCGAGATCATCTGAGCGCCGGGACACTCAGCTCTCAGTCGGCGGCCGCCCGCTGGCCGATCACCACCACGTTGCCGTCGGGGTCGGTCACCCGCGCGACCCGCTCACCCCACGGCTGATCCTCCGGCGCCGACAGCACCGGCACCCCGGCGGCGCTGAGGTCCGCAACGGCCTGATCGCAGTCATCGGCGTAGAGCCACAGCGAGAAGCGTTGTGCAGCAGCGTCTGCGCTGGAATCGGGAGCCCAGCCGATGCCGATGTGATTGCGCCCGATGTTGACCCCGACGTAGACAGCCGGCCCATCGTCGGGGAACTGGAACTCCACCGTCCCGCCGAGCAGGTCACGGTAGAAGGTCAGCGACCGATCCAGATCGCGGGTGGTCAGGATCGGGAACATCTCGGTGAACATTCGTCAGTTCCTTCCGTCGGTCGGATGGGCCACGGGGTGTTTGACAGTGCAGACGGACGAGGCAATGGAGTTTCGACAGCAGACACCGGTCACTCAGGCCGGGTGAATTCGGCTCGCCAATGGGGCCCGAAGCTCGCCGACGGACTCTGTACCGCCTCGATGCGCACCGTCTCCACGCCGTCCACGGCGAAGTCGTCGACCTCGCTGCGGTGCAGTGGCCATGGCGGACCGTCCGCCGGTTCCTCGATGTTCTCCCGTGCGGCCTGGATGGCGATCAGCGTCCCGCCGGGCGCCAGCAATCCGCCGATCGCAGCGGCGATGTCCCTTCGGAGTCGGAGCGGCAGCGCCTGCACGGTGTAGATCTCCACCACCAGGTCGAAGGCGCGCAGCCACTCGGCAGGCGGGTCCAGCGCGTCCGCCTGCCGGTAGTGCACCGGCGAATCGGGATGCCGGCTGCGGGCGATGCTGACGGCCGAGTCGCTGATGTCGAAGCCGACGGTGTCGAAGCCCAGCGCGGCGAGGTGCTCGGCCTCCATGCCCAGTCCGCAGCCGACGACGACGGCCCGCCGGCCTGCGCCGGTCAGGCTCTTGGCCGCCGTCCATTCGGTGAGCAGCGGGTTCGCCGCATCCCGGTCCCATGGCACCGCGGACTGACCCCGCAACGCACTGGCGTAGAGCCGTTCGAACCAGGCGGTCGGCTCGCCGGCGGCGACCGCGTTTGCGGCCAACAGGTCGGCGCGCTGCGGCCAGTTCGGCGAACTGACGGTGGTGATCGCGGCCAGTGCCTCGTCCCACACCCGTTGCGGCAGTTCGTGACCGGTGTGCGCAAGGGTCACCAGTGCCGCGCCGTGGATCTCCCGGGCGAGTGCCGCACCGTGCTCGAGGGGAAACAGCGGATCCTCATCGCCGTGGATGACGACCGTCGGCGCGGTGATCTCGCCCAACCGGTGACGCCACGACCCGCCGCCCTCCGCCAGACCGTGGTTGGCGAGGCTCGAGGCGATGCTGACGGTGCGGTCGACCGCGCGGCGCGCGAACACCCGGATCGCCTGGTCGTCGAACGGCACCGATCGGGCGGCATACGGTCGAAAGGATTCGACGACGTATTCGACGACGGCGTCCCGGTCGGCGAAGTCGGGCTCGGGCGGGGGATTGTCGAAGGTGGCCTTCAGCTCGGGCGAGATCGGCGGCAGGTCGGCGTCACCGACGCCGGCGGAGCTCGAGATCAGGGTCAGCGAATCGACCAGCTCGGGCCGGGAAAGCGCCAGGAGCTGGGCGATCGCGCCGCCCATCGAGAATCCGACGACGTGTGCGCTCGGACACTGCAGGGCTTCCAACACGCCTGCCGCATCGGCCACCAGATCGTCGGCGCCATAGCCGGGGGACCCCGCGGGATAACTCACCGAGCGTCCGGTGTCCCGATGGTCGTAACGGATGACGAACCGACCGGCCGCCGCGAGTCGCCGGCAGAACTCCGGCTCCCACCAGTCCATCGACGACGTCATCCCGGCGATCAGCAGAACGGTCGGATCGTCGGGGTCGCCGAACGTGTCCACACAGATGTCGACCCCGTTGGCCAGGACGACCTGCTCGTCACTCACATGTACCTCCATGTTCTGGACCACTTCTGGTCATATCCCATCGTCCGTCATGTCACCGGTCGGGGCGTGTTGGATAGTCATGCGTTGATCTGTATAGTTCCAGCCGAGATCTGTTCGGGTTGGTGGGAGAAGGGCAATGCGATGACCTACCGGGTGGCGGTGGCCGGTGCCAGTGGCTATGCCGGCGGTGAGGTGCTGCGCCTGCTCCTTGGCCACCCCGAGGTCACCATCGGGTCCCTGACGGCGCACAGCAGCGCAGGTGAGCGGTTGGGTCTGCACCAACCGCATCTGCTGCCGCTGGCCGACCGGCTGATCGAGCCGACGACCCCGGAGAACCTCGCCGGGCATGATGCCGTCTTCCTCGCCCTACCGCACGGTCAGTCGCACGAATTGGCCGCGCAGCTGGGCGCCGACGTCCTGGTCATCGACTGCGGTGCCGACCATCGGCTCACCGATCCCGTTGCGTGGGAACAGTTCTACGGCGGCGCACATCCAGGGTCGTGGCCGTACGGGATGCCCGAACTGCCGAACGGCCGCGCGGCGCTGCAGGGCACCAAGCGGGTCGCCGTGCCCGGCTGCTACCCAACCACCGCCTCACTGGCGATGGCGCCCGCATTGGCCGCCGGCCTGGTCGAACCCGACATCGTCGTGGTCGCGGCATCCGGGACGTCAGGGGCAGGAAAGTCGCCGAAGGTCAACCTGCTCGGCTCCGAGGTGATGGGGTCGGCATCGGCCTACGGGGTCGGCGGCGTCCACCGGCACACCCCGGAGATGGTGCAGAACCTGACCGCGGCGGCAAGCACACCCGTGACCGTGTCCTTCACCCCGGTGCTGGTACCCATGTCCCGAGGGATCCTGGCCACCGTCAGCGCACCTGCCAAGCCGGATGTCGGTGTTGACGACGTCCGGGATGTTTACCAGAAGGCCTATGGCGACGAGCCTTTCGTCCATCTGCTGCCGGCCGGACAGTGGCCGACCACCGCGGCCACGCTCGGCGCGAACACCGTCCTGCTGCAGGTCGCGGTGGACCGGGCCGCCGGCCGGGTGGTCGTCATCGCCGCGCTGGACAACCTGACCAAGGGCACGGCCGGCGCCGCCGTGCAATGCCTGAACATCGCCCTTGGCCTGCCGGAGACGACGGGCCTGTCGACCGTGGGAGTGGCGCCGTGACAGCACCGACCGATACCGATCGTCGGCGTGACGGCCGCCGCCGGATTCCGCGCTGCCGGGGTGACCGCCGGGTTGAAATCGTCCGGCCAGCCGGACGTCGCCGTCGTGATCAACGACGGCCCCCGGTTCACCGCGGCCGGCGTCTTCACCAGCAACCGGGTCAAGGCGGCGCCGGTGCGCTGGTGCGAGCAGATCCTGGACGGTCCCGGTGCGGAACTGAATGCGGTGGTGCTGAATTCCGGCGGCGCCAATGCCTGCACCGGAGCCGACGGCTACGCCGACACCGTCGCCACCGCAGAGCATCTCGCCGCTCTGTTGGAGATCGAGGCATCACGGGTGGCGGTCGCGTCGACCGGGCTGATCGGGCTGCGACTGCCGATGGACCTCCTGCTGCCCGGCATCGACGAGGCGGTGCGGACGGCCGGCACGACAGCCGGACTGGATGCCGCGACGGCCATCATGACCACCGACTCAGTCCCCAAGACGGCCCAGGTGACGGTCGGCGGGATCACCGTCGGCGGGATGGCCAAGGGTGCCGGCATGTTGGCCCCTGGCCTGGCGACGATGCTGGTCGTGCTGACCACGGACGCGGTCGCCGACTCCGCCGCCCTGGACACCGCACTGCGGGCGGCGACGCGGGTGTCCTTCGACCGGTTGGATTCGGACGGAGCCATGTCGACCAACGACACGGTGCTGCTGCTCGCGTCCGGTGCGTCTGGGATCGAGCCGAATGCCGAACTGCTCGGCGCAGCGGTGACCAGGGTGTGCACCGACCTCGCCCGGCAGCTGTTGGCCGACGCGGAGGGTTCCACCAAGGAGATCGCGATCGAGGTCGTGCACGCCGTGACCGAGGACGATGCGGTCGAGGTGGGCCGGGCGGTCGCCCGGAACAACCTGGTGAAGACCGCCTTCTTCGGCCAGGACGCCAACTGGGGTCGGATCCTGGCCGCCGTCGGCACCGTCGGGCCACACGTCGCCTTCGACGCCGATGCGATCGACGTTGCCATCAACGGGGTCTGGATCTGCCGCGGCGGCGCGACCGGCGAGGATCGGGACGGTGTCGACCTCACCGGGCGTGCCGCACACGTGATCATCGACCTGCACGCCGGCGTCGAGACGGCGACCATCCTGACGAACGACCTGTCGCATGCCTACGTCCACGAGAACTCGGCGTACTCGACATGACGGACACCTCGGCGGCGGACGTCGACCAAACCGAGACCATCAACGCTGCAACACGTGTCGAGCCGCGACGGCAGTCCGACCTGGAAGGTGCCCGGGAGCGGGCCGCGATGCTGGCCGGAACCCTGCCGTGGCTGCGCCGGTTCGCCGGGTCGATCGTGGTGGTCAAGTACGGCGGCAATGCGATGACCGACGATGCGCTGAAGGCTGCCTTCGCGGCCGACATGGTGTATCTGCGCACGGTAGGGCTGCGGCCGGTCGTGGTGCACGGCGGTGGGCCGCAGATCAGCGCCATGCTCGCCAGACTCGGCCTGGCCGGAGAGTTCAAGGGTGGGTTCCGGGTCACCACGCCCGACACCATGGACATCGTCCGGATGGTGCTGGTCGGGCAGGTCGGGCGCGAGTTGGTCGGGCTGATCAATTCGCACGGTCCACTCGCCGTCGGCATGTCCGGCGAGGACGCGGGCCTGTTCACTGCCGCCCGCCGAACCGTGCTGGTCGACGGCGTCGCCACCGACATCGGTTTGGTCGGCGATGTTGTCGACGTCAACCCGGACGCGGTCATCGACCTGATGGACGCCGGCCGGATCCCAGTGGTCTCCACGGTCGCCCCCGACGCCGACGGCGTGGTGCACAACGTCAATGCCGACACCGCTGCGGCCGCGCTGGCGATCGCGTTGGGCGCCACCAAACTGGTGATGCTCACCGACGTCGAGGGCCTGTACGCGAACTGGCCGGATCGGGAGTCACTGCTGTCCCGGGTGTCGGCGGATGCGCTGGAAGAAATGCTGCCGAGGCTGGAGTCGGGGATGGTGCCGAAGATGGAGGGCTGCCTGCGGGCGGTGCGCGGCGGTGTCGCCGCCGCGCACGTCATCGACGGTCGCATCCCGCATTCGGTCCTGCTGGAGATCGTCACCACCGAAGGGGTCGGCACCATGGTCGTCCCGAATCTGGAGAACCCGTCATGACGACAACGGAAAGTGTTGCAATGCAGAACCAGTCCAACAACCAACTGGCAGCACAGCGCTGGTCGCAGGCCCTGATGGACAACTTCGGCGTGCCGCCGGTGGAACTGGTCAGCGGCCAGGGCGCGGTGGTCACCGATGCCGACGGCAAGCAGTATCTCGACCTGCTCGGCGGCATCGCGGTCAACGCCCTCGGCCATGCCCACCCGGCCGTGGTGAAGGCCGTCTCCGAGCAGGTCGCCACCCTCGGCCACGTGTCGAACTTCTTCACCCATCCGACGGTGCTCACCCTCGCGGAACGACTGCTGGACATCTGCGGTGCGCGGGAGAACGGGCGGGTCATCTTCTGCAACTCCGGCGCCGAGGCCAACGAGGCCGCCTTCAAGATGGCCCGGCGCACCGGTCGGCCGCGGATCATCGCCTGCGACGGAGCCTTCCACGGGCGCACCATGGGCGCGCTCGCGCTGACCGGCCAGCCCGCCAAGCGGGTGCCGTTCGAGCCGATGCCGGCCGGCGTGGAATTCGTTCCCTACGGCGACATCCCGGCGCTGCAGGCGGCGGTGGACGACACCGTTGCCGCGGTCTTCCTGGAGCCGATCCTGGGTGAGGCCGGCGTGGTGCCGGCGCCGGACGGTTACCTGGCCGCTGCCCGGGCGATCACCGCCGAACACGGCACGCTGCTGGTGATCGACGAGGTGCAGACCGGCATCGGGCGGACCGGGAGCTGGCTGGCGCACAGCCGGTCCGGCATCGTGCCCGATGTGATCACCCTGGCCAAGGGTCTGGGCGGCGGCCTGCCGATCGGCGCCGCGGTCGGCATCGGTGCGGCGGCCCACCTGTTGCAGCCCGGTGAACACGGCTCGACCTTCGCCGGGAACCCGGTGTGCGCGGCGGCCGCGCTGGCAGTGCTCGACACCATCGTCGCCGACAACCTTCTCGACCATGTCGATGCACTGGGCAAGCACATCGCCACCGGCGTCGAGGATCTCGACCATCCGCTGATCGACCACGTGCGCGGCGCCGGTCTGCTGCTGGGTATCGTGCTGACCGAGAACCTGGCCCCGGCAGCTGCTCTCGCTGCCCGGGAGGCGGGGTTCATCATCAATGCGCCGGCTCCCGGAGTGCTCCGGCTGGCACCCCCGTTGATCCTGACCACCGAGCAGGCCGACTCGTTCATCGAATCACTGCCCGACATCCTGCGGACCGCGAACCCGCCGGCCGCAACCGGAAAGGCCCTGTGATGACCACCCCTGCGCTGACCGACCCGTGCTGGCGGACGACGCGACTCCCACGGCACCCTGCGGCATTTTCTCCGCGACGACGACCTGTCGCCGGCCGAACTGGCGACGGTGCTGGATCTCGCGGACCGCTTCAAGGCCGACCGCGGCGGCTTCCGGCCGCTGACCGGCAAGTCGGTCGCCGTCATCTTCGAGAAGAACTCCACCCGGACCAGGCTCTCCTTCGAGGTGGGCATCTCCCAGCTCGGCGGGCAACCGGTCATCGTGGACGGACGGATGTCCCAGTTGGGCCGGGAGGAGACCATCGAGGACACCTCGCGGGTGCTGTCCCGGTACGTCGACGCGGTCGCCATCCGCACCTTCGCCCAGCGCCGGATCAACGCCCTGGCCAGCACCTCGAGCGTTCCGGTGATCAACGCGCTGACCGACGAGTTCCACCCCTGCCAGGTGCTCGCCGACCTGCAGACGATCCGGGAACGCCGCGGCCGGCTGGCCGGACTGACCCTGACCTACCTCGGCGACGGGGCCAACAACATGGCGCACTCGCTGATGGTCGGCGGGGCGAATGCCGGTATGACGGTGCGGATCTCGTCACCGGCCGGGTTCGACCCGAACGGCGACATCCTGCTGGACGCCAAGAAGCGGGCCGCCGAGACCGGCGGCGCCATCGAGCTGATCTCCGATCCGCAGGCCGCCGCCGACGGCGCCGACGTCCTGGTCACCGATACCTGGACGTCGATGGGGCAGGAGAACGACGGGCTGGACCGGGTCGGGCCCGTTCCGCCCGTACCAGGTCAACGCCGCAGCTGCTGGCCCGCGCCGGGGACGACGTGATCGTGCTGCACTGCCTGCCCGCCCACCGCGGATGGGAGATCACCGACGAGGTCATCGACGGTCCGAGCTCGGCGGTCTGGGACGAGGCGGAGAACAGACTGCACGCGCAGAAGGCGTTGCTGGTGTTCCTGCTGGCGCAGCAGACGGGTGCCGATCCGGCGGTGTCCGGTTGACCGCCGGTAGCGCGCTGGTCACCAAGGCCGCCCGGCACGGCCGGATCACCGAGCTGATCCGGTCCCACGAGATCCGTTCCCAGACGGACCTTCTGGTCCTGCTCGGTGACGGCGGCATCTCGGTCACCCAGGCGACACTGTCGCGCGACCTGGAGGAACTCGGGGCCGTCAAATTGCGCGGCGTGGACGGTGGCGCGCCGATCTACCGCATTCCGGAGGACGGCGGCCCGCGGCCGATGGCCGGCGGGACGTCCCGGCTCGCCCGGTTGCTCGGCGAGCTGCTGCTCTCCTACGAGGGCTCGGCGAACCTCGCCGTGCTGCGCACCCCGCCCGGTGCGGCCCAGTTCCTGGCCTCGGCCATCGACCGGGCCGGGTTGGCCGACATCGCCGGCACCATCGCCGGTGACGACACCATCCTGGTGGTCGCCCGCGACGGGCTGACCGGCGCCGAGGTTGGCCGCACGCTGGCCGGGTATGCCGCCGGGGACGCCTGATCGGCCGCCCTGGCGACGCGTCATCCGGGCTCATGTGAACCACCGTCGGCCGCCACCTGGGCGGCCCGACCCGCACAGATAGGCTCCCACCTCGTGTCCAAAGTTCTTGAGTCGCTGCCCAAGGGGCAGAAGGTCGGTATCGCGTTCTCGGGCGGTCTGGACACCTCGGTGGCCGTGGCCTGGATGCGGGAGAACGGCGCCGTGCCCTGCGCGTACACGGCCGACCTCGGCCAGTACGACGAACCCGACCTGTCCGGTGTCCCGGACCGGGCGGGCGAGTACGGCGCGGAGATCGCCCGCGTCGTCGACTGCCGCGCCGCACTGGTCGAGGAGGGCCTCGTCGCGCTGGCCTGCGGTGCGTTCCACATCCGGTCGGCGGGGCTGACCTACTTCAACACCACGCCACTGGGCCGGGCCGTCACCGGCACCCTGCTGGTTCGCGCCATGGCCGACGACGAGGTCGACATCTGGGGTGACGGGTCGACCTACAAGGGCAACGACATCGAGCGGTTCTACCGCTACGGCCTGCTGGCCAACCCGCGGCTGCGCATCTACAAGCCCTGGCTGGACCGGCAGTTCGTCGAGGAGCTGGGCGGCCGGGCCGAGATGAGCGAATGGTTGCTGGCCCGCAACCTGCCCTACCGGGCCTCCACCGAGAAGGCCTACTCCACCGACGCCAACATCTGGGGCGCCACCCACGAGGCCAAGCGGCTCGAGCACCTGGACGCCAGCGTCGAGATCGTCCAGCCGATCATGGGCGTCGCGCACTGGGACCAATCGGTGGCGATCGCGCCGGAGGACGTCACGGTTGCGTTCGAGCGCGGACGGCCGGTCGCGATCAACGGTGTCCATCTCGACCCGGTCGACCTGGTGCTGGAGGCCAACGCGGTCGGCGGCCGACACGGCCTCGGCATGAGCGACCAGATCGAGAACCGCATCATCGAGGCCAAGTCTCGCGGGATCTACGAGGCACCAGGCATGGCGCTGCTGTTCATCGCCTACGAACGGCTGGTCAACGCCATCCACAACGAGGACACCGTGGCGTCCTATCACGACCAGGGCCGGCGGCTGGGCCGATTGCTGTACGAGGGTCGTTGGCTCGACCCGCAGAGTCTGATGCTGCGCGAGTCGCTGCAGCGCTGGGTCGGCTCGGCGATCACCGGGTCGGTCACCCTGCGGCTGCGTCGCGGCAACGACTACACGATCGTGGACACCACCGGTCCGGAGCTGTCCTACCACCCGGAGAAGCTGTCGATGGAGCGGGTGGCCGAGGCCGCGTTCGGTCCCGGCGACCGGATCGGTCAGCTGACCATGCGGAACCTGGACATCGCCGACACCCGGTCCAAGCTGGAGCTGTATGCCGGGCTGGGTCAGCTGGACACCGAGCAGACGCTGGTCGGCACCCTGCGACCCGGTCAGGCCGGGGCCATCGCCAACCAACCGGCATCGACGGCGAGGAGCTCGAGCAGGCCATCGAGCAGGCCAGCGAGAACGCGGCCATGGACGCCGGGACCGACTGACCCATGTCCGAAAACCCCTCCGGACCCCGAAACCACCCCGGCAACCGCGGCGACGCCGCTGTGGGGCGGCCGGTTCGCGTCCGGCCCGTCTCCGGAGATGGAAGCCCTGTCCGTCAGCACCCATTTCGACTGGGTGCTCGCCCCGTACGACATCGCCGGTTCGAAGGCCCACGCCAGGGTGCTGCACTCCGCGGGCCTGCTCAGCCACCTCGAGCTGTCGTCGATGCTGTCGGCGCTCGACGACCTCGCGCAGGACGTCGAGACGGGCCGGTTCGCACCGGTGCCGGCCGACGAGGACGTGCACTCGGCGCTGGAGCGCGGTCTGCTCGACCGGGCCGGCGCCGAGCTCGGCGGGAAGCTGCGGGCGGGCCGCTCCCGCAACGACCAGGTCGCGACGCTCTACCGGATGTACCTGCGGGACCGGGCCAGGTCGGTGGCCAGGCTGGTCACGAACCTGCAGGACGCGCTGGTCGGCCAGGCGGCCGCCCATCCGGGTGCGGCGATGCCCGGCCGGACGCATTTCCAGCATGCCCAGCCGGTGCTGCTGGCCCATCACCTCGCCGCCCACGCGCAGGCGCTGGCCCGCGATGTCGACCGGATCCGGGACTGGGACCGCCGGGCCGCGGTATCGCCCTACGGATCCGGCGCCCTGGCCGGATCCTCGCTCGGCCTCGACCCGGCAGCGGTCGCTGCCGAACTCGGCTTCACCTCGTCATCGGAGAACTCGATCGACGGCACGGCCTCCCGGGATTTCGCCGCCGAGCTCGCGTTCGTGCTGGCCATGCTGGCGGTCGACGTCTCGCGGTGGGCCGAGGAGGTCATCGTCTTCACCACCGCCGAGTTCGGCTACGCGAAACTGCACGACGCCTTCGCCACCGGATCATCGATCATGCCGCAGAAGAAGAATCCCGACATCGCCGAGCTGGCAAGGGGAAAGGCCGGCAGGTTGATCGGCAATCTGACCGGGCTGCTGGCCACCCTCAAGGGATTGCCGCTGGCCTACAACCGGGATCTGCAGGAGGACAAGGAGCCGCTGATCGACTCGGTGGCCCAGCTGGAACTGTTGCTGCCGGCGGTGACCGGGATGACCGCGACGCTGACCTTCGACACCGAGCGGATGGCCGCGATGGCGCCCGCCGGCTTCTCGCTGGCCACCGACATCGCGGAATGGCTTGTCCGGCAGGGCATTGCGTTCCGGGTCGCGCACGAGGTGGCAGGTCAGTGCGTGGCGCTGGCCGAATCGAGCGGCCGGGACCTCGACGAACTGACCGACGAGGAGTTCGCCGGGATCAATCCGGCACTCACCCCGGCCGTCCGGGAGGTGCTCACCGTCTCCGGTTCGCTGGCTTCCCGCGACGGCATTGGCGGCACGGCCCCCAGCAGGGTCGCGGAACAACTCGACGCACTGCGCGAGCGCATCCTGCGCGATCGGACGTGGGCAGCCGGCTGACCACGTCGGCCGGCGTCTGATGGGAACATTTCTCGACCCCGCGCCGAGGAAGTATCCCAGTTCGACTCGGATTGCGGCGTCAGGCGTTGACGCTTGCGCGCTGCTTTCCGGCGAGCAGCCGGTCGATCGAGTAGGCGCCGGCACCGAGCCCGGCGAATACCACTGCGAGCGCGCCGATCACCAGCACCAGTTCGTACCCACCGGCGTCGACGAACACCCCGTTCGGGGCATGAACGAAGAGCAGCGCGCCGGCCATGTCGACGGCGACCAACAAGCCGACGACCGGAACGAGCAGTCCGACGATCAGCGCGATGCCGCCGACCAGTTCGACAGTCGCCGCGAAGACCGCGGCGGCGCCTGCGGCAGGCACGCCCATCTGCTCGAAACTGGCTGTGACGCCGGAGATTCCGAAGGTGAAGTACTTCTGCCAGCCGTGCGCGATCAACACGACGCCGAGCGCAACGCGGCCGACGAGCAGCGCGGTTGACTGCCGGGTCGAGGTGGTGGTGGAACCGAAGAGGGTGCTGGTCATGGTGGGTCCTTGGCGGTCGGGGCGCAGTTGCGCCGGGAAGGTTGCGGACCGATGACGGGGTTGCCATCGATAGAACTACTTGAACGTTCATGTATTAGCCTAGACGGAGAGTTGCGGTGCAGCCAAGCTCGCGGACCATGATCGTTCTCACAATCCGCTACTCAGGCTCACCGTCAGTGATCGCAATGGGTCACGGCTCGGGCGGTGGGACGATCACCATCGGTTCCGGATGGCACCATGGCCGGGTGTCCGCATCAGCGATGCCTCTGCCGCGTTCGTTCTTCGAGCGGGAGGTGACCGTCGTCGCCCGGGATCTGTTGGGGCGGGTGCTGGTTGCCCGATCGGCGGCCGGCACGGTGGCGGTGCGGCTCACCGAGGTCGAGGCGTACGCGGGCGTCGACGACCCGGCCTCTCATGCCTTCCGCGGGCGCACGCCGCGCACCGCGGTGATGTTCGGCCCGGGCGGCCATCTGTACACCTACTTCGTCTACGGAATGCACTGGTGCGCCAACATTGTCACCGGTCGGGACGGCGACGCCTCGGCCGTCCTGCTGCGCGCCGGGGTGGTCGTCGACGGCATCGAGGTCGCGCGCGTCCGCCGTCCCGCAGCGGTCAGGGATCACGAACTGGGCCGCGGACCCGCTGGTCTGGCCAAGGTGCTCGGGCTCTCCGGCGCCGACACCGGCGCGGACCTCTGCAGCGCGGACGGCCGGCTCGAGATCCGCGCCGGCGATGCGCCGGTGGCCGACTTCCAGGTCGGCCCACGGGTCGGGGTGTCCACCGCGGTGGACGTGCCATGGCGGTTCTGGGAGTCCGGCGAACGCTCGGTGACCAGCTATCGCCGTGGAACACGCGCGATGCGGGGCCGGGTCGTCGGCAGCGGGTGAATCACGGATCGGGGCGGTCGGCGGGTGCGGCAGGATGTGCACCGTGTCCGAGAACTCTGCGACCGACGTCATCCACTCAGGCCGACCGGCATCGGTCCTCGACGAACTCAGCTGGCGTGGTCTCGTCGCCCTGACCACCGACGAGCAGTCGCTGGCCACCGCGCTGGCCGGCGGCCCGATCACCGCTTACTGCGGGTTCGACCCCACCGCACCCAGCCTGCACTTCGGCAATCTCGTGCAGCTGATCGTGCTGCGCAAACTGCAGCGGGCCGGGCATCGGGTCATCTGCCTGGTCGGCGGGTCGACCGGCCTGATCGGTGACCCGCGGCCGTCGGCGGAGCGGGTGCTCAAGACCAAGGAGCAGACAGCGGAGTGGGTCGGCAGGATCGCGCAACAGGTGTTGCCGTTCCTGGATTTCGACGGCGAGAACCCGGCGCGGCTGGTCAACAACCTCGACTGGACGGCGCCGATGAGTGCGCTGGACTTCCTGCGGGACATCGGCAAGCACTTCCGGGTGAACACGATGATCCGTAAGGACGCGGTCGCCGCCCGGCTGAACAGCGACGAGGGGATCAGCTACACCGAGTTCAGCTACCAAATCCTGCAGGGGCTGGATTACCTGCACCTGTTCCGGGAGTACGGGTGCACGCTGCAGACCGGTGGGCAGGATCAGTGGGGCAACCTGACCGCGGGCACCGACCTGATCCGCCGGGTGACCGGGGAATCGGTGCATCTGCTGGCCACGCCGCTGATCACCGACTCGCACGGGCAGAAGTTCGGCAAGTCCGAGGGCAATGCCGTCTGGCTCTCGCCCGAGCTGACCAGCCCCTACGCCTTCTACCAGTACTGGCTGAACGTCGAGGACGCCTCGGTCGGGGCGTTGCTGAAGGTCTTCACCGATCGCACCGCGGACGAGATCGAGGAGCTGGAACGCGCGGTCCGGGAACGCCCGCAGGCCCGGGAGGCGCAGCGGACGCTGGCTCTGGACGTGACCTCGCTGGTGCACGGGGCCGATGCGGCCGCAGCCGCGATCGCGGCCAGCGGTGCGCTGTTCGGACGCGGCGAGCTCGGCGCGGTGGATGCACCGACCCTGCACGCGGCGCTCTCCGAGGCGGGGCTGCACCAGGTGGCCGGCGAGCTGCCGTCGGTGGTCGGCCTGCTGGTGGCCGGCGGCCTTGCCCGCTCGCTGTCCGAGGCACGGCGGGCGGTCGCCGAGGGCGGGGCGAACATCAACAACGTCCGGATCACCGATCCCGATCATGTTCCGCAGCCGGCGGACCTGCTGCACGGGCGCTACCTGGTGCTGCGTCGCGGCAAGAAGTCGGTTGCCGGGGTGGAGTTCGTGCCCGAGGTGGTCGCGTGACGCACCTTCGAGATCTCTGAAGAGTTGATGTGAACGCGATCACCGGACCTGGCCGGACGCCGGGGTGTGATCCCGGCTCGGCCCTCCGACCTGCACCGATTCAGAGAGATGATCATGAAACAGGCCGCTGACCTGCGGGTTTGACGCGGCAGGCAACGGACCCGTAACTTCGTCCATGCCCCGAGGGGAACCGCACAGCGGCCGGGATCGGAAGTCGATCCGCAGCGACTGGACGGCCCTGGGGACACCCCCAGATGATCACGCTCCGCTGAGTCGGAGTTTGGCGAAGCACGCGCTGCGCCAAGGCAGTCGGGAGCGGCAGGACCAAGACGATTTGGAGTTGTCGAGGTCAGCCGGTAACGTAGATCAGGTTGCCCCCGAGGCGGTCGAGAGACCGCGGACGGGTGTGCGTCCGTACTTTGAGAACTCAACAGCGTACCGAAAGTCAGTGCCAACTGATTTATCGTCCTGTGCACCCACTTCGCGGGGTACGGACATCATTTGGTGCATTACGAGATCATTTTGACACCTTTTTGGGGTGTTGTTGTGCTAGCTCGTGATGGACCAGGTTTCATCGGTCATGCCTCATCGGGGTGTGCGCTTTCCATTTGTTGATTCCGGCGCTTTCGGCGCTGTGGATTATATGGCATTCAATGGAGAGTTTGATCCTGGCTCAGGACGAACGCTGGCGGCGTG
>CAVRCD010000011.1:0-5000 GCA_963719475.1 uncultured Actinomycetota bacterium | reverse complement strand
CCCCGGGAGGGGAGTGAAATAGTACCTGAAACCGTGTGCTTACAATCCGTCGGAGCTGAGCCCTTGTGGTGAGGTGACGGCGTGCCTTTTGAAGAATGAGCCTGCGAGTTAGTGGTATGTGGCGAGGTTAACCCGTGTGGGGAAGCCGTAGCGAAAGCGAGTCCGAATAGGGCGTTTGAGTCGCATGCTCTAGACCCGAAGCGAAGTGATCTACCCATGGCCAGGATGAAGCGACGGTAAGACGTCGTGGAGGTCCGAACCCACTTCAGTTGAAAATGGAGGGGATGAGCTGTGGGTAGGGGTGAAAGGCCAATCAAACTTCGTGATAGCTGGTTCTCCCCGAAATGCATTTAGGTGCAGCGTCACGTGTTTCTGACTGGAGGTAGAGCACTGGATGGTCTAGGGGGCCCACAAGCTTACCGAAATCAACCAAACTCCGAATGCCGGTCAGTGAGAGCGTGGCAGTGAGACTGTGGGGGCTAAGCTTCATTGTCGAAAGGGAAACAGCCCAGATCGCCGGTTAAGGTCCCTAAGCGTGTGCTAAGTGGGAAAGGATGTGGAGTCGCCCAGACAACCAGGAGGTTGGCTTAGAAGCAGCCACCCTTTAAAGAGTGCGTAATAGCTCACTGGTCAAGTGGTTCCGCGCCGACAATGTAGCGGGGCTCAAGCACACCACCGAAACCGCGGCATTCACACGTATAGCTCGGCCCTTCGTGGGTCCAGGTGTGTGGATGGGTAGGGGAGCGTCGTGTGGCGAGTGAAGCGGCGGAGTGATCCAGCCGTGGACGCTACACGAGTGAGAATGCAGGCATGAGTAGCGAATGGGGAGTGAGAAACTCCTCCACCGAATGACCAAGGGTTCCTGGGCCAGGTTAATCCGCCCAGGGTGAGTCGGGACCTAAGGCGAGGCCGACAGGCGTAGTCGATGGACAACGGGTTGATATTCCCGTACCCGCGAAGAAGCGCCCATGTCGAACCCGGTGATGCTAAACGCCCGAACCAATGAGTCCCTTCGGGGGGTCGTGCGGGGAGCGCGTGACCCGATCCGGTAGTAGTCAAGCGATGGGGTGACACAGGAAGGTAGCTCCGCCAGTCAGTGGTAATACTGGTGTAAGGGTGTAGGTAGCGGGGATAGGCAAATCCGTCCGCGTGTTGATCTGAGACCTGACGCATAGCCGATTGAGGCGAAGCAGAGTGATCCTATGCTGTCGAGAAAAGCCTCTAGCGAGCTTCGAGCGGCCCGTACCCCAAACCGACACAGGTGGTCAGGTAGAGAATACCAAGGTGATCGAGCGAACTATGGTTAAGGAACTCGGCAAAATACCCCCGTAACTTCGGGAGAAGGGGGACCGAGGTGTGTGAAGCCCCTTGCGGGCTAGCATGTTTTGGTCGCAGAGACCAGGGAGAAGCGACTGTTTACTAAAAACACAGGTCCATGCGAAGTCGCAAGACGATGTATATGGACTGACGCCTGCCCGGTGCTGGAAGGTTAAGAGGACCGGTCAATCCCTTCGGGGGTGAAGCTGAGAATTTAAGCCCCAGTAAACGGCGGTGGTAACTATAACCATCCTAAGGTAGCGAAATTCCTTGTCGGGTAAGTTCCGACCTGCACGAATGGCGTAACGACTTCTCTACTGTCTCAACCATAGGCTCGGCGAAATTGCAGTACGAGTAAAGATGCTCGTTACGCGCGGCAGGACGGAAAGACCCCGGGACCTTTACTATAGCTTGGTATTGGTGTTCGGTTCGACTTGTGTAGGATAGGTGGGAGACTGTGAAGCGGTAACGCCAGTGGTTGTGGAGTCAACGTTGAAATACCACTCTGGTCGTACTGGATATCTAACTTAGGTCCATGATCTGGATCAGGGACAGTGCCTGGTGGGTAGTTTAACTGGGGCGGTTGCCTCCTAAAGAGTAACGGAGGCGCCCAAAGGTTCCCTCAGCCTGGTTGGCAATCAGGTTTCGAGTGTAAGTGCACAAGGGAGCTTGACTGTGAGAGGGACATCTCGAGCAGGGACGAAAGTCGGGACTAGTGATCCGGCGCCACATTGTGGAATGGGTGTCGCTCAACGGATAAAAGGTACCCCGGGGATAACAGGCTGATCTTGCCCAAGAGTCCATATCGACGGCATGGTTTGGCACCTCGATGTCGGCTCGTCGCATCCTGGGGCTGGAGTAGGTCCCAAGGGTTGGGCTGTTCGCCCATTAAAGCGGCACGCGAGCTGGGTTTAGAACGTCGTGAGACAGTTCGGTCCCTATCCGCCGCGCGCGTAGGAGTCTTGAGGAAGGCTGTCCCTAGTACGAGAGGACCGGGACGGACGAACCTCTGGTGTGCCAGTTGTTCCACCAGGAGCACGGCTGGTTGGCTACGTTCGGAAGGGATAACCGCTGAAAGCATCTAAGCGGGAAGCCTGTTCCAAGATGAGGACTCCCACCCTTGAGTGGGGTAAGGCCCCCGGCAAGACCACCGGGTTGATAGGCCGGAAGTGGAAGCACCGTAAGGTGTTGGAGCTGACCGGTACTAATAGGCCGAGGACTTACCACAAAAATGCTACGCGTCCACTGTGCGGTTCTGGAACAACAACCAGCCCACCTGCTTCTTTAGCCAGGAGGGTGGGGAAGTGTTGATAATTCCATAGAGTTACGGCGGCCATAGCGAAGGGGAAACGCCCGGACCCATACCGAACCCGGAAGCTAAGCCCTTCAGCGCCGATGGTACTGCACCGGCCACGGTGTGGGAGAGTAGGACACCGCCGGACAATCATTCCCAAATAGGGGGACCTTTTCGAGGTCCCCCTATTTGCATTTCCGGAGTTTACTGGCAATGGCCGGGTCGAACGGCCGCTGTCAGGCAGGCTGCCCCACCGGGGTAGCGCGAGTCCGCCCGAAAGGGCACGGTCGAACAGTCCGAAGCGAGCACAATTCAATGATGAGCGTCATGGGCAAGGACGGCCGCGGTGAATGACCCGGCGTCCCGGTCGACGCTCGGTCCTTCCGTCGCGCCACCCCGAAGGCCGGTCCCGGTGCGAACGGGCCGGCGGCCGTTGCCCGGACGGCAGACCGACACCCGTCATCGGCCAACGTCTGTCCGCTTCGAACGTCGTCACGCTGCAAGCGCTGCGGGAAATCTGGCGGTGGCCACGCTGGTCGCGCCCGGTACCCACTTCGCTGGTGCCGCTCACCACCGCGTCCTCCAGGTCATCCAGTCACGCCCAACCGGTACAACGGGCGTCTGCCGCGATGGGCGAAGGAGCCCAGAAGTGGATCCGGCCGGGCGATACCGGCCCGAAGGTCACCGAACTCCAGCAGCGGCTGAACAAGGTCGGAGGGGGTGGCACCCCGGTGGCCGAGACCGGCACCTATGACGCAGCGACGCGCAAGGCGGTGAACTCGTTCCAGACGGACAACGGGCTGGACCCCGACGGCATCGTCGGGCCGCTGACCTATGAAGCGCTCGATCGGCAAGACCGCCACCACCGCCGAGAAGGTTGTGAACGGGCCGGATCTCACCGGTACCGCCGACGCGCCGACCAAGGCCGAGATCGATGTGATCGAGGGCGAACTCAACCCCACGTCGACCGGACCCGGCGGCGTGGCAAAGGATTGGGACGGTCGCTCGGACCCGGCGAAGGCAGCGGAACTGGACACCGCAGTGACCGCTGCCATGCAGAAGCACCTCGACGGTGTCACCCCCCAGATGAAGAAGATGCAGGCCGCCAAGGCCGCGGGGAATGTCGTGACCACCACTGAGCAGGAAGGCGCAGGACGGCAGGCGAAGCGGGTGGTCGACGGGATCTTCGGTGGGCTCGCCTCGGCTGCCGTGCTGACCGCCCCGCAGGAAGCTGCTCGGGCAAGCTTCGCGTTCAAGGCCGGAGTCAATCTGCTGGACGCCAGTGATCCGTCGGTCCGCAAACCCGACCCGGTCGACCTCACGGACTGGATCTTCGAGACCGATGAGGATTCATCAAAGGCTCAGCAGGACCACGGATTCAACGAGAAGCGGACGACGCAGGGCGAGCCGCCGTTCGCCAAGGGAATTCGCAGCCGGTTCATCGCCAGCGGGAACAACAAGGCCGACCTCGAGCGGTACGACCAGTTCGGTTTCTTCTTCGCCGAGGCCGGTCCGCGGGTGCTGTCGCAGACGGCCGTCGTCGGATCGGCGGAATTCTCCGACGCCACCCCCGGGCACGGTGGCATCTCCGATGCCGAACGCCACGACCGGTGGGCGACATGGGAGACACTCGTGCACGAATACATCCACACTCTGGAGCATCCCAACTTCGGCAAGGCATCCAAGGGTGGCAACCGGATCATGAAGGAGGGCTTCTGTGAGCTCTTCACCAAGGACGTTCTGCTGCACGGTGGTCAGATCGGCATTGCCAAGAGCGATTCCGACCCGGCGCTGCGGAAGGACGTCGAGGGCGGCGACGTGCCGGGCTTCGACGGGAAGTTCGTCCCCGACTTCGATGCCGGGGAGTACACCAGCTACGTCGAGCACGCGGAGAAGATCATGGCGGAGGTCGGTGCGGACGCTGTCCGGGCGGCGTTCTTCCTGGGGCACGTCGAGCACATCGGTCTCAAGCCGAACGGCGACATGATCGACCCGGCTGCGCCGGATGCGAAGCAGTTCCTGGCGCCGGAACGGGTGGTGATCCCGTCGACCGTGCGGTCGGTGACCGCGGTGAGCATCCTGACCGGCGCACCGGAAAAGGACATCCTGACGGCCAACCCTGCGCTGACGCCCAGCGATCCGTTGCCGGCCGACGCACACTCCACCGGCCTGATCGTGCCCGGAACCACCCACCACCGCGCCCTCGAGGTGCGCGATCGGGCTGGCAACAAGGTGACCGAGACCAAGGCCGACATCGCCGTTCAGCACGGTATCGAGGAGCACACCATTCAACGAGCCAACCCCGCCCTCAACCACCGCGAGCCCAATGCCGGCGAATGGGTGCTCATCCCGGTGCGGTCATGAACGAACTCGCCGCACTGGCGGCCGG
>CAVRCD010000010.1:0-36933 GCA_963719475.1 uncultured Actinomycetota bacterium | reverse complement strand
CGACGGCCAATGTCAGGTAGCGCTTGCCTTCTCGTTGATAGCCGCCGCTGATCAGGTCGATGAGCTCGACGTACCGGTCGAGGAACTCGGTGGCGCCCTCCTGGGAGAGCACGTAGTCCGAGACGTCCTGGTCGCGGCCGGTGTGATCCCGCAGTTCCGGTATCCAGTGCGGATTCGGCAGGAACCGCATGTCGATCACCAGGTCGGCGTCCAGCGGCAGCCCGTACTTGAACCCGAACGACACCACGGTCAGCGATGCCCGGCGCTCCGGCGCGGTGTGCGCGAAGGCCCGCTCCACCTCGGCCCGCAGCTGATGCACGGAGAGCTCCGAGGTGTCGACGACGACATCGGCTTCGAGCCGCAACGGCTCCAGCACGGCGCGCTCGGCGGCCACCCCGTCGGCGAGCCGGCCGCCACCCTGCAACGGGTGCGAGCGCCGGTTGGCCTCGTACCGCCGGATCAGTGCGGCGTCGCTGGCCTCCAGGAACAGCACCCTGGGGCGGTACCCGCGCAGGTCGAGGTCCTTGATCACCTCTGCCAGATCCTCGGTGAACGCGCGTGATCTGACGTCCAGCACGATCGCGATCCGGGTGACGTCCCCGCTGGTCCGCGAGCCGAGGTCGACCATGGTGGTGATCAACTCCGGCGGCAGGTTGTCGACCACGAACCAGCCCATGTCCTCCAGGCATTTCGCCGCCGTCGACCGCCCGGCGCCGGAGAGTCCGGAGACGATCGCCACCTGGATCCCGGCCTTCGGTCCGTTCTCGGACGACTGGACGTGCTCGGCGCCACCGTCCCGGGAGGCCCGGCCATCGCTCGCTGCTGCCATCTCAGGCCCCTCCCGGTACCCCGTCGCCGAACCCGTTGACCGACACGGCGGGTTCCTGCGTGCCCGACGACGGTATCGGTACCGGCGCAGGCTGTGCTGTCGGCACCTCCGATCGCCCGTGCCCGGCCGGCCGGGCGGCGCCGACGGCCGCCGGTCCCGCGCCCTCCGCGAGAGCCGCGACCACCGCCTCCGCCGTCCGACGGCCCACCCCGGGAACCTCGAGGATGTCCTCGACGCCGGCCCGGCGCAGGGCCGCCACCGACCCGAAATGCCGAACCAGGGCCTTACGCCTGACCTCGCCGAGACCCGCCACATTGTCCAGCGCGGAGACCGTCATCGACTTCGACCGCTTGGCCCGGTGATAGGTGATCGCGAACCGGTGTGCCTCGTCCCGCAGCCGCTGCAGCAGGTACAGGGCCTCGCTGGTCCGCGGGAAGATGATCGGCTCGTCCTGCGCCGGGACCCAGACCTCCTCGAGCCGCTTGGCAAGGCCGCAGATGGTGACGTCGACGATGCCCAGCTCGGCGAGTTCGGTCGCCGCGGCATTGACCTGCGGGGCGCCGCCGTCGACCACCAGCAACTGCGGCGGGTAGGCGAACCGGCGCGGCCGGCCGGTGGTCGGGTCGATGCCGCGTCGATAGGTCGGCTCGTCCTCCGCGACGATCCCCACCCCCTGGCCCACTGCCGCCGCAGGCTTCTCCGCTATCCCTGCTGCGTCTCCCCCGGTGCCGTCATCGCCGCCGCCGACGCGGGTGTCGTCCGCGACGGCATCCGCCTCGGCAGCATCCTTCTTCGCGCCGTGGGTGAACCGCCGCCGCACCACTTCGGCGATGGACGCGACATCGTCGCCCGGGTGCTCGCGGATGGCGAACCGGCGGTAGTCACTGCGCTTGGGGAGCCCGTCCTCGAACACCACCAGTGAGGCCACCACATCGGTGCCCATCACATGCGAGACGTCGATGCACTCGATGCGTAGTGGAGCGACGTCCATCCCCAGGGTGTCGGCGAGTTCGGTGAGCGCGGCGGACCGGGCGGTCAGGTCGCTGGCCCGCTTCAGCCGGTGCTGGGTCAGCGCCTCGGCGGCGTTGCGGGTGACGGTCTCGGCCAGGGCCCGTTTGTCGCCGCGCTGCGGCACCCGCAGCGACACCCGGGACCCGCGCAGATCGGAAAGCCACGCCGTGAGCTCCTCCTCGGTGGCGGCCTCCTGGGTCGGCAGCACCGGCACCAGGATCTCCCGCGGCACCGCTGTTGCTCCGTCGTCGTCGGCGCGGCCGCCGTAGAACTGCAGTAGGAAGTTCTCGATCAATGACCCCAGCCCTGCCGGGCCCGCACTGTCCGCGTCCACGTCGACGATCCAGCCGCGCTGGCCGCGGACCCGGCCGCCGCGGACGTGGAACACCTGCACCGAGGCCAGCAGATCATCGGCCGCGATGCCGACCACATCGGCGTCGGTGCCGTCGCGCAGGACAACCGCCTGCTTCTCCACCGCCCTGCGGAGCGCGCCCAGGTCGTCCCGCAACCTGGCGGCCTTCTCGAAGTCGAGCTCGGCGGCCGCCGCCGCCATCTCCCGCTCCAACCGGCGGATCAGCGGGTCGGCCTTGCCGGCCATGAAATCGCAGAAGTCGTCGACGATCTCGCGATGTTCCTCGGCGGTGACCTGACCGGTGCACGGCGCCGAACACTTGCCGATGTAGCCGAGGAGGCAGGGCCGGCCGATCTGCTGGGAACGCCGGAAGACACCGGCCGAGCAGGTGCGGGCGGGAAAGACCCGGAGCAGCATGTCGAGGGTCTCCCGGATCGCCCAGGCATGGGCGTACGGACCGAAGTAGCGGACCCCTTTACGGTGCGGGCCGCGCATCACCTGCAGCCGGGGGTACTCCTCGCCGATGGTGACGGCCAGCTCGGGGTACGACTTGTCGTCGCGGTAGCGGACGTTGAACCGGGGGTCGAACTCCTTGATCCAGTTGTATTCCAGCTGCAGGGCCTCGACCTCGGTCGACACCACGGTCCACTCGACGCCGCCGGCGCTGGTGACCATCTGGGCGGTGCGCGGGTGCAGACCGGCGATGTCGGCGAAATAGGAATTGAGCCGTTGGCGGAGACTCTTCGCCTTGCCGACATAGATGACCCGGCCGCCCGGATCCCGGAACCGGTACACGCCCGGCGACTCCGGGATGGTGCCCGGGGCGGGGCGGTAGCGAGCTGGATCCGGCACATCGGCGAGGGTAATCCCCGGCGCCGACACCGGTCGTCCACCGCCGGGCCGGAGATGTCCGTTACCCAGGTTCCTGGTCGCCAACCGGAGATCATGGCCACAGCCGTCGGGCCGGTTCGCCCTGTCCGGCCCCGATAGGGTGGGTCGGCCGGATGGCCATGGTCACCGGTCAGGAGGCCGGGACGTCCCCGGCCGGTGCTGAACCGATTTGGTCCGGCGCTGCTGTGCAGCTGACAGCAAACGTGCAGGTGATAGGAGTGCAGATGGAGATCTGGCCGGGGAAGCCATACCCCTTGGGCGCCACATTCGATGGCACCGGAACCAATTTCGCCATTTTCAGTGAGGCAGCCGAGTACGTCGAGCTGTGCCTGATCGGCGAGCGGGGCGGCGAGACCAGGATCCGGATGCCCGAGGTGGACGCCTACGTCTGGCACTGCTACCTGCCGACCGTGCAGCCGGGGCAGCGTTACGGCTACCGGGTGCACGGCCCGTACGAGCCCCATCACGGGTCTCGGTGCAACCCGAACAAGTTGCTGCTCGACCCGTATGCCAAGGCCGTGTCCGGTGCGATCGATTGGGATCCCGCACTGTTCTCCTACGAGATGGGCGGCGACCCGGACAGCCGCAACGATGCCGATTCCGGGCCGCACATGATGCATGCCGTCGTGATCAACCCGTTCTTCGACTGGACCGGCGATCGTTCACTGCGCATCCCGTACAACGACAGCGTCATCTACGAGGCGCACGTCAAGGGCCTGACCGCGTTGCATCCCGAGGTTCCCGCCGGGCAGCGGGGTACCTACGCCGGCGTTGCCCACCCCGCGGTGATCGATCACCTCACCCGGCTCGGGGTCACCGCGATCGAGCTCATGCCGGTACACCAGTTCGTCAACGACAGCACGCTGATCGACCAGGGTCTGTCGAATTACTGGGGTTACAACACCATCGGTTTCTTCGCCCCGCAGAACACCTATTCCGCGTTCGGCGAACGTGGTCAACAGGTCCAGGAATTCAAGGCGATGGTGAAGTCGCTGCATTCGGCCGGTATCGAAGTCATCCTCGACGTGGTCTACAACCACACTGCCGAAGGCAATCATCTCGGGCCGACGCTGTCGTTCCGGGGAATCGACAACGGTGCGTATTACCGGCTGGTCGAGGACGACAAGCGCTATTACATGGACTACACCGGCACCGGCAACACACTGAATGTCCGGCACCCGCACTCGCTGCAGTTGCTGATGGATTCGCTGCGCTATTGGGTGACCGAGATGCACGTCGACGGCTTCCGTTTCGACCTCGCTGCCACCCTGGCCCGGGAGTTCTACGACGTCGACCGGCTGTCCACCTTCTTCGAACTCGTCCAGCAGGACCCGGTCGTCTCCCAGGTGAAATTGATCGCCGAACCGTGGGACATCGGTCCCGGCGGCTACCAGGTCGGCAATTTCCCGCCGCAATGGACCGAGTGGAACGGGAAATACCGCGACACTGTCCGGGATTTCTGGCGCGGCGAGCCCGCGACATTGGGCGAATTCGCGTCCCGGTTGACCGGCTCCGCCGACCTCTACGAGACGTCGGGCCGGCGGCCCGTCGCATCGATCAACTTCGTCACCGCCCACGACGGTTTCACGCTGGCCGATCTCGTCTCGTACAACGAGAAGCACAACGAGGCGAACGGCGAGGGCAACAACGACGGCGAATCGCACAACCGGTCCTGGAACAGCGGCGTCGAGGGCCCGACCGACGACGTCGACGTGTTGGTGCTCCGCGGCCGTCAACAGCGCAACTTCCTGGCGACACTGCTGCTCTCCCAGGGCGTTCCGATGATCGCCCACGGCGATGAACTGGGCCGCACCCAGCTCGGGAACAACAACACCTACTGCCAGGATTCCGAATTGAGCTGGGTCCACTGGCTGGAGGCCGACGAAGCACTCGTCGAGTTCACCGCATCGGTTGCCCGGTTGCGCCGGCAACACCCGACGTTCCGCCGGCGCCGGTTCTTCGACGGCCGGCCGGCCGCCAGGGCCGAGGGCGAGCCGCTGCCCGACATCGTCTGGATGACCCCGGCCGGCGCCCTGATGAAGCCGGAGGACTGGGACGCGGGATTCGGCCGGTCCATCGGAATGTTCTTGAACGGCAACGGCATCAGCGGAATGGACACCCGCGGGCAGCGGATCGTCGACGATTCGTTCCTGCTGCTGTTCAACGCCCATGACGAGGGCATGGACTGGATATTGCCGCCGGAGGAGTTCGCCCCGGCGTGGCGCCTGGTCATCGACACCTCCGGTGTCCCCGACCTGCCGGAGACCATCCAGGGCGGCAGCAGCGTGGCGGTCGCCAGCAAGGGGATGGTCGTCCTGCAGGCACTGGCCGGCGCGATGGAGGAACCGACATCCGGGCACGCCGCCGCGGCGGTGCCGACCATCGCACCCGTGCCGGTTCCGATGCGTGCCGAATCCGGGGTGCACATCCCGGAGCAGGCCAACGAGCAGGTGGTGGCAGCGCCGGTCCGTGCGGAGGAGCAGGCGGGCGCGACCAATCCGGACGCCGTCAACCCGGAACCCGGCCCTGCACCGGCCGAGCCGGCGACCGGGGACAAACCGGCCGCCCGCGGACGCCGGCCGAAGAAGAAGTGACATTGCCGATGGCCGACGTTCGCGTCCCCCGCTCCACCTATCGGCTGCAGATCACGAAGGATTGGGATCTGCAGGACGCCGCGGCTCTGGTGCCGTACCTGCAGGCCCTTGGCATCGACTGGGTGTATCTCTCGCCGGTGCTGGCGGCCGAGCCTGGCTCGGAACACGGCTACGACGTGGTCGATCACGGCAAGGTAGACGACAGCCGCGGCGGTGATCACGCGCTGGCCGGCGTCGCCAGGGCAGCACACGACGCCGGCCTCGGTGTGCTGGTCGACATCGTGCCCAACCACGTCGGGGTGGCAAGCCCGGAGTTGGCGGTCTGGTGGTGGGATGTGCTGCGCCGCGGTCGGGATTCCGAGCACGCCGTGGCATTCGACATCGACTGGTCGATCGGTGGGGGCAAGATCCGGTTGCCGATTCTCGGCGACGGTGACAACGAGTTGGACGCCCTGCAGGTCGTCGACGACGAACTGCGCTACTACGAGCACCGACTGCCGATCGCCGACGGCACCGCCGGTGGCACGGCTCGAGAGGTGTTGGCCCGTCAGCACTACGAGCTGATGAACTACCGGCGGGCCGATGCCGAGCTGAACTACCGGCGGTTCTTCGCCATCACCACGCTGGCCGGGATCAGGGTCGAGGTGCCGAAGGTCTTCCGGGAGTCGCACCAGGAGATCAAGCGCTGGACCGACCGCGGCTGGGTCGACGGACTGCGGATCGATCACCCGGACGGGCTCGCAGATCCGGGCGGTTATCTGGCCGAGCTGGCCGAGCTGATCGACCACCGGTACGTGGTGGTGGAGAAGATCATCGAGGGCGACGAGACGTTGCCGGCCGACTGGGCCTGCGCGGGGACCACCGGGTACGAGGCGCTCGCCGCACTGGACCGGTTGTTCACCGACCCGGCAGGTGAGTCGGTGTTGGACGACCTGGACACCGAACTGCGGGGCGGCCTGCGGGTGGATTGGCCGGCGATGACCAGGGCCACGAAACGCGCTGTCTCGGACGGGATCCTGCGCTCGGAGGTGTTGCGGTTGGCCAGGCTGGCACCCGAGGTCGACGACGCCGAGGACGCGATTGCCGAGCTCCTGAGTTCCTTTGCGGTGTACCGGACCTACCTGCCGCAGGGGGCGCAGTATCTGGCCGAGGCCGCCGACGCCGCCTGCGCGAGCCGGCCGGAGATCGCCGGCACGATCCGCGAGATCACCCGCCGGCTGGGTGATGTCGACACCGAACTGGCCGTCCGGTTCCAGCAGACCTCGGGCATGGTGATGGCCAAGGGAGTCGAGGACTGCGCCTTCTATCGGTGGACCCGGCTCACCTCGCTGACCGAGGTCGGCGGCGAGCCCGCGCAGTTCTCGCTCGATCCGCAGGCGCTGCATCAGGTGCAGATCGATCGCCTGCACCGCAACCCGGCCACGCTGACCGCGTTGTCGACCCACGACACCAAACGGTCGGAGGACGTCCGCGCCCGGATCTCGGTGATCTCCGAGGTGGCGCAGGAGTGGGCCGCCGCCGTGCGCCGATGGAACCGGTTGGCACCGCTGTCGGACGGGCCACTCGCCAACCTGATCTGGCAGGCCGCCGTCGGTGCCTGGCCGATCGAGCGCGACCGGCTGCACGCGTTCGCCGAGAAGGCCGCCCGGGAGGCGGGCGTCTCCACCGCCTGGATCGACTCGGACGGCGCCTTCGAGGAGCGGCTGCATGCCTTGGTCGACGCCGTCTACGACGATGCGGTGCTGGCCGCCGACATCGTGGCGACCGCCGACCGGCTCCGACCGTTCGGCTGGTCGAATTCGCTGTCCGCCAAGCTCATCCAGCTCACGAGTTCCGGTGTCCCCGATGTCTACCAGGGCACCGAACTCTGGGACCTGTCGCTGGTCGATCCGGACAACCGGCGGCCGGTCGACTACCGCCGCCGGGTCGAACTGCTGGCCGGGATCGATGCCGGCATGTTGCCGGACATCGACGACGAGGGCGCGGTGAAGCTGCTGGTGACCAGCAGGGCGCTGCGGTTGCGCCGGGATCGTCCGGAGCTGTTCGACGGCTACACCCCCGTCATCGCGTCGGGACCGGCCGCAGCGCACGTGTTTGCCTTCGATCGCGGCGGGGCACTGACCATCGCGACCAGGCTGCCGGCCGGACTCGCGTCGGCCGGGGGTTGGGCGGACACCACCGTCGAATTGCCGGCCGGATCCTGGATCGATGCCCTCACCGATCGCCCGTTCAGCGGGCGGGTGCCGGTCGGCGAGGTGCTGCAACGATATCCGGTCGCCCTGTTGGCGAAGATCCCCTAGACCCGGACAAGCAAGCTGAACGTGCAGACGACCGAAAGGCGAAGATGACCCGCGAGATCCGCGTCTGGGCACCGCGAGCCAACACCGTGGTGTTGGTGGTCGGTGACGCCGAATTCCCGATGACCGCGCAGGACCAGGGTTGGTGGTCGGCGGAGGTGATCCCGGCGGACGGTGTCGCCCCGGCAGGGTCGACCGACGAGATCGACTACGGCTTCCGGGTGGACGACAACCCTTTCGTTCGGCCGGATCCGCGGTCACGCCGGCAACCCGATGGGGTCGACGGGTTGAGTCGCACCTTCGATCCGTCGACCTATCAATGGGGCGACACGTCGTGGACCGGACGCCGGCTGCCGGGCAGTGTGATCTACGAGATGCACATCGGAACCTTCACCCCGGCCGGCACGCTGGACTCCGCGATCGAGCGGCTCGACCATCTGGTCTCGATCGGCGTCGATATGGTGGAACTGTTGCCGGTCAACGGTTTTGCCGGCACCCACAACTGGGGTTACGACGGTGTGCTGTGGTTCACGGTGCAGGAGAGCTATGGCGGCCCGCGGGCCTATCAGCGGTTCGTCGATGCTTGCCATCAACGCGGGATCGCCGTCATCCAGGACGTCGTCTACAACCACCTGGGCAAGGCCGGGAACCACCTGCCGGTGTTCGGTCCCTACATCAACGACGAGGGCCCGCAGAGCACCTGGGGTGAATCACTGAACCTGGACGGTCCTGATTCCGGCGAGGTGCGGCGCTACATCCTGGACAACGTGCAGATGTGGCTGCACGACTACCACGTCGACGGGCTGCGGTTGGACGCCGTGCACGCGCTGGTCGACAGTCACGCCGTGCACCTGCTGGAGGAGATGGCCACCGAGGTCGACGTGCTGTCGGCCCACGTCCGTCGCCCGCTGACCCTGATCGCCGAGTCGGACCTGAACGACCCGAAGTTGATCAACCCGAGGGAGGTCAACGGTTACGGAATGACGGCCCAGTGGAACGACGACTTCCATCACGTCATCCACGTCGCGCTGACCGGTGAAACCGACGGCTACTACGCCGATTTCGGCCCGATGTCGGCCATCGCCAAGGTGATGACCGATGCCTTCTTCCACAACGGGACTTTCTCCAGCTTTCGCGGACGTGATCACGGTCGGCCGGTCGACACTCTGCTCACTCCGAGCTGGCGGTTCATCGGGTATTCCCAGGACCACGACCAGATCGGCAATCGGGCCATCGGCGACCGGCTCACCGCCACCCTCTCCCCCGCCGACCTCGCCATCGCCGCGGTGCTGGTGTTGACCGGCCCGTTCACGCCGATGCTGTTCATGGGTGAGGAGTGGGCAGCCTCGACGCCGTGGGCGTTCTTCACCTCGCATCCGGACGAGCAGCTCGGTGAGGCGACCCGGCAGGGTCGGCTGGAGGAGTTCGCCAGAATGGGCTGGGACAAGGACCTGGTCCCCGATCCGCAGGCGGAGTCGACGTTCCTGGATTCGAAGCTGAACTGGGACGAGGCCCTGGTCGGCGATCACGCCGAGATGCTGCAGCTGTACCGGGATCTCATCGCCTTGCGACGGGCGAGGTCGGAACTGACCGATCCGCGGTTCGCCCGTAACGTGACCGATCACGACGATGACGCCCAATGGCTGTTGATCGATCGTTCCGGCCTGCGGATCGTGGTGAACTTCTCCGACGAGCTGCGCACCATCACCCTGCGGGAACCTGCCGGATCCCTGCTGCTGGTCACCCAGCCCGGAGCCGAGATCAGCGGCGACGAGTTGTCCCTGCCACCGCACACCGCCGTCGTCATCGCACCCACCGGCGAATGACCGCTCGCCGGGCGTCCACGCAGACCGGGAAAGAACCGGTCCGCTGGCTGTTCGGGGATCAACTCGGTCCGCACTTCCTGGACTCGGACGACCAGCGGGTGCTCTTGATCGAGTCGCGAAAGGTGTTCGCCCGGCGCAGATTCCATCGGCAGAAGGCGCATCTGGTGCTGTCGGCGATGCGGCATCGGGCGGCCGAGCTGGGTGACCGTTGCGAGTACCTCGCGGCAGCGACCTACTCGGAGGTGCTGCGCGATCGACCATCCGGCGCTGAGCTGACCGTCTGTCACCCGACCAGCTACGCAGCCCGCGACCTGGTCGAGCGCTCGCCGGGAGTGCGCCTGCTGCCGGCCCGGGGGTTCGCGACTTCGATGGCCGAGTTCGCCGACTGGGCGAATGCCCGTGGCGCGCGCCGACTGCTGATGGAGGACCACTACCGGCTGGCCCGCCGCCGGCTGGACGTGCTGATGGACGGCGACGAACCGGTCGGCGGGCAGTGGAATTACGACCAGGAGAACCGCTTGCCACCGCCGAAGGCCACCCGTGGCGGACCAGCGGTCACCGGGGTCGGAGTGCCGGCCCCGTGGTGGCCGGAGGAGGACGAGATCGACGACGAGGTCCGCCGCGACCTCGATCGCTGGGCGGCCGACGGTGATGTCGCCTTCATCGGCGTCGACGGACCCCGCCGGTTTCCCGCCACCAGGAACGAGGCGTTGACCGCATTCCAGCACTTCGTCGACCACCGCCTGACGGCCTTCGGACCCTACGAGGACGCGATGCTGGCCGGCGATCCCTGGCTGGCGCATTCGCTGATGTCCAGTTCGCTGAATCTCGGGCTGCTGGATCCGCTCGAGCTGGTGCGCCTGGTCGAGACCGCCTGTCGCCAGGACGATCTGCCGATCGCCTCGGTGGAGGGCTTCGTCCGGCAGCTGATCGGTTGGCGGGACTACATCTGGAACCTGTACTGGCACCTCGGCCCTGACTACCGCTCCCGCAACCAGTTGCACGCCAACCGCGACATTCCCGCCTGGTTCGCCGAACTGGACGCCGACGCCGTCGGGGCGAATTGCCTGTCGTCGATCCTGGGCGATCTCCGGGAACACGGTTGGGTACACCACATTCCCCGGCTGATGGTGCTGGGCAACTATGCGATGCAACGCGGTTGGAATCCGTCACAGGTGACCGACTGGTTCCACCGGGCCTTCGTCGACGGGTACGACTGGGTCATGGTCCCGAACGTGGTGGGCATGTCTCAGCACGCGGACGGGGGCCTGATCACCACCAAGCCGTATGCCGGCGGCGGTGCCTACATCGACCGGATGAGCGACTACTGCGGTGGTTGCCGCTACCGGCCCTCGGTTCGGGTCGGTGATGACGCGTGCCCGTTCACCGCCGGCTACTGGTGGTTCCTGAACCGTCACCGCGGCACCTTCGCCGGCAATCACCGGATGGCGCAGCCGCTGCGCGGTCTCGACCGGCTCAAGGACCTCGAGGCCCTGGTCGAGCAGGAGGACGCGAGAGGCGCTGCGGCTCCCTGAATCCCGGCGCCGTCGAGTCAGGCCCGCTTGCTGCCCACCAGCTTGGTGCCGTCGATCGAGGTGACCGCGCAGCTCATCGTCCGCAGGCTCACATCCGACCAGTCGGGTTCCAGCGGATAGACGAACGTGTAACCGAGATCCAGGGCCGATTCGTAGCTCTGCCCGGTGTAGTCGGCGAATGCGCTCAGGCACACCGTTGTCGAGAGATCCTGCCACTGCTGCTCGCTCGGGTACGGCGTCTCCGGCGGATCAAGGCCGAGTGGCCCGTCCACGACGTACATCTCGGCATCGTGCGGCTGGTCGCAGGGCAGCTCGGCGGCGTCGAGCAGCGCGGTCGGGTAGTCGAAGCAGTCGCCGACATCGACGCCAACGTACGACCCGCTGACGCTCTCCGCTGTCCCGGCCCACTGCTCGCCCTCGGTGTCCAGCAGGGTGCAGGCAACCTCCGGCGAACCGCCCGTTTCCGAGGTGATGACGTACGACTGCACATAGTCGTCGGGCTGGTCCGAGCCGACGAAGGCGTGGAAATCAGCGACGCAGGCGTCATTCGCGGCCTTCGACCAGGCATCGGCGGAGGTCTCCGCCGGATCGACGGCGGTGAGCGCCACCCCGGTCTTGAACACCTGGCCGTCGTGCAGTTGCGCGCAGTCGATGGTCGTGACGTCGCTGCCGGCGAAGACGAAGCAATCGCCGTCGAACAGCAGGGTCGAGGTCGCTGTCGCCGGAGCGCCCGCCGAGTCGGTGGGCCGCACGGTGACCGCAGGGGTGGAGCTCGAGGTCGTCGACCTGGTGGTGGTCGGTGGCGTCGTCCGGGTCGTCGTGGGCTTGGTGGTCTCGGTGGTCCGCTCGGTGGTGGTGACCGCGGAACTGCGCGGCGTCGCGTTCGGCGCGACGGCTGCGGTGCCGGCGGTGGTCGTCGCGCAGGCGGCGAGCAACACGATGCCGGTCGCAGCGAGTGCGAGCGATCCGCAGCGGCGGAGTGTGGTGGACATCAGGCCCCCTCTTTCCCGGTCGTCCGGTCGCTGTCTGTTGCGACGGGACGCCTGCCGCATGCTTACCGGACCAGACGCTCCAAGGCGATTCGGGCAATCGGTGCGTAACCCACCACAACAGGCGCCGGTCCGTCGATCACCAGTGTCGTGATGGTTCCGCCACCGCCGGTCCCGGTGGAGGCCGACCCGCCTGCCCCGGATTCCTGCGGCGATACGGAGTGCCCGAGCGTCATGGCAATGCCGGCCACCTTGACCCGCCAGTTCCACCGCCGGGCATCCTGATCGACCTCGTCGATCTCGAACCGGACCGAAACGCCGCACGGCCCGTGCACCACGCCGGTGCCGCCGGCGGCGATGATCTCGCCCGGGTAATCCACCGATCTGATCTGCGGTGACCATTCCGGCCAGCGGTCCGGGCGCTGGTACCTGTCCCACACGGCGTCGGGCGCGGCGGGCCCGGCGGCCCGCACCGTCATTCTCATTCGGTGCGCTGGACGAACCGGCGGAACTCCCGATGGATGTGCTGGAGTTCCTCGACCGTGGCTCCGAGCAGGGACGACGCGAAGATCCGGCCCGGCCCTTCTGGCACCTCTACCTCGGACGGCACCACCAGCACCGCGATACCGGCCGCCACCGCCGCCGCGGTGCCCGACGGCGAGTCCTCCACCGCGAGACAGTCGGCCGCGGTCAGCCCGAGATGCTCCATGGCGGTCAGATAAGGGACGGGCGACGGCTTGCCGTCCACCACCTCGTCACCGCAGACCGTGACATCGAAGCGATGGTCACCCAGTAGACCGGCGAGGGCGACATCGACCAGCGATCGCGGCGAGTTGGTCACCAGCGCGGTTCGGACGCCTGCGGCTCGCAGGGCATCGATCAGCTCCTCGGCCCCCGGCTGCCAGAGCAGGTCCTCGGCAAAGATCTCCGCTGTCAACGCCAGCAACAGGGAGGTCGTCTCCTCGACGCTCTCACCTGATCCGAGGTCTTCGAGCAGCATCCCGACGGAGGTCGGGATCGATTGCCCGGTGGTCGCGGTGGCCATCTCCGGCGACAGGCTGCCGCCCAATCGGACAGCGACCCGGTCCATCGAGACCGCCCACAGCGGCTCGGAATCGACAAGTGTGCCGTCCATGTCGAACAGCACGGCGCCGAGAGGGGCCAATTCAGGATCCGCCGGACCGGTACTCATCCGAACAGGGTAGGCCCGGCGCCGGTCGCAGGGGCCCGTCCCAGCGTGCCGACGAGCCTGCGGGGTCCACCGATCCGCGACCCACCGGCGTCCCGCCCGACGCCGCTGCCGAACGCACGTAGGCTGACCTGCGTGAGAGAGGCACCCCTGCGCAACCCGGTGATGATCGCCGCCTTCGAAGGGTGGAACGACGCGGGCGATGCCGCAACGGCCGCTGTGGAGCAACTGGGTCTGACCTGGGACGCGACGCCGTTGACCGAACTTGATCCGGAGGGATTCTACGATTTCCAGGTCAGCCGGCCCACCGTCCGGTTGATCGACGGCGTGACCCGAACCATCGACTGGCCCACCACCAGACTCTCTGCCTGCCGTCTCGACGGATCGCCGAGCGACGTGATCCTCGTGCACGGGATCGAGCCGAACTTCCGCTGGCGGGCCTTTTGTGACGAACTGCTCAAGATCGCCGTCGACCATCAGGTGGCGACCGTGATCGGGCTCGGTGCGTTGCTGGCAGACGTGCCGCACACCCGGCCGATCCAGGTCACCGGATCGGCCCACGACGAGGAGACTGCGGCCCGGATGGGCCTGGCCCGCTCCCGCTACGAGGGCCCGACCGGAATCTCCGGGGTCTTCCAGGACGCCTGCGTGCAGGCCGGAATCCCCTCACTGTCCTTTTGGGCTTCGGTGCCGCACTACGTCTCCCAGGCGCCGTCGCCCAAGGCGACGCTGGCCCTGTTGCACCGGGTCGAGGAGATCCTGGATATCGAGGTTCCGCTCGGCACCCTGCCGTCGCAGGCCGATGACTGGGAGGCCGAGGTCTCACAGATCGCCGCCGAGGACGACGAGATCTCGGAGTACATCCGGGCGTTGGAGGAACGCGAGGAGGAGGACGAGCCGCTCAAGCCGGCCTCCGGCGAGTCGATCGCCGCCGAATTCGAGCGCTACCTCCGCCGGCGCGGACCCCGACCCGGCGAGGCGGGCGGCCGCGCACGATGAGCCTGGAGTGGGAGCAGGTCGTGATCGACTGCGCCGATCCCCTCGCATTGGCTCGCTGGTGGTCGGACGCTTTGGGCTGGCAGTACTGGGTGCAGGACACCGACGAGGTCGAGATCAGGCCGACCGAGGACCGGCTGCCCGGGCTGATCTTCGGGACCGTTCCGGAGGGCAAGACGATCAAGAACCGGCTGCACCTGGACTTCCGGCCCGACGACCGCGATGCGGAGGTCGAACGGTTGCTGGGTCTCGGCGCCTCGCGGGTGGACGTCGGGCAGACCGACGTGCCGTGGGTGGTGCTGGCCGACCCGGAGGGCAACGAGTTCTGCGTCCTGAGTTCGCGCCGCGATCAGGCAGGATCTTCCTGAGCTTCAGGCTTGCCCGGATCAGGTTGGTCGTCATCAGGTCGGGACGTCCACACGTCGGCCAGTTCCTCGTCGCTGATCGGCACCCCCAGGTAGTCCTCGGCGCCCGCTGCCGCGAACTTCTCCTCGTCGGTGGGTTGCTGGCGGTGCGGTTCGGCCTCGGTCATCAGAAACCCTCCTCTGTCGGGATGTCCTCCATCCGGTGCCCCAACCGGCTCATCGCAAACACCGGCTCATCGCAAACACAGCCGGTCCTCGCAGTCGAACAAGCTCGACCTCTACCTGAGAGTCAGTCCGAGCAGGGCATCGGCGGCGTCGGCAACCAGCCCTCCGTCAAGAGTGTCGTCCGCGGCCCAGGCATCGAGCGCCGCCAGCGCGGTCGGCGTGTCCAGATCGTCGGCCAGTGCGGATCGCAGTTCGCCGACCACCGACGACGCCGGCGATCCGGAACGTTGCGCCGCTGCCCGCCACCGGTCCAGCCGGCTCAGCGCGGTCTCGAGCAGATCGTCCGACCACGGCCGATCGGCCCGGTAGTGACCTGCCAGCAGGGCGGCCCTGATGGCCATCGGGTCGACGCCGTCGGCCAGCAGCCTGGAGACGAAGACCAGATTGCCGCGGGACTTCGACATCTTCTCGCCGTCCAGCGAGATCATCCCGGCGTGGCTGTAGTGCCGGGCGAACGGCGCGACGCCGGTCAGCACCTCGGCGTGCGCGGCCGAACTTTCGTGGTGCGGGAAGATGAGATCGCTGCCACCGCCCTGTACGTCGATGGTCGGGCCCAGCCGGTTCCCGGCGATCACCGCGCATTCGATGTGCCAGCCCGGTCGCCCCGGCCCGACCGGTGACTCCCACGACGGCTCACCCTCCCTCGGCGTCCGCCAGAGCAGCGGGTCGAGCGGGTTCCGTTTGCCCGCACGGTCCGGGTCGCCGCCGCGTTCGGCGGACAGCTTCAGCATGGTGGCCAGGTCGTACCGGGATTCGTAGCCGAACTTCGGGGCCGCCGCGATGTCGAAGTAGACGTCCGGGTACTGCGGGTCGTCGACCCGGTAGGCAGCGCCCGAGTCCAACAGCCGGCGTACTCCTTCCGACACCTCGTCCATCGCCTCGACCGCGCCGATGTAGTCGTCCGGTGGCAGCACCCGCAGCGCCGTCATGTCCTCCCGGAAGAGTTGGATCTCCCTGGCAGCCAGATCGCGCCAGTCGATCGAATCCCGGTTTGCCCGTTCCAGCAGCGGATCGTCGATGTCGGTGATGTTCTGCACCGAGTGCACGCGGTGCCCGTTGTCCAGCCAGACGCGTTGCACCAGGTCGAAGGCCAGGTAGGTGGCCGCATGACCGAGGTGGGTCGCGTCGTACGGGGTGATACCGCAGACGTAGATGGTGGCCGTCTCCCCCGGCGCCGTCGGCGTGATCGCCGCGGTGGCGGTGTCGTACAGCCTCAGGGGTACCGGTGAACCGGGAAGGGACGGTACGGGTGGTCGGCTCCAGGACTGCACCGCTCCACCTTAATCGCGGCCGTCACCGGGCGTTTCCCGCGGCACCGCGGTCGACCGGCGCGCTCGAGGTCGTCGTCGGTCCGTCGTGGTAGCGGACCGATGCTGTCCGCTTCTGTCGGGATGATTGCTGCATGACAACCCCGACGAATCGTCCGGCCAGCCTGCACGCCTACCTCAGCTACCGGGACGCCCACGCCGCCCGGGCCTGGCTGGAGCAGGCCTTCGGCTTCGAGACGACGATGCAGTACCCGGACGACAAGGGCGGCCTGCAGCATTGCGAGCTCCGCCGGGACGAGATCGCGATCGTGCTGTTCAGCGCAGAGAGCCCCTACGACCGGCCCACCCGGATCGGCGAGACCGTCGGCCACGGACTGTATGTCGCGATGCCCGACGAAGCTGCGGTGGACGCTGTGTACGCCTCGTCGGCTGCCGCCAACGCCGAGGTGGTGTGGGAGCCCGGCACCACCGAGTGGGGCAACTACCGGTTCCGGGTCGTCGATCCCGAGGGTTACGAGTGGACGTTCGGCACCCACAAGCCGGGTGAGCCGGCGGCTGACTGGTCCGATCAGGAGTGGGACGCCGACGGCTCCTGAGCGCGCCGGCTTCGTTCTTGATCAGCTCGAGACACCCGGCACCACATGGCGATTGGCGTGCAGGACGGCGGTCTGCCAGCCCTGCAGCGTGGTGCCGCGGATGTCGCCGGGCGGCGAAGACGCCGGAAACATCAGGTTCTGCTTCCCCCGGTGGTGCGGCAGGTTCAGCGCGTGCCCGAGCTCGTGCACCAGCACCGTCTCGTCGTAGGTGTGCGGTTGCTCAGGGTCGAACAGTGCAGCCTGGACGATCACCCAGTCCGCCGAAATCCCCAGTGAGCAGCCGGTGACCCGCCCGGCGATGTTCCGGACCACGATGACGGTGATCGGCGCCCCGACCACCGCGGTGGCCAGATCGATCGGCGCGGAATGCCGCCGGTAGAACTCGGTCCGGCCGAGCACGTCGTCGAGCAGCAGTCGCCTGTTCGCCCGCGGGTCGAGCGCCCGCGGCGGGGCCGGTTCGTCGATCACCTGCACGTCGGTGACCCGAACCCGGATGCCGGATTCCGCGCTGAGCACCGCGCCGGCCAGGTCAAGGGCCGGTTGGAGCGCTTCGGGTTGCAGCAGCGGCCGCCCGGTCTCGTCCGACAGAATGACCACCGCCACCTTGAGGGTGGCCGGCCCGATGGTCTCCCCGGTGACGGCGGCCTGGGCCGCTTCGACCGCCCTCGCCGCTCCGCTGGACAGGTCGAGGGTGAGCCCGCCGACCGCCCGGGATGCGGTTCTGACCAGCCCGGTCAGAGCGCTCACAGCGGCGGCCAGGGAATCGGAGTGCGATGACCCGGCGCCCGGGGGAAGACCTTCGCCACGGAGAGCTCGGCCAGCCGCACCCGCAGGGCCGCCATCTCGGCTGTGGTGATCAGCTCGTCGAGCCGGTCGCCGAGATCGCCGTCCAGTTCCGTCCGTAGCTGCTCGATTCCGTCGATCACCGGCTGCGGCAGCGGCTTTCCGGCCCAGCCCCACAGGATGGTGCGCAGTTTGTCGTCGGTGTGGAAGCACAGGCCGTGGTCGACACCCAGGATGCGACCGTCCGCGGTCGGCAGGACGTGGGACCCCTTGCGGTCCGCGTTGTTCACCACCACGTCGAACCCGGCGAGGACAGCCAGCGCCGGATTGTCGGCGTGCACCACGGCGACCGGCTCACCGTCGGTGTCGACGGCCCGCAGCACCGGCAGCCAGCCGGCCGGGACGGCGTCGATCGGAACCAGGTCGACAACCTGTTCCGGGTCGGCGTCCTCGATCCATCGCTGGACCATCCCCGGCCCGTAGGGCCCGTCCCTGATCACGGTCAGCGGCACGCAGTTCCAGCCGGCGGCACGGGAGACCAGGAACGCCGCGAGCTCCCGTTCGGCCAGGGTGCCGTCCGGGAAGTCCCACAGCGGACGCTCCCCGCGAACCGGCTTGTAGATGCACGGGATGGTGAGCCCGTCCAGGGTGGCCTCACCCAGCAGCGTCAGGTTGGAGGCATCGGTGAGTCGTCCGGTGACCGTGATCTCGCCGCGGGTGATGATGTCGGCGACCGCGGCGGGAAGTCCCTCCGCCGACGCCGGCTCAGCCGAGGGCACCGCGGTGATAGCCGTTCAGCCGCGGACAGATGTGGCCCTCAGGATCCAACGGGTTGTTGCAGAGCGGGCACGGCGGTCGCCCCGCAGCGACCACCAGTTCGGCGTGTTTGGCGAAATCACGTGCTTCGCCGAGAGACAGGAACACCCGCAGCGCGTCCGGCCCGTCCTCCCGGTCCTCCAGCACGATCTCCTCGCCGACCTCCTCCTCGGACAGCGCGAGCAGTTCGACGATCACCTGCGAGCCCTCGCCGTCCCAGGCCAGGCCCATCGTGCCGACCCGGAACTCCGCCTCGACCGGCGTGGACAGCGAGAGTTCGCCGACCGGGATGCCGCCGGGAGAGTCGGCCTCGGCGCCGAACCGGCGGGCCACCTCGGTGATCAACGAGCCGAGGCGATCGGCGAGCACCGCTACCTGCTGTTTTTCACAGGAGACGGAAAGCACCCGCCGGCCGTCGACGACCTGCAGGAAGAATTCGCGTTCGCCGGGCTGCCCGACGGTTCCGGCGAGGAACCTGTCGGGTGAGCGGAAGACGTGGATCTGACGTGACATGGCACCTTCGAGCTTAGTGGTCCGGCGGATTCACCCGGCGACCCCGCCTGGAACGGCGTCCGAGGACGAGGCGGGTGACACCGGCGTCGCGGAGGAGGCGGCAGCGGATCCGTCGACGGCCGCGCGCCGCGTCGGCGGCCGCCGGTTCGGGGTACGGACTGATCGAGCCGAGGTCGCCGGTGTCGTTGACCCGTTCGACGAACGGGCGGTGCGGCGTGTACCGGATCACCGAGATCGACGCCGGTGCGACCACGATCCGCTGGAACGAATCCAGATGCATGCACAGTGCGTCGGCCAGGATCGACTTGATGACGTCCCCGTGGGAGCAGATCAACACGGTCTGATCGGCTGGTGGCGGCCGCGCGGACGTCGCGGATGGCTGCCGCGGCGCGCGCGGAGACGGCGGCCAGCCCCTCGCCGCCGGGGAAGACGGCGGCGGAAGCATGCTGCTGCACGGTGCGCCACAGCGGTTCGGTGGCCAGCTCCTTGAGCGGCCGACCCGACCAGTCGCCGTAGTCGACCTCGACGAACCGCTCCTCGATCTCCACCGGCAGCCCGGTGGCCTCGGCGAACGGCGTCACGGTCTGCCGGCAGCGGTCCAGCGGCGAGGAGATCAGCCGGTCGAACCTGGTGCCGGCCAACCGTTCCGCGACCTTGTCGGCCTGCCCGCGGCCGTGATCGTCCAGGTTCACCCCGGGCGTCCGGCCGGCCAGGATTCCCGCGGTGTTCGCGCTGGAGCGGCCGTGCCGGACCAGCACGACGGTGACGACCGGCGGTGGTGGCGGACCGTCCTTGGGCTTCTCGACGTTCGCGGCAGCATCTGTCGGGGCGGTCGTCGGGGCGCCGTTCGCGGTCGGCTCGCTGCTCACGCCGGGACCCCGTTCGCGGTGACGAACCCGGTGCTCAGCGCGATGATCAGGGCGACCGCCAACGCCCATCGGTACCAGACGAACACCCGGATGGTGTGCCGGGAGACGAATCGGAGCATCCAGGCGACGGTCAGGTAGGCGACGACGAAGCTCACCGCGGTGCCGACCAGGGTCAGGAAGAGGCCGACCCCGCCGGCCCGGATGGCGTCCGGAACCTCGAGAACCGCGGCGCCGGCCAGCGCCGGGATACCCAGCAGGAAGCCGAATCTGGCCGCGGTGACCCGATCGATGCCCAGCATCAGGCCCGCCGAGATCGTCGCGCCGGACCGGGAGACGCCCGGGATCAGCGCCAACGCCTGGGTGCCGCCGATGATCAGGGCGTCCTTGAGGTCGAGGTCCTTCTCGTGCCGGTCCTGCTTCGCGACGTACTCCGCGATCAGCATCACCACACCCCAGACGATCAAGGCGATGGCCACCACCCACAACGACCGCAGCGGTCCCTTGATGAAATCCCGGAACACCACTCCGACGATGGCGATCGGCAGCGAGCCGATGATCACCAACCAGGCTTCCCGGTAGCTCGGATCACGTCTCGCCTCTGCGCTGCCCAGGCCGCGCACCCAGGCCTTCAGCAGCCGCCAGATGTCCTTGCGCAGGTAGATGACGAGCGCCGCGATGGCGCCGATCTGGATCACCGCGATGAAGGACGTGATGGACGGGTCGTCGATCTGCAGCCCCATGAAGCCGGCGACGATCGTCTGATGGCCCGTCGAGGACACCGGCAGGAACTCGGTGAGCCCCTCGACGATGCCCAGGATGATCGCCTGGAACAGGTTCACGCGGTGGCCCCGAGCTGGTCTGCGGCCCGCATCACCGTGGTCAGGGTGGCGATCTTCGACTCCAGGTCGCGATCGAAGCAGCTCACGCTGATCGAGGTCACCCCGGCGGCGGAGAGGCGATCCAGCCGCGCCGCGATCCGGTCCTGGTCGCCGAGCAGGCTGGTCCGGTCGATGAAGTCGTACGGGACCGCCGCAGCCGCACCGGCGTAGTCCCGGGACATGAATCGCTCCTGCACCTGATCGGCCTCTGCGCCGTAACCCATCTCGGTCGCGGTGCGGTGGTAGAAGTTCGTCTTGGCCGATCCCATGCCGCCGATGTAGAGCGCGGCGTGTCCCCGCACCCGGTCGGCAGCGACCCTCGGGTCGTCGTGCACCGACACCGGCACCGACGCGCAGATGTCGATGGAGCTCGGGTCACGGCCGGCAGCGGTCGCTGCGTCCCGGATCCGGGCAAGCGATCCGCCGGCGACCTCCGGGTCGAAGAAGATGGCCAGCCACCCGTCGGCGATCTCGCCGGTCAGGTCGAGGTTCTTCGGGCCGAGGGCCGCCAGGTACACGGGTATCTCCGGCCGGACCGGCTGCAGGGCCAGTACCAGCGACTTACCGGGGCCGTCCGGCAACGGCAGCGTGAAATGCGTGCCGCCGGCCGTCACCCGCCGGCGCTTCACCGCCTGCCGGACGATCTGCACGTACTCGCGGGTGCGGCCCAGCGGATCGGCGAACCTGACGCCGTGCCAGCCTTCGGACACCTGAGGCCCGGAGACTCCCAGTCCGAGCGTGAACCGGCCGGACGACAGCGCGTCCAGGGTGGCCGCCGTCATCGCCGTCATCGCCGGTGTCCGGCCCGGAATCTGCAGGACGGCCGATCCGATGCCGATGTGATGGGTGCGGGCGGCGATGGCGGCCAGCACCGTCACCGCATCCGAGCCGTAGGCCTCAGCGGCCCACACCATGTCGAAGCCGAGCGATTCGGCTGCCTGCGCCAAGGCGATGTTGTCGATCAGCTCTTCGGCGGTCGTCACGTACCCGAGGTTCAGGCCGATGCGCATTCGTTGTCCCACGCTTGTTTTTCGCCCCTTGCTCGGTGATCTTTCGGCCCACAACGCCCCGGCAACGGTACCGGGTGCGGGAGGCTGCCCCGGATCACGACCGGATCGCCCGTGCCGCTGCCGGGACCGGCGATCGCGAGTCGATAGGTTTGCCGACATGGATTCGCGTCGCGTCGGCCGGAGTGGGCTGGAGGTGTCCCGGCTCGGGTTGGGCACCATGACCTGGGGCAGGGACACCGATGCCGATGCCGCAGCGGCGGCGTTGGAGGCCTTCGTCGGGGCCGGCGGCACGTTCATCGACACCGCGAACATCTACGGCGACGGAGATGCCGAGTCGATTCTCGGCACCCTGGTTCCGGACGTGGTGAGCCGGTCGTCGGTGGTGCTGTCCACGACGACCGTCGGAGTCGGTGGTGGCCGCGGCCGGCTGCTAGCGGCGCTGGACGAGTCGCTGACCAGGCTGGCGACCGATCACGTCGACCTCTGGCAGGTGCACGGGTTCGACAGCGCCGTGCCGTTCGAGGAGACCTGCGCCGCCCTGCGGACCGCCGTCGACTCCGGCCGCGCCACCTACGTCGGCGTGTCCGGCGTCAACGGCTGGCAGTTGGCCACCCTGGCCGGCTGGCTGCGGGCCGGGTCACCGGACACCCCGCTGGTCTCGGTGCAGTCGGAGTACTCCCTGCTGGAGCGGGCTCCCGAGCAGTCGGTGTTGCCGGCCGCTGCCGTGCACGGGACCGGTTTCCTGGCCTGGGCCGGACTCGGTCGAGGAGTGCTCACCGGCAAGTACCGGCACGGCACGCCGGCCGACTCCCGCGGCGCCTCACCGCATTTCACCCGTTACGTCGGCCGTTACCGGACCGACCACCATGCCCGGATCGTGGAGGCCGTTGCCACCGCCGCCGAGGGCCTCGGCACCTCACCGCTGGCCGTCGCGTGCGCCTGGGTGCGGGATCGACCCGCGGTCACCAGCGTGATCATCGGCGCCCGCGACCGTGCGCAGCTGCTGGGGTCGCTGGCCGCCGAGGAGATCGTGCTACCGGCCGAGATCCGCAGCGCGCTGGACGATGTCAGCGCGACTCCGGCGCCGGTCGAATAGTCACCGCTTCTTCAGGTGCGCGGAGGTCGGGGCGGGCGCAGGTAGGGTCCGGGCGTGCCTGACGTGTTTGCCGAGTTCGCCGCCGCCGGCCTGTGGCCGGGTCTCGGGCAGACGACGGCCGCCAGGCTGGCCGATGCCGGCATCACCTGCCCCGACGACGTGACCAGCGAGAAGCTCGCCGGTCTGCCGCGGATGACCGATCGCCGGGCCAACCGGTTGGTCACCAGCTTCATCGGCGCCGGTCAGCTCTACGACATCGTCGAACTGCTGGTGCCGCAGGAGATCCCGGCCCGCTGGGCCGCGCGGCTCACCGACGCGCTGGGTGACGGCGCCGCGGCAACGCTCCGCGCGGATCCCTGGCGGCTGCTGGCGCTGCCCGACGCCGCGGTGGCGCAGGCTGATCGGCTGGCCAGGGAGATCGAGCCTGACGTGCGTCGGGACGACCCGCGGCGCGGCCGGGCGCTGGTCGAGTGGACGCTGGCGCGTCACGCCAGGGATGGTCACACCGCGGCCCCGGAGTCGCTGGTGGCCGAGGGCCTGCGACCGTTCGGGGTGGACGCCGAGCCGGCGATCGCCGCGGCGGTGACCGCGGGCGGGGTGGTCAGGGTGACCGACCCCGGCGGGTCGGACGAGCCCTGGATCGCCCGAAACGTGTTGGCGCAGGCGGAGATCACCGTCGCCGAGGGACTGGCCAGGCTGGTCCGCACCGCGACCTCGATGGCCGGTGAGCGCGCCGTCAAGGGCGCCGTCAAGGGTCTGGACGAGGTGCAGGCCGGGGCGGTCGCGCTGGCCGCCGCGCATGGCGTCAGCCTGCTCACCGGCGGCCCCGGCACCGGCAAGAGCCGGACCGTCGCCGCCGTGGTCGCGCTCTGCCGCAAGGTGGACGCCGACATCGCGCTGGCCGCCCCGACCGGTCGGGCGGCGAAGCGGCTGGAGGAGCTGGCCGGCAACAACGCGACCACCGTGCACCGGCTGCTCGGCGCCCGGCCACCGTCCGCCGGCGCGACGGGTTCGATCTTCGACCACGACGCGGACAACCAGATCGAGGCGGACCTGGTCGTCGTCGACGAGGCATCGATGTTGGACGTCGAACTGGCGGCGGCGTTGATCTCGGCGCTGCCCGACTCGACGCACCTGGTGATCGTCGGCGACCCGGCGCAGCTGCCGTCCATCGGACCCGGCCGGGTGCTCGGCGACCTGATCGACAGCGGCGCGGTCCCGGTGACCGAACTGACCAAGCTGTACCGGCAGACCGAGGGCGGCGCGATCGCCAGGTTGGCGATCGCGGTGCGGGCCGGAGACCTGGTCCGCGTCGACGACCCGACCCACGAGGTGGTGGTCGTCCCGGCCCGAGGCTCCGAGGAGGCCGCCAGACGGGTCGTCCAACTGGTCACCGACTCCATTCCGCGGGTGTTCGAGTGCGAGGCCGACCAGATCCAGGTGGTGACCCCGGTGCACCGCGGGCCGGCCGGTACCCAGGCCCTGAACCGGGCGCTGAAGGCGGTGCTGAATCCGGGAACCGGCACGGTGCGCGGTTTCGACGTCGGCGACCGGGTGGTGGCCACCGCCAACCACATCGACGCGGAGCCGACCGGATACGCCAACGGCGAGGTGGGCACGGTGATCTCGTGCGGTGACAACACGTTGCGGGTGTCGTTCACCGGCGGTTCGTCCGACATCAGCGGCAAGGCCTTGGCCGATCTGCTGCACGGTTGGGCGATCACCGTGCACCGTGCGCAGGGGTCGGAGTGGGAGGCGGTCGTTGCGGTGATGCCGCCCGAGGCCGGCAACATGCTGTCCCGCCCGCTGGTCTACACCGCGTTGACCAGAGCCCGACGACACCTCTCCGTCGTGCACGCAGCCGGTCCGGTGCTGGCCCGAGCGGTCAAGCACATCGGCTCGATCCCGCGGCGGACCCGGTTGGCCTCCTTGCTCACCGCCGAGATCGCCGCGATCAAGGTGCCGGTCGCGCGCGCCGAGCAGGCCGAACTCACCGCCGAGTGACGCCAGCTCGGTCGGGTCGAATCAGGACGACGACACGGTGCCGGTGGACGCAGAGCGCCCGCGGGCAGGGCACACTCGATCCAGCGCAGTTGTCAGGGTCGCCGTGGTCGGCGCTCCCGGGTCACGGAGGTGAGCAGGATCGCCGGACAGGAATCATCACTCGGCGCAGCGGACGCCGGGTCGGAGTCGACGCCGCCCAGAGTGCGTCCGTCGGTGGCGACCTGGCGACCAGCCACCGACGAGTACGAGTACCAACCGCTGCGGATCGACGCCCGGGTGTCCCGGTCGGCGGCGGCGACGATGCTGGCGATCCGGGCCGAGTTCTCCGGCTGGGAGCTCGCCCGGGTCCTGCGGTTCTCGGACGGCAGTCGCCGGGTGTGGCTGCGCCGCCGCCGGTCCCCCGGGCTGCTGCCCGACGTCACCCCCTGACACCGGGTGGCTGACGAACCGGAACTCGCCTGGCGTCTGACCCGCGGGCAGGTCCTGCGCGATGCGATGGGTGTGTCGGTGGCCACCGGCGCGTACGGCATCTCCTTCGGCGCCATCTCGCTGGCCGGGGGTCTCGACTTCTGGCAGACGATGGCGCTGTCCCTGCTGATGTTCACCGGCGGCAGCCAGTTCGGTCTGATCGGAGTGGTGGCCGGCGGCGGTGCGCCACTGGCCGGTGCCGCGACCGCGATCATGCTCGGCGCCCGAAACGCGCTGTACAGCCTGAGTCTCGCGGAATTGCTGCGGGTCCGTGGTTGGCGGCGGATGCTCACCGCGCAACTGGTGATCGACGAATCTACCGCGATGTCACTGGGCCGGGATTCCGAGCGTGCTGCCCGGCTCGGGTTCTACTCGACCGGCATCGGTGTCTTCGTGCTGTGGAACCTCGGCACGGCCATCGGGTTGCTCGGCGCCTCCTGGCTGGCCGAACCGCGGGTGCTGGGGCTGGACGCCGCGGCGCCGGCCGCGTTCCTGGCGCTGCTCGCCCCTCGGCTCCGGGGCCGCGAGGCGTGGGCGGTCGCGTTGGCCGCCGCCATGGTCGCGTTGATCGCGGTCCCGTTCGTGCCGGTCGGGTTCCCGGTGCTCATCGCCGCGCTGGTCGGGGTGGTGGCCGGCCTGCTACCGGTCCGCCCATCCACCAGCGCTCCGGAGCCGACGGAATCGGCCGAGGAGGAGTCGCGGTGACCCCCCTCTGGATCGGCATCCTGGTCGGCGCCGCCGGGTGCTACGTGCTCAAGCTGGCCGGTTTGTCGGTGCCGAAGTCGGTGCTGGAACGGCCCCGGTTGCTCCGGATCGCCGGGCTGCTGCCGGTGGTCCTGCTGTCGGCACTGGTTGCGGTGCAGACGTTCTCGATCGGTTCCGAGCTGATGATCGACGCCAGGGCCGCCGGGCTCGCGGTCGCGGGCATCGCCGTCTGGCGGCGCTGGCCGTTCCTGGTGGTGGTCGCGCTGGCGGCGATCACCACCGCGTTGGTCCGGATGTGGGTACCCGGCAGCTGATCAGCAGGTGTGCAGCAGTCGGTCAGCAGGTTCGCAAGAGCCGGTCGAGCACCCGGGTGCCGAAGGTCAGTGCGTCTACCGGCACCCGCTCGTCGACCCCGTGGAACAACGCCGAGAAGTCCAGATCGGCTGGGCAGCCGGAGCGGCGAGAAGCCGTAGCCGGCGACGCCGAGCCTGGCGAACGCCTTGTTGTCGGTTCCGCCGGACAGCATGTACGGGACGGCTGTCCCGTCCGGGTCCTCGGCCAGCAGGGCTGCCGTCATCGCGTCGACCAGGTTGCCTTCGAAGGGGAACTCGAGTGGAGGTTGCCAGGTCCACTCGATGTCCACCCCGTCCCCCACGATCCGGGCGACCTCCTCGCGGAAGTGCTCCTCGGAGCCGGGCAGGACCCGGCAATCCACCGTGGCCGTGGCGGTCGACGGGATCACGTTCGCCTTGTAGCCCGCCTTGAGCATGGTGGGGTTCGCGGTGTTGCGCAGGGTGGCGTTGAGGATCCGGGAGACCGGGCCGATCTTGGCCACCGAGCTCTCCAGATCCTCCTCCGGAAACTCCAGCCCGGTCAGCTCGTTGATCCTCTTGAGCAGGGCGTCGACGGTCGCGGTGTGGGTGATCGGGAACTCGTGCGAGCCGAGGTCGGTGACGGCCTTGGCGATCCGGGTGACGGCGTTGTCGTCGTTGATCATCGAACCGTGACCGGCGCGGCCGGTGGCACTCAGATGTGCCCAGGCCACACCCTTTTCGGCCGCGGCGACCAAGTACGCACGGCGATCATCACTCAGCGGGACGGAGAATCCCCCCACCTCGGAGATCGCCTCTGTCGCATCGCTGAACAGCTCCGGGTGATGGTCGACGAGCCACTGGGCTCCCCAACTGCCGCCGGCTTCCTCGTCGGACATGAAGGCGAAGATCAGATCTCGCGGCGGCACGTATCCCGATCTCTTGAAGTCCCGGGCGACGGCGACCGTCATCGCCACCATGTCCTTCATGTCGACAGCGCCGCGCCCCCAGACGTAGCCGTCCTGAATCGCTCCGGAGAACGGGTCCACCGTCCACTCCGAGGCGTCCGCCGGGACGACGTCGACGTGGCCGTGCACCAGCAGCGCACCCCGGCTCGGATCGGCGCCTGCCAACCGGCAGATGACGTTGCCGCGACCGGGCACGGCCTCCAGGTAGGTCGTTTCGTACCCGACCTCCTCGAGCTTCTGCTGGATGTACTTCGCCGCCCGGGCCTCGCCGTCGCCGATCGTGCTGGCCTCGCCCGTGTTGACCGACTCGATCCGGATCAGCTCGCTGCACAGCTGGACGACCTCGCCCTCGGCAGCGGATTGCCCGCCATCGGACGTGGAGGTGCTCGGCATCGCGTCGTGTCCGGTCATTGACCTTTCCTATCACCTCCCGCCGAGCCGGGGCGGCTCGCTGGTCGCCGATGCGGTTGGGAGTGCGCCCGGCATCGAGTAAGCTGGGCCGTCGCGGCGATCGGAGCCGTGAACACCTTGTCCGGGTGGCGGAATGGCAGACGCGCTAGCTTGAGGTGCTAGTGCCCTCAGGGGCGTGGGGGTTCAAGTCCCCCCTCGGACACTCTCTGACCTGCGGAAACACCCAGATTGTTGACTAGGCATAGTCAATGTGTTGACTGGGAGGCGGGTTGTTGATCATGGCGAGTGTCCGGGAGCGGGTTCAGACGGATGGTTCGGTCAAGTTCGCGGTGCTGTTCCGCGAACGCGCGACACGCAAGCAGACCTCACTGACGTATACGTCGAAGGTCGAGGCCGAGCAGATGGCCGCGGTCGTCGAGGCCAACGGCGGTGACCTGCGCAGCGCCCAGCGGGTGATGGCCGCCGCCAAGCGCAGAACACCGCTGGTCCGTGACGTGGTACTCGAGCACATCTCGATGTTGACCGCAGTGGCCCCCGGTCAGCTCGTGAGGTACCGCCACCAGGTTCGTGACCACCTGTCCGGCCCGATCGGGGTGACGCCGGTCGACAACCTGGACATGCGAGTCATCAGCGGCTGGATCCAGCACATGCAGCGAAGGGGCCTGTCGGCCAAGACGATCAAGAATGTGCACGGTCTCTTGTCGGCTGCGATGAAGACCGCGGTGGTCCTGGGCTACATCGACAGCAACCCGTGCCGTGGTGTGGCGCTGCCGAAGTCGACGGCAACGGACGACGAGATGCGCTTCCTGACCCACGCGGAGGCTCGGCTGATCCTGGAAGAGATTCCCGACCAGTACCGGCTACTTGTCCGGACGCTCCTGGCGACCGGCATGAGTTGGGGCGAGGCGACCGCGCTGAGGGCAGCCCTTCGTACGACCTGATCACGCCTGGCCAAACGACGCGAGAGCATGCTCGCCGGCGAGGTGACGGGCTCCCATATCTCCTCGAATCACGACAAAACGGATACGCTCAGTGAATCGTTCTCGAGCTGTCAGCCCAGCCCCCACGGTGATCTGCCGCCAACATTCTCAAGGAGCCTCTGGTGACTGTGATCGTCGGTGTGGACGGTTCTGGCGGCGGCCGCGCAGCCCTGGAATTCGCGATGGACGAGGCGGTCCGCCGGCGATCCGCCCTGCGTGTGATCGCGGTAGTGCAGCCACCCGCCTACGGAATCACCGCCATGGCGGGTTTCGTTCCGCCACCGCCCGGAGTGCTTGTCGAGGACGTCAGGCGGGCGGTTCAGCAGCATGTCGACGACATCGTCGAGCTACGAAATCCCGTCGGCGTCGAGCCCATCATCGTGGAGGCACTCGCTGGACATCCCGCGCAAGTACTCTGCAACGCGGCCGAAACTGCCGACGTCCTTGTGGTCGGCCGGAGCGGCCACGGCAGGGTAACCGGAAGTCTGCTGGGCTCGGTGGGCCTGCACTGCGTGCTGCACGCTAGGTGCCCAGTCACCGTCGTCGGCCAGGTATCCCAAGCCAGCACGGGACAAGGTGTGCCGTAACCGCAACCCTGTGTGGTCGCGGGATCAGGCCCTCGTAATGATCATGTTCGAGTTGCGTCAGTAGCTACCACCGTGGAAGGCGGCAAACCCGCTGCCGCCAGAGCGCCGCAGTAGTTCCCTCGCCAATCACAGTTGCGCTGGGCCGGCGGCGGCCCTCGTGTTCAGCGACTTTGATCGCGTCGAGATTGTCCGTGGTGCCAGGGGACCAGAGATCGGCGAGCGCGGGGCTCGGTGGCAGGAGCGGTTTCTGTTGGTGGGTGGGTCCGGCCGACCCAGGCGCCGTACCGTCGGGCCAGGACGTCGGCCGTCACGCCGTGCAGAATCACGCTGAGCAGCACCGTCATCGCGATGATTGAGATCGTCGTCCGCAACGGGTCGTTCAGGTCCAAGTCCTCGACGGCGAGCAGCGCAAACACTACAGATGCCAGGCCCCGCGGACCGAACCAGCCGATGAAGGCGACGCTTCGGGCTCGCATCCCGGTGCCGATCAAGCAGACCGCGACCGGCGCCATCCGAAAGACCGTCAGCGACAATGCGGCGAACAGCAGTTCCCGCCACCCGACCTGTGCCCAGAGCAGCGGAAGAACCGTCAGCCCGAAAACCAACCAGACCGCGAAGCCCAACAATTCGGACAACCCTTCGGTGCGATCGAGCGCCGACTCCTCGTCATCGACCCAGGACGCAGACGCGGTGAAGGCGGTGCCGGCAATGAAACACGCGACAAAGCTGTTGCCGCCGACCAACGCCACCAGGCAGTAGGCAAGGATCGGCAGCACCAACACACCAAGGGATCTGGTGCTGCTCGTGCTGAGGTCACGGCGCCGCGACCAGCCCAAAAGCAAGCCACCAGCCGATCCGACACCGGCGCCGAGCACCGCGCCAACGCCGAGATCGACGATTGCCTGTACGACACTCGAACCGGTCGCCAGACCCTCCTCGCCTGCGATCGCCGCGATCGCGAACAACACCACTGGGGTGATCAGCCCGTCGTTGAGGCCGCTCTCGACATTGAGCACCCGCCGAACCCGAACGGGCACAACAGGGTTCAACACAGTTGCGGCACCGAGACCGGCATCCGTCGGGGCCAGCGCCGCCGCGAGCAGTAGGGCGACCATCACCGGCATTGCTGGGAACATCAAACGGGCACCCAGGAATCCCGTGACGACGGTCAGCGGCAAACCCACAAGCAACAGCCGAATCACCAGCCCACGGTCACCCTCGATCTGCCTGGGTCGCACCTGCGCGGCGTCATGAAACAAGATCAACGCGAGCGTTACCTCGGCAACCGCTCTGACCTCCACCGCTGTGCCCTCGACCGGAAGAGGCACCGCCATGGAAAGCACGGCACCCGCGGCCACGAACGCGATCGGGGCAGTGACATACGCCCGACCCAATCCATGAGCCGTGGCGACGAAGGCCAGGACAAGGATCGAGAAAACCACGGCAGCGGCGGTCACGCATCACATTCAACTCGTCCCGGCAAGTGGGCGACGCCAACAGCTCAGGGACGGCGCTCGGCCGACGCCGCGGTCAGTGATTCCTATGGCGGCAGGATTCCGTCGGTGTAAGCAGCGGAAGGAGGTGTCTTCGACCTGCTAGTCACCAGGGTCCCGAGCACTGTAAGGGCCCCGCCGACACCACCCAGGGCGCCGCTGATCGCGCCCCAGATGATGTTCCAGCCACCCGTCAGGTTGACCCTTGTTGCGTCCATCGGCCGACGACCACCGCCCGTCTCCCGGCGAAGTCAGGCATGCGCCACCGGCCCGCTCACCCCGGAACATGCGCAACCGCGCCAGGTCGGATCGACTACGCGACCAGACGCCGCACTGAGTCGCCGACAGCTGCCCCAAGGGACCGTTACCCGGTGCTGCGTTGCGGCCGGTAGGTGGCGGACCGCAGCGCGGCCGCCCAGACCTGGTCGCCGTACCCGCCGGAACAGTGGATGGTGCGGATAACGGCCCGCTGCTCGTCGGTGTCGAGCCGGCCAAACGGGGTGGACAACGCGGCCACCGCCTGGTCGGCGGGGTCATGCGCCCAGCGCCGGGACACCGCGATCTGGATCTCGCGGTGGACGTCGGCAGCTATCCTGTCAGGTGCGATATCCACGGGGCGGGGATCTATGGCGACCCTTCGGGAACTCACTTCCTCTACCCACCAAGCGCTTTCACCACTCGACGACTGGCGGGCCGAGCGGTGCCATGCCTCTCGGTGGAGCAACAACGACTCTTCCATTCCGGGAACGACTCACGTCACCAGGACGCGCACGACCTTCGCCTACTCGTCTCGATGCCCCGTGGCATCAGGGCCGTCGGATGGACACTGTTGACGCCATCCGGCGAATCAGCCGGGCAGTTTGCCCTCGACGAGGTCGGCAGCGCGGTCGGCGGCCCCGGTGTCCGCTTTCAGGGTGTCGCCGATGACCCGGGAACGGGTGATGACCTCCACCTGGAGTGCACGGCGCAGGCCTGCCTCCAACCTGTCCAGGTTCAGGTCGGCGAACCGCTCGTGCACACCGATTCCGAGTTGTTCCAAACGGGCGCCCCAGAACGGGTTGTCGGCAACCAGCGAGCAGACGAAGGTGGGTATCCCGGCGGCGACACTGGCCGCGACGGTCCCGGACCCGCCGTGATGCAAGGCAACCCGGCAACGCGGCAACACCCGGTCGTAATTCAGCACACCGGTCGCCACCCGCACCCGGTCCCCTTGGGTTCGATATTGGCCGAAACGGCTCCACCCGGCGCCGATCAGGACACGCGCTCCCACCCGGTCCGCCACTGTCGTGATCATGTCCATCGTCGCCGCGGGGTCGATAACGGGCATGCTGCCGAAACCGACGAACACGGGGGGCTCACCGTTCGTCAGCCAGGCATCTGTTGCGGGGTCGACGTGCAGTTCGCCGAGCCGTTCCCGCAGGTCTCGGTCGAGTGTCAGGAATCCGATGGTCGGCCGATGGCCCGGGTAGTCGGCAAGGTCCGGGACCAACACCGGGTGGTAGGCCTGCAGTTCAAGCGTCGCCGCGGCCGCGAGGCGGGCCGCGGTCGGGGTGCGGACCGGCGCCAACCCAAGGCTTGCCCGGAAGGTGTTGATGTCCTGGGCCATGCTGCGCCAGTACAACCGTTGGAACATCGAGTGCGTCGCCAGGTTCCGGCGACGCGGCAGGCGCCCGGTGGTGATCAGCATGTTCGGGTACGCACCGGTCGGCCGCATCGGCGCGTAATGCAAGCAGACCAGCGGTATGCCCCGCGATTCGGCGACGCACGCGGCACGGTGCTCACTCAGGGAGCCGGTGACGATCAGATCGGCGCCGTCGCAGACCCGCAGCGTGTCGGCATCGAGCAACGCGGCGTTGTCGTGAACGATCTTGCCCAGCGCCTGGGTCAGGGCCATGACATCACCAGCGGCCAGCCACAGTTGACCGTCCGGGGACTCCAAGAACTGCTGCGAGTCCGGTCCCACCGGAAACGTTGTCAGACCAGCCTTCTTCCCAAACGCGACTAGGTTTGGGGAAACCCCGAGAACGACCCGATGGCCGCGGCGGCTCAACTCATCACCCAGCACCACCAGCGGTTGCGCATCGCCGCGGGATCCGGTCGCCACCAACGCTATCCGCATAACAAACCCCCATCATGAATAGCAATATCGGTCAAGCATCAAAGCATAAGGGGCAATTCAACCTCTAATTCCGGTTGAGACCCTCGAACCCGTGTCGAATCAATTGCGCCTGATCAAAACCATCACAAACTGTGGGAGCAAGGGTCTACTGCCATCTCGCAGCGTTCTCAGCTCAGGAATTCCAGCAGCAGGTGGCCCAGTTCGTCCGCGGCGTGCACCGGTACCCAGTGATCACAGCACAACCGTTCATACCGCCACGGCCCGCTGACGAAATCCTCGGACCGGATCATCTGCGCCTCGTCTAGTCATCCCCAGGCGACAATGGCAGGTAACGTCCACCTGATGAAGGGGTGGGCATCGGTGAGTCGAGGAACGATGTGAAGACCGGTTCGGTCCGTTCGGAATCGCATGCCTGCGCCGTGCTGTCATCGACCGAGCACGGTTGGGAGGTGCTGGCCGATTTCGTCGCCCAGGGAATCGAACGACAGGAACAGGTTTTTCTGGCCGGTCTACGCGCCGACCAGGTCCCGGACCTGATGCGGCGATTGGGTGACGAGGACGGTGTCGATCCCGGTCCGGCATTAACTGACGGGCAACTCGTGCTGATGGATGAAGCCGTGGCGCGAGGGTTCATCGGGCTGCCCACGAAGGATCTGACCGCCCAGCTGACCGGCCAAGTGGAACGGGCCGTTCGGGACGGTTACCGCGGGTTGCGGTTGAGCGGGGTGTACCCAGGGGTCGGGGTTGGGCCACACGAGCTCGCCCTGGACGGCTTGGTGCAAGCCTTTCCGTTGACGGTGCTGTGCCCGTACTTTCGGGTTGACCTGACCTTCCCGGAGGTGGAGCAGGTGCGGGCGTTGCACGGCCGGGAAGTGATCGACACCGCAGTGTTCGACGACGGGTCGCTGCGGATTACCCACCCACGTGCCGGTTGGCTGCGGTTGGCCGGCCGGTGGAACGCCGGCAACCACGATGCGGCGTTGACCGTCGTCACGGACGCCGCGGCAGCGGGTGACCGGGACCTGGATTTGGCGTCGTTGAGGTACATCGAACCCGCCGGAATCCACGCTTTGCTGACCGGAATCCGCGGCGGTTTGCGATTACGGCGGCCTAACCAAATGGTGCGGCGCCTCGCCACGTTACTTGCCAACCATCAGTGGCCCGGCACCGATGACCACATTGACGACTGATTTCGGTCCGTCGCCCTGCGAGGCAGCTGGATCGACCCCGAGCCATCGCCGATCTACGATCCCCTGCGATACCTCTGGGCGGTCGGGCGCACGCTCGGCGAACCCTCGATTGGTCGCGAGCGTCAGATCGAGATGACCGGCGCCTGCCCGGCGTCACCGGTCTGCTCCTTTGCAGCCCGGATCCGGAGACGATCGAGGTAGCCCATCACCGGCGTGGCCGTGACTCCGTGGATCACGACGGAGGTGATGACCACGATGCAGATGATCCGCCACAGGGCGTCCTGCTCGACGAAATCACCCTCCTGCAGCGCATAGGAAACATAGAACAACGACCCGATTCCGCGTACCCCGAAGAAGGCGATGACGCCACGGTCTTTCGGTCCGGTCTTACCGTGCGCCAATCCGATCCAGCCGGAAAGGGGACGCACGATCAGGATGATGACCACCGCGACCACCACGTCGCGCCAGCCGAGGCCGGCCAATAGTCCGGTCGTTGCGGCGCCGCCGAGCAGGATCAGGATCCCGACGGTCAGCAGGCGTTCCAACTGCTCGATGTACTGGTGGAGCACCTGGTGGTAGCTGTGCGAGCGTTCCCCCGCGCGGATGGTGCAGGCGCAGACGAACACCGCGATAAAGCCGTAGCCGTTGATCAACTCGGTGAAGCCGTAGGCCAGGAAGGTCGCCGCCAGCGCGACGAAGCCCTCCGCGGCGTGGGCGAGCCGGATCTTCGACGATCGGGTGCCGAAGAACAGTTTGCGAAGCATCCAGCCGACGGCCAGACCGGCCAGCGCCCCGGCGGACAGCCGCCACAGCACGTCCATTGCGAACCACTCCAGGAACCACCCCGACGGGGCGGGGCCGACCAGGCTGATGGCGATGGCGGCGTAGACGAACGGGAAAGCGAGACCGTCGTTCAGGCCGGCCTCGCTGGTCAGCGCGAACCGCGCCTCGTCGTCGATGTTTTCTGGCTCACCGGTCGGTTCCGCGACCTGGACCTCGGTGGCCAGCACCGGGTCGGTCGGCGCAACGGCCGCCGCCAGCAGGACGGCCGCGGCCACTCCTAATCCAAGCAATGCCCACCCAAGGAAGGTGGCCGCGATCATCGTCAGCGGCATCGCGACGCCGAGCATCCGCCACGTCGAGGACCAGCGCCGCCAGCCGATCGGCCGGTTCAGCGCAAGCCCAGCGCCCATCAGCGAAATAATCACGCACAGCTCGGTGAGATGAAGAGTGAAGCCCGGGTGCTCGCGGGGATCCGGATCGGGCAACGGCCCGATGACGGCGAAGGTAACCGCCCCGGCCGCGAGGAACACCATCGGCAGCGAGATCGGCGCACGTCGCAGCAACCTCGGTAGCAGGGCCGCCACAAGGGTCAGGACACCGATCACCGCGTAGATCACGGCCGGCCCGTCCATCAGTGGATTCCGTCGGCGACGGTCACTGAGCGGGCGAGGGCGTGCAGGAAAACGCGAAAGGGAACAATTGGTCTGAGGCGCCGCCAGTTCGGGGCCGGACCGCTAACGCGCGGCGTGGATGTCATGACCGGGCAGTACCCACCGCGGGGCTTTTTAGTGATGTGTCTCAACATGCCTGACCGCTTGACGTCAACTGACTGACGGATCCGCTGTGGACCCTGGTCGGGATGACGTCGGCGGTCGAGGCGTTCCGGCCGTGCCAGCATGGTGTCAGACTTGGACGATGAAAGCGGTAGAGGCCATCACCAACCTGCACACCGATGACGTTGAGCGGGCGCGGGAGTTCTTTGGGTTCCTCGGGCTGACTGAAGACGGAATGAACCAAGGGTGGGTGGCCCGGTTCACTTCCGCGGACTCGGGCGCGTGCGTCCAATGTCGTTACCCGAGACGCGACGGCGCCAAAGGACTCCGTCATCCACATCAAGGTCGATGACGTCGATGCCGCCTATGAAGAAGCGCAACGACGTGGATATGAGATCGTGCACCCGATCACGGACGAACCGTGGGGTATTCGTCGATTCTTCGTCCGGAGCCCTGATGGACACGTGATCAATGTCGCCGGGCATCGCTCTTGAACGAAGGCTGCACCTGGGTCACTGAACTATCGCCGCAAGCGGATCGTCCAATGGGATACCTGTAGGGGCAGAGTTCTTAGTCGACGCGACCGACTGGTAGTCGGGCGGGTTCGTGCCTCCCGGGAGCCCAGGTGGTGAAGATCTCCTCGTTCGGCCGCCCTCGCGACGCGCGTCTAGGCCCTGTCGGCTGCGCGGTCAGCGACCTTCGAGCGGGTACTGGTTTGACGGCAAGACCTGGTGATCGTCACGTTGCTCCGTCAGCGGAGACGCGAACATCCTGTTACCTGGAAAGTTGACCGAGGCTCGGGTTGCCCAAATGTGCGACGACACGCTGCCGCAGTGGCACGGGTATCGGCGCAAGTCCATTGAGAAGCTCGATGAGCTTGAGCCGGCAGTTCTCTCGTTCACCGGCGGTAGTCCGTTCATCGACCGCCCGGTTAATTAGTTGCCGCGCTCTGGACAGTACGCGCTTCGTGTCCGGGTCCATCCGTGCGGTGCCGACCGACCTGGCGTTGACGTCGGCTATGTGCCACGCATCAGCCAGATCGAGCACCGCACGCTGGTACTCGATGCGGCGATCCGTGCCTGCGGTTGGGGTTTCGGCTAGAGGTGCCAAGAGTTCGACCCGTTCACGGCAGTGGAAGAACCGTGCGGTCGCCGGCTCGGTGACGTCATCCAGTAACGGTCGGATGAATATCGAGTACGGGTCCATGCAGTAA